>CAZZKJ010000005.1:0-113353 GCA_964654695.1 uncultured bacterium | reverse complement strand
TTCGCTTACGAAACAACAAAAACGATGCGCTCGTAGCTCAGAGGGATAGAGCGCCGGCGTCTGGAGCCGGGTGTCGCAGGTTCGAATCCTGTCGGGCGCACCATTTTGAAAAGGAATCGTATGAGTACCCTGTTTAAGTTTATACTGCTGCTGGTTTTGGCGCGCCTTTTATATCCGGTGTTCAAGGGTATAAGGAACGCGCTCAACCGGCCGGCTTCGAGAAGGGGGCCGAAACCGAGAGGCTCCGGCAGCGGAAAGAAAAACAAAGAGAACGATTATTCGAATCTGTCTCCCTATGAAATAGAGGATGCGGAATTCGAGGAATTAAAAGAGAAATAACCCTGCCAAGCTCATGGTATTCAATCGCAAGCGAGTAAGAAAATCAAAGATGTTCTCTCCGAGGTTTGTTCGACCCTCCCGGCATCCCAAGGAAGCTATCATATCGCAGTATACCATTGCCGTGCTTCAGCTGCTTCTGGGAGTTGCTCTTTTGGTTGCTTTCTATGAAAGCTTCAGGATTTTTCATCACAAGGTGACCGAAATATCTGTTTGGCAAAAGTACGCTTTTCCTGCGTTTTTCTTTATCGGCGGTCTCATAAGCCTGAGATCGGGCGCAAGGAGAATCCGCAATACCAGGCGGTTCACCGCCCAACAGGAAACAAAGGAGAAGTAACCACCCTCCCGACGTCCATCGAATGTCTTAACCGCTATCGTGGCATACGTTTTGCTGATAATTTCAACGGCGGGTGTGCGCCGCCCGGGATCTCATATCGAGTAATACTTTATAATAGTCTGGTAACGCACTGTTATGCCTAAACTTGCAAAATATAAAGATATCCTCTTTTCGACGCTCTCCGAAATCACCAGCTTGATGACGGCTGGCAAAGACAAGATAATCATTATCCAAAAGCTGCTCGATTGCTCCTTGGTGGTTCTCGAAGCGGAAAAAGTCTATCTGCTGGAAATGAGCGGGGACAGGATTATTAAATACTCAAAAGCTTTGGGCGGTATGGAAGAAGGGGAAATGAACATAGAAATATTCCCCAGTAAATCGGGGGTTATGGAATGGATGATAAAGGAGGGCAAGAGCAGCGAAATGATCCAAAAAGGTGAGGAACTGGCATTTGATGTTCCGGCGCTGGCAAGCCGCTTCCTTCCCGAAACCGACAAATCACGCATTATCATGTCGGCTCCGCTGGTTGCCAAGAAACTGATGTTTGGTTTGCTCGTAGCGATTCATAAATCCGACGGCCGACTGTATTCGTCGGGCGATATAAAGCTCATAACGGTGCTGGCCAACCAGGCGGCAATTGCTGTAGAGAATACCATCCTGTACCAGAAACTTGAAAAAGAGGCCATCACCGACGGTTTAACGAGCGTGTACAATTATCGTTTTCTTATGACATCACTCGAAGGCGAAATCAAAAGAGCCAGGCGTTTCAACCAGGTGTTTTCTTTTGTAATGCTGGATGTTGACAATCTGAAGAAATATAATGACAAGCTTGGACATCTTTACGGCAGCCAGGCCCTGAAGGAAATTGCAATGATCATCAAAAACAACTGCCGGGAAATCGATCTGGTAAGCAAGTATGGGGGCGATGAGTTCGGCATTCTTCTGCCGCAGACCCATATGGACGGCGCCGAAAAAGTAACGAAAAGAATCATCAACGCCGTCAGCGGTCATTGTTTTGACGGAGTTTCATCCGGACTACTTACATGCAGCGCCGGAATTTCGCTGTTTCCCCGGGACGGGAAAACAGCGAAAGAACTCATTTCGAACGCCGATAGAGCTCTCTATCAGGCAAAGCGCTCGGGCAAGAACATGGTATCCACAACTATAGACCTGATCGCGGATGTAAGCGAATAAATTCCCATTCTTATCAAGGAGAATTTATGTATACTAGTGACAGCGATTCTGCAGGAGCGCTCAAAAAGAAAAGGAATCATATGGAACTTCTGGAAAGGATTAGAAACAAAGAAGCCAGGCTCTGCGTTATCGGGCTGGGATATGTGGGCCTGCCTCTGCTGGTTGAATACGCAAAAGCCGGATTTCGCACGGTAGGCATAGATGTCCAGGAAGAAAAAGTCAAGGATGTCAACGCCGGAAAAAGCTATATCGGCGATGTTTCATCCGGTGATTTGCAACGGGCGGTTTCTTCCGGCAGGCTCGAAGCGTCAACGGATTTTGCGATCTTGAAAGATGTCGATACCATTAATATCTGCGTGCCGACACCGCTGCGCAAAACACGGGATCCTGATATTTCATACATCGTAAATGTTGTAAGCGAAATAGCGAAACACATTCACAAGGGCCAATTGGTGATTCTCGAAAGCACGACATATCCCGGAACCACCGAAGAAGTAATTCTGCCCATGCTGGAGAAAAACGGACTCAAAGTTGGAGAGGATTTTTTCCTGGCTTTTTCGCCGGAACGTGTCGATCCCGGAAACGCCGATTACCATACCAAGAATATCCCCAAAGTGGTTGGAGGGGTAACGCCCCAATGCACGAAAACGGCATCGCAGCTTTATAATTCAACGCTCACGAATACCGTAGCCGTCAGCACGTCGAAGGTTGCCGAAACCGTGAAGCTGCTGGAAAACACTTTTAGGAGCGTGAATATCGGTCTTGTAAATGAAATCGCCCTTATGTGCAACAAGATGGGGATAGATGTTTGGGAGGTTATTGAAGCGGCTGCAACCAAACCTTTTGGATTCATGCCTTTCTACCCCGGACCCGGCCTGGGAGGACACTGCATACCCATCGATCCATTCTACCTGTCATGGAAGGCAAAGTTGAGCGGTTTCGAAGCGCGTTTTATAGAATTGGCCGGACAGATCAACAGCTCGATGCCGGAATATGTCGTCCAGAAAATCGCCGATGCGTTGAATTTGAGGAAAAAGAGCATCAATGGGGCTAAAATCCTGATTCTCGGTGTATCATACAAGGAAAATATAGATGATATAAGGGAATCTCCGTCTTTGGATGTAATCCGGCTTCTGAAGCAAAAGGGTGGGGAAGTGGTTTATCATGATCCGTTCGTTCAGGGTGATGCGGAGGATCTGCGTACTATCGAGAGCCTTGCGATGTCTCCGGATGAGCTTAAAAGCTGCGATTGCGCGGCTATAATAACAGGCCACTCCGATGTGGATTACAAAATGGTGCTGGATAATCTGCCGGTAATTGTTGACACGCGCAATATCCTGAAAGAATATGTATCTGAAAAGATAATCAAATTGTAACGGCCACAGAAACTTTAAAACACCAAAGCCATGACCGATAATCGCGGAGGATAAAGAGATGCCGAATTACCTCGTGACCGGCGGAGCCGGTTTTATTGGTTCCAACATAACAGCCGAACTGCTTAGAAGAGGCGATAAAGTCAAGATCTTGGACAATTTCTCCACAGGCAGGCGTGAAAACCTGTCGGAATTCATGGATCAGATCGAGCTTGTCGAAGGGGATATAAGAGATGTTTCCCTGGTAAGAGAGGTGATGAAGAACGTGGATTTTGTTCTGCACCAGGCGGCCCTGGCATCTGTGCAGCGAAGTATCGATGACCCCTCAGACACCAATGAGGTTAACATCAACGGTACTCTGAATCTTCTGCAAGCCGCGAGTGATGAATCCGTGAAGAAATTTGTTTATGCATCGTCCTCTTCGGTTTATGGAGACAGCGAAGAGCTTCCAAAACAAGAGAAGATGCCGACAAATCCAAAGTCTCCATACGCGCTCACCAAGCTTGCCGGTGAGTGGTACGCCAGGATATTCAGCGATATATTCGGTCTT
Organism: uncultured bacterium; assembly: GCA_964654695.1. Classification (GTDB taxonomy): domain Bacteria; phylum Krumholzibacteriota; class Krumholzibacteriia; order WVZY01; family WVZY01; genus CAZZKJ01. Next base: position 109,563 of record CAZZKJ010000005.1, on the reverse strand, counting down.
CAGACCGTTGGATTGAGATATTTCAATGTTTTCGGGCCAAAGCAGGATCCGGACTCGGAGTACAGTGCGGTTATTCCAATATTTATAAAGGCGCTTCTGGACGGTAAAAAACCGGTGATTTTTGGCGACGGCGAGCAATCCCGGGATTTCACTTATATCGACAACGTGGTTTCCTCTAACCTGCTCGCATGCGCGCCGAATGTAGTGTCCGGAAAATATTACAATGTTGCTTGCGGAGACAGATTTACATTGAATAATCTCCTCAAAAGACTTAATAAAATCATCAAGTCCGATCTATCCGCCGAGTACTCGGATCCGCGCGCAGGCGATGTTCGTCACTCGATGGCCTCTATAGAGGCCATACGCGGAGATTTGAAATTCGATGTGCTGGTTGACTTCGACGAAGGTCTTAAAAAGACCGTCGAATGGTACCGAAGAGTCGAGTGTGCGGAAAGCTGACAATCGAACGCGGAAATTTCAAATAAAAGTAAGGGATGTGTATTGATATGAAAAGAGGATTGACCGTACTGCTGATTATTTCCTTGATTGTCAATTTGCATATGGCGGTATTGCCCACTCTCTCCTACGGCGCAGAAAAGAACCAGATTCCGAATAATTACCGTGTCGGAGCGGGGGATGCAATTCTGCTTACGGTTTATCAGAGGCCGGATCTCAGCAGGGAACTGCGCATCAACGAGGGCGGCGGCATAACCATGCCTCTGGTAGGCAGTATCAAGGTCGCCGGGCTTACGGTCAAGGAGATGGAGGTCAAGATTCTACAAGTTCTTAAGGATTATTATCCAAGCTTGACCCGAGTTTCCGTGAGGGTCCAGGAGGCGGTGAGCGTGGTTATTTATGTAATCGGCCAGGTCGGAAAACCCGGTAAATATTCTTTTCCGGAAACCCCCAATCTTTGGGAGGCTATTCGAGAAGCCGGAGGCCCCAACCTGAATGCTTCTCTCGATAACGTCCGGATAGTAAAGGACAAGGACAAGGGCGGTACGAGCCGCGTCGTAAATGTTATGGAATCCCTTGAAATCGCATCGGTGGAGAGCCTTCCGGGTCTCGAAAACGGCGATACCGTTGTCATCCCCGAAAAAGCCGCAGTTTATACCGGTAGTTTCGGTGTAAATGTTTTCGGCTCGGTTGTAAAACCCGGCATCTACCGGCTGCAGGCCCGACGCGACCTGATGAGTGCTATACTGCTGGCCGGAGGCCCGGCAGGAGGGGCGGCTCTCGGCAGGATTAAGATCATACGCCCTCTTAGCGACGGCAACATCAGAACCATCGAGGTGAATCTTCAGAGATTCTTGAAAGAAGGGGATCCGTTGTCCAATCCTAAACTTCAGCCGGGCGATACGGTGCATCTTCCGGCGCAAAACCGCGTTGCTTTTCTATTCAAGAACGATTTGGGCTTTATTCTGAATCTCGTAACGACCGGTATTACTATCGCTGCTTTGGTTGTCAGTATAAAAAACAACCAGAGGAAATAAGCTCCAGCCATGAGAAAAACAGGTTTAGAATCTCAAAACGCGGATTCCAAGATCAATCTTTCGGAATACTGGCGGATAGCCTGGAGGAAAAAATACCTTCTTCTTGTGCCGATCTTCGTCCCCCTAATCGTCTCCATGATCGGTGTTCGGTTCCTCGTGCCGGTTTATCAGGCTTCATCCATAATTCGTATGGAAGACAAGAATCTTCTCAACCGAGAAATGGCCAGATACGTGCAGCTCCAGGACAGGAGGAGGATGCATGATCGCGAGGCGCAGGACAGGATCGAATCAGAACTGGGAACGACAGAATTCATCGATCAGCTGATAAAACGCCTGGGGATGGATAAGATGCCCGATTTGGTTCAATGGGCCAGAAGCAAGCATAAGAAAAAATATCCCGACATTCCCGTAACCGAATTGATAAACCGGCGTCTCAGGGGGCGGCTTCTCAAAGCAACCGAGGTCGAAAGAGTTGGCCCCGGGATGTTTCAGATATCTTTTTTTGATTTCGATCCGGAAATTGCCTTCGTGATCGCCAATACAATTACCAACCTGTTTATAGAAATGGAACAGAAAAAACAGATAGAAGGTTTGCAGGTAGCCAGCGATTTCAGTGACGAAAGGCTGGCGATATATAAAGAGCGTTTCGAAAAATCTGAAAAAGAACTTTCCGATCTGAAAAGAAAAATCAACAGAATAAAAATGAAGACAAACCCCGTCAAGGAATCCAACCTGGGTTACTCGGAAACCCTTTTAAGACAGATAAATATCAGAGTCAGCGATGAAGAAAATATCCTAACGAAGATAGAGGGCAACTTGAAGGCACTTTTCGGAAGCGTTCCGCAAAGCGACATAATAAGCCAGGATCAGGAACTCGGCAAAGCGGTGGACGGCTTGAAGGCAAAGCTTGAAGCACAGCTGCTGCTGCAGATGTCGAACAGGGGCGAGAGCTCAAGCGGAACAAAGAGGAACGCCATGGATCTCGAACAGGCCGAATTGACTCTGCAGAAAAATCTTTCCAGAATAGTGCGGCTGGTATTTACGGATATTTACTCGGATTACTACCCCCTCATAGTTGAATACTATGCTCAATCATACAAACTGCTTTGCTACCGCGACCAGGAGAAGCTGCTCGATACCTACGTAAACTCTTACAAGAAAAAACTGGAACTGGCGCCTCAATGGGACAGGGATCTGAACAAAAAAGAAGAAACCGTAAAACTCAATAAGGATCTTTACAATTCTTTCTTGAAATCCAAAACCACGACCCAAATATCAGAAGCTGCTCAAAATACGAATCTTGGGTTATCCATAGAAATCGTGGAGCAGGCGTCTAAGCCTATGAAGCCGGTTCGCCCCAATAAGCCAAAGATTATCGTAATCGCGCTGTTTTTCGGAATGTTTCTGGGTGTGGGCGGCTTGATTCTATCCGAATACTCGGATACTTCTTTTCGAAGCGTCGAAGAGATTCAGGAAGAGCTGGAGATGAAGGTGTTGGGAACAGTGCCTCGTTTCGAATCACAGGCGAGTTGGAGCAGGGGAATCGATAAGAAAAAAATCGCGATTTGGGTTTTGGCTTTGCTTCTGGTCACTGTAACATCGGTTTGGGGATTTTATTACTACGGCAAATCGGAAACAGAGAATAAACTGGATATATACTCGGTTACTGCAGATAGATAGTACTTATTAAAGGCGTTTAATAATGAAATCTGATAACAGCGACGTCAATATTTTCCAGACTTATCAAAATGAGTCGCCCATAGCGACCGAGTTGAGAAGACTTTATCATAATATTGCCTCACGGCGGGATCAGGCGCCCAGCAAATCTTTTCTTGTAACCAGTTCCGAAAGAGGCGAGGGCAAAAGCACAATAGTCTCCCACCTGGCCATGACTATTGCACAGTTTCCTAAGAACAAGGTGCTGGTTGTCGATGCAGATCTCCGGCGGCCCAGAATGCATTCGCTATTCAACCTGGGTAATTCGCGCGGACTCATAGAATGCCTGGGGGAGCTGCGCGATCCCATGAGCGTTGTCCAGGACACTCCGTTAAAAAATTTGAAAATCGTAACATCCGGAGGCTACAACGATGCCCCGGCGCAGCTCTTTGAATCGGAAGCGCTGGAGGAATTTTTTAATAAAATGAGATTTTATTTCGATATCGTTTTAGTCGACTGCGCGCCAATCCTGGCGGTCAGCGATACCTTATTTTTGTGCAGCAAGCTTGATGCCGTTCTCTTTGTTGTATTGGCGGGCAGGACGCCCCGGCAGGTCGTAAAAAGGGCCCACGGTATCCTCAAGGATTCCCAAGCAAAAATAGAGGGAGTGATCGTCAACAATGCTTCGGAAGTTCTGCCGTTTTACTATGACTACAAATATTACGGCTACAAGCAGGAGCAGGGTTGAATAAACCGAAAATTGGATACAAAAATCATGTGCGGGCCGCCGCCTTTCCTTCTCACCTTGATTCCAACCCATACTGCGATTTGCTTTACGGCCGGCTAAAAGAAATGGGCGTGGAGGTTTTGTCCTGCAAATCGCTTTCTTTCAGATGGCTGGTGAAAAACAGGACGCGTGTCGACGTGCTCCATTTTCATTGGATCGAAAGATATTATCACCATTGGCGAGGGCGTTTGTTTTCCTTTGTTACACTGGCGAGGTTCATACTTTTTATAAAAACAGCGAAGATTTTAGGATATAGAATTGTCTGGACCATGCATAACTTCATATCTCATGAGTCCACAAACAAAATTGCCGATAAGTCGGCGGTGAGTTTCATGGGCGGCAATGCGGTGACGGCCGTTCACTGCGAATACGCAGGCGATCTTCTCAGGAAGATCAGCCGGAAATCCGATATCCGAATAATCCCTCACGGAAGCTACCGTCAGGTTTATCCGGACAATATCTCCAGGGTTGATGCAAGAAAGAAACTGAATATTGCTCCGGGCACCAGGGTGCTGCTTTTCTTTGGGATGATAAGAATGTACAAGGGCATAAACAGATTGTGCAAGGTTTTCAGCGAACTTGCTCGTGAAAACAGCCTGCTCTTGATCGTCGGCAAACCGTACGAAAAAAAAGAAAAAACCATGATAGATACCGCGAGCGCCCGCTTCGAGTCAGCAAACATAAGGTTCGAACTTGGTTATGTACCGGACAAGGATTTAGCGGCATATTTCAAAGCCGCTGATTTCGCCGTGTTTCCTTATACTAACGTGCTCACGTCCGGCTCGGTCATCCTGTCACTCGGATTCGGGTGCCCGGTAATTGTCCCGAGGATCGGTTGCTTGAGTGAACTCGAATCGTTCGATCTGGGCATATTTTACGATTCTGCGAGCGCGTCGGGATTGAAAAACGCGCTCCACACGGGCTTAACAACGGAAACGCGCCGGGAGATGTCCGCGAATTCGACGGCCTGGGCCGACGATCTTGACTGGGAAAATATCGCGAGAGAGTATTACCGCGTTTACTGTGAATGATCCCGCACGCGAAGACATGAGCGCATCCGCCGCGGAGGCAAACTGGTGCAATGAACAAGAAGCTCCTCATCGTTACGTATCACTACCCTCCCATAGTAAGCGCCGGCATTTACCGCCTGCGAGGAATAGCCAACCACCTGACCGCATTGGGGTGGAAAGTAACCGTGCTTACCGTCAAAGAGTGTTACAGCGAACCCGCGGATGATAATACGCTTAAATGGATGGACGAGAGAATAGAAGTTATACGAACGGGGAGCTTCGATATTGATAAAATGGATCCGAAGGCCTCGGGCCGGCGCACAGGGAAGGTCTCCGAACGGCCGCGCGGACCCTTTCGGTTCTTTCTAAGTTTAATCCGTAAAGCGATATATGCTGTGCTTTTCAAGTTATTTTCTTTTCCCGACCGTCATGCGGGGTGGATCCAGCCACTTTACCACAGCCTGAGAGAACTCACGCAGCCCGGCGGGTTTGAACTTGTTCTCAGCTCGAGCCCCCCGCATTCCAGTCATTTATCCGCGGCTCTGTTGAAAAAGCGAAGACGCTTCAAATGGATTGCAGATTTTCGCGACCCCTGGACGACCCCTCCATATTATTATGGGAATAAGTGGTCTTTGCATCTCGCCCGCAGGCTGGAGGGATTCGTTCTTGGAAAAGCCGATATGGTTATAGCCAATACCCATGGCAATAAATGCGCGCTGCTTGAAATCTTTTCCGGCGTTGATGAAAAGAAAATATCCGTAATAAACAACGCCTTCGATCCCGATGCTGTTTTGGAATCTGATGGCGGGAGCGTTGTGCTGAGCGACATTACATACACAGGTGAAATCTATGAAGGCATGCTTGATTTATACATTGAGGCGGTTTGTGCGCTTATAAACAAGGGCGGCGGTTTTATACCCAGGCTCGCAGTGTACGGCCGGTTGGATCCGAGCTACGACAAGATCCTGCGTGAATCGCCTGCGGGAAAATATATAGAATACAAAGGCAGCGTATCTTTCGATAAAAGTATAGAAATTATGAGAAACAGCAACACTCTCTTGCTGGCACTGCCCCATACGGAAAGGGGAAGAACCTGGATTCCCAGCAAACTCTATGCATATCTGTTTTCGGGCAGGCCCATCCTGGCAATTTGTCCCGATGGAGATGCTTCGCGGATAATCGAGGAAACGCGAACGGGCGCGGCATTGAAGAGCGACAGCCCCGCCGACTTAGCTGGGGAAATCATTGAATTCTTTAACCGGGTGGAACGGGCGGATTATGAAAAAGAAAGAGACATGAAAAGCATTGAAAAGTATTCAATGAAACATCTGGCTCAAAAACTGGACAAGATCCTTTTGAAACTGAGCGGCGCTTAAATGGGGAAAAAGTCAAGAGCATTAGTGCTGATAATTACGACCGCATCCTTCGTGTCGGCGGGATTTTCGATGGTGCTGCTCAATTCCACCAAAATCGCGGTTGCGGCCTATATTGTTGGAATAGGTTTTTTGACTTTATTGATAGAGCCGTTCGTGGGGCTTATCAATTATGTTGTTTTTCTTTATCTGCGTCCTCAGGAATACATCGAGGGATTCGTGGGTATGCCGGTAATGCTGATGATAGGCGGCGCTACCCTGGTTATGATGGTAATCAATTCAGCCATAACCAGGAGATCGCCTGTTGCCGCGAAGGTTCCACAGAATTTATTGATGATTTTGATGCTGGCGGCGATCTTGTTATCCCATTTGAGCCACGCCTATCTGCACGGAGCGATGGCTTCAGGCAGGGCATTCCTGAGCACTCTTGTCATGTATTTCTTGATAGCCAATCTCGCATGCAGCGAGAGGAAAATAAAAATAACCTTGTATAGCGCGGGCCTGCTCACGTTGATCCTGGCCTTCCAGGGGATAAAGCAGTATATCACCGGTGTGGGAATTGCAGGACAGACTATGGTCGAAGGGAGAATCAGGGGAATAGGCATTTTCTCCGATCCGAACGACCTGGGGCTGACTTTCCTGGTAATCCTGCCGTTTATGGTCCTTACCCTGATCGAAGCCAAGGCTGTTATTTTGAAAATATTGATGGCCGCCGCGGCCTGCACCGTTGTGTTCGCCCTCTATTTGACTAATTCCCGCGGAGGCTTTTTGAGTCTTGGAGTGCTGGCATTCCTTCTGGTAACACGAAGATTTGGCCTACTCACGGGACTGGGGGCGGGAAGCATGCTGTTCGCGGCGGCATTCATTCTCGGACCGTCGAGGATGAGCGAGATATCGCCGCAGGAGGCATCGGCCTACGGCCGGATCGAAGCCTGGGGGATTGGATTCGACATGCTCAAACAAAATCCTCTTTTCGGCGTCGGCGCGGGCAGATTTCTGGATTTTCATTTTCGAACCGCTCATAATTCCATTGTATTGTGTCTGAGTGAATTGGGGATTTTCGGTTTATATATTTGGGGTACGATGATAATGCTCTCTATAAAGAATATGTTCATAATCGCCTCTGAGGCCAGGGAACAGGGAATGAAAGGAATCGCCTGTGCGGCCGACTCGGTTATGTTCGGTTTGATCGGCTTTATCACGGCCGCTTTCTTTTTGTCCAGGACGTACAATGAACTGCTTTACCTGTTGATCGGCATGAGCGCCGCAGTAAGCTCGGTATTCATCAAGAAATCGGAAACTCAATACGCGCTGATGGAAAAACGGGATTTCCTGCAGGGATTTATTCTGATTGCGGGAATCCTTTTATTGCTGAAAATCATCCTTACTCTTTTCTGGTAATCTCGATGCTGATAACATTTCTAATTATTATTCCGGCTTTCGCCGTCATTTGTTTCCTGTTCGCCAGAAAAAAGAATGTAGATCTCATTATTTTAAACAGCATCAAGAATGTAAAGCGAAACCGTGCTCTCAAACAGACAGACGGAACCCGGCACGTGTTTTTTTGTTTCGTAGATCATTTTGAGCCGTTGTGGAATAATGCAGACGAGAAAAAGGCCCTGGAGAGGGTACACAATTGGTTGAGCGGATATCCCTCCAGGTTCGCATCATACCGCGACCGCGGCGGCCACGCCCCACAGCACACTTTTTTCTACCCGCAGGAAGAGTATATTCCCGAGTGTCTGGATATGCTTGCCAAGTTGAAAGACGCGGGCTTTGGAGATGTTGAAATACATCTGCATCACGATCGTGATACCTCCGAAGGGCTGCGGGAGAAAATAGAATCTTTCAAGGAGATCCTGCATGATCGGCACGGGCTGCTCAGAAAAAATGAAAAGACCGGAAAAATCGAATACGGTTTCATTCACGGCAATTGGGCGCTGGACGACTCGGGGCCGGGAGGGCGATATTGCGGAGTAAAGGATGAAATTACCATACTCAAAGAAACCGGATGCTATGCGGATTTTACTTTTCCTTCAGCTCCTCATCCGACACAGCCGCCTGTTATAAACCGCATCTATTACGCAACAGATGACCCATGCCGTTCCAAGTCGCATTTTCATGGGCGCCAAGCAGCTTTTGATTCTCCCCCTTCGGGAGATCTGCTGATGATCACGGGAACGCTGGCCGTTAATTGGCGCATCAGACGGCGGGGAATATTCCCTGCTATTGAAAATAGCGATATAACCGCGATTAATCCTCCCTTATCTTCTAGGATCGATTTATGGATTAAAGAAAATATTTCGGTTAAAAATTGGCCGGGATGGATTTTCGTAAAGGTGCATACCCACGGCGCCCAGGAAGAGAATTCAGGATTGATTCTAGGCGGAGGGGCCAATGCGATGCACGATCATCTTCTCGGGAATTACAACGACGGCAAACAATACGTTATCCATTATGTAACAGCTTGGGAGCTATACAAATGCATAAAACTCCTCGAAAACGGGGACAGACGGGGAATGTCGCTGGTGGAGAATTTTGATTATCCTTTCTGAAAATGTTGAAAATCCTCCATATGAGCATTTTTCTCTTGCCTATTAGCCGGGCGGTTCATAATGTAACCATAACTCCGGCTGATTGAAAGTTCGTGAGCACGCTTTTTGCTCACGATTTATTACCCTTCTACGATATACGTTGTCATTGAGCCTCAACAGCAGAGAAGGCGAATGCGCAAGAGGTGCGGTTACATATTATTCTTCCTGATTGTTTCCTTTGCCGCCCCGGTCGTGCGGGGAGAGTCAGGATCTGCTGAAATATCAGAGGGCGAATCTGCTTCAGAAAATCTTGCATTTTTGATATTCGATGCCGCTCCCGATGCATCCTATGACATCGGCAAAAACGGTTCAGCTCTTTTATCCACCGCAGCTACGAGTTCGGGTATAGCGGCCTTCAACGATTTGGCATCCAGTTTTGACCTGTATTCTTTTCTGAAAACCGGTTCCAATCCTCAAGCACCGGGTATGCCGTCAGGGCTCAGCGCCACAGGAGATTATTCCGGGTGTGCGCAGTGCGATTGGCTGGCCAATCCCGAGCCCAACGTGACCGGCTACAGGCTCTATTTCGGAACGCTTTCGGTGGAGCAGGGCGCCGCTTCTTACGAGGACTCTTTGGATGTCGGTACATATTCCCATTATAAAATCTGCGGACTTGGGGAAGGCACATATTATTTCGCCTTGAAAGCGATCAACAGTTACGGCTTGATAAGCACGTTTTCAAAAGAAGCATCCACATTCGTCAGCGCAGGATCAGCGCAGGGCCCGGCACCGCCCGCACAGGTCACGAGTGCCGAAAACGCGCCTGGGTGCGCGCTGATTGGCTGGCGTGCGAATTCCGAACCCGATATAGCCGGTTACGTGCTCTATTACGGCACAACCAGCGTGGCCGGCGGGGGAGCCGCGCACTATGCCGATTCGATATCTGCGGGAACCGGGACGAATCAGCAGGTCTGCGGGCTGGCCCCGGGAACGTATTATTTCGCGGTGAAGGCGTTTAACACCGGCGGTATTTATAGTCCATATTCGATTGAAAAATCGCTGGCCATTACCGGTGTGGACACGGATAGCCCGATTTTCTCATCCTTTTCTCCTGCCGACCGCAGTGTGAACATTCCTGTTAATACCGGAATCTCGTTCCTCATCTCCGACACGGGAAGCGGCGTGGATACAAACTCTGTTTCCATTCTGATAGATTCTCAGTCTCCATCGTCGGTGGTTTTTGCCGGAGATGCAAGCGCGCTTTTTGTGACATGCTGGCCCCCGCAGGATTTTGCTTCTCAAAGCCTTGTTGACGTATCGGTTGCCGCCGGGGATTTATCCCAGCCGGCCAATACCGGTTCGATTTCCTGGAGCTTCACAACCGGCTCCTCGGTTGATAATTCCGCCCCCCAGTTCTGCTGCCTGGATCCCGCAAACGGGGCGGCGGAGGTGTCTCGTTTAACTGATATCGTTGTTGGAATAAGCGATGATGGATCCGGCGTGGATCCCGGTTCGATCGCTTTTTTCATAAATGATGTTCTGGCGGACATAAAAGTAGAAGGAGGCGGCGGCGAGTTGAAGGTTACATATGCCAATTCCGAGGGATTCATCCCGGGGAGCGTCGTCGATATAAGAGTAGAGGCATGCGACTTATCGAGCAGCCCCAAATGTTCAATCCTTGCAAATTATTCGTTTTCGGTTTCTAATTATCAAGATACTTCGGAGTCGGCGCGCATAATCCCTGATGGTTTTTGGGCGGAGAATCCGATAAAGCCACTGGAGGTCAGGAATCTTCCGTTCGGCTGGACGGTGAATATTTTTAACGTGTCCGGTCGGATCGTCAGGAGATTCAGAAACAGCGTCGGCGATGGTTATAATTGGGTATGGGATTTCAGAAACGATCACAGGTACAAGGTTGCAAGATCCCTCTACCTTATCAGGATAGCGGATGAAAGCGGGCGTGTCCGGGAAAAAGGAAGATTCCTTGTACAGAAAACCCCATGATATCTTTGAATTCGCAGGGAAACGAAAGATCCTCATTTACTCTCTCTTGATTATTAATTCAAAATTGAATAAGCCGAAGGCCAAAACAACGGTCCGGCAAGGAATTAAATGAAGCTTGAAAGACTTATCAGAAAATACTTCCGCTGCTGGGAAGAGACTGTTTGGATGCTCAGAAAACCGTCGCTGCTGGTGCCCTTTTTCCTGCTTGGATGCCTGGAGTTTGCGGCGCTGCTGGGTTTGACTTATTTTTCGAAGCGTCCTCTGTCGTACGGTATGATCGATATAATAAGGATCTTTGGAGGGGAGAAGGCTCTTCACTATCCGGCACATTTTATTTTGCTTCCCGATATCTACCACGTCATGTCGATTCCGTTGGTCATGGTAGCGGGATTCATTTTGTTTGGATGGGCCGTGTTGATGATGTCGGATTACTTCCTGAACTGCCTGAGGGAAACGGGATTTTATTTCAGAACCGCGGTATGGAATGTGCCGTCTTTCGTCCTGGTCGGGATCGTATTTGTAGGTCTGGTTATCGGCGCGCCCGAAGGCATGATGTTTTTGGCCTCTAAAACCGGCAAAGGGCCTCTCAGCGAATTAATAAACCGCGCAGCCTGGCTTGCAGGATTTCTCACCGAGATTGGTCTCATTTATGCCGTACTGTCGGTCAAATATTACCCCGATTCCCCCGCCAAAGCCCTGCGCAATAGCCTTCATTTTGCGAGGAAACATTTTATCATTACCGGCATGGTGATACTGACGGTTGTTGTCATTCACAGCCCATTCGAGTATTTTTACGCGCATACTTCGCGGTTTGCCGCAAAGTACGAGCCCGAGATCATTTTATGGATAATGACGGCGAATATCGCAGTCGAGATATTTACAAACTATTTCATATTTGCCGCTACTACCTATCTGGCATTGGGAAAAGTATGGAGAAGAAAATAATCGTCATTACCAGATCCGTCGGTCTATTACTCGCGGCGAGCGCCCTGTTATGGGGATGCGGGAGCAACGATGATATCAACGCCAGGTATTCCATGGAAAAAAAGATGTGGAAAGCTCAAAAAATAGAAAAGAGCATAAATGCAGATTTTCGAGCTGCATCTGAAAAAGATATCGAGCATGCAATCAAATCTTATGAAGATGTTATTGACGGCATTTCCATCAACGAGGCCGCCGCGAACGGTTGGAGACCGTTGACGATGGCCGAAATCAACCGATTGATCGTGTTATCTAAAATTGCACTTGCAAACCTTTATTTTATTACCGACAAATATTTTCTGGCTGAAGATTATTATAGAAGCTCCCTTTACGAAGAGGACATACCTGAATTGAGCCGCTTGAATGCGCGGCTGAACCTCGCGAGGTCGTTTTATTTTACCGGCTTCGAAGATTCTCTGGAGATCCAGTGCGAATCTCTGTTCAGGGAGCTTGTTCTGGGCGCGGAATTGTGGCAAAACCAGCCTTTGGTAAGTGATGCATTCCTTGAGATTCCTCTTATGCTGGTAAAGTTGTATAAGGCCGGCAACAAGGTTGAAAAATATCGAGAGTATGATTTTCTTGCCTCGAGCTTCTATGACAAGATAATACACGTTTGGCCGGACAGCCTGATCGCCGACAAAGCCAGGTTCAAGAAAACTTCCATGTACCTTTTGGCGGGAAATTGGGAAAAAGCGCTCAACATGATCGACGCTATTACGACAAGCTCCTTCGGGAGGGCCATTGCGCCAAAACTGCTGCTTCTAAAAGCCGGAATTTATTTGAAAGGCATAAAAGATTCCGATAGTGCCGAACGAATATATCTGGACATCGCCGTAAATACGCCGGATGCGGAGGAAGCATTTACCGCAAAATTGGCTTTAAGCGGCCTGTATTTCAATCAGGGGAAAAACAGAGAGGCCCTCGAACTCATTCGCAGCATCAAGAAAGACGGTGAGGCGCCGGAGGAAGCGGTCAGCAGGGCAATGCTCCTTCATGCCCTCTATCTTGAAGAACAGGATAAGTGGGAAGAGGCGATCTTGGTTTTGAAAAGAATTCAGACATTGTACCCTCAAACGCAAATGGCCATGGAAGCGCCATTACTCATTACCGTTCATTACATAGAATCCGGAGACTCGCTTTTAGCGCACAGAAACCTCGAAAAAGCCTCCCGTTTTTATATAACTTTGATAGCAAGGGCAAAGGCCCAGCCGGAGAGGGCATTGATATCTGAAAACTACCTGGTCGAAAACTATCTCGTCGCGGGCAGGGCGGCCGAAGCCGCCGAAATACTGTCAAGCCGGGCCGAAATGTGGGGATGGCCGGCGGGCGCGGCGGCACTGATAAAAAGCGCGGGAATATATTCCCGAAATCTCGAGGATGTAGAAAAAGCACGGGAAGCACTGAAAAAATGTATTGAACTTTATCCTGAAACAAGGTATGCGAAGAGGGCCGGAACGCTTTTATCAGAAAACTGATTCGTACGGAAGCGGGAAGAGAAGCATGTCGAAACGCGTGTTGCTGCTAGGTGCTATTATTTTGCTGGTTCTTGGTCTGACTGCACATTTCTGCATCGCCGAGGCAGCGGATAGCGATGCGGAGAAAAGCGGATGTTTAACCGTAGTCTCCAGCCCCAACAATGCCGGTATCTCGGTAAAGGGCTCTTTCTGCCTCGTAGGCAGAACTCCCGCCACGTTCTGTAATCTGTTCGCAGGCAGGTCCTATGATATCAAGATCGAGAAGAAAGGATATGAGAGCAGGCGGGGAATAATTACTCTGATCCCCGGTTCGGGAGGCGCGAAAATCAGCAGCAATCGGCTGAATGTTATCGCGAAATCGCTGGTTGTTCCCGGGTGGGGTCAGTACGAATATTCTCGAAAGAGCAGCGGAGTCCAGGCTTTGTTGTCGAGCGCGGCGTCTGCAGCCGGGGTTGTTCTGGCGTATGCTGACTATGCCGACCGCAGGGACGATTATCGTCTTTATTTCAATAAGTACGGCGATGCCGTTACTATCGATGAAAAAAAGATCGCTCAAAATATCATGCTCGAACATGCCGCACTGTCGAACGAGGCCAGAGAGCATCTTTTTATATCCGCCGGTATAGCGGGTTGGCTCTTTGCTTCGAACCTGCTGGAGACGGTTTTGCTGAGTGCGCCTCCGGGCGGCGTAAAAACCGAGGAAAAAGGCACGTTGACAATTACCACCCCGCGCAAGTCTTTGCGGAGGGCGCTGGCGAGATCGGCCGTCTCTCCCGGGCTGGGACAAAAATACCTCGATCATCCGATTCGTGGTTTTTTATTTCAGGCCGCTTTTCTCGGAGCTGCGTTTTTTGCGGCTGAATCCTGGGAGGAATACGGAATGGCGGGTGCGAGGTATGAATCCGCGGTTCGCGCTCTGAAAGAAGCGTCTTCTGCCGCGGAAAAAACCTCCGCCCGTGGACGGGTTGCTGATCTTTGGTCGATAAAAAGAGACAAAGAACGCGTCCGAAACGCCGCCATTTTGATGGCCGGCTCCGTATGGATTCTCAACATGCTGGACATTATTACCGGCACGGAAATGCGCGGCGGCAAAATGAAAGTAAATACTTCCATTAAAGGAAAAACTGTAAATTCGGGAATTGTTTATTCTTTTTAGTATCCGGGAGGCTGCGATGAAATCGTATAGATATCCGGCGCTTTTCGCGGCCGTGCTGATGCTTGCGGCGGTTTTTTCTTCATGTCTGGAAGAAATTCCCGCAGAGCTTGACGAGACCATAAGCGACATTCCTGCCCCCTCGGACTTGAGCGCTGTTACCGGAGACGGTACCGCCGAGGTGACTTGGAGCTTCGATCAGAATTATTCATATTCCGCGTTCAGAATCTATAGGAGCGATGACAATCAAATTACATGGCATCGTGTAGGAGAAGTATCGTCGCCGCCGTTCAACAATCACGCGCTGCGCAACGGCGTAGTGTACTGGTACAAGATATCCGGCGTAGCCGCCGATGGGCTGGAAGGCGGCTTTTCCTTCGCCCTTCCGGTTTCTTCCGGCATCTTCAGTATTACCGCGAATAACGGTGATTCTTTCTCGGCGGTCCGCATCATTCATTTAAGCTTTTCGGGTCCCGCACTCATCCAATCCATGATCGTATCGGAAGACTCGCTCTTTTCGGATGCCGCATGGACAGCATATGCCGCAGCGCTTGATTTCAGCGTAAGCGGGGGCGACGGCGTTAAAATAATTTATGCTAGATTCAAAGACGAATTGGGAAATGTAAGCCGGAAAATCTCCGATTCTATTGTGCTCGATTCGCACGCGGCAATAGGCGGCCTGGTCATGACGCCGGCGGGGCCTTTTTCCCCTGGAGGAAGTGTGCATTTCTCGGTTACGAGTTCAGGTCTTGAAGATGGCGGAAAAGCGGAAATAACCATTTCGGGATTGAATGATATCATCACGGCCCTCGACAATGGACTCGACGGCGACCTCCAGGGAGGCGACGGAATATATGAAATTGATTACTTTTTGCCCAGCGATTTTCGAACCATGTCCGCAGCGGTTTCGGCGGAATTTACAGATGCCGCAGGCAACAAGAGCGGCGTCATTGAATTTGCGGAAAAAATCAAGATAACTGACCCGCCACTGCAGGTGTACCTCTACCCGGCCGCGGATTCAACCACGGCATCGATCGGCCTTAGATGGAGCCAATCAGACGATCCGAATTTCACTTTTTACGACGTGTACCGGGACGTGATTCCGAATGTGACCGAAAGCGGATCAACGCGCATAGCCCGCATAAATAACAATTCAATTCTAACCTGGAATGATGCCGGATTGGGCGAGGCGCGCAAATATTACTACCGTGTTTACGTAATAAACGATTTGAACGAATCGGCCGGGAGTAACGTGCGCGGTTTCAATACCGAAGATCTGCCCCCTGCTGCGGTTGTCTGCGACGCCCTTTCGTCCATCGGTGTAAACAGTGTTACGGTGACATGGAGTTTCAACATGGACTCGGATTTTAAAGAATACCGCGTATTCAGATCCATGTCGCCGGGAGTGACGGATGTAAACGGAGTCCAGATGGGAGGTCCCATATCCGACCGCTACCAGGCATTTTATGATGATTTCGATCCGCTTCTGGATACGATAAGCAACATTTATTACTATCGGGTCTATGTTTATGATAAAACCGGTCATAAAGCGAGGAGCAACGAGGTTGCCACGCAGTAGCATTCGATAAAACGTGTTTCGCAACGCCTGCCGGTCGAATGAAGATGGAATTATGGGCGGCCTTGTTACTTATTATTATATAATAGCTTAGGTTAGTTGTTTTCGATAAATTGCAATATATTTGGCCTTCTATTTGCATTCCGGTTTAACCAGAAGGTCTAACGTCCTGATGGTCAGGAACATCCGGGGGTCGGCATCGTGTTTTTCTTGAGACGCGCCATCAAGGCTTCTGCTGTTAAAATCGCCGCCGTTTTCGGCGTGCTGTTGTGTAGCGCTCCCTCCGGTGCGCTCGGTTCATCTCCTTACGATGGAACCAGAGTTGCGCCGTTTTTATATATTCCAATCGGAGCTCGGCAGTCCATTTCGCCCGGCGTGCTCACGTCCCTTCGGCCGGATCCGTCTTTGATATTCTCAAATCCTGCCCCGGTTGCGGGTATGAATGGCGGCGAAATTTTCATTTCTTCTGCCAACTGGCTCGATAATGTCGCGCTGAGCGCCGTGGGGTTGGTCGCTCCGTTCGCACCCGCCGGATTCAGATTTGGTCTCGGAGCTAGATTTCTTTATTCCGGAGGCCTGAAGGGATACAGCGAGACTCTTCAATTAGTCAAGGAAGCGCATTACTACGATCTATCTCTCAACTTCAGCGCCAGCAGAAAAATGCCTGTGACCGGCCTGTCGGCGGGGGTGGGAATCAGCTACATAAGGGAAAATCTGGGTGATAGAACCGGCGGAGGTCCCGCGTTAACACTCGGAACCGTTTATAAAAAGGGGACTAATATATTAGAGCTGTCGGCAAAAAATCTCGGCGGGAAACTAACTTTTAAAGACGGTACATTCGAAATCGACCACAGCGTATCCGCGGGTTACGGAAAACTGTTGTCGCGGGGATGGGGAATAATAGAATTAGGCGGGGAATTGGAGATCTTTAGCTCCGGAAACCGAAGGTTCAGTTTTGGGGCTGATTATCTTATTAATCGTTTCGTGTCCCTGAGACTGGGTTCTTCACATTATTTTTCGGGTTCCGAAACAAGCGAGTTTCCTCTTAGCGCCGGCCTGGATGTTAATTACGGCACGGTTTCGCTGAGTTATGCGTTTGTACCGCGGGATTATTTCGCAGATACCCATACTTTTTCTTTATCATTCAGCTTTGGTCGGCCGGGAGATGCGATGGATATTTCGCCCGACGGCCTGATTCAGACGCCGCCGGCGGGGAATAATAATCCCTCCAGTTCGGTAAAGAAATCATCGCCACCCATGGTTTCGGGAAAATCCGCCGCCGCGCAAACGCTGAAATCTAAAAAGCCGCTGAAAACCGATGCGGGCAAGAAAGTGGTTAAAAACAAAAAAACAGTCTACCTGGTGGTCGCGGGCAAACATTCCCGGCAGGCCAGCGCTGAAGCGGAAATCCAGGCATTCAAACACATGGATATACCTGCCGTAATAAAGAGAATCGGTCCCAGGTTCATGGTTTGTATCGGCGTCTTTGCAACCAGAAAAGAAGCCGAAAAAGTTATCAAGAAATACAAGTCTCAAGGCTATTCTTTCGATCTTCTCAAGCAAGCCCCCTAAACCGCACCCGGGCAAACACACCAAACATATTTTGCTATTTTTGGGGAAAAACCCCAATGTTGACGGAATTTAGGGTTGCCTTGTAACTATTTTGTTTTGCAAAAGATAATAGAGTATCCGCCGGATGGCATGCGTAGAAAAACCCACTCTTGATTTTTTTAATACAATTTAGCGATGGCCGTTTTTAAGAACCCTCAAAGCAGATTTCGTAAATGTAGCAATAACATGCCGTTATACGCCATCCGTTTGCCGCGAAAATCTCGACTTTATCTCGCTTTTGGAATCAATATTGCGAAGTGATGAACAAATCGCAGTCTTTCCATATCTTGCACAGTTTCATCAACGATTTTCAGACAGTTAAAAACGGGAGTAAGTTCCAAGGTGACTTATCAAACATTGAGACAATCATTGGATGTCCTGCAAAACCGATTGATCAGCGACAATCCGATACAATCGGGAATGAAGTACTTTGCGCACTCATCCAGGAAAATTGCTGCTAAAAGGCGTTCGCGAGCAACGCATTTCAATAGAATCTGGAAAAGAACTTTTGATATTGCCTTTAGCCTGGCTGCATTGACGGTTCTAAGCCCCTTAGTTCTCATTGTCGCCCTGCTCGTCAAATTGACATCCAAAGGCCCCGTCTTTTTCGCTCAAGAACGAGTCGGCCTGAACCGGAGACTTTACAACCGCAGGGATCTAAATTCCAACCCATGCCGGGAGGAAAAAAGAGGCAGGGACCGGCGTATTCTGGTAAACTATGGATTGCCTTTCTATATTTATAAGTTCAGAACCATGGTTA
The DNA here is from genome assembly GCA_964654695.1 of uncultured bacterium. Taxonomy (GTDB): domain Bacteria; phylum Krumholzibacteriota; class Krumholzibacteriia; order WVZY01; family WVZY01; genus CAZZKJ01. Next base: position 91,150 of record CAZZKJ010000005.1, on the reverse strand, counting down.
CCAGCGCTGAACGCGGTCTGCCGCAATGGGCGTGCAAGGATGATCCGCGAATTACTCCCCTGGGTAAGATTCTCCGAAAGACAAGGATCGATGAGCTGCCCCAGTTCATAAATGTTTTACGGGGCGAAATGAGCATCGTCGGTCCTCGTCCGGAGAGAGCATTTTTCATGGGCAAAGTTGAAAAAGAAATACCCGAATTTCAACTAAGACTGCGCGCCAAACCTGGAATAACCGGCCTGGCTCAGGTGAGACTAGGATATACAAACAGCATCGATGGAATGAAAAAGAAACTTCATTTCGACCTCGAGTACATCAGGCATCTTGGAATTTGGTCCGATATTAAGATTCTGGCTAAAACCCTTGGTGTCGTGATTTCCGGAAAAGGCGCCTGCTGACCATTCCGGCCTCTTTTTTAACCACTTCTCGAATCCCTTGACAGGAAAAGAATTAGCTGATAGCGTTTAGTCAAAACCGCCTTCCCGGTAATATGACTAAACTCAACTCCATCATTCAACTGGTTCTATATGCAGTTCTTTTCTCGGTGCTTGCCGAAGTTTTACCGTGGATGGTCTTTATTCCCGCGGCGGTTCTGGCAGCAGCAGTACACCTCTATATAGTAACCCGCCAAAAAAAGTCGCGCTATTTATCCCTGATGAACCATGTAAGAAACATTCAGAGCGATTCACTTCCGGCAATGAAATCACCCGGATGGCGCGATGACATTGACGCAAAGATATATGAGGCATTCAAGGAAATTGCAGCTGAATTGGAAAAAAAATGTTACCAGCTGATAGAGAAGAATATACAGCTGTTGAGCTTAAAAGAGCTCGGTCTGACTATCATCTCTTCTCTTGATGAGAAAAAAGTCGTCGATTCCGTGAAAAATTTCTTATCAAAAGGCCTGGCATTCAAAGAATATTTTATAGCAATATTCGCGGCAGATAAAAAAGTTTTCAATATATACAGATATAGAAATGCATTCGGCAGGATCGAACAGACAAATGAAACTTTCGAACTGAACAGTATTGAAGGGCTTCTGAAGAAAACTATCGTGTCCACGAGATCGCTTCTTATCAGGGATCCTTCGATGCATCCGCTCGGGTCTTTGCATGGAAGCCAGATTTTCGATAAAAGCACCATGTCTTCCTATGTGCTCGTTCCAATGATAAGGTCCGTCAGCGCGATGGATTGCAAAAAATCCGATGAGTGTTTGTTGACAGATGCAAATTCGGAAGCCGAAAATGATTTTATCCTGGAAGGTACGGTTTGCCCGGCATGCAAGATATTTCCGGTATTAGGCGTAATCGGGGTCACTGATGGTTTCAAATCCGAGACTTTGAGCCAGGTCGATCTCGTATCGATCGAAACCCTGTCCCTGCAGGTTGGCACCATTCTCGAAAATACTATCTTATATGATGAGCTGCGCAGGGAAGAGGTATTCCGAGATGACGTTATTAACAGTATGATGAGCGGCCTGGTCACAACCGACGGCGGAGGTAGAATTATGCTCGCCAACCAGGCGGCCGAAAAAATGTCGGGATACTCCTCGGGCGAGCTCGAAGGGAAATATTTGAAAAAGCTGCTTACAAGGGGCCGGAATAGTGGAGATGATCCTGTCGAACATGCTCTGAAAAGGGGCCGTTCGACTTTTCAAAAAGAAGCATGGCTGGCCAAAAAGAACGGCTCGAAACTTCCACTCGTGCTCAATATTTCTTTTTTGCCTGCTGAGGAAAACAAGGCGCCCGGGATCATAGCAGTCTTTTACGATATGACGCAAATAAAGCTGATGGAAAAAAAGATATCCCACCTCGATAAACTGGCTGCCCTGGGCAGACTGTCTTCGAGCATAGCTCACGAGATTCGAAATCCACTCACCGGAATCGCCGCAGGGATTCAGTACCTGGATAGAGTGAAGGATTTCTCCGACGAGGATAAAAAGAACGTGTCTTTTATCTTGAGCGAAGTGGAAAGGATCAATCGGCTGATCGGCGACCTTATGAGCATCGTGAAAGTGGGGGACTTGTTATACCAGGATACGGCCCTGGAGACGATCATAAATAATTCCGTAGCCAGCCTTCAGAAGTTCATTACAATGAAGCAAATAACCGTCTCGACCATTTTCCCGAAAGAGAAGAGAACCGTGGATGTGGATCCGGACAGGATAGCCCAGGTAATGATCAACTTGATCAAGAATGCTATAGAAGCAAGTTCGGTCGGCGGTGAAATTTCCATAGAGATTTCATTCTCATCGCGCAACAGGGATGTTTTATTTGACGGTGCTGGTGGTTATGCTATCATAAAAATCTCCGATTTCGGCAGCGGACTTGCTCCTGATGAAAAGGAAAAGATTTTTGAACCGTTCTTTTCAACGAAGACAGAAGGTGTCGGGTTGGGGCTATATGTAGCATATAATTTTGTCGAGCGCCATGGGGGCTCCATTCATGTCGACAGCGAAGCCGGTAAAGGTACGACTTTTTCGGTTTATATACCTGTAGAGAGAGAGCAGCATGGAGAAGCAAATAAAATCAGTAATACTCCTGGTTGATGATCAGGACACTATCCGTTTTTTCCTGGAGAAAACCCTAGTTCAAGAAGGGTACGAGGCTATATCAGCTAAAAACGGCACGGAAGCCCTGGAAATAGTACAGCAGCATCTACCGGACCTGGTCCTGCTGGACCTCAAGCTGCCCGATATTTCCGGATTGGAAGTTTTGAAAAGAATAAAAGAAACGTTTCCGGAAATTTGCGTTGTTATGATAACCGCTTTCGGAGATGTTGAGACAGCTGTCTCATCTATGAAAGGCGGGGCTTATGACTTCGTCAGCAAGCCAATCAACCTGGACCAGCTTCTGCTGGTTATAAAAAAGGCTCTGGAGAGCAGGCGTCTGAATCGTGAGATTCTTCAATTAAAGCGGTGGATGGACGACGAGACCGGTTTTGAGTACATCATGGGTGAGAGTGAAGCGATGGAGGATGTTTACGATGTTGTTAGACAGGTTGCAAAGAGCGATACCACCACGGTTCTTATTGAAGGCGAGAGCGGCGTTGGCAAGGAAATGATTGCCCGGCTTATACATAAATACAGCGACAGAAGCGAAAAGCCTTTTCTGGACATAAACTGCGCATCCTTGCCCGAACAACTGCTCGAAAGCGAACTTTTCGGGCACGAGCGGGGAGCTTTTACCGATGCGAAAAGCCAGAAACAAGGCTTGATGGAACTAGCCAACCGGGGATCGCTTTTTCTCGATGAAATAGGTGAAATGAGCCTCACCATCCAGGTCAAGCTTCTTCGCGTGCTCGAACGAATGGTGTTCCGAAGGGTTGGGGGAACGGCGGATATACATGTAAGCGTACGCATAATAAGCGCCACGAATAAGGATTTGAAAAAGGAAGTGGAAGAAGGGAGATTCCGTCCGGATTTGTACTACAGGTTGAAGGTGGTTCCTCTGTATGTCCCGCCTCTGCGGGAGCGGAAGGAGGATTTGAAGATCTTCGCCAAATATTTTATCAACCATTTCAGCACGCAGTTCAACAAGGATTTCGACGGTATAAGCCCTGAAGCGGAAAGGCTGATGGCAAGCTACGATTGGCCGGGGAACATAAGAGAACTGAAAAACACACTCGAACGCATAATTCTTCTGCATGATGACAATGTATTGAAACCCGATCATCTGCTGCTTGGGGCGGGTTCAAGGGATGACAACACTTTGGGCAAGAGAATAGATCGGATGCTTTCAGAGCCCATCGAGGAAGATGGAATAGATTTCGATGGTATAGTGGGGGAACTGGAGAAAAAACTAATTATGAAAGCCTCGGAGCAAACCCGGTGGAATCAATCTAAAACCGCAAGACTTCTCAAACTGAAAAGGGATAAACTACGCTACAGGATAAAGAACCTAAATGTGGACAGCGACAAGGAAGTGAATCGGACTTGAAGGTATTCTGGATGTTAATGCCGTTCCTGATGATAATGAGCGGCTGTTACTACAAAACGAGCTCAAGAACGGCAAAAGGAATTAAATCTATTGCCGTTCCTTTTTTTCAAAACGAGACCTCGGAACCGAATCTTGAAATAAACGTTACCGAAAAGGTGATAAATAATCTTATAGAGGATAATACGCTTAAAGTAGTCGATGAAGAAAGGGCGGATGCAGTGCTGGACGGCGTAATTATTCAATTCAGCAATGAGCCTTTTTCATATAACCTGGAGCTGAATGCCGAAGAATACCATATTATAATTGTAGCGGAAATGTCTCTGTTCAACCGGAAACTTAATGAGCCGGTGTGGAAAAAGACGAAAATTACAGGCGATGGGGCGTATTTTCAAGGAGTTTCCGATGAAAACTTCACTTATGAATCGGCGCTTGAAGAAGCTATTGATGAAATCACCGATCAATTATTGAGCCTCACGGTGCAGGATTGGTAGGCTTATGGGTAAAATGCTCCAAAGCTATAAAAAACTCTTTGATGACCTGGCCGGCGGTAGTACCCGCAGGGCTTATTTCTTGTATGGTGACGAGGAATATTTAAAAAAAGAGTATCTGTCGGGTCTTGTAAGAAAGATACTTCCTGAATCGAACCGGACATTCAATATGGATATATTTTATGGAGATGAATTCGACGGCATTTCGTTCGATGATCGAATTCATTCTTTTCCGCTTTTTGCTTCCAAGCGGGTGGTAATTATAAAGAAATTCGAAAGTATGAATGTTTCCGGGAAAGACACGGTTATCGGCTGCATAGCAGGTTTACCCGAATCGATAACTCTTATCATTGAAAGCTCGGTGCGAAAACTTGCCGATGCTCGTCATAAAAACCTGAAAAAGATGGTCGACAGAAAAGGCTTATCCTTCAACTTCAGCCGTCTTTCTGATGAAGAGTCCATGGAGCGCGCAAAAACGCGTCTGGCCAGGGAAGGGCTTGTCATTGATGACAGTGCGCTTAAGCTATTGGTAGCGTCGGTAGGGACGGAGCTGCTGGAACTTGCGAACGAGGTAGATAAAATTATCGCAGCGGCGGGTCCGGACAAAATTATCAACTGCGAAAAGGTTGAGCAGGTTATAGGCAAATACAGGACGGAAAGTGTTTTCAGATTTTTAGATAATTTCAGAACCGGGGAAAGCTCTCGAAATATGCGTGCCTTGAATGGACTGTTGGACGCCGGGGAAGAGCCGGTATTCCTTCTTACTATGCTTTTGCGCCGGGTGCTACTGCTGATCCAGATAAAATCCGGCGGCGGCTCCAATAGAAATTCCGGCGCCGAAAGTTCTTATTCGACCGCTCCTATCAGTCCTTTTCTCAGGGATATCCTTAAAAGGCAGGCGGCCGGTTTTAGAGCCGGCGAATTGGAAATACTGCTGCTTAACCTGTCATGGGCGGACTCGAAATTGAAAAGCACGAATATAAAAGCGAGGATCGTTCTGGAAGAAGCACTTTTAGCATCATCGATGAGAAAAAAGCTTGCTACAGCCTGATGGTACGATTATAAAAGAGAATTACTGCGTTTAGTAAATGCCCGGGATGCCCAAGCGGGGGAGGAACGTTCCGGGTGCGAATCCCGCTTCGATGGAGGTTTTAAGTATATGGTTAGCAAAGAGATAAAAGAAGCCACCGACGAGAATTTTGACTCCGAAGTCGGCCAGTCCGATCTTCCTGTGGTAATGGATTTTTGGGCTCCCTGGTGCGGGCCGTGCAAAATGATTGCGCCGATCATGGATAAAATGGCAAAAAAATACAAGGCGAAAATCAAGTTCATGTCAATGAATGTTGATGATAACAAATCCAAGCCCGCTGAATTCGCTGTAAGAAGTATCCCAACCCTGCTGTTTTTCAAAGACGGCAAAATCAGAAACCAGATGATCGGAGCTCAGGGAGAAGACAACATAGAAGACGCAATAAAACAATTGATCTGATTAAACCATGAGCCTCGAATATGCAGGAATATTCTCATAAAGACATTGAAAAAAAGTGGCAGACTCGGTGGCGGGAGAACGGTTTCATGCGGGCCGATCTCGCAGACACATCGCGCAAATATTACTGCCTGACCATGTACCCGTACCCATCGGGAGATCTCCATGTCGGGCACGGGCGAAATTATATCATCGGCGACGCGCTGGCGAGATACAAGCTGATGGAGGGCATGAACGTACTCGCGCCCATGGGGTGGGATGCCTTCGGCCTGCCGGCGGAAAACGCCGCCATCAAAATGAACATACATCCGGCCAGGTGGACACGCGATAATATCGCTAAAATGAAGAAGCAGTTCGAAGAATGGGGAGTGGTCTACGATTGGTCGCGCGAAGTAGCTTCCTGCGATCCGTCCTATTATAAATGGACGCAATGGCTTTTTATAAAACTTTACGAAAACGGTCTTGCTTATAGAAAGGCCGCTTCGGTAAATTGGTGTCCATCATGCAAAACCGTTTTGGCGAACGAGCAGGTCGTAGGCGGCTTGTGCGAACGATGTGACTCAAATGTTGAAGAAAAATATCTCGAACAGTGGTTTTTCAAAATAACTTCTTTTGCCGACAGACTGCTGAATGATTTGCAGTTATTGAAGAATTGGCCGGACAGGGTCATCATTATGCAAAAGAACTGGATCGACCGCAGCGAAGGAACCGAGATAGATTTCGAGATCAAGAAAAGCAATAAGACTCTCAAATGTTTTTCAACCAGGTCCGACACTCTATTCGGCGCGACATTCATAGTAATATCCCCTGAACATCCCGATTTGCCCCGGCTGATCAATGGTTTGCAGACAGAAAAAACCATTTTGAGTTTTATTAAGAAGGAAAAGGAACGCCGGCTCCGTTCCCGTGGTGCAGTGGAATCGGACAAGAGGGGCGCATTCACGGGAATATATGCCGTAAACCCGGTAACAGGCAAAGATATGCCGATATATACGGCGCCTTACGTTCTAATGGGATATGGAACCGGAATGATAATGGGGGTTCCCGCGCACGATCAAAGAGATTTTGATTTTGCGGTGAAGCACGGAATCACGATGCGAGAAGTAGTGCGCCCCAAAGACGGCGGCAGCCCATTTCCGGTTTCTGCTTATGAAGGCAAGGGAATATTGATGAACAGCGGGGAATTCGACGGGCTTTCCAGCGATGAGGGGATGGAAAAAATATCTCTCAAAATTGCAAGTCTCGGAAAAGGGAAAAAGACGGCTAATTATCGGTTGAGAGACTGGTTGATATCCAGACAGCGCTATTGGGGTGCTCCAATACCCATGATTCACTGCAAAAAATGCGGAGCGGTGCCTGTTCCCGAAAAAGATCTTCCCGTTCTGCTGCCGGATAACGTTGATTTCCACCCGCGGGGGGACGGCAAGAGCCCGCTGGCCTCAAGCGCGGAATATATTGATGTTGAGTGTCCGGCATGCGGCAAAGACGCAAAAAGGGATACCGATACAATGGACACCTTCGTCGATTCAAGTTGGTATTTTTTGCGTTATCTGAATCCCGACGACAACAGCCGACCTTTTGACAGGCTTTTGGCCGATAAGTGGCTTCCTGTAGACCAGTACATCGGCGGGGTTGAACATGCCATCTTACATCTGCTGTATTCGAGATTTATAACCAAGTTTCTTCAAAGCAAAGGGATCCTGGATTTTCCGGAACCCTTCAAGCGGCTTTTCACGCAGGGCATGATTTGCAAAAACGGGTCTAAAATGTCCAAAAGCAAAGGTAATGTAGTAAATCCAAAGCCCATAATTGACCGCATGGGTGCGGATACGATGCGGCTGTACATCCTCTTTTCAGGACCACCGGAAAAGGACGCAGAATGGAATGATGACAGCGTTGAAGGATGCTACAGGTTCTTAAACCGGCTTTTCAGGCTTTTTATTACACATGAGGCTGTTTTGACAAAAGGATACGACGGCAGTCCTCCGGATGGGACCAACGCGGCCGATCCCGCCCGTCAAGCTTTGAGAAAAATTCATTGGGCTATTTTGCGCGTGCGAAGGGATATTGAGGACAATTTTCATTTCAATACCGCGATAAGCGCTGTTATGGAGTTAAATAACAGTCTGATATCATTTGCGAACAACGTTATTATTAAAGAAGATACGTTCGAAGCGAAAGTCATGCAGTTTGGTTTTGACAGCATGCTAAGGCTGATAGCTCCGATGACACCTCACATAGCAGAAGAATTATGGGAGAAAATGGGCAACAAAAACAGCATTTTCGCTTCTCCAATGCCCGAAGGCGATGCCGACCATGCTAAAGATGATATAATAACGCTGGTTATTCAGATCAACAGCAAGATTAGAGCTCGAATCAAAATCTCCGCCGACTCTAATGAAGAAGATGTAAAACGGGCGGCAATGGAAAACGACCGGATACGCGAGCTGACCACCGATAAAACCCCCAAGAAGATCATAGTTATAAAAAACAAGCTAGTAAACATCCTGATTTAAATTCAGAAAAGAATACAGCACTGACAGGAAAACGGGGCTTTTGGCTCTTACGAAAAGAAGAAAATACGGCTAGTTTGGCAAGTTATCATAATATATCTTATGTGCCAGTATTTATTTTATATCAGCGGTACGCGATTGCCGTGGGGACCAAAGAAGGGCATTTCCCATTTTTCGCCGAACAGGGCTTTAACAAATCCCATTACGGATAGAAAAAGACTAAGCAGGTAAACAAGGATCTGGCAAATGATAACCAGGAGAAGGCCCAGGAATGGGAGCCTGCCGACGGTTTTATCCATAATGATAAGGATGATAAAGCTAACACATTCAGCCAGGAAAAGCAGAAAAGCCTGGCGGGAATGATGACGGATAAAAGAACTGTCCTTCCCTCTCCACATACTGAAGAAACAGAGGAAAAAAATGTATCCGATAGCGGCATACCAGCGTTCATGATCGGAGAGAAACACCGGCGAAGCTGAATCACTTTTAAAATTGTTGCCCTCGGAATAATTCAAAATAGTCTATCTCAGTCGGATGTGCCTTTCAAAACCAAAACGGCTACTTCAGCCTGGTTTTTCATCCGTCCTGTCGCTTTATCGGCGACCAGTTTGAAATATTTCACGGCTTCATTCTGATGCTCGGTGTATCTGCTGTAAAATATCGCGGATCTGTAAGCCGTGTCCAAATATCGCGGATCCTTTTCATCCATTTCTTTAAGGAGATTATCAAGAAGAACCGCTGCGCCGAGATAATTCCCTGCTCCTTCGAGAGCAAGACTTTTGCCAATTATGGCTGCTTCCTTGAAGAAGGGGTATTTTTTGTATTTGCGGATATATGCTTCGAAAGAGCTCAGGGCTTCGGAATAATTGGACAGCTTGAGATTACACTCGCCCTTGAAATACATGGCCACCAATCCCGCATTTGCACGCGAATAGTGATCAGAAATATCGGTAAAGGCCTTCTTGGCTCCTTCTATGTCATTCTGGTTATAGAGCTGCAGGGCGCTGCCGAGCTTTTGTTCGGCCTCCAGGGATGCCCTTTTGCGCGCGTGGGACGTAAAAAGGAAAAATGCGCCTATAAGCGCTATTGCGGCTGCACCTATGGCCAGCTGGTTGAAATGATGCTTGGCGAATTCTGAGGCTTTGAGAGAATAGGTTACGAACGAATCCTGTTTTATTTTCTTTTTTTTCAAACGCTGCTTTTTTGCCAATTTCAAATCTCCTTTTCCACAGGGGCCCTGTATGATTATTGGGAACCCATAAAATAGCATAATAATTTGCCCCATAGCAAGTTTTTAATCTCTGTTCTTAATTGCTCTTGCCGGAGGCGCTGAATTGTGTTGACAGGTCCGTTGGCTGCGGTCAAGCTTCTTGCACTGCCGGTACAGGAACGGTGCCTGGTCTGAGCCTCATCAGGGAGAAACCGTTGAAATCTGGACTACAAACGATATTCCGTGTCTGTTTACTGCTTTTTATACTATCCATCCTGGTCTTCGAGTTTCCCGGAATAAGAGACCTTGTTGACAACCCATATTCGGGAATAGTAACCCGGGATCTTGTAGTTCAGAATATTAACAAAAACGGCCCAAACAGCAGCGGCGGCATAGCCTTTGGTGATAAAATCTTCTCCATAGACGGCGAGGTGGTGAGAAATTATAATCACTACCGCTATATCATCGCGAAAAACTCGGCAAAATCTACACAAAAATACGTTTTTATACGTGAACAAAAAAAGAAGGAGATAAGCGTAGCTTACACTACTATTCCTTCAAATTTTGTTAAGCGAAAATTCAAATTGCTACTCGTAGCCTTCACATTCCTTTTGATCGGCATATTCGTTTACATGCGAAGAGCCGATATTCTCGGCGCCCTGTTTTCATTGAACTGTACAATAATTGCTTTTTTCCTGACCGATCGGCCGGTTGTGCCCTATCCCTCGCTGCATCTTTTTGGAGAGCTCTTCCATGATGCCGTCATCCTTATTTTCCCGGCGGTTTTTCTGAATTTCTTTCTTGTGTTCCCCGACAAGTACCGGCCCGATGGCACTCCTAAAGACATCAAGAGGATGCTGAGAATATATCTTGCGCCCCTGGCGTTGTATATAGCGGATTGCTATCTCGTGTTGAAGCATTATTTCTACTCTCCGGTTTCATCCGGACTAATAAATGTTCTTCTGACATTGTCCACTGTTTATATGGCAGCGTATCTTGTTGCATCGCTCGTGATTTTTGCAATGAACTACCGCTCTTCCCCCAAGGGACAAAAGCTTCGTCTCCGGATCGTGATTGGCGGCACCATTATAGGGATTCTTCCTTTTCTGTTTACGATTATTCTCAGGCAGGTTTCTCCCGGGGCGAGCAATAACACCCTCGACCTGGTTTCGGCGGTATGCTTGAGCTTTATTTCAGTGTCCTTCGCGTATGCCATTCTGAAACATGGAGCTATTGATCTGCACTTTGTCGTAAAGAAAAGCCTGGTTTATGCCGTTTTAACCGGAGGAATAATCGCCGTTTATTATGCCCTTGTAAATATTCTGGGCGATTATTTCACGAGAGAATTCAAGTTGAACCAGTCTATATTTTCGCTCATTTCCGTTCTTATAATCGCAATAATTTTCGCTCCGGCCAGGGGATTCTTCCAGAAAATTGTCGATCGCATTTTTTATATGGAAGAATACACTTATAAGCAGGAAGTCGTGGGTTTCAATAAGTTGGTTTCGAGAAAGTCGTCCAAGCAGGAGATTCTGGACTGTTTTTTTGATAAAGTAGAGCGGATGTTAAAGCCTTCGTATACAGCAATTTACTGGCTTTTCAAAGATGAGGGTTTTTCGCTGGGTAGTTCATCCGGTGGCAGCTCGCTGCCGAAGGAGCTTGAAGCCTCCTGTTATCTTGCGAAATTCTTCCACAGGGACCATAAATCGCTCATGATCGAATATATCGACAGGGCCTGGGAGAAAAGAAATTTCGATGTCCATACGTCGCGGTTTCTGAATGATTCGGAAGCGTGCGTGATTATTCGCCTGTCAGCTCATGAATCATTACTGGGACTTATAGTGCTCGGAGGCAAATTATCCGGGCGGCTTTATACAAAGGCGGATATTGAACTGCTGGAAACTTTCGCCGAGCACATGGGACTCGTCCTGGAAAATGCAGAGCTTCAAGAAGAATCAATCGAAAAAGCCCGCTTAAAGAATGAAGTCATGCTGGCACGCGATATACAGCTCAGCCTCCTTCCAAAGACTCCTCCTCGTCTCCAGTCCTTCGATATAGTCGGTAAAATGATGAGTTCCTCTGAAATAGGCGGCGATTATTATGATTATTTCAGTCTCAGCGAGTCCATGACCGGCATAGCCCTGGGCGATGTGAGCGGCAATGGAATACCGGCAGCCATGCTGGTTTTTTCGATACAAGCTGTTTTCAAGAACCTGGCCATCAAAGAAAAACTCCCCCCGGCCGAAATGAACAATCAACTAAACCAGTACTTATTCGCCAACGCAAAACCGGACCAGTTCGCAACATTTTTCTACGGAATCCTCGATTCCCAAACATCGACATTCACGTTTTCGAATGCAGGCCAGCATCCGGCTCTTCTAATCAAGGAAGGCTATGTCGACAGATTGGGTGAAGGGGGCATGCTTTTGGGCGTCGATCCCAAGCATACGTATGCAGAAGGTTCCGTCCGCATAGAACCAGGCGACATAATCTGCCTCTATACAGACGGACTAGTCGAACAAAGAAACCTCGAGGGCGAAGAATTCGGACAGGAACGTCTGATCGAAATTCTCAAAAACAGCAAAAATTTGCCGCTCCCCCAGGGGGTGGAGTCGCTTTTTGCATCGGTTCTGGCCTTTGGCGATGGTTGTCAAAACGATGATTTGAGCTGCATAATTATTTCAAATAAAAAGCTTTAGCTCCTTCTCTCCCTTGCAAGGTATAGTTCTTGCACATGCCGATGCGCATTCCGGCAAAACATATCGGAAGCAGGTAAATCAAGCCTCTACCAAAGGAGGTTCACCATGTTTTGGATTTACCTTATAGATTTACTGTGGTGGTTGAGAAGGTAGCAATATACGGTGTTCCCGAATGCCAGGATTACACCGCTGCCTCGCAACCGGGAACACCGATGTTCGCTTTCAGAGTCATCACCTCCCTGCCCATCGCCATCAAATATAGCTTTAACTCAATATAATAACATATTGTAATTACATTATATACATTGTAATAGCAATGAGTTTGACGTCTGTGGTTTTTGAAATTTCTTAAGAATTTGCATGAAAAGCCCGCTTTAACGGTCTGCTATCATGGAACATATGCATGAGTTGATGCGAGTTTTTCATTGACAAGTTTTTTAAGATCGATATATACTCTCCGAACAACGAGAGTGTTCCTGGCCTTCGCGTGAGCCCTCTGCTCTCAAGCTATTATATCTAGCGAAGCGGTTGCTGCATGGGCCTCTGACGGGCGTTTAGCGACACGGCAGGCTTCGGGTTCGACTCTCGTTTTTTTTATTGCAAAAAACAGAATCCGATTTAATCGAATCACACCGGATGCTCTCCGTCCTCCCTGCAAAGATTTTCATTTGGTTTCCGTGCAATGCTTCTTATGAATCAAAACAAAATTAGATTGATTCAATATATATGGATTCTGCTGATTCCCCTGGCATATTTGGGCCCGGTATCTCTTGCCCGCTATTCTCCACATGCTATGCCTGTCGTGTTTGTTGCGGCTGCGGTTGCTGCAGCCTCGCTAATATTGAATTCGAAAACGACCCTAATGGATAAACTGGCTGCCAGTTTTTCCAGCGTCTCTCCGGTTTTGTTGGTAATTTTAATTCTTTATTGCACTATATCGTCTTATATAACAGCCTGGCATAATTATAGTTCTTTCAGTCCGCATCTTCCGCAGCTGGGTATTTTTTCTCAATCCATCTGGACTACTATTCATGGACATTTATTCGCAAATACGCATGAGACCATAAACGGAACTCTTGCAAGCCATTTTGGCGTTCATTTTTCTCCGACCCTCTTTTTATTGATTCCTTTTTATGCAATTAAACCTTCCCCGCTTATGCTCATGTTTTTACAGTCGGCCGCGGTCGCTGCGGCGGCTCTTCCCTTTTATCTATTGATGAAAACATGGGGCGCTCGGGCCGGAGCCTTCTTGATGGTTTCGGGACTGCTGGGACTTCCGGCTGTGATGTGGGCTGGAAGCAATGATTTCCACGATGGAACGTTCTTGCCGGTCTTGCTGCTAACGGCGGTGCTGGGAATTGAAAAGAAAAATTTTAAAATCTTTTTGCCGGCCGCTCTTCTGGCCCTGGGCGTGCGCGAAGATTCCGGTCTAATCTTGTTTTTCATGGGATTCTATGCCGCAATCAGAGGCGTTAAGCTGAAACACGCGGGCTTAATATGCGCATTGGGATTATGCTGGTTTTATACATGCGTCAAAATAATCATTCCTCATTACGCTTCGCCCGGGATTTGGATCGATCCAGCACGTTTTTTCTCGCTTCACATGGGAAAATGGGGGCAATCTCCGGGCGTAATGCTAACAAACGTGCTCGGGCATCCCGTTGAGTTCTTGAAAGACATGGGGACAAGAAATAAACTGCATTACGCCTATGCCCTTTTTCAACCGACCTTGTTTTTGCCTGTTCTTGCAGGAGCGGCCTGGATCATGGCGGTGCCTTCCACGGCTGTTAATATGATAAGTTCACAGGAATGGATGAGGCGTCTTGTCGGTTATTACGCGGTTCTTCCCGTAGTTTTCGCATATTTATCGGCCTCGCAGGCTGCTTGCAAGGTCGCCTCCGCCGCTGCGGAAGTAAAACGCAATTCAGCGGGTCTGGTAATGGGTATTGTTCTGGCGGCCGGAGTTTTGCCCGCGTATATTCTAATTCCCGGCCCTCGAGCGACCAGACCCTCTCCGCCCATGCAAAAAGCACAGGCTCTGGTAGAACTCATTCCTCCAGGCGCATCGGTTTATGTTCCCATCTCGCTGTTTCCCCATATGGCAAACAGAACATCCGTGCACTGCTGGGAAAGCATCGGCGAAAGAGGGCGGGCTTATGAAAAACGCGGAGAATTCGATTGGGTAATTATATGGGAGCAAAGCGGCTCGGCGGGACCCGGGCATGATGCTCCTCTGGCCGAGATACTTGAATCCGACGAACGTTTCGAAAAAGTCCCGGGAAGCTTCCCTTTCCTGGTATTCAGAAACAATAATATCCCGGCATCCGGTCTAAAACGAGAGCTTCCCTAGTTGTTGAGTCCCCTTCTTTTCAATAGAGGTTCTATACTCGGCTCCGCTCCCCTGAAGCGTTTGTAAAGAGTCATAGGCTTGCAGCTCGCGCCTTTGGCCAAAACGTTTTCCCTGAATAAATCTGCCGTTTTCTTGTCGAATATGTTTGTTTCCTTGAACGCATGGAATGCATCCGCGTCCAGGACTTCCGCCCACACATAACTGTAATAGCCCGCGGAATATCCACCGGAAAATATGTGTCTGAAATACGGACTTCGATATCTGGATATGATCTCGGGTATGAGTCCGATCCTTTGGAGGGATCGCTGTTCGAATCTCACCGGGTCGAGATCGTCTGCATTCTTTATAGTATGCCAGTCCATGTCCAAAAAACACGCTGCGAGGTATTCAACGGTGGCAAAACCCTGGTTGAAAAGCCGGGAGTTCTTGATTTTTTCAATGAGCGCCGCAGGCATCGGTTTTCCGGTTTTGTAATGCTTTGCATATATTCGAAGCATTTCCGGTTCAAGGGCCCAATTCTCCATGACCTGAGAAGGCAGTTCAACGAAATCGGTGGCGACCGCAGTTCCGGAAAGACTTCGATAAGTGCACTCTGACAGCAGCCCGTGCAGGGCATGCCCGAATTCATGAAAGAGTGTCAGTGTTTCATCCATGCTCAAAAGGGCCGGCTTGTCCGAAGTTGGTTTCGAAAAATTGCCGACGTTGAATACTACCGGCGTGATTCTTTGACCGTCATCGATGTATTCTTTTCTGAAAGCTCCCATCCATGCCCCGCCCCTTTTGCTCTCACGAGGAAAATAATCCGTATAAAAAATTCCCAAATGGGAGCCGTCCTCATTCAGGACTTCGAAAACCTTCACATCCTCGTGGTATTTCGGACAATCCAAGCGTTCTCTAAAAGTCAAGCCGTATAGCTTTTCAGCCAGCAAGAATGCGCCGGTTCGGACGTTTTCAAGGACGAAATACGGCCGCAGCATCTCATCATCCAGATCATATTTCATCTTGCGAAGTTTTTCTGCATAGTACCACCAATCCCACGGTTCAAGCTTGAAGCCCCCGCCTTCCCTGTCAATCAGGGTCTGCATTTCAGCAGATTCGCTTTTAGCCCTTCTGAGTGCCGGTTTCCATAGTTGTTCGAGCAGCGTGTACACACGTTCCGGAGTCTTCGCCATATTTTCTTCGAGGACGTAATCCGCATGTGTACCGTATCCCAGTAAATGGGCACGTTTCAAACGCAAAGAAGTGATCTTTGTTAAAACCGTCTTGTTGTCCAGATCGTCATTGTGATCGCCGCGGTTTATATAGCCTTTGTATATTTTTTCTCGCAAATCGCGTTTCGTTGAATACGTTAGGAAAGGAATCATGCTGGGCTTGTGCAAGGTGAAAACCCATTTGTTTTTATACCCGCGTTCGGCGGCGGCCTGGGCGGCCGCATTTATATCGGATTGCTTGAGCCCGGAGAGATCGTCAATTTTGTCTATCAGCAATTCGAATCTGTTGTTTTCATTCAGAATATTTTCGCCGAATTTCAGTTTCAACACCGAAAGTTCTTCATTTATGGTCTTAAATTGTTTTTTCGAATTGTCATCGAGATTAGCGCCGCCGCGCACGAAATCCCTATAATAATTTTCTAAAAGCGTGTTTTGCTCTTCTTTCAAATCGAGTGACGGGCGCATATCATAAACGGTCTTGACTCTCGAAAACAACCTCTCGTTGAGCATGATGTTATCCCTGTGCTTGGAAAGAACTGGAGCGATGCTTTTGGCGATTTCCTGCATAGGCTCGTTCGTCATCGCGGAATTCATGCTGAAGAAAATGTTATCAACGATCGCCAGCATAGCTCCGCTTTTATCGAGAGCCTCTATGGTGTTATGGAACGTCGGCGGTTCGGAGTTGTTTACAATAGCGTCTATTTCCTGATTATGACGCTTCATGGCTTCTTCGAAGGCAGGAAAGTAGTGAGACGTCTCAATCTTATCGAAGGGAGGAACATCGAATGGCGTATCGAATTCCTTGAAAAAAGGATTATTTCCGGCCGAATAAACGACCGTGCACATAAACGAAAGTAATATAAAACCTGTCATCAACTTTTTCATATCAAAGCTCCTTCGAATTCTGATACGTTTAATCGGCATTAAGGCCGCGCGCGAAATCCCAATGCGGCGAGGTCCATCGGGCTTATAAGCGCTGAATGACAGGGGGGAACGCTTTCGCCCATATGAAGAATGGGGTATATTAACAATAAATACGATAGGAATCAATAAAATGCCGTTGCATGAGTTTGGTATTCAAAAACATTATATGGGTCATAAATATATGAAATATATCTTAATTCCGTCGGCAATAGGGATTATATCTATTTTTTATGCATCCGTCTTGCCCGCGGGCTCTGAAACCCAAATCAAGGGTATGACGGTTTCGTGCCAGACGTGGGGATGGGAATGGGGTTCGGACGAAATGGTAGTTGCCATGCGAAAATTGAAGACAATGGGAATTAACTGGATTTCTATCCATCCTTATGCATATGTGCTTCCCGATGGTTCCATCCGGCCTCTCAGCTCTTCAAAAACGGATAATTTTAAATGGTTGATCCGGCCCATAAAAGAAGCGCATCGCCTGGGACTAAAAATGTGCATAAAGCCCCATATCGCTTATTGGGGCACTAAATTCAAGTGGCGCGGTGATGTTTCTTTTAACTCCGAATCGGAGTGGAGCAGTTTTTTTTCGTCTTATTCAGACTGGCTCTCAGGCCTGGTGGATATATGCAGTGAAGCTGATGCATTCGTGGTCGGGACCGAACTCGACGGAACCGTTTCGCGCGAAACCGAATGGAGAGAGCTCATCGCCAGGATGCGGTCTTCGACCGAAGCCCCGCTTACATACGCCGCAAATTGGGCTGATTACGAGAAAATCAGGTTTTGGGATGCCCTGGATGCAATAGGCGTACAGGCTTATTTCCCTCTCGCTGATTCTCTTTTTAACCCCGAGATGGAAGAACTCGAAAAATCCTGGAACCAGCATTTGTGGAAACTCAACGCATTCGCCGATGAATGGGACCGGGATATCGTTTTTACAGAATTGGGGTACGATATATCGGCGAACGCAGCATTCAAACCATGGAAAAGCGGGCGCAAAAATCGGCTGGGAGCCGGCATCCAGGAAAAATGCATGAAGAGCGCCCTGGAAGCCGTCGGCAGAAACGACCGCGTAATCGGAGCGTTTATTTGGAAATGGTTTGCGGGAACAGCCGCGCATGAGAATTTCCTTGCCTCCAGGCCTCCTATCTCCAAGCTTATAAAATCATACTGGTCTCCGGGATCATAAGGACCAAAAGCCCCGTTTTCCTGTGAGTAACGATGATGAGGTTTTCGATTTCGGCAAACTCTACGCGAAAATCGATCTCGATGCCGGCCTCGGCCAGACAATAACTCGCTAATGTTCAGTCGATTATCTGAGTGGTGCCCCCGAGACGACTCGAACGTCCGACACCCGGTTTAGGAAACCGGTGCTCTATCCTGACTGAGCTACGGGGGCACTTGGATAGCTTTAAAATATTATAACGTGTCATTCATATTTAAGCAAAGAAAACACGGGCAGATCCTCAAGCCTGTCTTTTCCTCCGAGAGCGCACAGTTCGACCACGAATGCCGCTTCGATAACCCTGCCTCCCAACTTCCTTGTCAGCTCCACGGCGGCGCGGGCGGTTCCTCCTGTTGCCAAAAGGTCATCGAATACGAGGATTTTTTCATTTTTGTCTATAGCGTCGGTATGGATTTCCAGAGCCGCTTCCCCATATTCCAGCTTATACGATTGATTAATGGTCTCATGGGGCAATTTGCCCGGTTTTCTCAAAGGAACCAGCCCGCATCCCAGCGCATAGGCCAGCGGAGATGCGAAGAAGAATCCCCGGCTTTCAACGGCCGCGATTTTATCTATGCCTTTGTTTGCATAACGGTCGCGAAAAATATTGATCGTATCTGCGAACATCCCGCCATGCTGGAGAAGCGGGGTTATATCGCGAAACAGAATCCCTTCGGTGGGAAAATCGGGAATATCTCTAATAATATTTTTTATATTTTCCATGTCATTTGCTCCTGGTTTTCTCTCCTGACAGCATGAGTTTTAATTTTTGCAGGGCTCGTTTTTCTATTTGACGGATGCGCTCACGCGATACTCCGATTCTCTTGCCGGTTTCGGCGAGAGTTTTCGGTGTTCCATTTTCCAGACCATAGCGAATCCTCAAAATCTCCTGTTCCCTCTCGCTCAGGTGTTTTTCCATCGTTACCGCAAGATGCTCGTTTTCCATTTGAACCGATATCATCTCTTCGGGAGATTTGATGGAATTGGAGGCATAATCTGTGGACAGCTGCTGAAAGGCTTCCGCGCTGACGAGAAGTTCCTCGGACCTGATGCCGTGAATCAGCTTCTTTATCGAGCGCATTTTCTTGACGGTTATGCCCATTTTATCGGCAATGACCTGTTCATCATAGTCTTTTCCAAGAAATTTTTCTTCCGTTCTTAAATATCGGTTTATCAGTTGGAAGATATGAATTGGTATTCTGATGGCCTTCGATTGGTTGGCGATGGCTCTTGCGATTGACTGCTTGATCCACCAGGATGCGTAAGTGCTGAAACGAAATCCCTTGCGGTAATCGAATTTACTGCACGCTTTGATGAGTCCGAGGTTGCCTTCTTCTACAACATCAAGAAAACTCAATCCCTGGCCCAAGTAATTCTTTGCGATGGTAACAACCAGGCGAAGATTCGAAATGATCAGCTTTTTTTTGGCTGCATCGCTGCCTTCAAAAACTTGCTTTGCAACGGCAAATTCTTCTTCTTTTGTAAGGAGAGGGTATTTGTTTATATCGGCCAGGTATTTGACCTGTATGTCGTAATCGGGCCCGGCGCCTCGGGATCGTTTGGATGGATTCTTGCTGTTTTTGCCGTAAGTCATTTGAGATTTTCTTGAAAAACTCTGCGGACGTATTCAGGGCCGGGAAAAGACAACCGGAGACATCAAGAAAGCATTTCCGGGCCGATTATGCGCTTCGTGATGCCTGAGAGAAAAGCTGGTCGGGGCGAGAGGATTTGAACCTCCGACTTCCTGCTCCCGAAGCAGGCGCGCTAACCGGGCTGCGCTACGCCCCGGCTTTTCAATAACGGCAATTCAGAGGATGCGCTGTCAGGAAACTTCCCATACCGCGCTTCCATGAATTTGTATCATAACATTTTGTGCGATAAAGGCAACCGATAAGTTCTTATGTTTTTCATAATTATCAGCTGGAAATACAGGCTATGGGCAATCATTAGAAAATTATATCCCCCAAAAGGATATGACCCCGAGGGTGGCGAGAGTTACTATTGCTCCGGCGATGCATATTCCACAGAATATAGCCGGCAGGGCTAAGGGTTTCCGGATTCCAAAAACGAAGGCGGCTATGGTTCCCGTCCATGCGCCCGTAACCGGGAGCGGAATGGCTACAAAGAATATCAATCCGAGCGCTTCAAATCTTTCAACTACCCGCCCTTTCTTGCGGGTACGTTTGAAAAGCCATTCCAAAAACCGGCTGCATGAATCGTATCGCCGCAGGCGTTCAGAAACCGGACCTACAAAAAGCAAAAGAGGGATAACGGGAAGAAAATTGCCGATTACAGCTATAATATAAGCCTTTTGCCAGGCAAAACCTCCTATGGTTACCGCATAAGGAATGGCCCCTCTTAATTCGGATATGGGAAGGGCAGCCAGGACAAGTGTTGTTATCTCCACAGAAGAACTGGAAAGAAGTTGAATTACATCATTCACCATGAATGGTCTTATCCTTTCCGCCTCCGGATCTAACCAATGGAACGAAAGTGCATTCTCGGAGCCTGGTTACGCTCATCGAATGTCCTGTTTTTATTATTTTAATTATTTCCTGCTTTCCTTTCCCTATCTCGGCAGGGCCCAAAAGAATGCCGCCGTTGACAAGTTGTGAAAAAAGCGATTTAGGTATTTCTTTAGCAGCTGCTGTAAGCAGAATGCGGTCGAACGGAGCTTCATCTGTCCATCCGGACGCACCGTCGCCGGTTTTGACATGAACATTAGAGATATTTAACTGCTTGAGAACCTCTTCTGCTTTCAACGCCAATTCCGGTATTCTTTCGATTGAATAAACCCTCGAAGCCAGTCTCGACAAAACCGCGGCCTGATAGCCGGAACCCGTTCCGATTTCCAGAACTGACTCACTTCCGCTAAGTTCCAGGTGATCGCATAAATATCCAACAATGAACGGCTGAGACATGGTTTGTCCGAAACCAATGGGAAACGGATGATTGCTGTATGCTTGAGGGCCGAGGCCGCTGTCGAGAAACAAGTGACGGGGTGTTTCAAGCATGGCTTCGAGCAGCTCTTCATTGTCGATGCCGTTGTCTTTAAGCTGTTCATTCAGCATTTTATTTCGAGCCAGGGAGTAGTCCATCGATTTCACAGTTCGAATCCCCACCTTTCCATTTCGACGATTGCCTTGTAATCTGTCAAATCGAGGTGAAGAGGCGTGATGGATACGTACCCCTTGCGTACGGCCGCGATATCCGTGCCGTTTGAAGTTTTCCAAACCGGTTCTTCGCCGTCGATCGTGTATTCGGTTATCCCCTTTTCATTCAATTCAGGTTTAAGCAAATTACGGTATGCCCTGGATCCCAGTTTTGTTATCCTTATTCCTTTAATAGGGGAGATTTCCGGGTCAGGAATATTAATATTCAAAAGAGAATCATGCGGAACTCCAAGTACCAGCGCCTTAGAAACAATCGATCTTGCAGCGGCGCCTATTATTTTTCTGCTTTCAATATTTCTTTGCAAAGAGGAAATAGCCAATGATGGAATCCCAAGGAGAGTTCCCTCGATCGCTGCGGCAACAGTGCCGCTGTATGTGACATCTTCTCCCATATTAGGTCCGTGGTTGATGCCTGAGACGATCAGATCGGGAGCTTCAGACATAATCCCCTGAACTCCCAGCAGAACGCAGTCCGTAGGAGTTCCGTCGACGGCATAGCAGTTTTCGGCGACTTTTTCAACGCCTATCCGGTCGCGCAGGGTTAGAGAATGACTGCTTGCGCTTTGCTCGTTTTTTGGAGATATGATCTTGATTTTACCAAGATCCCGCAGGGATTCCTCAAGAAGAGAGAGTCCGGCCGCGTTTATTCCGTCATCATTCGTAAGCAGAATAGTCTTCATCTGTCACTTCCATTAAAAAAAATACGGCCGGGCTTCTTTTGAATAATATCGTTACTGAGGCCCGGCAAATAATAAAAATCTAATATAAGCTGATTGCGCTTATGTTACCAGAAAAAACTCATGATCGCCATGCGCAAAAATCTGTATGTATCCACCAGCGGATGAATGGAGCTTTGTTCTCCTTTATATATTGTTTCCACCGGCACCGATCCTATCATCGCTCCCGCTCGCCCTGCCTTTATAAGTATTTCAGACTCGGTATCGTAGCGATTTGTGACAATGCTGATTTTATCAAATATCCTGGTTTTCAGCAGTCTATAGCCGTTTTGAGAATCGGGGATCGCCTGTCCGGCCATTTTGGAAACAACCCAGGAAGTCAGTTTGTTGGTTATTATCCTGATCCTGGGCATATCTTTTGTATCGCTCATCCTGTCGCCGACTATTATGTCCGCTCCGGTTTGCTCTGCGGCATCGATGAATTTCATTATCTCCCTGGGATTATGCTGTCCGTCGGCGTCCATTGTGATAATGAACGACATTTTCAGATCGGAAGCAGCCTTTATCCCGGTCATAAGGGCGGCTCCTTTTCCTAAATTCCGTTCATGACGCAGCAGGATTACACTCAGAGAAGAAGCAACATTGGAAGTATTGTCGACCGAACCGTCGTCCACTACTATTATTCGGTCTCTCGGAATGATGGAAGATATCTCACTTATTACACCCGAAAGATTCTCGCCGGCGTTGAATGCCGGAACTACGACCGCAGTTTTTGCAAGAACGGACATCAAAATTATTTTACTCCGATCGCGCTGCCAGCGGAAGAAAATGAAAGTATTGATTCGGATAAGTTTTTATAACTGTTTCAATGTCCTTTAAGCAGCAACGCTGCACTTCATCCATGGATTTTTGTCTATGCTTCCCGCGGCCGATATGATAAGGACCCTTGCAAATCGTTTTGAATCTGTCTCCAGGCGCGCATAGAATGCTCAAAAATACAATAGGCGCGCCCGTCTTGGCGGCGAGAAGAAGGTGGCTGTTGGGAAGGGCTGTAGGAATGCCGAAGTAATCGTACGTCCGATGAATCTTGCCGTATTCCCTGTCGATGAGAAGCCCAACGTGTTCCCCATTTTCAAGTGCGTTTTGAAGTTTTTGGAAAGAATCTTCCAGGGAGTAGACTGATAAGTTGGCTTTTTTGCGCCGTTCGTTGAAATAACCTGTTACTCTCCGCGAAGGATGGTCAAGGGTTACCGTATGCAGGCGAACACCGCGGGCCAGCATCAGCGCTCCTCCCAGATCCCATGGTCCTATGTGGGCCGAAACGAAGACGGCTCCCTTCCCTTTTTCCAGATGTTCAAGGACATTATCAATTTCTGTGTAATCGCAGCGTGAGGAGAGTTCGGCGTTGTCGATATACGGAATGCTGAGAAAAAGACGAACGCACTGCGCGAAGTTCCTGAAGACGTTTTTAGCGCATTTATTTATAAATTTTGCATTGGTTCTGACGTCCAATATTAATCTCAAATTGGATTTCACGTTCCTTCTAGACCCGAAACGGAAGATATACTGAGAATCGGCGAGAAGCAATGCAATTAAGCGCGAAACTCTTTCGGGGCAAATGCGCGCTATCAGAGCGCCCAGCTTATAGAAAAAAAGGGCAATCATGGTCGGATCTGACCGGAGACTGACTGGCGGCGAGTTGAATTAGAATGGTCGGGGCGACTGGATTTGAACCAGCGACCACTAGCCCCCCATGCTAGTGCGCTACCGGACTGCGCCACGCCCCGACCTTCAAGATTAAATCCTATCATCGAGATGAAAGATCTTCAAGTTCATTCTGAAACAGAGTCAAAGCTGCATCATCTATCAGCTGCATCGCTGCCATTATCAATCAGGTTCTTCAATTCTTCTAATTCGTTCCTGATGGTTTGAAGCATGTGCCGGGCTTGAGGATCGGAAAAAGGAATCTGCATTTGATTCATAAGCTTGTCGGGATTACCGTAGGCTTCTTTAAGTTTTTTACGAGCACCGCTTATGGTGAATTTTTCCTTGTAAAGGAGATCTCTTATAACAAGAATGGATTTAATGTCTTTCGATTTGTAATTCCTGTTGCCGGCCCGGTTTTTCTTGGGTTTCAGACTCGGAAATTCCGTTTCCCAGTATCGGAGAACATGCGGTTTTACACCTGTCATCGAGCTGACTTCGCTGATTGAATAGTACATTTTGGCCAGTGTTGTCTTGTATCTCATTGAACTCCCCTTTCGATTGCCTATCTGTCGCGTTCAGACACTATCCAGCTCATTTCATCCTGAAGCGGTCTGTTCATAAGATCGCTCAAAGCATCTTCGGGCGATTTGCCCTCGAAAAGAATTCCTGCGGTGCTTTCTATTATCGGCAGTTCCACGCCAAGTCTTTTTCCTAGTTGGATTGCTGCTCCGGCCGTGCGCACACCCTCTGCGACCATAACCATTTCACCGAGAATCCGGTCGAGGGTTTCGCCGGCCCCTATTCTTTCGCCTACATACCTGTTGCGGCTGTGCCTGCTGCAGCAAGTGGCGATGAGATCGCCGATTCCCGCCAGACCGGAAAACGTCTCCCTCCTTGCACCCATGGCACATCCCAGACGGGCTATTTCCACGAGTCCTCTTGTAAGAAGTGCCGCCTTGGTGTTATCGCCGTATCCAAGCCCATCACACACGCCGGCGGCTATAGCGATAACATTCTTTAGTGCTACGGCAATTTCGACACCCAGGAGATCTTCATTCGTGTAAACCCGGAAATAGGGAGAAAAAAAAGCCTTCTGAACCCTTTGCATGGCCGGGTTCTTGGCGCCCGCAACCACCACCGACGTGGGCATATGCCTGCTAACTTCCTCAGCGTGACTAGGACCTATCAAACAAAAGAGTTGGGAATCCTCTATGGGAAGTTCGTCCATAAGCACTTCGCTCATACGCTTGAGCGTTCCTTCCTCAAGGCCTTTTGCCGCGTTCACCACCAATGTTTTGCGGTTGAATGAAGCGCAAGCGCCGGAGGATTTCGCAGTTTGCCTGGTAACGTGGGACGGCACGACAAAGACCGTGATATCCGAATCTTTGAGAACTTGTTCAAGGTTTGACGTGATATCGATCGTTTTGGGAATGGTGATTCCCGGCAGAAACTTCTTGTTTTCACCGTCATTCTTAAGAGCCGCTGCCTGATCGTCGAAAAATTCCCAGAGCCCGACATCATGCCCGTTTTCACTCAAGAGAACAGCGATTGTGGTTCCCCAGCTTCCGGCGCCGAGTACGGCTATTCGTAATTTATTTTTCATGCAGCTACTTCTTCTTTCTGGCCAGAGCGGGCTCTGTTCCAGCCACGATTCTTTGAATGTTGCCGCGGTGCTTTATAACGACAGCGAGTGCTAGAATTGAAGAAAGGGCCAGAAACGACCAGTGGCTCGCTGAAAGCCCGAAACGTCCTGCAAGAAAAACGCACAACGGCAAAGATACCACGCCCGCCAAGCTGGCGATGGAGACAATACGCGTAAAAAAGAACACGAAACCCCAAACGGCGAAAGCACCCAGAAAAGCCCAAGGTGAAAGCGCCAAAAAAGCCCCCGCGGATGTGGCAATTCCCTTACCGCCGGAAAACCTTATAAAGACAGAGAACATGTGCCCTAAAACTGCCGACAGTGCCGCGCCGATCATTAGATAATGAACCGGACAGGAGGAAAAACCCCAGGCTGCGGATGCTTGATTAGACGCGCAAGCAAAATGAACGGGCATATATCCCTTGGCAGCGTCGAACAGGAGAACGAAAAGGGCAATTCTCGGTCCGAGAATTCTAAAAGCGTTCGAAGCTCCAAGGTTGCCGCTTCCGTGCTTGCGAAGATCTATCCCCTGGAATATTTTCCCAGCTAGAAAGCTGAATGGAATCGAGCCTAAAAGATAGCCGCTCAGCGCAGCTAAGAGAAAAGCTATCACGATTTACCTTTTTTCTTGCCGACGAGATTGATTCTGATTCTTGTTCCCTTGAATTGAAAATGATCCCTTAGACGGTTATTAATATATCTTATGTACGATCTGTCAAAGAAGGCCGCATTGTTTACAAAAAGCGAAAATCTTGGAGGTGAACTGTCCGTTTGAGTACCATAATAAATTTTCCCGTTGCCGCCGGCATGATATGACGGAGGGTTCGCAGATATCACGCGCTCAAGAATCTTGTTCAATTCGCTGGTTCGTATCTTTTTCTCGCGGGCTTCCTTGATTTCCCACACCAATGGCATAATCTTAGCTATCCTCTGTCCGGCAAGTGCGGATATGAACAGGATGGGGGCATAGCTCAAAAAAGAAAATTTGTCTCTTATATTATCCTCAAATATTTTGCTGGTCTTGTCGTTTTTTTCTATCAGGTCCCATTTGTTGAGGCAGATTAATATTCCTTTGCCGGCGGAATGAGCGTAACCGCCAACCTTCAAATCCTGGTTGGATACCGGTTGAGAAGCATCGAGCATGAGAACGATTACATCCGCCCTATTAACTGCCTCAATGCTTTTTAAAGCCGTAATAGAGACTACCGGATCCTGGTTTTTTGATTTTCTTTTCACACCGGCCGTGTCCACCAGCGTGAGATCGCGCCCCTGCCATTTCAATTTTAGATCGATGCTGTCCCGTGTGGTTCCCGGTCTTTCATGGACAATGCTTACGTTTGTTCCGATAAGAGCGTTTGTAACGCTGGACTTGCCTACATTTGGTTTTCCGATTAGGGCGATTTTAAGGTCGCTTTTTTCGGAAAACCGCCCCTGTTTTGGAAGTACGGACACCAAATCATCAAGCATATCTCCTGTTCCCGTACCATGAAGCGCGCTTATCTCGTATACTTCTCCCAATCCCAGCTTGAAAAATTCGCTGCCTGCCCCGCCTCCCCTTTCCGCTTTGTTTGCGCAAACCAGAATCGGCAGACCGGAGCTTCTAAGTTTGGAAGCAACAGCTTCATCCACACCGGTCAATCCCGACTTTGCATCACCTACCATGATGAGCGCGTCGGCTTCGAAAGCTGCTTTTAAAGCCCTTTCCTCGACTTGCATAGTCAGTGAATCCTTGTCTCCAGAAAACAGACCGCCGGTGTCTATCACTATGAATAGAACTCCGTTCCAATCCGTTTCAGCACGTTGAACATCCCGGGTAACGCCGGATGTTTCGTGCACAATCGCCCTTCTTCCTCCTGCGAGGCGGTTGAACAATGTGGATTTGCCAACATTGGGTCTGCCGACTATCGCAACTTTGGGGAGAGCTTTCATGCATTTCTCCCTCCATTTTGCGTCATCGAATGCAGATTCTTTACCAGCGAAGATTCCGGTATTATAACCGAAGCTTCGATTTCATGGGCAAAGTGCTCCATATTAGGACCGTCGATGAATCTTCCTTCGTAGTTCAAAGTATTAGGCGGAAGAAATATTACCGTATCGGCATCGATGTCCTTAAGAGCTTCGACAAGATCCTCAAAAACCAGAAGCCCGGACACAGTCACGCCGGTACCGAAAAATTTGTTTTCGACTTCTCGCAGATCCGGCATCGTGACAACTCCATCATTCTCCAAGGCCGGGAAAATATAATTATTGAAAACACGCGCTCCTAATTCCCCTGTTGCGATTACCGCAAGGCCCAAGTCGATGGGAGGAGGATAATCAGCCAAATCGAGAAGCGAGGATTCTATGAAATCGCGAGACATTCCCACGCCGTTGTCAATCTGAGGAAATCCTTCGTAAGCTACCGAAGACGGCAAAGAGCTGTCCGAACCCAAGTACCATTCATCGGATAGAAAAACGAAACGGCTCTTTCTCGGCGAGTCCAGAAAAGCGCTCTGAAAAGATTCGACCTGATCGATGATAACGGGATATTCTTCCGTCTTAAAACGTCTGATTTCGGGGAGTCCTTCCCTGTACCGTGTAAGCCCGACGGGAACGACGGATAAGCTCAGAATGCCACTGCCAAGGCTTTCTAGAGCTTCCACCGTATCTTCCAGCGACCTGCCGTCGTTCAATCCGGGGCAAAGGACTATCTGTGCATGAATTCCAATTTCTGCGGACGTAAGTTTTCTCAATGTATCCATAATGTTGCGCTTGATGGGGCGCCCAAAAATGTTTTCCCTGATCCCGGGATCGATTGCATGAACCGATACGTATTGAGGCTGGCGATTTTGAACAACAATCTGATCGATCTCCGTATCGGATATATCGTTCATTGTGGTATAATTGCCGTACAGGAATCCCAGCCTGTAATCCTCATCCTTTAAATATAAAGATGGACGAAGACCTTTTGGCATCTGGTCGACGAAGCAAAATGGACATTTATTGCGGCATCTTTGAAACTTCATTGGCGCAAATTTTATATCGAGAGCCCGAAGCGTTTCTGAATCCAGAGTAATCTCGCGCATCATTCCATTGCGTTTTCTGATTTTCAAAGACGCCCTGTCCAAGCCGTCACAGTAATAATAAAAATCCAGTTGATCGCCTATATTATGCCCGTTAATACCTATTATCCTGTCGCCTGCTCGCAGTAGGTCTTCCTTTATTCCCATCAGGGAAGGATCATTTAGAGAAATAATTTCAAGGTGTTCTTTCATCTGGAGCCTGCTTCCAGAGCTATTTTGTCCAGGGTTTCAACAACTTCTCTGCCTGATATAAAATTACCGTCTATCTCTGAAATCTCTCCGTATTCGGATTTACGGTCCGCCGGATAGCAACCGGGAAATATCGTCTTCATTCTCTCGATTCCAATCTGAGCAATCTTATGGGCAACCAGCGCGGAGAAAAAATAAAAAGCTTCTCGGGTAACAAAAGCTTCACCATGGAATTGTTCATCCGGAAGATAAGGCATGATACCCGCTTCGACGATCATGTCTATTTCATTTTCCGCCAGGCGTGTTCCGGGTTCTCCATAAGACACAGAGGCGGTTTTGCCGCCGCTTAAATACTCTGCGAAATAAATGGAAAAAAGATGTGTCAATTGAGCTCTTGTAACTCTGCCGGCCCTGACAATGAATTTAGGAGACGCCTCAAATGAGTTTTTAATATATTGAAGGTATTCATCAAAGGGCTCGGCGCCGTTTATTGCCCTGCCCATTCTGAAAGCATCGGCAGCCGCGTCCATTCTGCCAAGATTGATGTAACACCTGCCCATATATAAATAGACCCTTGCCAGCTCTTCGCCTTCGAGCATCTCGGTCAATCGCTTGAACTCTTCCAGCGCCGTGGAGGTTTTACCATGGATATAGCCATCAAGCGCTTTTTGAAGCGATGCGTTTCCCGCTGCGTGTCTGTGTGTAGTGCAAGACATTGAAAAAGCCCAAAAAAGAAAAGCAGATAATAAAACTGATATTCCTGATATTTTATGCAAGGTAGTAGATTTCCAAAATGGAGCGGGCAACGGGATTCGAACCCGCGACCCTCAGCTTGGGAAGCTGATACTCTACCAACTGAGTTATGCCCGCTCTTATTAACATTAAGTCTGTTATCATGTTAGATTGATTATGTCAAGTTGTATTTAAAGTGAAGAAGCGCGCTGCATAAGTAATCACGTTTTCCGGAAATTCGCCGGAAGTAGCGTCAAAACGAACTGCATTCTGTTCTTTTCTAAAGAATGTTTCCTGTCTCTTGGCATACTGGCGGGTCAGATCGATTATCCTGTCTATTTCGGTTCGAGGATCTCGCCCCGTCTCAAGAGCTATGCAAATTTCCCTGTATCCAAGACTGTTCATCCCAGGCGAGCTGGAAGAATATCCGGAAGATAAAAGCATTTTAACTTCATCGATCCACCCTGCTTGAAACATCTCCCGACAGCGTTTTGCAATCCGATTGCGCAGATCGAATCGAGGCATGGTAAGGATGATTTTCAAGGGGCGTCGACTCGTGCAGGGTTCTGTGTTTTTAAAATGCTCGGAAATCGGTTTATCTGTGATGTTGAAAACTTCCAGCGCGCGGGTTATCCGGACCCGATCGTTTGGTGACACCTCCCGTGCCCGTGCCGGATCGACTAACTGAAGCTGTTGGTAGAGACCCTCGATAGACCTTTTGTTCAATTCATTCCGTTCAACAGCAAGGCGTTCTGTGGAGATGTTTATTTCTATCAGCCCCTCGAACAATGCGCGAAAATAGAAACCGGTGCCTCCCGCCAGAATTGGCACGCGGGAGGCATTCAGAATTTGCTCCATGACTTCGCACGCGAGCACGGCATGAGTGCCTGCGTTCCCCTCCTGATCGGGGTCGAGAATATCCAGCAGATGATGTACTATGCCGCCTCGCTGATCCTTTGAAGCCTTGGCGGTGCCGATATCCATGCCGCGGTAAACCTGCCTGGAATCCATCGATATGATTTCTCCGTTGAAGGCCTCGGCCAAAACCACCGCCAGATGAGATTTTCTCGTACAAGTGGCGCCCATTACGGCAATGCTTGCAGGTAAAGATAGACCGCGGTTATTCGTGTTTTTCATATTGCTTCAATCCGGAGGGACCCTATAATTCAGCGTTGAAACCAGTTCTCGACCTGCTTCAAAGATATTCTCTGAATAGTGGGTCTTCCATGAGGGCATGAGTATGGATGATCGACAGCGAAAAGTTGATCAGCCAACAGGCGCATTTCAGCGCTGCTGAGCTTTTGTCCTGCTTTCACAGCGCTCCTGCAAGCGAAGCTGGCGAGTATGCTGTCGCCGTGATCTTTGCCAGGCACTCGGTTATGAACTATGTCATCGAAAATCTGGATGAGCAACCTGCCTTCCTCCCAGTTCTTTAATCCCTGAGGATATCCGCGTACGAGAATGCTTTTGCCGCCAAAAGGCTCAATCACAAAACCAAGTCTTTCAAAAATGCCCCGAGAAGAGCGGAAAACATCCAGTTCACTCAAGGATAATTCGAGATGTATTGGAAAGAGAATCTGCTGCGATACTGATATGGATTTTTCAATGTTTTGTCTGCTTGTATCAAAGATTATACGCTCATGTGCGGCGTGCTGATCGATTATAACCAATCCCCCGTGGACTTGAATGAAAATAAAACTCTTGTTGAACTGCCAAAAGAGCCCGGTTTCCGCAAGATGCTTATTTTTTAGTTCTCCAACGTCAAGAGCTGTTCCTTCAATTGATTGATCGGATCTTAGAGAAAGCTGTGATGAAACATTCTTGGGCGGAAGCTGTTTGGTCATGAAATCCACGTAAACGTTTTTAATCCGGGATTGGATAGAAATTATATTGTCATCGGGTCTGGATTCTCCGGCATCGTTCGCGTTCGGGCCGCTGAAAAGCTCAGGTGTGGAAATATCAAGATTATCCTTTCCAGGGGTTGAGTGATGTTTGGCTTCATGATCGTAACTTACATCGAAAGAGCTTTCCGAATTCGAGGATAATGCGGCGCGGACAGATTTTGTAACAGCCGAATGCACAAGGCCGGGATTATGGAGCCTGACTTCCAATTTGCTGGGATGGACATTTACATCCACTTCTCCTGAAGGCATTTGTATTTTAAGAACCGTTATCGGAAAACGTTTCGGAGGGTTAATTCTACGATAAGCCTCATTCAAAGCATGCATGATGGTTTTTTCTCTGACCATGCGCCCGTTGATGTAGCAGAATTGATTGCTTCTGTTTGCCCGAGTAAGCGCGGGGAGGCTTGTATATCCCTCTATTCTGATATTAGAATCTCCGGATTCCAGCGCGACCATGTGCTTCATTGAAGTTGAGCCGATAACCGCCGAAATTCTCGCTTTCCAATTATCCGCAGGCAAAATATCGAGTACGTGCCTGCCATCGTCCTTGTAATGAAATTCTATATCCGGGCACAGCATCGCGTAAGTCAAAATCGTATCGAATATCTTCTTTTTTTCGGCCGCATTGGATCTAAGGAATTTTCGTCTCGCAGGAGTATTGTAGAACAGATTCTCTACTTTGACCGTAGTTCCCCGCTCATGAGGGGCTGGAACAATCTGCGGATTCGCGGCTTTTACAGCATTAATGCTCCAACCTTCGCCGTTGTTATTCGAACTGCTGGTTATAGTCATTTTAGACACAGAAGAAACACTGGCCAGTGCTTCTCCCCTGAATCCATAAGTACTTATGCGGAACAAATCCTCGGGAGAGGAAATCTTGCTTGTGGAAAAGTTTCTGTATGACAGCCGAAGATCGTCCTGTGCCATCCCGGTGCCGTTGTCGGAGACTTCCATTGCGCCGATTCCGCCGTCGGCTATACTGATTTTCAATACGTTTGCGCCCGCATCCAAAGAATTCTCTATGAGTTCCTTAATGACTGAAGCCGGCCTTTCGACAACTTCTCCGGCCGCTATCTGGCGGGATATCTGCTCAGGCAGGCACTTTATTTTGCCCATTTTACCCCCGATGAATTGGTTTACTTAAATGTACAATATCATGAAGATGTTTATTTGGCAACGAGGCGGGGGTTGAAATGACAAATACGAGGAATTTTTCTGTTGAAAACTATCATTCATAGTCAGGATCGAAAGCGGTTTCGGCTTCGACGAAAAGCTCTTTCGCGCTTCGCGATTTTCCGGGATATGATGCCAATCCAATGGATAGAGCTGAACCTTTGACCTCATCCAGGCCGGCCGAGCTCAGATCTTTCTCCAGGTAGACTTTGATGCGGGATATGAGAAATCTGATCCTTTTTGTTCCCTCAAGAGATATCAGCACGAATCTGTCCTTGGCAATCCATGAGAGATAATCTGTTTTTCTGGTCCGTGTGCGAATCCCTCTGGTCATCTCTTCGATCAATTCAAGGGCATGTGAATAATCATCGCCGAACATTTCCGAAATTGAAGGGACTTTGAACATAAGTACGGAGAATGAATGATGGTACCTGTCTGATCTTTGGATTTCCCGTT
This sequence comes from uncultured bacterium, assembly GCA_964654695.1. GTDB lineage: Bacteria > Krumholzibacteriota > Krumholzibacteriia > WVZY01 > WVZY01 > CAZZKJ01. The sequence continues at coordinate 58,394 of CAZZKJ010000005.1, read as the reverse complement.
GGCATACCCGAATGGCGCGCGACATGTTATCTTCGAGAACGGTTTCATAAGAAGACTCCGCTTTTTCGAGCTGAAGAGGTTCTTCGCTTCTAACGGCCTCAAGAACCGGCACTGCAAGCGACAGAACATGGTTTATTGTTGTCCGGTCGAAATCCGAAAACACTCCTTCTTGCATGGGGTCCGAAGGACGTTTATCATATGCGATAATCCCTCCGAAAAGTTCATTGTTTCTCATTATGGGAACGCCCAACAGCGATGAAAACGGTTCCCGCCGCTGGTGAATCTTAATATCAAATGCAAGGACTGCTTTGGAAAAAGCCTCTTTTTGAGAAGCAAGTTTTGAGAATATCTTTTCGTCTTCGATTTGCCAATCAATGCCAGGCACGTCTTCTTTTTCAAAGATACTCGTGACAGATTCGCTCGTGTCGGAAGATCGTCCGAGCTTAACCGATACGCGGAGGCATTCAAGCGTGTCCGCAAGAATCTTTGCCAGGCATTCGGCGAGTTCTTCAGAAGTTCTACATGTTAAAAGCGACGGAACTGAATCGGAAACCATGCTCATTGTCTCGAGTTCTCTTTTCATCTTTCGGGCTCTTACTTCTGATGATATAAAACTCGCTAATTCGATACATACGGAATCTTTTACCATGAGAAATTCCTGCTGCTTATAATTTTCGTCAAATTCGGCTATCAGGACGCCAATGGGCTGCGTGATGGTTAAAGGATGGTATATCAATGACGATATCTCGTTCGAGATATCAGCATTATCCGTTTTTTCGGTTAGAATGATCGGCCTCTGGTCCAGGAAACATTTTGATAGAAGACCGTTCCTGCTGTGTACTTTTTCATACCCTTGAGGCTGCCGGCTGTTGGAGCCTCCCAGGAGAAACCAATCTCCCTCATGAGTATTGAGATATATCTCCACCGTCTTCATTCCCAGTATTTCCCCCAAATAATCGGCAAGCAGGGAAAATTTTTCTTCGAAAGAAGCGGTCTTTTCCAATAATTTTCCAACGGTATTTCCAAGGTTTCGCGCGTGGGTGTTTATTCGAGTTTCCTGGACTTTTAAAGACTCGAAAAGGACTCTAGAAATGCGCCTCGAGATCCGCTTGAGATTCTCGAAATCGCTTTTATCGAGTTCGCGCTCGCTTCGGGCCGTAGAAACATTTAAAACGCCCAAAAGCCGCGTTTCCCATAAGAGAGGAACGGAAATCGAGGTGCCGATATCAACTCTTTCGCGATCGCCCTCATAGAGGACATCATCCGGTGCAAGTGTAATTAATTTAGCCCTCTTTTGCCTGGCGACAGAGCCCGCGATGCCTTCGCCGAGTTTTTGCCGCGTTTTCTTTATTACCTTCTCACTCAAGCCTATAGCATAACCGATATAAAGATCGCATGTGTCCGGAGAATAAAGCATGATCGATCCGGTGGATGCCTTTGCCGCGCGCACCGCAATGTCGAGAAGAAATTTGAGGAGTTCTTTCTTATTGAAGATCTTTTCGAGAGCGCCCAGGGCGTCCTCGATGGCATAGATATCTCCGTGGGCTGCTTCGGTTTCGACAGATTCGCGCGGCTCATCCCGGCAAATCGAGTTCAAAGCTTCTTGAGAGGATATTATTTTAGCTGGTGATTTGCTCAACAGCTTGAGGATGTCATTAAAACGCTCCCTTGGTTCGGATACGATGATGAAATCCAAATCTTCGGGAAATGCTTGCGGAGGACTGCTAAAACGCGTTATTCCAAGAATCTCCGCGATTTCAAGACCTATAGCATTCGGTATGCTTTCATAGATGAATGAAATGCGCACATTATCCCGGCGCTGCAACTCACTCAGAATCTGCAGATCCTTTTCACGGCCACCGAGGATAGCACATGTAACGCCTGAATTTTTAGCCATTTATAACACTCTCGCTCCGTCAGGACATAAATAGGCATAATCCCCATTCATATTTTAGCAAATTATGGACCAGCAGGGGAAAACGGGCGAATTTGACGGGGCTAACGGGGCAGCATGTCCTTTAAAGTCTTGAGAATCTGCAGGGCATGCAGAGGAGTAATGTCGTTAATATCAAATTGGTCGAGATATTCTTTGAGTGCCTGTAAAGTATTACTTGATGAATGATCGCTATCTACTTCATTTATAATGGAATTGCCAAATAATTTATATTGACCCATATTCTTATTGATGATGCTGACCGAATCGGAGAGCAGATCTCTTCGGGTTTCCAATGAATCCAGGATTTCCTGCGCCCGCTCCAGGATAATTTCCGGCAGCCCGGCTACGCGCGCGGCGTGTATACCGAAACTCCGTTCGCTGGTCCCTGGAAGTATCTTTCGCAAAAAGATTATGCCGTTCTCCCATTCCCTGATAGTAATTTTTAGATTGACCAGTTTTGGATAAGAGTTTTTAAGTTGGGTCAACTCATGAAAATGTGTTGCAAAAAGTGTTTTCGGCAGAGCTTTTATACCCTGAAGTACATATTCGGTTACCGCCCAAGCTATGCTCAAACCATCAAAAGTGCTCGTACCCCTGCCAATTTCATCCAGGAGCAGCAGGCTACTGTCGGTCATATTATCGAGTATATGGGCGGTTTCATCCATTTCTACAAGAAAGGTAGACTGCCCTTTGCTGAGACGGTCGCTGGCGCCTACACGCGTAAAGATCTTGTCAACTATACCGATTGTCGCTCTGTCGGCAGGAACGAATGATCCCATATGAGCCATTATGGTTATCAAAGCCGACTGACGCAGAAAGGTGCTTTTCCCTGACATATTGGGTCCTGTCAAAAGCGCAAACTGCCTGGTTTCGGGATTCAAGTACAGATCGTTGGGAACAAACGCAGTTTTTACGTTTTGTTCGAGAACCGGATGGCGGCCGGAGACGATTTCAAGGATTCTGGAATCATCTATAATTGGCCTTTCATACCCGAATTTTATTGCCGCCGCAGTCAATGACTGAATCGAATCGATAACCGCCAAAGCGCCGCAGGTGCGTTGTAGAACAGGCAGGTTCGATGCTATTTCAGCGCACAAGCGGTTAAAAACCTCCTGCTCACATTCAATTCTTCTTTCTTCAATTTCAAGAATCAACTGCTCACGGTCTTTAAGCTCCTGGGTATAATAGCGCTGTGAGCCGACGAGTGTTTGCTTTGCTATGTAATCGTCAGGAACTGATGCCGAATTCAGTTTGGAGACTTCAATATAATATCCAAATACCCGGTTGTACCCCACCCTGAGTCCGGAAATTCCGGTTCGACCTCGTTCGCGTGCTTGCAGACCGGCTATCCATTTCTTGGCGCCCTCGCTCTTGTCTATCAGGTCATCGAGAGAGTCTGCGAATCCTTTTTTTATCACTCCGCCGTTGCGCAAATGTCCGGGTGGATCGAGAACAATCGCCTTGTCGATAATCTCGGCAAGGGTCTCGTGGGCGGATACCATACCGGCCTGCTCAATTAGCAGGGGGGCTTTGCGCCCATCAAGTGCGCGTTTTACCAAAGGAATTCTCTCGATGGACTCTTTGAGTGCAATGAGTTCCCGCGGGACGGCCTTTTTAGCGGCTATCCTGGATGCCAAACGCTCCACATCCGAGATTCTTTTTAAACTCAAACTGAGAGCTTCCAAGACCAAGGGGTTCTCATGCAGTTCAGACACGGCTTCCAGACGGGCCTCTATCTTCTTCTTATCAGCCAGTGGACGCTGCAGCCATGCCCGGAGTTTCCTGGCTCCCATAGGCGTCTTGGTGTGGTCTATGATTTTAATAAGCGTGGCATCGGTGGAATTGCCTCTAAGAGGCTTGAAGAGTTCAAGATTGGCTATTGTCTCTTCATCAAGGGCCATGCGGGCTGCGGGCTCGAATCTTTTGATTTCGACCACCTGCGGCAAATCGTCCCCTTTCATGCTTCGGCAATGATGGAGAAGCGCGCCTGCGGCCAGGCCTTCAATCTCATCCAATTCCGAAATGTATTCGCAGTCCGTCCCCTGAAACTGCTTTCGAAGCGCTTCAAGGGCGATCTCCGATGTGAAATATGCGCCTTTGTCGCTGTTTTGGAATGGGCTTCCCAACGCATCGAACAGCGGGTTCAGCACTTCCTTGAAATCATTGCATATCACTTCCGTTACCTTAATGCCCTGCAGCAGATAATGAAGGTTTTTAACCGGACCCGAACCGCAGTGAAAATCTCCTGTGCTCACATCTATTAAAGATGCGGCTGCAAAATCATCTTTAACGCACACCGCCAGGCAATAATTATTTTCGCTGTCGCTCAATAACTGCGGATTCATTGCGGTTCCCGGAGTAATGACTTCCACTACTTCTCTTTTTACAAGGCCCTTGGATAAGGAGGGATCTTCCACTTGTTCGCACACGGCTACTTTCTTGCCTGCGGATAAAAGCCGGCTTATGTAATTCTCAGCGGCATGAAAGGGAACGCCGGCAAGCGGCACCGGGTTGTCTTTCTTCTTATCACGAGTAGTCAGGGCGATGTTTAGTATTTCCGATACCTCAACTGCGTCTTCATAAAATGTCTCATAGAAATCGCCAACCCTGAAAAGCAGCACGCAATCGGAGTAGCTATTCTTAATTTCTTTGTACTGAGCCATTAAAGGCGTGATGTTGCGGTTCATTTCTAGGGCATCTTCATGATCGTAGGTTCTAAATGCAGTCTATTCTTGATTTTATCTGTTTCCGCAGCAGCGTCGCTGCGCGATTCGAAATAACCGTAGCGAACGCGGTGAAGCTCGCGGTAGTTAACGAGGTCCGTATCAATTCTAACGCCGGGAAGTTTTTGTTTCAGTTCTTCTGCAAGCTTGATGGCGTTCCTCCTGTCGCGGAAAGAACCGAATTGGATTGTAAAACCCGAAGGCAGTCGATCCGTGCCTTTATAGTGGGAGATGTCATTTAAAACGAGATTGCGTTTTGAAAGAGCTTTCAGCTTTTCCGACGCAAGAACGGCTTCAGGAGTTGATTCGAAATTGCGAATGATTTCATTGAACTGTTTTTCCGCCCGGTCTATATTGCCCCGACCCTCGAGACACTCGCCGAACTTGTACATCGCAACAGGATTAATCATGGCGTTGGCAAGAGCCTGATAACGTCCGCATGCCTCCTCCTTGTTATTTTCCTCTACGGCGATTTCTGCGAGGGCAAGATTAGCCCACGGAGCATATTTCCCCTTTCTTATAGATAATAAAGTATTTTTAGCAGTGCTGAAATCCCTGGACATCAAAGCCGCAAGGCCCTCAAAGTACAAGTATTCACGGGAGCTTGCCGACTGCGGATTATTGCGAAGGATATCCAGAGCTTCGTTATATTTTCCACTTGCAAAGCGTATTTTCGCTATTTCAAGCAGGGCGCTGCCTGCTGCTGCGCTTGATTGATCTATATCGAGGATTTCCTTGTACAAGATTTCAGCTTCATCTGAAGAACGCTTGAGAGAAGCGAGAAGCAGCAGGGCTCTTTGTTTCTCCTCCCCTTTTGAGTTTACCGCTATATCGATTAGAGTTTCTTTTGCCCGATCGAACTGAAGGTTTGAAATGAATTCCCTTGCATCTTTCAAAGATGAAGCAAGGGCGCTGCTTGAAAGAGCAAGAATAATAAATAAGGTTAATGCAGTATTACAGAGCTTCGCTGTCATGGGATGAGGAAAAAGTATAGAACGAATTGCAAATAGGGCAATGCTGCCTAATTGTATCTGAATGAAAACCGCAGATCGTGCATTTATATGTATGCTCAGTCGAGAAACGCGAAAGAGAGTCTTTTACCAAGCGCTCGATCGCATCCACGTCTGCTTTTTTTGCAAGAATTGAAAAGAGCAGGAGAAGAGATTTAATGGATTTTGGATGCCAAGTCGAATATTCCTTTAAAAGCTCCAAGGCTTCATCGTGCTTACCCTGCTTTACGTAAAAACGGGCCAAAGACAGCGTGGCATTTTCATCATCGGCGCGTTTATCGATAATTTCCCGATATATTCGTTCAATATCGCTGAATTTCCCCCTTTCAAAAAGAGTGCGCTCCAGCTTATCGAGAGCGTATAATGCGGCATCTTTAGCAGTAAGAGCTGCTTTTTTCCACTTTTGCATCGCATTGTCTATGTTCCCTGAGGCAAATTCCAAATCACCGGAATAGACCAGAGCGGCGGTGCAGCCGTCGTCGTGTTTTAAAGCCCGGCCAAGCAGTTTTGAGGCTTCTTTTGCATTGCCTTCCTGTATATATCTTTCGGCTTGGGTTGTAAGAAACAGCGCGAGCCTTCCGTCATCCAAAACTCCTTTTTTCTTCAGGTCCTTCATAACTTCATAGGCCTTCTCTGATTCATTCGCTTTATTATACAGCCGGCCGAGAGTAAATAATATATCCGTAGATTTCGTATCTCCAAGGTTTGAGGCGGATTCCAATACCCTTATGGCCTTATCGGGTTTGCCCATGCGCTCATAATCTTCGGCCAAATCAAGGATCAGATCAGCTTTTTCCCTTTGCGAGAGAGCTGTATTTACGGTCAGGCTCTTATGCATCTGCAGCGCTTTGCCGGTGAAACCCCTCTCCCGGAGCAGCCGTCCCAACCTAAGATACGCATCCGGAGGGGCACCTCCCTGCCTTACGGCTTTTTCGAGCTGCTTAAAAGCTCCATCCTTTTCGCCTGCTGTGAGCAGCTTTAAAGCTTCCATGTATGGGTTTGATGAGGAGGGACGGCGCATCCGCCTTCGAATAATAAGGCTGAATATCAGGATACCTGCCAAACCCAACAGCCCCAGTACCGGCAGCAGCAGATGATTGTCGGTCATTTGAACTTCAGTCCCTTCAAAAATCTACGTTACTCATTTTGTTGTTCCGGTCATCCTCTTCTCCATCATCAAGAGGTAGGTTGCGCAGATCGGCAATTTCTTCTGAAAGCTTCTGACACTTTCTTCTTTGCTTGCTCAAGTTCGTTCTCAGTTGAAATTCGTTTATGATAGAGATGAGAAAGGAAAAAATCATTCCAGCTGCAAAAACAATCAAAAGAAGCAGATTAAGAGACAGCTGTTCGAAGTTTTCCGTAAAAAACTTGAAATGTACTTTTTGATCGGCGTTGTTCATGCCTACCCATAAAAATGCTATTACGCCAATAAGTATTATGATACTCCTTATCAGCCACACGGGCGGAACCTCCTTTGAAAAATATTTTTATAAATCATGGCCTTTTTCATTTATACAGTCAAGCTGCAAAATCCCGGAAAAAAGGAAGAGGAGCTTTAATCGCTCCTCTTTCCATGCAGAAAAATCGGTACGGAAATTCGACGCCGTCTACGAGTTTTCGTTGGTGTCGGGTGGCTGGGGTGGAACCTGATCCTCATCAGAATCAGCCTGCCCGTCCTTGGGAGGAGCCTCTTTAGGTACCTCCTTAAGCGATATCTCACCGCCGTCGTTCTTTTCCTGAGAATCCTCAACCGGTGCGGCGTCTTCAATGTCTGAATTCTCGAGTGGAGCATCCTCGGAATTGTCTCCCGCTGGTTTTGCCTCGCCTGAATCTGCGGTTGGCGTCTCATCGGCACCATCATGCACGGTTCTCTCAATATATGGGAATTTTTCATGGAATTCGTTGGCCGAATCCTCATCGAGAGTTTTCAAGTAGAGGCTTACGCTGAGAACGATACGTTTATTCTTGGGATCGACCTTGATCACTTTAAGAGGGAGATTATCGTCTATGGAATAATACTCCTCTGGATGCTTCAAGCCTTCCTTTCCCATTTGTCCTATAGGAACGAAACCTTCGACATCCGATCGAAGCTCGACAACGGCTCCGCGGTCGAGAACCCGGGTAATTTTTCCCTCGGTAACCGTATCAACAGCATATTCGTCCGCCAGCCTGTCCCAGGGATTTTCGGTTAGCTGCTTCATGCCCAAGCTGATGCGCTTTTTTTCCTGGCTGATATCCAGCACGACGATATCTATTTTATCGCCTTTTTTGACAACTTCACTTGGATGTCGCACGCGCTTGGCCCACGACATGTCGGAAATATGAAGAAGGCCGTCTATCCCGTCTTCGATTTCAACAAAAGCGCCGAAATTTGTAAGATTTCTTACTTTTCCGGCAAGCCGGGTCCCAACAGGATATTTCTCTTCAATAGTGGACCACGGGTCGGGCTCTATTTGTTTCAATCCAAGAGATATCTTTTGATTGTCTTGATCGACCTTGAGCACCATGGCATCTACGGTTTCTCCGATGGCCAGAACTTTGGAAGGATGTTTGACGTGGCGCGTCCATGACATTTCCGATATATGGATTAATCCTTCAACGCCTTTTTCGAGTTCTACAAAAGCACCATAATCGGTGATGCTGACGACTTTTCCACGCACCTTGCTATCGGCTGGATATCTATCGTTAACTCCATCCCATGGATAGGGGGTGAGTTGTTTTAAGCCAAGAGATATTTTTTCTCTTTCCTTATCGAAATCCAGGATCTTCACTTTTAAATTGTTGCCGATCGCTACGACTTCCGAGGGATGGCTTATTCTTCCCCAAGTCATATCGGTCAAATGAAGAAGTCCATCGACTCCGCCAAGATCAACAAAAGCTCCGAAATCAGTGATATTCTTAACAACACCTTCGCGTACCTGTCCGACTTCGAGTTCGGTTAGAAGGGATCGCTTTTGTTCGGCTCTTTCTTCTTCGAGAACTACCCTTCTGGAAACAACGATATTCCTTCTTCGCCTGTTAATCTTGATAACTTTGAACTTGAGGGTCTCTCCAATTAGATCGTCCAGGTTTGGTACCTGACGAAGAGCTATCTGGCTGCCGGGCAAAAACGCTTCAACGCCTATTAAGTTGGCTACAAGACCCCCTTTGATCCTGCGGGCAACCTTGCCCTCCATTATTTCCCCGCTGTCGTGAGCGGATTTGATTTCATCCCAGACTCTGAAGAAATCAGCTTTCTCTTTCGATAAAACGACCAGGCCATCTTGATTTTCCAGTTTTTCCAGGAAGACATCCACTTCATCTCCTACGGTCACTTCATCCCTGTCTCGGAACTCATTGAGCGAGATTGCGCCTTCGCTTTTGAATCCAACGTCTACTATAACCTCGTTCTCGCGGACTTCAGTTATAGTGCCTTTGACGATTTTTTCTTCTTCGAACTCGGTGAAGAGATTTTGAAGGCTGTTCACCAACTCGGAAAACTCTTTCGAATCTTCCGCCGGTTCTGGGTCTGTCGCTTCATTTATATCGAGCACTTCGAACTGTGCGTAGGCAGGTGAACGGAGTTGGCCCCCTCCTGAATACTTGATTTCACCTCCTTTGCGTGGATTTTCTTCACTCTTGTCGGCGCTTTCAACGCCTTGGACTCCTTCGAGCATTAAAATTCCTCCTTTTACAGTAAATTTGTTCCTTTGGAACCAGAAGATAATAATAATGTCTGAAGCTAAATGCAAGTGAAAAATACGCTTAATATTAAAGCCCTGTGGATAGAAAAGAAAGGAATCTTTGTGCCAAAGAAGGCAGAATTCATGTACTGCAGGGATGGGGGCTCGCAAGCTCCTTCAACGCCGCAATGGCTTCCATTACCATCAAGCTGTAATCATTATAACCTGAACTGTTTTTACAGTTCTCAATTGCGGGATCGCTCAGCCGAATCGGCTTACCAACCGCCACTACTAAGCGCGGTTTTCTGAAGAGCGCGGCGATAAGTTTATTGCTGCCTTGGACATAAACAGGTACGACAGATATTGAGGAATTCAGGGCCAGGTACCCGACTCCGTTTTTCGGTTTTCCCAGGTCGTTTCCCATGGATCTGGTGCCTTCCGGAAAAAGCATCAGTGAATCACCTCTAGTCAGCAACGAAAGCACAGATTTCATAGCTCCACGGTCAAAAGAATCCCGCTTGATGGGAACGGCATTGAAGGACCGTATAAGTCTGGAGAACAACTTATTTTTGAAAAGCTCGGTTTTTGCCAGGAAATGAATTTCCCTCGGAAGAAAAGAACCTATTAAAGGGGGATCCATGTATGAAATATGATTGCAGGCAAAGATGTAGTTCTCGTTCAAATCCAGATTTATCTCGCGGATAATCTTTACGCCCCAAATTGCTCTAAAAAAAGATCTTATCAAGCCCTGGGCGAATCTGAATATGAAGCGCCTTCTCAACGTGTTTTTACCTGCTTGGAGCAGTTCCAGCTTTTCGGACGTATGCCTTGCATGTGATATCACCGCCTGCACTTGCTCTTCGATCGATAAATCGGTGGTATCTATAGTCATCGACCCTATCGGTTTCTTAAGAGGACTCATTTCCCTCGAAGAATCAAGATTGTCCCTTTTGGCTATATCTTCTTTTATTTCTGTCAGAGGTTTGTCTATTCCATTTTCTTCGAATTCCAGCTGGCGCCTGCGAGCTCTTTCCTCAATTGAAGCAACAAGGAATATTTTTATTTCAGCGCACGGCAGAATGACGCTTCCTATATCCCTTCCTTCAAGGACCACACCGCCGCGAGAGGCCATAACGCGTTGCAGGCGGGCCATAACGCGCCTTACAGATTTATGCGAACTAACCAGAGAAACGTGTCTGGAAACTTCAGGTGTGCGAATATCGACAGTAACATCAATGTCGTTCAAAAAGACTTTTTGCGGACCTGCGGCCGATTCCTTGAACTTTATTATTGACTTTGCAGCCAGTCCACCAAGATGTTCCGAGTCCTCAAGATCACATTTTTCTTTTAGCGCCTGCAGTGTTACTGCCCTGTACATGGCACCCGTATCCACATGGGTCAATCCCAACCTCGATGCAACCATTCGTGCCGTCGTGGTTTTGCCGGAGCCCGACGGTCCGTCTATGGCTATCTGGAATCCTTTAATTAGATTATTGTTTATCACGGTGTTCTTGTGTAGATATGAAAATCTCTGCTATTTAATACGGCGGCCGGTTAAGACTTTTTCCAGGGCTGTTATAAACATTAAATTCTCCCCTTGCGTACCTATGGATACCCTGAAGGAATTTTCTCCTCCGCCGAAAGGCTTCATTTTCCTTACGATTACTCCGTGATCCAAAAGCATTTCGCAAATATCTCCAGGAACAGCAGGAGGTACGACATAAAGAAAATTTGTTTGAGACAATGGGCATTTGCATCCCAGTTCTGCAATCTTTTTTCTCAGTTCGGTTCTCTCTTTAATGGTTTCGAGAACTTGTGGCCGCAGAGAATCTTCACAGGCCAAAGCCGCTCTGGCTGCTTCCTGGGCCAGTCTGTTGACGTTGAACGGCTGCCTGACTTTGTGCAGAATCCCGACAACAGCTTTGTCGGCAACAGAGAAGCCAACTCTGATTCCGGCTAGCGAATAGAACTTGGAGAATGTTCGGAGAACAATAAGAGTGTTTCTTTCTTTCATCAAGGCCAGGCAGTCCGGATAGTCATCGGCATCGACATATTCATAATAAGCTTCATCCACGACCACCAGGATATTATCAGGAACATTCCGCAGAAATTCCTTTAATTCGCTTGAACTGAAGTAAGTTCCTGTGGGGTTATTGGGATTGCAAAGAAAAATCATTTTAGTTTCGGCATCAGTGGCTTCGGTTATTGCTTTCAGATCGATTCGGAAATCTGAACAAGGCACAGCCTTTCTCTCTACTCCGGAAATCGCACAAACCATTTCGTACACGACAAAGCCCGGTGTTGGATAAATGACATTCTCTCCATTCTTTACAAAAGCCCTAACCAGGAGATCAATGATCTCATTCGAGCCATTGCCTATGAAAATCTCTTCCGGAGCAACGCCCATGCGGCCTGCGATTTCGCGCACCAGGTAATAGCATCCCGATTCCGGATAGCGGTTGGCGCCCGGAAGAGCCGCGGTTAATGCATTGATGATGATTTTGTGCGGAGGATTGGGATTCTCGTTTGAAGCCAGCTTGATAAAAGGTTTATCCGTTTGCCTCTCTCTTTGTGCTTCCTCCACCGGCTTTCCGGCTTTGTACGGCTTGATGTTTTTCAAAAATGGTTTCGCCAATTTTTCAATATTCATTTTTCATCATCCTCCCATGCAGCAATTTTGTTTATCTCGGCTATCTCTTTTTTTGTAAGCGGGCGAATTGAACCAACCGATAAAGACCTGATGGATAATGGGCCAAACACCACTCTCTTTAATTTGACCACTTTCAGGCCAACATCATCGCAGAGCTTTCTAACCTGCCTGTTTTTGCCTTCATAAAGAACGATTTTCAAAAGGTTCTCTTTGCCCAGGTCTTTAATCAATTCAATGCGGGGAGTTTTCAATCCTCTTTCGGCGGTTTTCAACGAAGGCTGCGCAAGCCTTCTCATCCTGGCGAGCTTTTTATCCAAGATGCGTCCCCTTGTTCGAACATAATAAACCTTGTGTATTTGAAATTTCGGATGGATCAAACGGTAGCACAACAAACCATCGTTGGTCAAAAGGATTGCACCGGAAGAATTCAAATCCAACCTTCCCACGGGAAACAGACGCATTCTGAAATTATGTTTCCTGCATATATCAATGACTGTTTTTCTGCCATGGGGATCCGAGACGGTAGTGACAATCCCTTCGGGTTTGTTCATCAGCAAAATAATCTTTTTGGGAGAATGATCGAGCTTCTTGCCGCCGAGCTTGATGTTGCTTATTCCCGGGATCACCTTGAATGATGGTGACAGGACTATGCGGCCGTCCACGGTGACTTTGCCGCCGGCTATTATATCCTCGCATGCCCTTCTCGAACCGAGGCCGAGGATGGCCATGTAGCGATTTAAGCGGACAGTCTCTTTATTGTCAAGACTCGGCATCGCTTTGGGGTTTTTTGGATTTTTCATCGAAAGGGTTTTGGGCTGTTTGGTCTTCGAGAAGCGGTCCGGAAGATTCGACACCCGATTTTTCCGAGGCTTGCTCGAATGGTTTTTCAAGCGGCCGTGCGGATAGAACTTCACCGGTAGCGGGCTCGTCATGCTCGTCTTCTTCCCCCTCTTTTTCCTTGGTCTCAAGGACGGATTCAAGTTCTTCTATCGTTGGCAGATCCTTTAAGTTGTTAAGTCCGAGGTATTCCAGAAATTCACTTGTCGTTCCATAAAGGAAGGGTGCGCCCAGGACCTTATCCTTGCCGGTTATTTTTATTAAGGACCTTTCCATGAGAGTCGACAGCACGCCTCCGCAGTTGACACCCCTTACCTGTTCTATCGCGGCCCTGGTAACAGGCTGCTTATAGGCTATGATGGCGAGGGTTTCCATACCCGCGCGAGATAGTCTGTGCTTTCTTTTACCGGTGTAAAGCCCTGCTATATATCTGGCAAATTCGGGCTTTGTGGTTAACTGATATCCGCCGGCGATATTCTCAAGTTTTATGCACAAATTGCCATTTTGCAGTTCCGTATTTATACGGAACAGAGAATCTCTAACCTCAGCAGCGTTTGTATCATTGACGACAGCCGCTATTCTTCTTGCCGATAATGGCTCGTCGGATGCGAACAGGAGAGAGAAGACAATGTTATCGAGTTCGTTTAGATCCAGCATTTTTTAATCTCCCCCAGGGAGGTGATGCGGCGAATCATCGCGGCGCGGGTTTACTCTTTCATTATCAATATCAGCGCTATCAAGGTGTTTCGGCCGATTGGCGTTGCTTATGTTTTCAGTTTTGTCATTTTCATCAATTATGCTCTCCTGCTGTCCTGTGGCATAAAGCCAAATTCGGCCGAAAGGACCTTCCTGCCTTACCTCGACCTCAGCGCGCTTAATGAGTTCCAAAAGAGCCAAGAATGTTACAATAAGCTCCAGGCGTGAATGGCTCGATCCGAAAAGATCGTAAAAATCTACCTGGCTCTTTTCGGCGAGAGCCGATAAAACAGCTTCGACTTTTTCTTCTATGGTGAATGTTTCGGTTTCAATTGCCCTGATTGTTTCCTCTTCAAAATTTGCCGCTATTTCCCGAAAAGCTTTCATGAGCTCGAATAGACTCAATTCGAATTCTACTTCGGGTTCATGTTGTTTTTCTTTTTCCGGGACGGCCCTGGAAAATACTTTGAAACGTTCTTCCTCCAGGGATTGAAAAGATTTGGCTGCTTCAACCATCTTCTGGTACTCAAGCAGGGAGCGGACCAAATCTTCGCGAGGATCCTCTTCGTCGCCGTTTCTTCGCAAAAGCATCTGGACTTTTATGCGCATGAGCGTAGCAGCCAGAACGAAAAACTCCCCGGCAAGTTCTATATCCAGCTTGTCCATTAGTTCCATGTATCCCAGATATTGGCGGGTGATTTCCGCAATTGGGATGTCATATATGTTTAGATTATCCCTTTTAATTAAAAAGAGAATAACACCTAAAGGAGCTTTTATCCCTTCCAATTCGGCGCGGTAGGATTCAAGGTTTTCTTCAGCCAATCTTTATCTTCTCTCTTACGGCATTCATGGTTTCAACAGCCCGTTTTCTGGCTTTTGAATCACCGCCGTTAATAACATCGTTGATTTGGGAAGGATTTTTCGAAAGCTCCCGCCGCTTTTGATGAAAAGGAGCCAGATAGTCTATAATCGCCTCGGCAACCCGCTGTTTGCATTCAACGCATCCGATCCGGGCCGTCGAACAGGCTTCGGATATTTCTGCTGTATCTACAGGGGAGAATTTGGTCCAGTAAGTATAAATGAGGCATTTAAGCGGATGTCCCGGATCGCTGCGGCGCTTCCGGGATGGATCTGTGAATGCCGTTTTGATTTTTTTCCTTATGACATCGGCATCGTCCGATAATTCGATCGTGTTGCCCAGGGACTTGCTCATTCTTTTGCCGTCCAAACCGGGAAAACGAGGGAATCTGGTGAGCTTGCCATCGGGAAGAGGAAAAATCCGCCCGAATTCGCGGTTGAACTTGCGGGCGATCTCGCGGGTTATTTCGATGTGCGGAAGCTGATCCTCGCCTACAGGAACAATGTCTGCCCTGTACATCAGGATATCAGAAGCCTGTAGCACGGGATACCCAAGGTGGCCGTAGCTTATATTGGCATCGAGGTTCAGATCTTTGACCTGCTCCTTGAGCGTTGGATTCCTCTCCAGCCGCGGCTTGGTTATAAGCATGGAAAAAAGTAAAAACAGCTCGGCATGCTCCTTGATATGCGACTGAACGAAGAGAGTGCAGTTTACGGGATCGAGACCTGCGCTTAACCAGTCTATGATCATTTCACGCGTATTATTTGCGATAGCAGAGGTATCTTTGTAATTAGTTGTAAGAACATGCCAGTCGGCAACCATAAAAAAACAATCGTAGTCGTTTTGCATAGTCACCCAGTTTTCGAGAGCCCCTGTGTAGTTGCCCAGATGCAGCCTGGCGGTCGGTCGATTGCCGCTTAGAATGATTTTTTTTGATTTGCTCATTTGACTCGATCGTTTATCGGCGTGGATCGGAAACACTAAAAATATTATCAGAATCCTGTTTGCTCCTGATGAATAAGCCCGATTCTAAGCTTAAGAAAGCCAAAATGTCAAGAATTCTCATTTTTAATCTCGTATTCTACCGACAGATTGCGAAGATTGCTGGATGTCTTTTACTTCAGCTCTTGCACCACTCCGATCTTTATTCGGGGGCACTTCATGCCCGGGGGTGAAAAGCTTTATGCACTTCGATAAGATGTTCGGTGTCTATATTCGTATATATCTGCGTCGTTGAAATATCAGCGTGGCCTAGGAGTTCCTGTACATATCTAAGACCGGCTCCTCCGATTAGAAGATGTGTGGCGAAAGAATGCCGGAGGGTGTGAGGATTAATATCATCGTCAAGACCCGCCGCGCGGGCATATGATTTGAGCTTTTTTGCGAAACCGACACGGGAGATTTTCTTGCCGTTCTTGTTGAGAAACACGTGATTGCAGATCGAATGCTTGGCAATCAAGGGGCGGCCTCCGTCCAGGTATCCCTTTAGAGCGGCCGCGGCTTTTCGGCCGAAAGGAACCAACCGCTGTTTTCCTCCTTTTCCTCTGATCATCAGCACACATTCCTGCTCGAAGACTTCGTCGAATGTCAAACCGCACAGTTCCGACACCCTGAGTCCCGCTCCGTAGGCGATTTCAAGCATGGCTCGGTCACGCATTCCCAATGGACTATCGCCCGAGGGCGTTTCCAGCAGTTTTTCCACCTGTTCGATGCTGAGAACTGTTGGCACAGATCGACCGAATTTGGGAACCAGATCCGCCACATCGGGAATTTCGCCGATCATTCCTTCGCGAAACATAAAGCTATGAAACTGCCTTATCGCCGACAAAGCTCTTGCCCTCGAACGAGCTCGCAGAGATCTTTTTGCAAGCCTGACCATATGCAATTCGACTATTTCGCCGCAAATACTTCCGCAGTCCAAAGCCCCCGTGCTTTCAAGAGTATCGATGTAAGCCGCCAGATCTCTGCCGTAGGCTTCTACGGTATTTGTGCTTAGAGCTTTCTCAACACGCAAGAAAGCCATGAATCCGTCCAGCGCAGCATCCAGGTTCTTCGCCATAATGATTGCCGATCCACGTCTTATCAACAGGAAAACGGTTCCCCTTCAAACGATATAGCGATCAAGCCATCCTTTCAAGGAAATGTTCCCAAATTCACTAATCCATACATAACTATCGGCTTGACAGGGCATTCTGGAGATGATATCTTGATGGGAAATGATCCAAGGAGGATACTGAATGCCGCAGCACAAATCGGCCAAGAAACGCGTTAAAACCAATTTGAAGCGCCAGGAGCGGAACCGTTCAGCCAAGAGTTCACTGAAAACTTCTCTTCGCAGGTATTTGAGCATGCCGACCGAAGAGAGGAAAGAAGGAGTTGCTTCCCTTCAATCCTTTCTCGACAAAGCGGCGAAGAAAGGAATTATCCACAAGCGGAAAGCCGGAAGGCTTAAGTCGCGCCTGACGCCTTGAATTGGCAAAAGTTTTTATAAAAGCCCATTCCTAATGAAAGGAACGGGCTTTTTTACATAGGGAGCGCCGCACCACAAAATGCAGCCTTGCGAGTTTTAGGCGGTTCCATAAAAATCATTGACCGCATTTCCTATATCGGCCCTTGCCAGCATGGTAGTTCTGTCCTCCGCCCTGTAATAAAGTTCGACTTTGTTTTCCTCGAGGCTTTTCCGGCCGATTGTTATCCTCAAAGGAATTCCCAGGAGATCCGCGTCCTTGAACTTGCGCCCGGGCCGGAGGTCGCGGTCGTCGAAAAGGGTTTCAATGCCCGATCGTACCATAGTATCGTTTATTGATTCCGCAAATTCGATTATGCGTGCGTCGTTCATATTGAGAGGAGTTATCACGACGTGAAAAGGGCTGATAGCCGGAGGCCAAATTATCCCTTTATCGTCATAGTGCTGTTCTATTGCAGCGGCCACTGCTCGCGAGATTCCGAATCCATAGCACCCCATTATGAAGAAATTCTCTCTGCTTTTGTCATCGAGATAAGTTGCGTTCATGCTTTCGCTGTATTTTTTGTCCAGTTTGAATATATGACCGAGTTCAACGCCGCGCTGCAGAAGGAGTTTTCCTTTCCGGCATTTCCTGCACGTATCCCCCGGTTCGGCCGCGCTTATGTCCGCAGTTAATTCAGGCTTGAAATCGCGTCCCATTTTCACACCGCGCATGTGAGCATCGGTTGCATTCGCACCGACAATCATTCCCTCGAATTTTTCGAGCAGCTGATCCGCGATAATCTTTACGCTGGGGTCCAATCCGACGGGGCCGGCAAATCCAACCTCGGCTTTCGTTGTTTCCTCTACGCCGGCTTCATCGAGTGGTTCTATATACGGATCGCCGAGCAATTTTATCAGCTTATTCTCGTTTAGCGTCCTGTCGCCGGGAACCAGTACGGCAAGGATACGGTCTGCGCTCTTAAACAGAAGCGTTTTGACCAGTTGCGATGGGCTGCAGTTGAGAAACGTGCAAACCTCTTCAACGGTTTTCTTTCCGGGAGTATCGACCATTTCCGGTTTATCGAGGGGTATTTCCTTCTGTTCGATTTTTTTGCCCAGGCTCTCTGCTCTCTCGGAATTAGCCGTATAACCGCATTCACATCTGAGAATTTCACTTTCACCTTTATCGGCAATTACGACGAATTCGTGGTTTACATCTCCGCCTATCTTGCCGGCATCGGCTTCGACCATGACATTTTCTAATCCGCAGCGGTCGAGTATGCGCTTATATGCCCCGGCCATTTTTTCGTACATTTCATCTAGGGAATCACTGGTCGCATGAAAACTATAGGCGTCCTTCATAATGAATTCCCGTGCCCGCATAACACCAAAACGCGGCCTGATTTCATCGCGGAATTTTGTTAATATCTGATAGAGGCACTGCGGAAGCTGCTTATAACTGTTTATTTCAACCCTGGCCAGATCGGTTACTACTTCCTCGTGAGTGGGGCCGAGGGCGAACAGTCTTTTCTTCCTGTCATACAGTTTGAACAGCTCGGGGCCGAAATGCTTGAAACGGCCGCTTTCTTCATATAACTCGCTTGGATGTAGTACGGGCATTAAAACTTCCTGACAGCCGATAGCGTCCATCTCTTCACGCGTTATGTCTTCGATTTTTCTCAATACCCGCAATCCCATGGGCAAAAACGTATAGACGCCTGATGTGAGATTTTTTATCATTCCCGCCCTGAGCATAAGTTTGTGGCTGGGAATCTCTGCGTCGCTGGGCGTTTCTTTGTATGTAGGCAGGTAATACCTGGACCACCGCATATGGTTATTCCTCTCTTGAATAGATCAGTAATTGTATCCTATGAACAACCCGAATTTCGTATCATTGGAAATATTATCGAAATCCGTAACGCGTGTAAAGTTAACTCGAATCACCGGGGCAAATCCCAAGTTGAGCTCAACTCCGACGCCGACCGCTCCCAGCCAACCGGTATCGGCAATGAAACGATCGGCTTTGCCGGCATCGAAGAAAACCGCGCCCCGGAAGGATGGCATTTCAATCGTCCCGAATGGAAACGACAAGCTGAAATGATCTATAAGAGGGAATCTCAGTTCGCTGTTGACGAGATATATGCTTCTGCCTACGAACTCCCTGAAATCATATCCCCGCAGGCTCCAATCGCCTCCGAGATAAAAAAGCTGAAGATCGCTTCCCCAGCTATTGCGGTTTATAAATCTCTCAGCGAGCAGCACGCGCTGCGATAACTTAAAGTATTTCCTTAAATCAAGATGAAGCGTAGTGCTCTCAAAACCCCTGCCCAGCAGGTCCGCCGTGTTCCCGGATGTTACGTAGTACCTGGTTCCTGTCAGGGGGCCCCCTATGGTCCACAGCGTATTATCGGCAACATAGGTCAAAAAAGACGTCGCCAGAACACTGCTTTGGCTTTCCGTAAAAATATCGCCGAAATCCGTTTCCCTCTCGACGGCGCGCACGACCAAGGTTCCTTCCGCTCGTGAAAATTTGCTGAACGGATAGCTTGCCCCTACTACACCCCCATATCTTCTTTCCGATCGAAAAAGCGAAAAATAATCTCCCCAAAAAGACGTAAGATGAAAAGCTCCCAGCATAAAGTTCAACCTGCGGCTCAAATTGACGTACGTGATTCCGATATTGACACTCTTCCAGAAATCATCCAGTCCCTGGGAGCTATTGCCGATGAAGGCGTAAAACTGGTGATTCCCCATAAGATCGGTAAAAACCATTTCCGCTCCGTTTCCTATATCGCCGAAATCGGGATCAACTGCTATGCCTGTGCCCAGCAGGTCCAATCCGAGCTTCATCTTGTAATCGCGGCTTTCATAATTGAATTCATTTTTGTATTCATCTAGCCAACTGTTCGGGATAGAATCGGTTTTTGCGGCGATGAGTTTGCGCTGCCTTCCCTCCCGTATAAAGGGAAAGTAAAATATATGGAACTCCGCATTCGTATAACACGATGCTACAAAACCGGATCCATCCGGCAGAAATGATGGCGAGGTCGCACCTCCAAGGACGTTCGTTTGACGGGTTTCCGAACCGTCTCGGTACTGATAAATATTGAAAATTCCATCTGAGTCGGAACTGAACAAAATGCTTTTGCCGTCGGGTGACCAGACGGGATCGGCATAATTTGAATTGCAGGAACTGAGCGGGGTTATATCTCGCGTATCCAGATTCATCAAAAACAATCCTCCGGCGTTCCTAACCCCGGGACGGCACCTGTCGGAGCTGAAGAGGATAATATTTCTCGTGGGATGAAAATCGGGATTATCCTCACTATACGGGTCATCGGTGAGACGTTGGAGCTTGTTTTGCGAAATATCATAAAGATATATGTCCATCAAGCCTGTTGTATCTATGGCGCTGAAAACAATTCTATTACCTTCCGGCGATAATGTGGGCGAAGAGATTACACTCAGGTTATCGAAAGAATAACTTGTTAAACGTTTATTTTGTCTCCAGTTCCATAAATAAACTGCATCCGAAGCCTGTTTTTTCGAAACGAATAGAAGTGTGTCGCCCTTGACATCCATTTTGCTTCGAAGCGCGGGTATTGATTCGAAGGCCGATGAGCGCCCGCCTTCTATTATCGTTTTCTCCGAAACCAGGCCGTTTTCATCAAACGTAATCCTGGAAATGTTTATCACCCCGCTCTCGGCTCTGAGAGCGCTAACCACGATGCGTCCGTCACCCGCTTCAAGTACGACCGGACGGGAATGAAAGGAGCGGGGTTTCGTAAGCTGCTTCCCTTCGTCCTGAACGAATCCGGCGGACAGAACCGCAGGGTAATATCTTCTTTTGATACTCTTCATGAACGCGTCGTTCAGTTCCGTCAGGTTCATATTTATCGTTGATTTGAGTATCACATTCAAATTATCGCTTCTCCACCAGTTATCCATTATTTTTATAATCGCTTCATCGCCGAAATTATTAGAGATGAATCGAACGACAGCCTCGCCTTCTTTGTACATCATGAACGATCCCTCAATTCGCCAGATGTTCTCCAATGTAGGAAGCTTGTCATTGAGCAGGGCATCACGAACGAACATTGAGCTCTTGCTGTCGGAGTTCGGATCGGCGATGTATTCCGCCATCCCTTCAATCAACCACAGAGGAGGTTGGGCATAAGTGAATTTTCCTCTTTTGTTCATCACCTGATGAAGTTTTTCAATCATGAAAGCATGAACCATTTCATGCTTAACAACATGCCTGAGGCTTCCGATTGAGCCTGAAAAAGGAATGGCTATTCTTCCCTTGATCAGATCGGTAAATCCGGCGGTAAAATCGGAAATCAGAGACGGTATTATATTTGTCTGTTGAAAATCGTAATGAGAGCTGTAAAAAATCAAAGGCATCCGGCCGCGAAATTGAATATTGAATAATCTGCTGTATTCCAAATAAGTTTCTTCAATCATGGGAGCCATGAGAACTATAAGATCCTTTTCACTGGGGTAGTGGTATACATCCACATGCTCGGTTTCAAGCACTTTCCAGTCTTTTTTCGTGTAATGGACCTTGTTCTTGCCGAAAGGATACTGGGAAAGGCTTTTAATGGGAAAAATAAACAGGAGAAGGACGATTACGAGGAATGAAATTTTATGCATCTCTATCTTTCACGATATCCCGCATCGAGAAGAAACCTTTCTTTTTGTGAGCCAAAAACATGGCGGCCTTCAACGCCCCGCGCGCAAAGATCTCTCTCGATAGAGCTCTATGTTTGAAACTTACTATTTCTGCATCGGCAGAGCAAATTACTTCGTGATCGCCTGCAGTGCCTCCGGCTCTTATAGAATGAATGTGAATTTGAGGCCTCCTTGTATCCTCAGCTTCGCCATGGCTTTTCATATTGCCGGCATGCCCTGCCAAGGAGGAAGCGAGCAAAAGCGCCGTGCCGCTGGGCTTGTCAACCTTGGAGCGATGATGATGCTCAACTATTTCTATATCGAAAGAGTTTCTCAGAAGCGGGCCCGCACTTTCCATTATGTCTCTCAACAAGGCGATACCGAAACTCATATTCGCATCATGAAATACCGCGCTCCTTGTGGAATATCGCCGCATATTTTCAAGGCAACCGCCATTCATTCCTGTAGTTCCGGACAGAAATTTGGCTTGGTGCTTTTCAACCAACTTCAGTATATTGGGAACAGATTTTCCGGTTGAAAAATCAATTACGATGTCTTCCTTGCATATACTGTCTGGGAAATCGCGTTTGATCTTTATTGATTCCTTTTTTCCCCCTTCCGGGTTAAGAATTATCTCCTTTCCGATATCACAATGATCCGGGCGTTCTACCAATCCCTTGATTATGAAGTGTGGATCGCTTGCGGCCAAAGAAAAGACCAGGGAGCCCATCCTTCCTCGGGCGCCGCATATGATCAAGCCAATCCGGCGGTTCTTTTTCTGCATGTTCTCATCTGCCCTCATGGGAATAATATTCATCGACAACTCCCGTCAATTTTTGCAGGCTTACTTTCCCCAACGGAGCCAGTGGAGGTCTAAGCTCGTTTTCCATCAATCCTCTTTGATTCAGCATGGCTTTAATCGGACCGGGATTGGTTTCGATAAAGGCCGCCCTAACCAGCGGCAAAAGTTCATAATGAATTTGCCCGGCCATGCCCAAATTTCCCTCCAGCAAGCTTTCTGCAAGAGTACGAATTTTATCGGGTACGAGATTCGAAATCACCGACACCACTCCTTTTGCACCCAGTGCCATCATTGGCAGCGTCAAAGCATCATCGCCGGAGAGTATCGTAATATCACATGTTGATATGATATCGCTGACAATATCAACGCGGCCGCCGGCCTCCTTGACGGCTGCGAAAGAGCGTGATACATAGAGCCTGTCCAGGGTCGCCGGTTCGAGACATACGCCGGTTCGAGATGGGACATTATATAGGATCATTGGTATTTCGACTTCGTCCGCTATGGACATAAAGTGCCTGTAGAGCCCTTCCTGAGTCGGCTTATTGTAATAAGGAGTAATCAGCATGGCGGCGTCGGCGCCTATTTGCTTTGCCTGTCCGGTAAGTTCGATACTTTCTTGAGTAGAATTGGTTCCCGTTCCTGCAATGACGCTGATTCGTTTGCGCGATATTCTGACGGCGGTTTCTATAAGTTGAAAACGCTCTTTGACAGATAGAGTTGCCGCTTCTCCCGTGCACCCGCAAACCACGACGCCTTCTATTTTTGCCGCGATCTGTTTTTCCAATAGATTCTCAAAGGCCTCGGTATCGATTTCCCCGTTTCTCATTGGAGTTACAAGGGCGGTGAAAGCACCGGAAAATGTGATCATTCGATTATTAACCTGCATGAATTATCAGCCTCCTGCTATAAATCAATAGTACCGGCGAAATTCAAGGCCACCGGCCCAGTGAGCGTTACAGCGCTTGCCCCGTACGATTCTAATGCAAAATCGACCACCAGTTTCTCTCCACCCCTGGTCAGCACCTCTACGGGGGGAATCGCTTTCTCCAAACCGGCCATGACGACCGCTGCTGCTATCGAGCCTGTTCCGCATGCCAGGGTTTCCTGCTCTACGCCGCGCTCGTATGTTCTTATTATTAATCTGTTTTTGCCTCCAATTGAAACAAAATCGACATTTGTTCCGTTGGGCTCGAACATGGTGTGATTCCTTATGGCTCGGCCCAGGGCCGTTATTTTATCTCCAGTGATTGCTTCTGCGTCGGTAACGGGAACTACTGCGTGCGGCACTCCGGTGTTAACGACGTGAGATTTCCATTTGGCGCCGTCTGCAAGCTCGATGGTGTTATTAAGGGAGAGTTCTCTTGCATCGCCAATACCCACCGAAACTTCAAATCCATTTACGCGCGCCAAAACGGTTCCCGCTTTTGTTTCGAAAGCAAATTCTGTCCCGCTCTCTGATTTCCGTCCGATTCCCAGAGTGGAAGCAAAATAGGCGGCGCATCGAGCGCCATTGCCGCACATTTCCGCTTCAAGGCCGTTCCTGTTATAATAGCGCATAAGAAAATCGGCGCCCTCGGCGTTGTCTATGACGATCAAGCCGTCGGCCCCGATTCCACGCCTTCGCATGCAAAGATCGATGACCAATTGTTTCTCGAACCCGATCGAAGCCGCACGATCGTCAATCATGATAAAATCATTGCCCGCGCCGTTCATTTTTACAAAATCAATCCGCATTCTTACTCCTCAATCTTTTTTCAAAATTAAGGTCTTTAACAAAATATTCCCTCCGGGATCCAGGTTTATAGAATCCGGGTATTCAACGCAGGGTTCGCGGCACATCTTTGACGTGTCCTGGAAACACTTGTAATAACCGCATATACTGTCACGCAAAATATCGATAAACGCCTTCAGCCTATATTGACCGCTTTTAATCCGCATAAATTTGAAGCTCCCCGCTTTGTCGCAATAATTATAATATGATACCGCCTCTATGGAATCGCTGAAACTGTAAAGCCCCACTGAGACTGGAAGCGAATCTCCCCCCGTTTCATTCCTGATAGAGCCTGATATGGTTCCAGGCTCCGTTGGATCTATTATGTCAATTACCAATCCTGAAGAAGAATAAGCATTCGTAGACAGCAAGATTGTATCCGGATGCACATTGCCGAATTCCTTGCCTTTTTCAAAATCGGCATTGCCGTTCGCATCCATAAAGCCCCAGACTATGAAGGATGCATTATTAGTTGGTAAACGGACAAATCTGAAAACACCCTTGTCATCCGTTTCCGCCTCGCGATCGGGTCTGGCGCTGGCCGGAGCGAAAGAACTATCTTTGGGCAACAAAAAGCACCTGACAACGGCCGATGATGAAGGACGTCTCCTGAATTTTACAATACCCTCTATGAACCCGCTGTCGATATGCGTTCCAGTCGCAAAGGCCAACCGATAGCTGCTCTCGCTTTTTACATTGTGGGCGTCCCTGAATCCTTTCTTGAGAGAAATTACATAAGTTGTGTCGCTTACCAGAAGTTCGCCGGGCCTGATGGTTAACGAATTGCCGCTCCAATCAGCGCCGCCAATCTCCATTCGGGGATAAGAGACGAACAGGCGTTCGACCTTATTCTTGGCCATTTTTTCGCTGAATTCGAAAGATATTTGAGAATCGACGTTAACTCCCGAGCTTCCTTCGGAAGGAACCGTACTAATAATTTGCGGCGGAGTTTTATCCGCGGGACCTCCGGAAGGAGGAACCGGAACCGCGCATGATAGAACTATTGATACCAGGAACAGAAGAATAATTCCAATCCTGCCCATTATCATCCGCCTTTCGGGGCCATGAGCAAAGCGAGCAGGGATCTTTGAGCATGAAGCCTGTTTTCCGCTTGATCGAAAACAACGCTGTTATCGCTCTCTATAACTTCGTCGGTGATTTCTTCACCGCGATGGGCCGGCAGGCAGTGCATTACCAGCGCACCGGCCGGGGCTTTCTTCAAGAGATCTTTGTTTAATTGAAATGTTTCAAAATGCTTTTTCTTCTCTGCAGCTCGAGATTCTTCACCCATCGAAGCCCATACATCAGTGTAAATCACATCCGCGGAAACAACCGCATCAACCGGGTCATTAATTTCTCTATAGAGCTTCCTGTCTTTCCCCAAAGCGCTTTCAACGAAATTATTTTGCAGTCCAAATCCTTCGGGGCATGCGAGAATTAATTTGAATTTGAATTTTGAGCACGCGTTTATCCAGCTGCGCGCCACGTTGTTTCCATCCCCCACAAACACGACTGTCATATTATCCAGACTTCCACGTTTCTCCCGCACCGTCAACAAATCCGCCATAATTTGACATGGATGCAGGAGGTCTGTCAAACCGTTGATAACCGGAACATCGGCCCAGTGAGCAAGTGTTTCCACCAATTCATGCTCGAAGGTTCTTATCATTATTCCGTCGACATAACGAGAAAGAACCCTTGCCACGTCCTTGGGCGCTTCCCTGGAACCCACTCCGACTTCTTTATCGGTTATATACAGGGATGAACCGCCTAGATGGGTCATAGCCGTTTCAAAACTTATCCTGGTCCGCAGGGACGGTTTGTGAAAAATGCAGGCAAGCGTTTTGCCCGTGAGGATAGGCTCCAAAGCCCCGGCGGCGAAAAGGCATTTTTGCTCTAAAGCCACTTCAATAATCGTTTCGAGCTCATTCCTGTCATGATCAGCCAGAGAAATAAAATCCTTTCTGGTAATGCTCATTATTTATTTCCTCCGATTTTTAAGATCTTAAAGTATGTATCTTGTTAAATCTTCGTCCGCCAGGACGGCGTCAAGTTTGGCTTTGACTTCCTCCGCGGTGAATACGGCTTTGCTTTGCCCGGACTCTGGGAGCTCAAAAAGAACATCCTCCAAAAGTGTAGTCATTACGGTTTGCAGTCTTCGGGCGCCAATATTCTCAGCTCTTTCATTTGCCAGCGATGCGACCCGGGCTATCTCACGAACTGCATCCTCGGTAAAAGTTGCCGTACAATCCTCCGCTTTGAGCAGAGCGGTGTACTGCTTTAGAAGCGAGTTGTCGGGCTCCTGCAGGATTCGAACGAAATCCTCTTCCGCAAGCGATGATAATTCCACTCTTATGGGAAAACGGCCCTGGAATTCAGGTATCAAATCAGACGGCTTGGCAATATTGAAAGCACCTGCGGCAATAAAAAGAATATGGTCGCTTTTTACGAACCCATACCTGGTATTCACCGAACAGCCTTCAACTATCGGCAGCAGATCCCTTTGCACTCCCTCTCTGGATACATCCGGACCCGACGCTCCCGAGCTTCGAGCGGAAATCTTATCAACTTCGTCTATGAACACGATGCCGCTCGATTCAGCCAGCATTTTGGCCTCGGAAATTATTTTTTCCATATCCAAAGCTTTGTTGGTCTCTTCCTCCCTGAGGAATTTTCTGGCTTCGCCAATTGTCATCTCGCGGGGTTTTGTCGACTGCGGTCGCAGCATATTGAAAGCGGGGGGCAGGTTCAGTCCCATTTCTTCAACGCCACCCTTGGTAAATATCTCAATAGACGGTGTTGCAGAATGCGGAGTATCAATTGTGACTTTCCTCTCTTCCAATTCGCTTTTACGTAATTTATCAAGGATTTTCTTTTCTGTACGTTCTCTTCGCTCCTGGGTATCGGAGTCCTGATTTTCATCTTCCGTTGTTCTCACGGGAGGAATCAAAAGCGACACCAGGCGCTGTTCAACTCTTTTCTGCACTTCCTTCTTGATTCTTTTTTTATGATCGGACTTGACCATGTTTACGGCGATTTCTACCAGATCGCGAATCATGCTTTCAACATCCCTGCCCACATAACCAACTTCAGTATAATTAGATGCTTCAACTTTTATGAAAGGAGCTTTGACGAGCCGTGCCAGTCTTCGGGCGATCTCGGTTTTTCCGACGCCCGTCGGACCTATCATTATTATATTATTAGGAAGTATTTCATCCCGAAAATCTTCCGGTACGCGTCTTCTTCTCCAGCGGTTTCGAAGCGCAATCGCGACCGCTTTTTTTGCTTCATTCTGCTTGACGATGTACCTGTCCAGTTCTTTAACAATTTGTTTTGGCGTATATTGGTGCATGTTGTATTCTCCGTTGTTCAGATTTCCATCGTTCGTATCTTCAAAATAATCTATTTCCATTACGATTGTTTTCCTATGGTTCGTATATTGATATTCGAATTTGTATACAGACAAATGGAGCTGGCTATTTTAATTGATTCCTTTACAATAGCCTCGGGATCTTTTGCTCCGCTCTTAATAAAAGCTCTGGCCGCCGCAAGCGCATAGGGGCCTCCCGATCCAATGGCAATAATGGAATCTTCCGGCTCGATCACGTCCCCGTTCCCGGAAATAATAAAAGAAGATTCTGCGTCCATAACTGCCAACAGGGCTTCAAGACGGCGAAGCACCTTGTCGCTGCGCCAGTCTTTGGCTAGTTCAACGGCCGACCTCTGCAGATTGCCGGTATATTTTTCGAGTTTCTCTTCGAATTTCTCGAAAAGAGTCAATGCATCCGCCGTGCTTCCGGCGAAACCCGCGATCACTTTGCCTCCGGCCAGGAGGCGAATCTTGTTGGCATTATGCTTCAAGATCGTTTGTCCAAGGGTCACCTGGCCGTCTCCCCCGATGGCGGCTTTATCGCCGATCCTGATACCAACAATTGTCGTACCTTCGATTCTCACGGCAAATCCTCCTGCTTGAAATTATTCCGCTCTCGGATGAGTGCGGCGGTATATTTCTTTCAACTTTTTTATTGAGACATGAGTGTATATTTGCGTCGTAGAAAGGCTTTCATGTCCCAGCATTTCCTGCACCGACCGCAAATCAGCGCCGTTATTGAGCAGATGCGTGGCGAAAGCATGCCGCATGCTGTGAGGGCTCATACCCATGCGCCGCGATGCTTGAAGCAAATACTTGCTTACGATGCGCTGCACCGTCCTCCTGCTTATTCGTCCCTTTACGCCGGCGGAGAATGCTGCCTCTTTTTTTATCCTGTCAATCTGAACTGCGTTCCTGGGATTATTTAATGCAAAACGTATACGCAAATAATCGCCAAATGCCTGCTTGGCACGTTTTCCCCAGGGAACAAAGCGCTCCTTGCCGCCTTTGCCTCTGACTTTAAAAGTATCTTCGGCAGGCCAAATATCTTTAATATTCAAACATAGCATCTCGCTCAAACGCAGGCCGGTGCTGTAGAGAAATTCCAGAACCGCCCTGTCGCGCATGCCTTTCAGGGAGTCGAGCTCTGGCAGCTCCATAACTGCTTTAATATCTTTTTCCGTTACCACTGGCGGGATATTCATCCTTTTTTTAGGATTTGCAATTTTAACCGCTGGATCGCTTTTAACGAGTCGGCGTTTATGGGCGTATTGGAAAAATGATCTGATGGATGATACCTGCCTCCTTATGGATGAATTCGAGAGGCCATTTTTGAGGCGCATGCTTAAATAGCCTCTGATATCGGCAACCGTTACGGCCGCCAAATCGAGTGATCGGCCCCTTTGATCCTCCACATAGGCGGTAAAACGGGAAAGGTCGGTCATATATGCTTCTATTGTATGAGGTGACATATTTTTTTCCAACAAAAAGGATTCGAACAATGCCAGCGCTGAATCCAATTGCATGATTTCCCCCTCAGGAAATAGAAGCAACTCATAAAGCGGCGTCCCCGACTCCAGGGCAATAATATACTTCATAAGCGCGTGGATATTAAGGAATTTTTAAATGGTTAATTATTGATGCTTCAATCCTGGCTTTAGAGCATCCTTCAGCCGAACAGCAGGGAATTTGCCCTTTTGTATGCGCAAATCTCTTGCATAGCCCGGCCGGCAAGCGCCTTTCTGCGTTCTCGCTTGTTTCTTATTCTTTGAGGCATATCCGGCAGGAGCCCCATATTGGCGTTCATTGGCTGGAAATCCCTTTTGGGAGTATGGATATAATTCATGAGCGCCCCTGTCATCGTTTCTGCGGGCAAAGGTGGAAACGGTTTTTCATGCAAATAGGAGTATACCGCCAGAGCCGTCACTAATCCGCTGCATATGCATTCTACATAGCCTTCTACGCCACACAACTGTCCTGCATAGAATATTCCTTCGAGTTTAATATCTTTTTGATAATGGCTGCATAACTCCGGTGTATTAATGAAAACATTCCTGTGCATCGCTCCGAATCTCAGAATTTCTGCATTCTTCAGTCCCTTAATTGATCTAATTACTTTTTTTTGACATGCCCGCGTCATTCGAGTCTGAAATCCAACTAACCCCAAAAGCGAGCCGTCTTTTGTCTCCTGGCGAAGTTGTATAACAGCGAAGGGCTCTTTGCCGGTATTGGGATCGATAAGACCTTTTGGTTTTAGCGGGCCGAAACGAAGGGTGTCTTCTCCCCGTCCGGCCATTATCTCTATAGGCAAACAGGCTTCGAAGTATTTGTTATTTTCAAATGAATGCGGCTCCTGGATTTCAGCTCTCTTAATGTTGTTCACGAGAGAATTATATTCTTCGCTGTCCAGTGGTATATTTATGTAATCAGGAGTACCCTTGGCATATCTGCTTGCTCTAAAGCAGTTCTCTCTATCGATGGAACTTGAATCTATAGTAGGCGCGATCGCATCATAAAAATACAGTTCCTGTTTGCCGAAATGTTTTTTGAGGGCGTTCAGCAGCATGCCGTCCGTGAGCGGGCCGGTTGCGATTATGCACGGCTTAGGCAGATTCAAATCCTTTTGAAGCGATCTTTTGATTTGAATTCCCGGAATATTTTCTATCTTTTGCGTAACTAAAGCGGAAAAAAGACTGCGATCTACCGCGAGCGCATGACCCGCCGGAATGCTCGTTTCATACGCAGCTTCGAGAAGCCTGCTTTCAAGTATCTGAAGTTCGTTTTTGAGGAGGCCCGAAGCTGTATCTTCAAGTGTTGATTTTAGAGAATTGGAACAGACAATTTCGGCTAGATCCTCCGATTTGTGAGCCGGAGTGGATACGGCGGGGCGCATCTCTATTAAGCCCACTTCAATACCTCTGGCCGCCAGCTGCAGGGCAGCCTCGCATCCTGCCAGTCCCCCACCGACAATTGTTACTTTCTTCATTCTTTATCGCGTAGTTAGTCCGGAGATATGTCTTCTTTGCAGGATGGACATTTCAAATACAGACCGCGTTTTTGTGAGGTCTTTTCCAGCATGTAAGAATTCTGACAGTTCGGACAAACGCGCGAAACAGGTTTGTCCCAAGCTGCGAAATTGCAATCGGGGTAATTGCCGCATCCAAAAAATGTTCTGCCCCTCCTGGTCCGCTTTTCCACAACCTGTCCTCCACAGCCGTTGGTAGGGCAGTCCATCCCTATGGGAAAAGGCTGCGTGTGCTTGCAGTCGGGATATTTTTCACAGGCGGCGAATTTGCCGTACCTGCCAATTTTCAAAATTAGCTTGGAGCCGCACTTGGGGCATTGTGCATCGATCTGCTGAGCCGCTGCATCCGCCTCAAGAGGTCGGGAGAACTTACATTCAGGATACGTCGGGCAGGCCAGGAACTGCCCGTTCTTGCCCCATTTTGTAATGAGTTTGCGCCCGCATTTCTCGCAGGCAATATCGGTTTCTTCCTGCAAAGAGCTCTTGATCCGTTCCTTCTTGCCCTCTATCTGATTCAAAGCTTTTTCGAAAGGCTTGTAGAATTCGACCACAACATCGCGCCAGCTGTCTTCTCCCCCCTCCACCTTGTCCAGCTCTTCTTCCATTTTTGCAGTAAATGAAGTATCGAAGACCTCCGGGAAAAACGCTTTTAGCGTAATCCAAACTTGTTTGCCCAAAGTAGTGACGTATAGCTTGCCGCTCTGTTTAACAGCATATTCGCGCTCTTGTATTATCGACACAATGCTCGCATAGGTGCTTGGCCTGCCGATCCCCCTGTCTTCCAGTTCTTTTATAAGAGTGGCTTCTGAGAATCTTGGAGGCGGCTCGGTGAAGTGCTGAATCCCTTCTATCGATTCGACTTTTATCTTGTTGCCTTCTTCCAGCGCCGGAAGCTCTCTTTCCTCGTCAAGTCCAAGTTCCCCGTATACTTTCAAGAATCCGGCAAATGTCATTATCCTGCCGTTTGCTTTAAAAGTGGAGTCGCCTGCCCTTATAGAAACTTCGGTCGTGTTATACACACAGCTTGCCATTTGTGAAGCAATAAACCTGCGCCAAACTAATTCGTACAGCGCTAATTGATCCTTTGTAAGATACTTCCGCAGCGACTGTGGAGTCCGGGCCGCATCAGACGGCCTTATGGCCTCATGAGCATCCTGTGCTTCCTTTTTCTGCTTGTATTTCTTGGGTTTGGTGGGCAGGAAATCGCGGCCAAATTCTTTCTCAATGAAATCCGCTGCATTTTCTTTTGCCTGCTGGGACAATCTTACAGAATCCGTACGCATGTAAGTTATAAGACCGACTCTGTTATTCTTTCCCAGCTCGATTCCTTCATATAGCTGTTGGGCTATAACCATGGTTTTTCTGGAAGAATATTTCAAACGACTAGCCGCATCTCGCTGCAGGGAGCTAGTTATATGAGGAGGTTGTGGGTGGCGTTTTTTCTCCTTCTTGAGCACCTTTTCCACAACGAATTTCTCGTTCTTAAGACTTGCGAGTATTTTATCCGTTTCTTTTTTATTCTTTAGCTCGATTTTCTTGCCCCTGGCCTGCATAAGCTTTGCTCGAAACGCACCGCCTCCGGGGGCAATCAACCCCGCTTCAATTGTCCAATATTCCACCGGGTTGAAAGCCTCTATATCTTCTTCCCGCTCGGCAACAAGCCTCAAACCTACCGTTTGGACGCGTCCTGCGCTTAAACCATAATAGAATATTTGCCATAATATCGGGCTTATTTGATAGCCTACCAGACGGTCGAGAATCCGCCTGGCCTGCTGCGCTTCCACTTTATCGACATCCACGTCCTGGGGAGATGCTACCGCATCGAGTATGGCGGTTTTCGTAATCTCGTTGAAAATGATTCTTTTAATGGTTTTATCGGGGGAAGAAAGCATCTGCTGGATATGCCAGGCGATCGCCTCCCCTTCCCTGTCCATATCCAGAGCCAGAAGTACTTCATTGGCTTCCTTCGCGGCTTTCTTTATCTGTTTTATGACTTTTAGTTTGCCTTTGGGGACAACGTATTTCGGAGTGAAGCCGTTGGATATATCAACTCCAAGCTCGTTCTTTGGCAGATCCATTATATGTCCGACAGAAGCTATAACTTCGTAACTGCGGCCCAGAAACTTTTTTATAGTGCTGGCTTTTGCCGGAGATTCGACTATTACTAACGATTTTTTATTCATTTCATATTACCGCTTTTTATCATGGCTTGCGAGGACATGTCAATTTACATCGCTTTTATCATTAATCTCCTCAAGGCTGTCCTCTTCAGCTTCATCACTTTGAAGATTGAAAATCACGGAACATGCCAAGGCTTTTATATCCTGAAGGTCATGTCTTTGTCCTGTATTAAGATCGGATAAGATTTTTTCCATTTGGAAGCCGTCGATTATGCCCAAATTGTGGAGCTTGAAGAGATAGTTGCACGCTTCTTCTCCCATTTCGATTCTTTCCCAATCTCCGAGCACGCGAAGGCTGCTGCTGCTGTAGAGTCTTGTTGAATCCTTGCGGCACAGATCTCTCTTACTCGAAATCCACAGCAGAGCCTGCTTGATCTCAGCGGATGTATAATCCCTGAGAAAATACTCCTTACCGGGTTCATCGACAGGCCAATCATCTTTATCGCTGATTTCTGCAAGAAGAAGTACAAGGTCCATCAAACGACTGATCATTGATTATCCTACTCCCTATTCTTTTCGAGAAATTCCGTTTCACCGGTGTTTTAAGAATAATAATTTACGGAAAAAATACCGAATTCCCAAGTTGTCTCTGGAGGAGAGAAAACCCCGGAGCCTGGCAAAGCAAATCGCGTACACAAACAAACAGGGAAAGAAAAATAAACGCAACCTGGCAGGCTTGGCAATCATATTTTTTGCCAATCGAACGCGCAGGATTTGAGGTTAAGTCTGTATGAGATTGTATAATATAAGGTTAAGCAATTATCGGCCGCAGCATTTTTTATATTTTTTGCCGCTCCCACAGGGGCAGGGGTCGTTTCGGCCGATTTTATCGGATTTTCGCAATACGGGAGCAGACGCGGCTCTGGTTTTGAGGGCGGCGCTTGTAGCTTTCGTGGATCCCATAGCCGTCTGGTCCATTCCATATTGCGCTGTTTCGTTGTGAATAGCCTTTGCATTGCGCATATCTGCTCCGCTCCGTTTTTCCGCCGCTATCCGGGCATGAAACAGGGCTGCCAGCGCATCCTGATCAATTGAAGCATTGAGTTCGGCGAAAAGCTCAAAGGCCTCCTTCTTGTATTCAACAAGCGGATCTTTTTGGGCATATGCACGGAAGTGAATACCCTCCTTCAAATAATCGAGTTCATGAAGGTGATCCATCCATTTTTCGTCTATTATCTGCAAAAGCACATATTTTTCGAATTCACGAACCATCTCCATTCCTTCGAGTTCTTCTTCCAGGAACCGTTCGCGCGCTTCGAGGGCTTCAACAGCAGTTTCCTTGCAATAATCGAAAACGCTTTCAAGGGACAGGCTTTCCACATCGACCGCAGGCATCGGGAAATTGTGCAGGAATCTGTTTTCAAGTTGACCAAAAAGTTGTTCCAGGGGCCAGTTTTCCTGAAGAACAGAAGGATTTAAATATTCTTCTATAGTCGATTCGAGGTAATCCTCTATCATCACTTTTATTATATCCGCGAGGTCCTCCGATTGCATTATTTCATCGCGTCTTCCATAGATTACTTCACGTTGTTTATTCATTACATCGTCATACTCTAAAAGGCGTTTGCGTATATCGAAATTGTAGTTTTCTACCCTTTTTTGAGCACGGCCAATTGCCCTGGTAACCAGTTTATGTGTGATTACCTCCCCATCTTCTATCCCCATGCGGTCCATAACTCCTGATATCCTGTCGGATCCGAACAAACGCATCAGGTCATCTTCCAGGCTCAAGTAAAATTTTGAAGCACCGGGATCGCCCTGCCTGCCCGCCCGGCCGCGAAGCTGTCTGTCTATTCTCCTGGATTCGTGCCGTTCGGTACCGATGATATGGAGACCACAGGGAACATCCTTCTCGCATTCAACCGGATTAACGGTGCCATTTTTGCTCGGCCATTCGTTTTTTCCCTGCATGATCCCGCATGTTTCACACTTTACTACGCCCTCGCCCAGTTTGATATCTGTGCCCCTTCCGGCCATGTTGGTAGCGATAGTAACCGCCGAAGCCTTACCAGCTTGAGAGACTATTTCAGCTTCCTTTTGATGATATTTTGCATTTAGAACATTGTGCATGATCCCTCTGCGTTTAAGAAGTCTGCTCAAAGTCTCCGACACTTCAACTGTGATTGTTCCCACGAGTACGGGAAGCTGCTGGGCGTTGAGACGTGCTATTTCATCTATAATGGCGTTAAATTTTTCTCGCTTCGTTCTATAGATCTGATCTTCAAAATCAATCCTGCGGACCGTTTCATTGGTCGGCACGACGTTGACCGGAAGCTTATAAATTTTATGAAATTCTTCGGCCTCCGTTTCAGCCGTACCGGTCATGCCTGAAAGCTTTTTGTACATCCGGAAATAATTCTGCAGTGTAATTGTGGCAAGGGTCTGGGTTTCTCCTTCAATTTTAACGCCTTCCTTGGCTTCAAGAGCCTGATGCAGGCCGTCGGAGAAGCGCCTGCCGGGCATTAGTCTGCCCGTGAATTCATCGACTATTATCACTCTTCCATCCTGAACAACATACTCGACATCTTGTTCGAACAATGCATAAGCCTTAAGGAGCTGGGTGAAGTTGTGGATCGCATCAGATTTTTCACCATACTTCCTGTAAGCACGGTCTTTCTGTTTGATCTTATCTTTGGCAGATATTGACGGATCGTCATCTATCTTTTTGATTTCTTCGCTCAGATCCGGCAGAACGAACTGGTCTCTGTCTTCCGGAGAAAGAGCCTCGCGGCCTTTGTCAGTCAAATTTATGGTATTGGCTTTTTCATCAACCGCGTAGTAGAGTTCCTCATCCAGCAGATGAAGGGTTTTATCTCTCATTAAATCGGCTTCGGTGCGCAAAATAAGCTTCTCGATCCCGGGTTCTTTCTTAATCTTCATAAACCGGTTATTTTTTGGAGCACCTCTTTGAATCTTGAGCAGAGCTTTTGCGTCATCATCATCGGAATCCTCTATGGTTTTTTCAACCGATGAAAGCAGCGAATTGATCAGTCGGTTCTGCAGAGTGTGCACGCGTTCGACTTTCGGTTTCAAATGCAGGAACAATTCAGAAGATTTGCTGGCGGTGACCGGGCCCGAAATGATGAGCGGCGTTCTGGCTTCATCTATTAGAACACTGTCAACTTCATCGACTATGGCATAATTATGGCCTCGCTGGACCTTGTCCTCGATTCTCGTTTTCATATTGTCCCGAAGATAATCGAAACCGAATTCATTGTTCGTGCCGTATGTAATATCTGTTTTGTATTCCGCAACTCTCTGATCATTGGGAAGATCATTTTGAATGCATCCCACGGAAAGTCCAAGGAGCTCGAAGATTTTTCCCATCCACTGCGAATCTCTCTTCGAAAGGTAATCATTGACAGTAATCAGATGTGCGCCTTGTCCTGACAGCGCATTGAGGTAAAGCGGCATGGTGGCTACCAATGTTTTTCCTTCACCCGTGGCCATCTCAGTAATAGCTCCTTCGTGCAGCATAATCCCTCCTACGATCTGCACGTCATATGGGACCATATCCCATGCAATGGGTTGGCCGCAGACATCCCAGGTCTGTCCGCATAGAGCGCGGCAAACAGCTTTTACCAAACCGAAGGCCTCGGGAAGCAAATTATCGAGCTTTTCACCGTCTGCGAGTCTTTGTCTAAATTGTTCTGTTTTTGCAGGATATTCCTCGATCGCAAGGGAATAGAATGATTCGGCGAACTCATTGACCTGCTTGAGGATCCCGGCATGACGTTCGAAATCGCGTTGGGATTTGGGTTTGAAAAACTTGTTTAACAGCGTTTTTTTCATATTTGCTATTTACAAATGTGGACCCGGGGGATGATTTTTTAACTGCCTAAAATTAACAAAATGATGTCTTCTTTGCAAGAGAAAGAGAGGATGAACTTCGCCTGAGGCAAAGGTTTGCGGAATTATCTCACCGGGAAAATCAGATTTTAGCTACGTTTCTCGCCTGAAATCCGCTCGAGTCCGATTCCAATTCGAAAAGAACCTTCTGGCCTTCTGCTAATGTTTTGTAGCCTTTTCCTTTTATAGCCGAGTAATGAACGTATATGTTTTTCTTGTCATCGCATGATATAAATCCATAACCTTTTTTCTCGTTAAAGTAAGTTATCACGCCTTCATGCTTAGCCATAGGCCTCCTTTTGCAATATCTCGGACTAGAGCCGGATTTAGAGATACTATGATCCCTCCCCCCGCTGCAGGTTCAAGCAATAAAAACGGCCGTCCATATTGCCGAAATAAACTTTGTTTCTAAAAATCAACGGAGAAGAAAAAATATCACCTCCCGTTGAATAGCTGCACACGATTTTTCCATCGTCGCTATTCAGCATATACAAGTTGCCGTCGTAAGAGCCTATGAAGACTTTGTCCCCGTCGATATAAGGTCGAGATAAAATAATACCTCTCGTTTTGAATGTCCACAGCACCGATCCGTCGTTCGTATCCAGGCAATATACTTGTCCATCATTGGAACCGGCGTACAATTTATTGCCAAAGACGCCAAGAGCCGACTTTATTGCTCCTCCGGTTTTGGTTTTCCATTTGACCCGGCCGCTGGAAGCATCCAGCGCGTAAACATGCCCATCGGAGCTTCCCGCAAATATCATCGAGGCGGAAACTGCCGGCGAGCTGGAAATACCTCCGCTTATTTTATACTTCCAAATGCCTTTTCCGGTTCCAATAGAAACAGCATGCAGGGCTCCGTCGTTGGACGGGCATATCAGCAGCCTGCCGGCAAGCAGAGGGGTTGCACGTATGATGTTCTGGGTTTTATACTTCCAAAGCAGGTCTCCTGTACTCATAGAAAAACAATAAATATAATGATCATAACTGCAGACAAAAACTTTGTTATCTGCGGCAATCGGCGAGCTTACGATTCTACCCGAGAGCTTTTTTCCCCAAAGGCGATCGCCCTTCACAGCGTTCAAGCAAAAAATCTTTCCATCATAATTCGCTGCAACGATTCTATCTCCGGATATAACCGGTGAAGCTCCGATTCCTGCTTTTGAATCAAAACACCATTTTGTTGAACCCGTTCCTGCATCCAGCGCGTAGAGGGTGTCATTTCTGCACCCGAACACCACAAGATCGTTTACGATTGCAGGAGAAGACGTCACCGGCTTCGTGAAGCTTCTCCGCCAAGCGATAGTCAACGCAGCACTTCCATCGTTCCGGATGTTACTTTCAATTGATCTCGACGGAAGCATGGACGGGAGGGTGGCGGGTTCTGCGGAAATCGAAGCCCTTTGTGTAAGTGCGCCATTATCTTTCTGGTTGCGGCTTGATTTTAAAATCCATCTTCCGGCAGCCAGAGCAAATAAAATCGCCGCAACCGTAATTACTATCGGTAACGTTCTGTGTGTTGCTCCGGCCTGTTCAATAGGCATGGAGTATGGCAGCAGCGTGCCGCCGACTGCGGAAAACGATATGAAAAGTACTTTATTATTCAAAAATTTAACCGGCACCCATTCTCTTGATGGTTGGGCGGATGCGGATTTCGAATATCCTTCACCTGGAAAGTGTTCTTTGATCTTGCTGATTTCGTTTTTTCCCAAACCCAAGATAAGCTCAACAGGAGCATCTTCTTGTGATTGCAAACAGAAAAGAGAAACGGTTTCGCTCAACTTGCCTGGAAAAAGTTCAACCTGGGAATTGTCCACTGGGACGCGGATTTCGCGAATGACATTGCCATGGGTTATGGAATCTATGGTGC
Organism: uncultured bacterium; assembly: GCA_964654695.1. GTDB lineage: Bacteria > Krumholzibacteriota > Krumholzibacteriia > WVZY01 > WVZY01 > CAZZKJ01. The sequence continues at coordinate 20,034 of CAZZKJ010000005.1, read as the reverse complement.
ATATCCCGGTTTCACCTGTGCAACATACTTTGGATTTGTCACTTGTAAGAATATAAACGGCGGCGGCCGTCTTTACTGTGATGAATACATCAAAAGCCCTGAAATCGTCGAGATCGAGTTTTTCGTCAAGCGATGCTTTATCCAGCAAAGACGCCAGTTCAACGAGAAAAGATTCTGGATTCTTGATCTCCCTGGAGGAAAGGTAGGAAGCTACTACATCCCTGTATATTCTGAGCAAGAAACCGTACTTTTGAATACCCCTATCCTGCAGCAGGATGTGAAGACTCTGTCGGCAACTCGCCTGCTCTGAATACGAGAGATCCCTTGACGTTTCGGTCTGAGGAGTGAAAATAATCTGCTTTTTCATAGGCGTATAGGTACAATGCCATACTAAACCTACAAATAAGATCGAATCTCTGTCAACAATTTCTTGGAAGATATCTGCGGAAATCAGCGCTTCTTTTTGATTGTTTTTCGCTTTCTGACTGGTTGAGGCTGAGGTTTTTTGAAAAATCCAACAAGGCTACCGAACAAACCTGTTTTTGGGCGGCCTTTGTTGCCGTAAAGGTATCTAAGAGCTATTGGATTCTCAGGATCCCATTTCAGAGCTTCTTTAAAACTCTCATTCGCCGTGCTTTTCAAGCCGGCCTGGTAATACACGAACCCCAGATTGGCGTGATATTCGGCATTATAGAATTCTATTTCCAATGCTTTTTTGCAAGCGTCTCTGGCTTCGTGCAGCTTGGCGTTCATGGCCGCCAGGGCGAACCCGTACCAACTGTGGAATGCCGGATTGGTTTCATCATACTTGATTGCGCTTTGAAGGAGAATCACGGCTTTATCGTAACGATTGTGCTTCATGGCTGTTTTGGCTTGCTCGAAGGCCAGCCTGGCGGACCGCTTGTCGGCATCTCTTTGTCCCGTCCCAGTCCTTCCCAGGAGCTTGAATTTTTCGTCATAATGCCTTCTTTTGACCGCATCTATCAGGGTATTGTAAGCTTCGTTGATCATTTTGAAATCGATTCCGCCGGCATTGGATGAATCATCATCTTTATCCTTGGAAATGTCAGGGTGATAGAGCTTTGCCATTGAAAAATACGCTTTTTTTATTATTTCTTCCGATGCCGTCGGCCAAACCTGCAGCACCGCATAGTAATCAACGAAATTTTCTTTTATAGCCATTCTTGTTACCTGCCCTTGACTGCATTCAATTCGGCAAGCAGATTGTTAGCAAGCTCGTTCTTCGGCTGAACCTCCAGAACTTTGCTCAAGTGATTGCCTGCCTCGGGGAATTCCCCTTTCTCATACATGGCCAAAGCCATATTGAGTCTGGCTTTCATATAATAAGGGTTTATTTTCAGCGCTCTTTCAAATTCTTCTATGGAATCATCCAGCATGCCGTTGTTTCCATAGGCTATACCAAGGTAATTATGAAGATCCGGATAATCGGGATTAAGAGCAATGGCTTTTTTAAGCTCTCTGATCGCCTCTGTATTGTTGCCGTTGTGAATTGCTTCAACGGCCAGTTCCCTGCTGAGCTGCGCCGAAGTTGGTTTTTCCTCAAGGATTTCTGTATATAATTTTTCTACGTTTGCATCCTTGCCGCTTATTCTCAAAGCCTGGTTCAGCTCGTTCAATTTTTCCCTGTAAAAGTTAGGACAAACCTCTTCAGCTGTAGATAGTTCTCTTGAGCATCCCTCGATATCATTTCCCGCCAGAAGTAATTTTGATAAAATTACTCTGGCTTTGAAAAATTTTGGATTGATTTCCAGAGATTTGCGCAGATTAACTACTGCTTTATCCGTGTTGCCGATCTTGAAATGCAGATTGCCAAGGTTGTAGCGAAGATCAGCAAAATTTGGTTTGAGTGCGACGGCCTTTTCCATTTCATCAACGGCTGATTCTAGATCGCCGCCGTCAGAATAATACTTGCTTAATCCTACATGTGCTTCGCATGCATAGAGCTCAATTGTCTGTAAATCGAGGTTTTCAGGAGATTCATTATTCTCTATTAAATCTTCGAATTTATGCAGGGCTTTTCTGTAGTCTCCACGGTTATACAGATCCAGAGCTTTGGAAAATTCATTCCTGGGGATAAAATTGAATAACTTCTTGAGAAACATGGCAACCCCTAACTAAAGTGAGCAACTATTTGCATGATCATTCCGCTTATTATAGGAACTCTCATGTTGTCATCCATTGGTGCGGGAACCGCTTCCGCAATAACAGCCGCTAACGCCCCCGCCCAAACCAGTTGATTCGCTCCCTCTTCGGATTTCAAAATAATGTAGCCTATGATCAGGCAACTTAAAAAGCAGGCGAGACTACCTTCTATACTTTTACCCCAGTAGCGGGGCTTTCCATACTTCTTTCCAAAAACGGCTGCTGCCGTATCGCCAATTACCAGGAAAAGAAGGGCGGAAATAGCTATTAATTTCTGGAAGATGAGCACGCTTATCAACGCTGCAATCATGAAATAAGTCGAACCCAAAAGATGCTCTTCTTCGTGCCTGCGAATCAGCGATTTAAAGAACCTGAGGAAAAACCTCTTTAACTTGTTATCGCTCAAACGCCATACATCAAATGCTATCGTAGCCATACTAGCAATTATAAGGCCAATATCGGCGGTCCGCGGGGGCATAAAATAGATCCACAGGGGGATTACAACCATTACTGCATGAATGGATTTCCTCTTTAATTCCAGTATTATTGATTTGGGATCAGCAGATTTTTCTGGTCGGCTTTCTTGCATGGTTATTCACCTTTAAAACTTTAGGATTGCATGTTTTACAACTGTGAGATATCGTTTTGACGCGTATGTAGGAACGGCCTCTATCTCTATGAAATATTTGCAATTTGCGAGTTTTTCGGCCTCCGGAAACAGCGCCAGCTCATAAATCCTGAATACGACCCCGGGCGCCATAAATACATTTTCAATAAAAGTGCGTTTTCCACAATCATCATCCGCTTTGAGCCTTATGGTTACGTACGAGTGCTCGGTGAGCAGAAACCGCACCTGCAGTACCCGGCCGCTATGATTCTCATCGAGGTAATTTATCTTTCCCGAAGCATAAAGCACATCGGTACCAACCCAGAAATAGCTCGCCCCCGATCTCTCTGCGACAAAAATCTGGCCAAAACGGCGATAAATTGTTATCCCCCTGGGTTCCTCAAGACGGTGTTTATCAGAATCCGAGCATGCCAGGCGGGAAAGAAACTGCAAATCCTTGTTGAACTTATATACGCATCCGCCATCGGTATCCGTAACGTAAATGTTGGAATAATAATCTATTTCGACAAAATAAAAGCCGCCCCCGCGATCGCTTATATCATATATTCTGGTTACTTTTTGAACCCTGCCGTCCAGTGAAATCTGCACAAGCCTTTTATTCAGGGAATCTGTGATAACTATAAAATTGGAATTATAATAGTTGAATCTTTTTCCTGAAATGCATGCAATTCCAAAAGGATGATACAATGGTTTTGAAGGTCGCACATTCCTGATAGTCTGCAGGGAGGAATCCCGGTTTAACGCGGCAATAATCCTGTTGTTCCCGGTATCGGCCACATAAAGGGTATCGTTTTCGAAATCGACATCTGAAGGCCCTGACAGCTGCTGGTTCGAATCGTCCAGACGAGAGGCAAAAAGATAATGCAGGTTGTTATTCTCGTTCTTCAACAAGACGAGACGGTTGTTTCCGGTATCCGCTATTATGACCGAACCATCAGGGGCGGCAGCGATTCCTATAGGATTCGACAGCGCACTATCCGATTTATCCGCCGCATTCCAGAAACCTAAGCTGGCCAGAGATTTGTTATAAATTATCTCTCCGGCGTCGGAATTCACTCCGTAAACCGTCAGCTCATCGTCATCGCTTTGTCCCGGCCGGTCATTGGCGTCGAGCTTCAGAGCGACTATCCCCTGAGGTGAAGCAAATCTTTTCTTATAGCCGGAATATAAACTGAGATGAGATTGCCTCACACGGTTAATACCAAAACAATGTTTCCAAGGCGGTTCGACTATTGTTGTCTCTGCCGCTGAAACGCCTGTCGAATTTAACAGAATAAGAGTAATGTTTGTGGATGCAGCAAGAAATAGCAGACGAGCAAATAGAACTTTTGACATTTCGATTCGATTATTCCTCGGAAAAGTCGTATAGAAATGAATATCTGTTCGCTGATTCTACGATTCGTTTAACGTACTGCCTGGTTTCTTTGTAATCGATGTGGTCTACCTGCCATTGCAGACTCCAGTTCATGTTCTTTTTCGTAAACCATCGCTTGGCGTTTTTCATTCCTGCATTATAGGCAGCCAGCATCATGTGGTATCTGCCTTTGCAAAGCATCAACAGTCGCGAGGCGTAACGCATTCCCAATTCAATATTTAATTCCGGAAGTACCAGGATGCTCTCATCCACTGCGTATCCCAGTTCATCCGCCAGTTGTAAGCCGGTTTCCGGCATAAGCTGCATCAATCCAACAGCTCCCGCCCTGGAAACAGCTTTTGCATGGAACCGGCTTTCTTCCCTGATAAGCGCAAACGCGAGATTAGGAGGTATGTTATAGCGGATGCACCTCTCCAATACCATGCCGGGAAAAGGAAGAGGGTAAAGCACTATGTCAAATCGGTCATCAACTGAGATCCTATGTCTTCTCGCCAGAATAAACTTGAGTCTCTCGTATGTTTTTAAACTCTCCCAGACCATTCCCGCGCCGTCATAAATCCGTGCCAGGGCGCTCAGGGCTGCGGGATTGCTTCGAAAATCCTTCATCGCTTCTCCGAGTTCGTTTTCAGCCCAGACAATCAGACCCGATTGCAGAAAAAGCCGTCCCAATTCGAAGTGCTTGTTATTTTTCCAAGATTTTTCTCTCTGTCCGGTTATCCTAACCAGACTATCGATGTAAGCATAAGCACGATTTCTATCGTGCTCGATCCCGGACAGTATTTTTATCAAACCGTGTTCCCCGTCCATAATCGCCCTTCCCCTGCTGCTCAGCGCCGGCGCCTTGAATCCGCTCTTAATTTCGGGTTCGATGTAAAAAGAGCAGCGGTTTATCTTATTAAGCCGGCCGGCAGCCTTCGAGCTAAGGTGTTTTTCCCCCGAGTACTCGTAGCATCTCGCCATGTAATAGAAATATTCTTCAAAAGACCTGCCGGAGAGTTCGGAAGCGTTTTTCAATATTTCTGCGCCTTTTCTATATTGCCTGCGCTCAATGAAATAAAATGCATTTTCCAAAGCTGCAGACACGCCGTAGTAACTATCCGGATATTTGTCGGCAAGGGCCGTTCTTATCGAACGGGATCTGCTATGGTGTCCGTTCTTTTCCCATAGATGCGCGGCGACAAGCAGAGCTTCGGGCGCGGTTGGATTCTTGGGATAATACCTGCTGAAATATTCATATGTCTCGGCGGCAAGACGGTATCTTTTGAGTTTTCTGTAGGCTCTGGCCTTCCATATGAGCGACTTGGAGAATATTTCTTGTTTTTGGAATTCATATTTCAGTATTTTTAAGGCCTTTTCGTATCTGCCATAATGATACAACAGTATGCCTTCATATAAATTTTTATGCTCTCTCTCCGTCTCTTTTAAAGATCTTTTTCCCAACTCTGAGATAAATTTCTTCGCTGTGATCTTTTTTTTGTGATCAACCAGGATTTTGCAGTATTGAATCAATTCATCAGTTTTTAAATCCGATAATGGATAATTCGACAATAAGATTTCAATTGCTTCGGTAGCAGCGTCCGAACGCGGGTATTCCTGTATCAGCTCCATTGCCGCCTTACGCGCTCTATTATGATTACTACCGGTGATTGATAAATTTATCTCCTGCAGCAGGAACGGAATTATCTTTTTATCCTTCTTTAATATTTTCTTCAATGATGATATTACCACCAACGCAAGCGAATCATTATTAGCGGCCGATAAACATTTCAGAACTTCTCCTTCGAATTCGGGCGTCAAGGTTCTGCAGAGCCCATCGTTGATTTTGGTTATACCCAGTTCGACCGCCTTTTCGTAATCTCCTTGAAGTGCTTTTGCCTTCATCCTTGCAAATATAATATAGTCCTCTAAGGTCGGAATCGAGTGTGAATCCAATAACTCTAAATAACGAAGCGCTTTTTTGCCGTCTCCCGCATTCAGGCTATACACGGCATGAATAAAACATTGAAGCTGCCGCTCCGTAAGCGATTTGCCATTCATTTGAGCACATGCCAGGGAATAGGCGCTGTCCGCGCGTTCATAAAGACCCATTTTTGCAAGAAGCCTGGCGTGCACCCGTGCAATCCCGGCGGCGTCGCGAGGCAGCGAGGCGATCACTTCTTCGGCTCTCTCCACTTCTCCGAAGCTTTCCAGAACAAGGGCGCAGTTAACTTTGGAGGCGGTTATAATTGTCGTATTTGAACTGGATGATGCCGGCGAATTGAAACAAACAAGGAGGAATAAAATAATAAGCCCTTTAAAGCGGTTGAACATCGAATCCGCCGGTCTTTTGAGGTTAATCCGCCTGGATCGCAATCAAGGTTGCTTTTTTTTAATTCAGAAAACGTATGGTTTTATTATCGATGGGATTTGTCATTCCCATTCTATGGTGCTGGGCGGTTTGGAACTGATGTCATAGACAACCCGGTTTATGCCTTCAATGGAGTTTATAATTTTGCTGGACATAGCCGCCAGGAAATCATCACCGAGTCTGGCCCAATCCGCTGTCATCCCATCTGTGCTGTTAACAGCCCTTAGGGCGATAACATAGTTATAGGTCCTGCAATCGCCCATCACGCCAACGCTCTTGACGGAAAGAAGAACAGCCCCCGCCTGCCATACTTTGTCGTAAAGCTTCCATTCTTTTAGCCCGTCTATAAAGATCTTGTCGGCTTTGCGCAGTATTTCCAGCTTTGATTCCGTCACTTCTCCCACCACCCTGACGGCCAGTCCGGGTCCCGGAAAAGGATGACGTCCGAGCAGTTCTTCCGGAAGACCTGCAGCTCTTCCGAGCTCACGCACTTCATCTTTAAAAAGAAATGCCAGAGGTTCGATAAGTTTGAAATTTATCTTATCCGGCAAACCCCCAACGTTGTGATGGGTTTTTATTACATCTGAAGGCCCGAAAGTGGATGTGCTTTCGATTCGGTCCGGATATAAGGTACCTTGAGCCAGATATTCAAAAGGTCCGGCCTGCTTGCTTACATCATTAAAAATATCTATAAACAAACCGCCTATTCTCTTGCGCTTCTCTTCCGGATCCAGAACCCCCTGCAGGCACTCCAGGAATCTCCTGCGGGCATCGACAACATGCAATTTCACTGCCAGGTGTTTGTTGAGCAGCTTCTCAACATTTTCTTTCTCATTTGAGCGAAGCAGTCCATTATCGACGAATACGCAAAAAAGATTCTTTCCAACCGCCCTGCTGGTTAAAACAGCAGTCACCGAGCTGTCGACTCCGCCGCTTACGCCGCAGATCACAGGTTTGTTCCCGGCAGCGGTTTTGATTTCGCTTATCTTCTGTTCGATCATATTTTCCGCTTTCCAAGCTGCCGAACACATGCAAATTTCGAATATAAAATTTTCCAGTATTGTTTCGCCACAGGAAGTATGGCGAACCTCCGGATGAAACTGCACACCGTAAATATGTTTTTCAGGAAAAGCTAGAGCAGCTATGTCGCAGTTATCAGAAGAAGCAATCACTTCCATACCCGGAACTCTGCCTGCTATTTTATCCCTGTGGCTCATCCATACCTGTTGCTCTTCCGGGGTTCTCTTGAAAAGAGGGTTATCTTCCATGGTTTTTATCAGAGTGAACCCATACTCCCCGCTGCCGGACTGTTTGACTTCCGCTCCCATAGCCCTTGCCGCCAGCTGCATGCCGTAACAGATACCCAGGATGGGTAGATTCAACCCCAGTAAGAATTCAGGCAATATAGGTGCGTCCCTGTCAAATACACTTGACGGCCCTCCAGACAGGATAATGCCGTTGGGTTTATTCTTGAGAATCTCCTCCCGGGGAGCGGTGCACGGAAGTATTTCGGAAAACACATTCAACCTGCGAATCGATTTGGTAATCAATTGCGTGTACTGCGATCCAAAATCAAGTATTACTATGCCTTTTTCCTGCATAAAATTCTCCTGTATGAGGATCCTACAGGTGTCGAAAATGTCTTCGTCCCGTAAATACCATTGATATCCCGGCGGAATCCGCAGAGGCGATTACTTCATTATCCCTGATCGATCCTCCCGGTTGAATCACCGAAGTTATGCCGCTTTCGGCAAGCTCGATGACTCCGTCCGCAAACGGGAAAAAAGCATCCGAAGCTGCGACTGAGTCCTTGAGAGAAAGTCCGGCGCGCCCGGCTTTTTCCACGGCAATCCGAGCTGCATCAACCCTGCTCATCTGCCCCGCCCCAATACCTACGGTTCCTGACTCATTGGCTATAACTATGGAATTCGATTTGACATGTTTAGCCGTCTTCCAGGCGTTGATAAGCGCTTTGCGTTCCACGTCATTCGGATGTTTCTTCGTAACAGTTTCGAGGGAATCGATCTCAGGAAATCCCGTATCAAGCTCCTGGTAGAGAAAAGCGTCTTCAATGAAAAGACCCATATAAACCGACTGCGGAAGATCCCAATATTTATCGGGAATTGATATAACTCTCAAGTTCTTCTTACGGGAGAACCTTGCCAACGCTTCTACTGTAAATGATCTTGCCAGAACCACTTCAAGAAAAAGCTTTATCATTGCATCTGCGGTATCACCGTCGATCTCCCCATTCGCAGCCACTATGCCTCCGAAAGCACTCTGCGAATCGCAGGCTAAAGCTCGTTCATATGAAGTGCGAATATCGCCGCACCATCCGGCGCCGCATGGATTTGTATGTTTGATAATTGCAGTGCGATTCTTCCCCAGGTCCCTTGCGAGGGCGAACGCGCCGATTATATCGATATAATTATTAAAAGACAGTTCCTTACCTTGAATCTGCGTGCTGGAAAGAAGGTAAGAGTTCTTATGGGAGCTGTAGATTGCGCCCTTTTGATGGGGATTTTCGCCGTATCTCAACACATGAGCCCTTTCGAAATTCATAGGCAGGATTGTAGGCAGGCCGTCCTCTTCTGTCATTGAATCAAAAAATTCTCGAATGCAGGAGTCATATGCGGAGGACAATTTGAAAGCTTCTCCGGCCAGGATCCTCCTGGTCTCGATGGTGGTGCCGCCTTTTTCTTCTATTTCCCGGGCCACCCCAGCGTACTGCTCGGGATTTGTTATCACAGTAACGGAACTGTAATTCTTCGCAGCGGCTCTTATAAGAGCTATGCCGCCTATGTCAATGAATTCGCACATTTCCTGCTCCGACAATCCAGATCCTGAATATTTCTCCCTGAATGGATAGAGATTAACTATTACAAGATCAATGCTCCGAATGCCTTTTTCTTTAAGAGATTTCATATGAGCTGGATTTTTCCTGTCTGCCAGGATTCCCGCGTGAATCTTGGGGTGAAGCGTTTTAACCCTCCCGTCGAGAAGCTCTCTGCTGTTCGTATAGCTCGATATTTCTTCGGCAACGATGCCTTTGCTTTCAAGATGTATTTTCGTTCCGGATGAAGCTAATATATGAATGCCCCGTTTTCTCAAGATAGATGCGAACTCGGACAAGCCGGACTTATCCGTTACGCTTATCAAGGCATTTTTAATTTCATTTGCGCTCACTCTAATTCTCCTTGTATTCTATGGTTGGAAAAAGCATTTTGCTCGCTTCTTCGTATCGCTCTATGGTTTTCCCGATAACGTCCGGAGGCAGGGCCGGCGCCGGAGGATTGCGGTCCCACCCTATATGATCGAGATAATCTCTTACGAACTGTTTATCGTAACTTGCTTGCGGCCTGCCGGGCTCATAATCCTCGGAGGGCCAAAACCTAGATGAATCCGGCGATAAGAGTTCATCGATCAAGATGATTTCTCCTCCCAATATTCCAAATTCGAACTTCGTGTCGGCCAGGATTATTCCGGCTGCGGCGGCATAGTCTCGAGCCCGGTTGTATACTCCGAGACTGAGATTTTTCAATTGTTCAGCTATGCCTCCAGGAACGATGGACGCCATTTTATCAAAACTTATGTTGATATCATGCCCGCTTTCAGCTTTTGTTGCGGGAGTGAATACAGGATTTGGGAGTTCGGATGATTCTTGAAGGCCTTCCGGCAGCTTTATACCGCAGATCTTGCCCGAAGAAGTGTATTCTTTCCATCCGGATCCGGCAAGGTACCCCCTGACTACACACTCCACGTCCAAACGCTCGGCCTTGCTCACCAACATACTTCTACCATCTAGTGACACTTGATTCTTAAAAGGAACGGGGAAATCATCAAGTTCGCTTGTAAGGAAATGAGTATTTATTTCGTTTGCAAAATGTTCATACCATCCCAGCGTCATCTGAGTTAATATGACGCCCTTTCCGGGAATCGGATCCGGCAAAATGGAATCATAGGCGCTGATCCGGTCGGTTGCCACTATGAGGAGTTTATCGCCCAGATCAAATATGTCCCTGACTTTGCCTGATACATCAGGCTTCAATCCTATCTCTTCCGTGCTATAAAGCGATCGCTTCATCCAAGTACCCCCATGAAATGATTCTAAACGCCGTTAATCGGCAAGGATCCGCACGATTCGCCCTTCGATCTTAATCAACCCGAGAGCGAACAGGCGCACGGCTTCTGCGTATGTTCTATGTTCCAGTTCGAGTATCTTCCCGCTCAGGCTCTCTTCGTCATCCTCGTCTCTCACGGGAACCGAAGCCTGCATTATGATCGCGCCGCCGTCAATAGAGCCGTCTACGAAATGCACGGTGCAGCCGGCTATTTTTACTCCATAATCCAATGCCTGCTTTTGAGCATGCAAGCCCTTGAAACTCGGAAGAAGCGCGGGATGAATATTCATGATACGGCCTTGATAATTTTTCAGAAGAGGTCCTTTTAGAATTCTCATAAATCCGGCCAGAGCTATAAGATCAGCACCCAGATCGGAACAGATTTCATCGATCCTCTTTTCAGCATCAAGCGGCAAACGGCCCTTTGCCACCTTGACGGCTACGCAGAAATGCTCAATCCCCTTTTCCTTTGCTATATCCAAAGCTCCGGCATCAGGATTATCGGAAATCAGACCCGCAATCTCCGCCGGGAAATTCTTTTTCGCACACGTATCCGCCAACGCTCGAAAATTCGTGCCGGCTCCCGATGCGAGCACAACGATTTTGCATTTATTACTCTTCATAAATCAAGCTCCGGTCTTAAACGGGATTAATATATCATCAATATACGCGGGCTGCATTATAAAATTTAGCAGTTAAATACAGATCCCACCGGCAATCTGGACCATCTCATACCCGTCCCAGCGTCAATGATACAGCCGCTAGAGCAATCCCCGCCAGCCTTGCCCATATATTTTTATTGGGAGATAGGCAAAGCCAAATCCCGGGATAATATAAAAGCTCGCAGGGTCTTTGTGCGTGAATTGCCTTTGGGGCTGCGGCCGCAAGAACGTTCAAACACGCGTCGAAAATATCAACACTTTTATCGAGAATGTTGAATAATATTCCCCCCGAATAAGGAAAGCATAATTCCGTTATTGCTGCAGCAGCTGAGAGGATTATCATTATTATAACCATGGGCAGAAAAACGATTGTGGCTATTGGAGACATGATGCTGACTTTACCAAAATACTTGAGCGAGAGCGGCAGCGTAAAAGCCTGAGCGTAAATACTTGCTCTAAGACTGAATAATAAAAATAGTGCAGCTATTCTTAAGAATGCGGTCTTATTTCGTTTTTTAAGCCCTGTTATGCTCAATAGAACTGCATACGTTGCCACAAAAGAAAGCTGCAGGCCGATGGAATTCAGCGAGCCCGGATCCATCAACAAAAGCACCATGGCTGCGGCCGCAATGATATCATTCAAACTAACAGCTCTTTGGACCTTAAGAGCGAATGCGCCGAACAGCATCATCACATACGCTCTTTTCAAAGAAGGGATATCACCTACTACGCTTATATAAAAATAAAGAAACGCTATAAGCAGCAGCCTGCTTCTCAGCTTCATTTTCTTGAAAACCCAAAGGATAAGGGCTGCAATTAAACCTAAATGAAGCCCGCTCAAAGCGAAGAGATGGGAAATGCCTAAAACCTGCAGATTGTTTTTCGTTTTTATTCTAAGCGCGCTTTTTTCTCCGAGAAGCAGGGCCAGAGGGACGGCGCCGTTTGCGCCAAGGTTCCTCTTTATACAGTTTCTTAATTCTCTATGGAGCGGCCAAAAAACGCATCGCACCGCCGGGTCGCCGTTTATTTCTGGCAAGGATATATAATCCCCTACTTTAACGCGGACTATTATATTTTCCACATGCCATGCGTTTTCAAGTATATTTTTATTTTGAGGCTTTTTCTGCGCATTATGACGTCTTTTTTTTATATCCCATTTTGTTATTAGCAGTTTTTCTCCGAATTGAATATCGAATCCCTCGATCTTAGCTGGCAGCAATGTGCCTTGGTTTTGTTGATCCAGGTTTAAAGTGATTCGAGTTCCAGAACGCTCTTGGATCGGATAGCCGGAAACCCATCCGGCCAACTTTTTATCTCCGTTCTTCTGCGCATTCATGGCAATTTGAAGGCATCTAGCGGCATTCTTTATATTTATAAGGGTGCTTGTCCGCCCGTATATGTAAAACGAGCACATAAGAATTCCGTAGCAGACCACTAAGACCGGGTTTCTGCTTTTTATGATTAAAACCGCCGAAGACGCCACGAGGAAAAGAGGAAATAAACGGATTTGACCGGATATGCCTGCGGCTAAAGACAATATTAATCCCCACATCACTACCCATCACCACTTAAGAAATAATATCTCTAATCTATATACAATTCTATGCGATTTTTGCCCAGCCTTTTGGCCCTGAACATGGCCTTGTCGGCTTTAATGAATAATTCGTCTCCGGTGGATGCGTGATCGGGAAAAACAGCTATGCCAAAGCTTGCGGTTATAATCCGGGATCGCCCTGAATTGTCTTTGAATGCATCAAAAGTACTCAGCCTGGCTCGTAATCGCTCGGCCGTATGAATGGCCTCCAGATGTCCGGTCCCAGGAAGCAGGATCGTAAATTCTTCTCCCCCGTAACGAAATGGAAGATCTATCTTTCGAAGATTCTTCTTTATTGTTTCAGCCGTTATTACCAGGGCTTCATCTCCCTTTTTATGCCCCAACTCGTCATTGATTTTCTTGAAATCGTCAAGATCCAATAGAATCATAGACAGCTTGTTTGAACTGCGGGTGGCTCTTTCTATTTCTATCGGCATCTGGATATCGTAAAAATGTCGATTGTATATTCCCGTCAGTTTGTCAAGGGATACCATGCTTTCCAGCCTTACACTGTTCTCGATCATCTGTTGAGTTATTCGAGCGGCCGCGGTGACTCTGGCATGAATGCTTTTTGTCTCCGCAGCTTCGACGGGTGCGGTCTGCAAAATCCCCCAAAATTCTCCAAGAGCGAATATCGATACCATAAACATGTTCTTGCCCTCAACATCATAGTTTTCCCAATTTACTGAGCCTTTTAAAATGAAATCTGCATGTTCTCCCTGGAGTTTCATTCTTTTGACCTGTGGATTATATTCCATCTCTTCTTTTGTAACCGGATGGACTTTAACGTGTCCAGTCTTTGATTCCCCTATATGCTCATCTTGAATGAACAGCTCCATGTTTTTCAGTTTCAGCCATTCTTCAAGATGCTCGCAGAGACGAGACAGTTTGAAAGCAAGCGATTCATTCCTCTCATCAACAATAAAAGTGTCGATTAGCCCGGGTATTTTTTCAAGATACCAAGATGATTCTGAAATCGTTTTGTTTAATCCAGCTTTGCTTTCAAGCACGCCAATGCTTTTTGATGAAAGATCGAATTGAAGATTTTTCCATTCTGTTTCGGGTATCGTCACATTGAGTTTCAGGTTCCTGCTTTTTCGGGAATAAATCAGCGTGACCTTTTCCTCTTCGAAGCGGGGTTCCAATCGTGACATGTAAGAAGCTGAGGATAATTCTTCGAGCGCTAAAACCGCTTCTCTTCTGAGTTCCGTTTTTGAACCGGAATAAAGAGCCGCATCGATCCTCCGGCGGTTAGCCGGTGGCAGCTTACTGAACGGTATCAGGTTCTGAAGAAGGTATTTATAGTCTTTCTCCAAGGTGCGCATTTTTATACCTTCAAAATAATGAGGGAATCGTATGTTTTTATATCCCTAATTATACATTATTTACGTTCAATCTTTCTACTGTTAATTATCCGGCATGCTTTTCAAGTCCAAAGACGATTTGGCTTGCAATTTGCTGAAAATAGCCCGAAAATGCCTGAATTATTTAACGGATGGAAAGCGGATTACCAAAATGGTTAAACGTTACTTACTGTTATTGCTTGCGTTATATGCTCTTCCGGAATGCTCGTGGGCTCCGGCCGGGGGACCGGTTTCTCCCGGGAAAGACGGCGTTTCGGCCGAGCAAACCGCCCAGATGCAGGCTAATTACAAAGCCGATAATTTTCAGAAACGCCTAGACTCGGTGGTTTCACTTCTGGAATTTGGGGATATTAACGGTTTTTTCTTTGCCCGCGATTCGCTGCAAATCGATCTCCAGGACTATTTAGGAATGAATCCCTCAGCTTCGGAAGACTCCGTAGCATTGAGTGTCCTTGTGGAACTGGGCCGGTTGGATTCTTTGGCTTTGAACCATGAGTACAGGCATCCATATCTATCACAAGAGGACAGCATTGCTTTATCCGTTCTCGAATGGCCGGACAGTGCAGTTCATATCGATTATGACGGCTATTCATCTCCTGAAGATACCGCGTTTCATTATATCGAAAATAAGCGCATCGCCTTCTGGCTGAGATACTTTACAGGTCCGGGCAAAAGTCGTTTCGCTAGAAACCTCTACCGGTTGGAAAACCACAGACCTACCGTCGAGAAAATTCTGGCTGAACTCGATCTGCCGCCTTCTTTAATATGCATTCCGCTAATTGAAAGCGGTTTTAATATGAAAGCCAGGTCCAAGGCCAAGGCAGTGGGGCCCTGGCAGTTCCTAGCCGGCACCGGCAGAATCTACGGACTGCGGGTAAACTGGTGGGTGGATGAAAGGCGGGACATTGTAGCTTCTACTTATGCCGCCGGAAACTATTTAAAAGATCTTTACGCCGTGTGGCACTCATGGCTCCTGGCTCTGGCATCGTACAACGCGGGCGAATACAGGGTTGCCGGGGCCGTCGTCCGTCAGAAAACCGAAGATTTCTGGAGGCTTAAGCTTCCCAGGCAAACCGAAAGATATGTTCCGAAATTTCTCGCAGCTTTGTATATTTTGCGCAATCCTCCAAAATATGGTTTCGATATTCCCCGAACAACCCCGGATGAATTCGACGCTGTAACCGTAACCGACGCTACGGACCTCAAATTGATCGCCCGGCTTTCCGATGCCAGCCTCAAGTTTATACGCAATCTCAACCCGGCAATTTTGCGCTGGTGTACTCCTCCAAAAGCACGGTTGGATGTCAAAGTCCCAAAGGGCAAAGGAGCATCCTGCACCGCAAAACTTCTCGATATTCCGCCTTCCAAACGCGTTACCTGGCGCCGTCACCGAATCCGCAATGGAGAAACACTGTCCCTCATCGCAAGAAAGTTCGGTACAAGCATAGGCACACTCAAACGGCTGAACGGAATCAAGAATTCCCATCTGATTAGGGCCGGCAAGACTTTGATTGTACCCCTCAAAGGTGAATATACTGCTCTTGCATCATCAAAACCCATCTATTCGGACAAGAGAAGAAAGCTAAGCAAGAAGGCTCTGGAATCATATGCGCTGAAGAGAGCCGCCCCGGCGGGATATAAGAAAGTGGAATACTTTGTCAAAGACAGGGACAATCTTGGAGCAATAGCCGAACTCTACCATACCAGGGCCAGCAAGATCCGCCGCTGGAACAATCTTTCTTTCAGATCCTATATTTATCCAGGCCAAAAACTGAAGATTTATGTCCCAAAATCTTTCAAATCGCCCCGAGCTTCAATCTCCAGCAAAGACAAGCCGTCATCGCAAAGAGGATACATGAAGCGCAACTATGTAGTTAAAAAAGGCGACACCATTTATCATATAAGCAAGAAATTCAATGTCATGGTAAGCGACCTTCTGGCATGGAACGGCAAAGGCCGTAAATCTTTCATCCATCCCGGAGAAGAACTCGAAATCTGGATTAAGAAACCTTGAGGAGAGGGATAGAACAGGGACGCAATCAAGCTTTTAGAATTCCGCTAATATGGAAACTCGATGTGAAGCCTCCAGGTCGTCTTTATGATGAAGGTAGGCATAATCAACACCAACGAAATTCCATCTCAATCCGGCTCCCGCAGTGGCATTCCCGGCATCCAATCCTCCACGGATCATTACCTTATCCTGCAGAATGAGTTCGCTTCCCAGGTGGAGATCGGCGCTCATTCTTCCGATCCAGAAATCGGATGCAAATTTTCTGTTTTCAAAATAGAAATCACCGTCGATCGCCAATATCAAAGAGCCGTTCAGCGCCTTCGAATCAATTGTGTAGGCCGTTCCCAGTTTGACTGATGGAATTATGAATTCATTAGTACCTGTATTCCAACTCAAATAGGTACCTGTAGCATCCTGGATTTTCATCCCCATATTCAAGTGGGGAATGATGTTCTCCCTTAGAAACCCAATATCTAAGCCTATGCCCATGCTTGAATATCCTGCGACAGCATCCGCGTATAAAATTTTCAAAGAGCCGCCGATTCTGCCATGAACTGTTTTCAAGGCAAATGAACCCAAAAAAGCGAAATCATTGTAGCTCTCCTGGGGAAGAGAACTCAGGTCGTATGCAAGCCTATCCCCGTCGTTGGGCTGAAAACCCGGCACCCCGTTTAGCTCTTCATAACTCAATCCATTTGTAATGACTATACCATCAGCACCCTGGTGAATCAGAGCAAAGCCGAGGGCGCCCTCCCTTTCGCTTGAAGTGAAAGCGTTGAACGGCATGACATATGAGGCAAAATTATAATTCTCTAATTGACCAAATCTTTCTGAGTGCATGAAAAGCGCTTGTCTTTTCTGGAAGCCGGATATTCCCGCAGGATTCCAGAACACTGAAGATGCGTCGTCGGCAACTGCGGCAAATGCCCCCCCCATGCCCATAGCCCTGGCGCCTCCACCCAGAGACATGAAATCACCGGCATACTTGGTCGCGGAAGAGGCAATCGGCAGCAAAAGGGCTCCCGTAATAAGAAATCGTAATGCATTTTTCATAAGCTTGGATATTTCGGAAGAGTTTTTGGCACTTCGTCACTTGCTTGATTTAGGTTTCCATGCAGGGGCATATTATGAGGTTGATGTAATTATACTACTATTTTGCCTATATTAAAAGCTGTTTTTCCGCTTCTCGTGCCCGCTTTCCCCACACCCGCACAGCTGGATTCCGGCAGATCTTCAAATTAAGCCATATTCGTTAATCTTTCTGTACAATGTGCGTTCGGAAATGCCCAACATGGCCGCTGCTTTTCGCCTGTTACCGCCACTGCTCCTTAAAGCTTCACGGATAGCCGCTCTTTCAATTTGGGATAATGTCTCCACGCGCCTGTTTTCAGCGCCGTTCTGAGTCAAGACTTCCGCCATATTGTCCCACGGCCCGGATGATGCCCGCCCCTTGATTAGCTGCAAAACTTCTTTAACATCGCGGTGCAGTGAAAGTATGGAAGCATATATCATTTCACGCTCGGCTTCAGCTTGGGTTTTTCCTGCCGCTACCGGAAGCATGGGCCGAATTTCCGGCTTATCATCGCTCAACTGCACATCCACGCTTTCTGCGTTTATCCTGTCCTCTCCCGTCAGCACAACCAGAGTGTCTATCATGTTTTTGAGTTCCCGCACGTTTCCCGGCCATGAATAAGAAGCCATCTTGCGCAAGGCGTCGCTTCGTATTCCTTTGACTCTTTTGCCGTGTTTTTTATTTGCAGCTGAAATAAAATAATCAACCAAGTGCGGAATATCTTCCGGACGTTCCCTCAGGGCAGGCAGCTTGAAATTGACGCCTTTCAACCTATAATACAAATCCTGTCTGAAAGAACCATCTGTCACCGATTCGCTGAGATTTCGGTTCGTTGCTGAAATCAAGCGAACATTCACTTGAAAGTTCTTTATTCCACCAACGCGGAGGACCTCACCCGATTCCAGGACCCGCAGTAGGCGAACCTGCATGTTCGGGCTCATTTCTCCGATTTCATCCAGAAAAATCGTTCCACCGTGCGCTCTTTCAAAAATTCCCATTCTTTTGCCAACTGCGCCTGTGAAGGAGCCTTTTTCATGTCCGAATAATTCACTTTCCAGTACCCCTTCGGCCAGGGATGCACAATTAATGGCGTCGAATGGAGCATCGCTGCGTTTGCTTACAGCATGTATCGCCTTGGCAAGAACATCTTTGCCCGTTCCGCTTTCGCCTTGTATCAAAATCGGCACCTCAGTTGGCCCGACGAGAAGTACTGATTCGATAATATCCTTTATGAGGTGAGAACGTCCCACCAGGCCCGCTGTGGATTTCAAGGCGGCCACGGATATCGCATGTTGAATTGTGGAGGTAAGGTTTGCATTATCCAGAGGCTGGGAATAATAAACATCTACAGCTTCCCGTTCTTCCCTTAGAAGAACATCTTTAGATTTTGGACCCCCGATAACCATCACATCAAGCAAAGGGTGAAGTTTACGCGCTTTTTTCGTGATTTGCATATAGTTAGCGGCATCGGAGGCTTCATCGATTATTAAAAAATCCATGCTTTCAGGTGATGCCGAAAATAAATGGCTTGGATGCTCAAAAATTGTAAGATCCCATATGCCCTTCATATCGAGATTCATAATAATCTGGCGAATTGTCGTATTCTTTGTTATGGCAAAGCAATGTAACTTCATATTTATCACTAAATAGAATCATAATGATAGCCTGTCAATATGTCAACATCAATATGGGGTGGCGTTTTATAACACTATAATTTCATCGAATTCAGAATTGAAGCACTCGAGCTCTAGTCAAAATCGAACTAATCCGGCTTTTCATGATGCGCCCGAAAGGGCTGAAGGATTTTCAGGCGGTTTTGCTCAGGGAGTCTTTTTTTCGCGCTGAGGATTTAATCTTGGATATGATGTGTTTTACAGATAGTGTTTGCGTATGTTGGGCCAGTCGACCTTTGAGACGCATTGTGGCCTTCGTGTGAATCTGACAGACCCTGGATTCGGAAATATACAGGATTTCTCCAATTTCCTTCAATGTAAGCTCCTCGTAATAGTACAGGGTCAGGACCAGCCGTTCTTTCTCAGGCAGTTCATGCACGACTTCTTTTACAAGTTCGTGCAGTTCTTTTTGCTCAAGCAGCTGCAGCGGATCCCTGGGCTCGCGGCAAAGGTTGTCTTCGCTTATAACTGCATAAAGCCCTTCATTGCAGTTGCTTATTTCCTTATCGAGTGAGATGAGTGTCACCAGGCAGACGTCATCCAAAAGATCATAATAATCAGCCAGAGGAATTTTGAGAAAACCTGCTATTTCTTTATCGGTGGCCGAACGACCAATTCTTGATTCGACTTCGGCATAAGCTTTCTCCAGAGTTTTGGCTTTTTTCCTTACTGATCTTGGGAACCAATCCTGTGCTCTCAACTCGTCCAACATGGCCCCTCTGACCCGGGGAACAGCATAAGTTTCGAATTTTGTTTTTCTTTCAGGCTCGTATTTCGCCACCGCCTGCATTAATCCGAGCATTCCGGCACTGAAAAGATCGTCAATCTCAACATAGCTCGGCAGGCCTATCGCAATCCTGCCGGCAACATACTTTACCAGGAAAGCGTAGTGCATCACTATCCTGTTTCGTGATTTCGCACTTCTGCTATTGAAGAACTCCGACCAAAGTCGGGAAGCTTTGTTTTCATCCTTTCCAGAGCTATTATCGATCATGCTTTCTCCTGCTTTCGTATTATTCTTTCC
>CAZZKJ010000004.1:0-113853 GCA_964654695.1 uncultured bacterium | reverse complement strand
GAACTCGATGTTGTCGATTTGGATTCTCCAGCTCTCACGATCAGTATCCTCGGTCCGACGAGCTTTGGCGAAGATGTTGGAGTCGCGGCAACCATGGCGAGCGTTAGTCGTAACACGCCCAATACGGAAGATCTGCTTGTCACCATCATCAGTAGCGATGACACCGAAGCGCTCGCGGCGGCTACCGTGACGATTCCCGCAGGCTTCGACGAGATGGAATTCCCGATCAATGCCATCGACGAGTTTTTTCTCGGACAAAAAATAATTTGTTAGTATCGATGATGCCAGCGTGGTATTGGGAACAATGATCAAATTGTTCCTAAGCATGCGTATTGTGGTATTTCGCCAGCCGATATCGACTACATAGCCTTCTTCCCCCGAGCTGAGCTTTATGTAATCATTCGGCCGTATTTGTTTTACAGCGATCATGTGGATTCCGGCGAACAGGTTGGACAATGTGTCCTGAAGTGCGAGCGCTACCGCCAGTCCTCCAACACCCAGTGCGGTGATCATGGGAGTGATGTCTATGCCGAGCGTCTGAAAAATAAAGAGCAGCCCGAAGGCAAGGACGATAACGTTTACGATATTTTTAAAAATACTTGTCGACGCGGGAAGCACAGTTCGTGAATAAAGGAGCGTAAGTCCTCCCAGCAGGCGCATGCCGATGAGGGTAAGCGTGAGAAGTATTGCCACCAACACTGCTTTGGCCGACACTGCGGATGCGCCGCCGTCCAGGTTCCAATAAGGAATTGCGGCGCGGATGCCCAACAGGGTGAAGAGCAGAATCAGAACGCCTTTTATCGAGCCGATTATGACATCGTCGATCTTCCATTTGGTTTTGGCAGCGAACCTCGAAATATAAGCCAGAATAATTTTCTCGGTTACTAACCCGACGACAAAGCCTCCGGCTATTACGGCTGCGGATATGATAATATTTTTCATCATCCGGTCCTCCTGTGCTTCTGCGGCGTTTATACCGGAGAGCCGTGCGGAGATGCTAGGTAAATTTCTTGGCCAGCCAGCTGACTTGTTGTTCTATGGCGTCCTCAGGGCAGGATTCATCGCAGCTCAGGCAGTTGATGCAAACCGAGTAGTCTATCTCAGGAATTTTGGCGCCGTTGGGAGACATCGCCTCGACCGGGCAGTTCTTGATGCAGATTCCGCACCCTATGCACTGCTGTGCGCTGGCCCTGGGTCTTACCCAGACAAAACGTCCGAGCGTCTTGATCATCCAAGTGGGAATGAAATTGAGATAATAGTTGGAAGGCAGTTGATAATCAGGGATTTTCACATCGTCCAGGGCGGCTCCTTCGATCTTGATATTATCCAGCCGGTTTTCTCCGATGCCGGCAGCAGCGGCGATCCGCGTTGTTGCCACGGCGTCATTTTTCAACCCGATGACGGCCGAAGCCGCTGCGTCCAGGGCGACCGCGTCGGGAGAGGCCAAAACCAGGCCGGCATTTCTTGGAGCCCCGCTGGTCGAAGGGCCGTTTCCTTCAAGTCCGATTATGCCGTCCATAATATTAAGCCTCGGCTTGGCGAAACTGAAGATATCCACGAGCAGACGGGAAAAAGGTTCTACTTTAGGAGCGGCCTTGTGGAACTCCGATTTTTGAAACCCCGGTACCAGGCCGAAACAGTTCTTGACTGCGCCGGTAAACAAGGTCAGGCCGTGGGTTTTCAATTTCGGAAGATTGATTACGGTGTCGACTTTTTCCAAAAAAGAAGTGAGATGATAAGTATTTCCGTTCGAGCTGTAACGGCTTGTGCCGGCTCCCTCGAACTTTACGAGAGCACCTTTGAAGCGCTCGACGGATTCGCCTATGCCCGTGTTTTCCCAGAAACGCTTTATACCTTTCAGAACGCCCGCGGGACTGTCGCCCACAATCACCCTGCCGCCGGCTCGGATTACTTCCCTGGCGACGACTTCGAGAAAGACCGGGTGGGTCGTGATGCCCCGTTCCGGAGCCTTGGCGGCGAGCAGGTTGATCTTGAGAAGAACCGTATCGCCCGGTTTGACGAATTCCTTGATTCCCCCGAAAGGATCCAGCGCTGAATGCACGGACGCTTCTACGCGATCATATTCGTACGAAGGACACCTGGTTATCGACACAATGCTCGAATGGTTTTTCATGAGATTGGTTCATCCGGGCGAGTGTAATAACTTAAGTAATCACTTCTGATTATACAAGCAAAAACTGCTCTTTGAATTGAGCCGCGTTATCCTATGCATTGGCGGCGATACCCGAGAGTTTTCTCAAGTCGATGATCGTCACCCTCTTGTTTTCGAGCAAAATCACTCTTTCGTCCACCAGCCGGCGGAGCTGCCTGCTCACCGTTTCGGGAGAAACACCCAGAAGCTCGCTCAGTTCGTGCCGCATTACCGGAAGATAAAATGATAGCGAGTGCTCATCTTGGATTTGTTTATCCCTGAAAAAGAGCAGGGATGAGGCGACCCGGCTGAAGGCTTTTTTTGTGCCCAGGTTGCAGAGAAACGTGTGGGTCCGGGAGATATCCTGGTGCATGAGATCGATCACTCTTATGGACACGGAAGGCCGGGCCTCCAGGAGATCGTTGAAATCAATGCCGGAAGTGCTGCATATTTCGGATTTTATTATGGTTACAGCAGATGATCTGTGGGAAGACTTGAACAAAGCTTCGATACCAAAAAGCTCCCCGGGTCCCAGGATGTTGAGTATTTGCGGCCGTTTGCAGGCGTTGTGCTTGAATAACTTTACCAGACCGGAGCGTACTATATGAACCCGGTTGGCAATGCCCCCCTCTTCGAACAGCAGCTGTTTTTTGGGATAGAAGGTTTTTTGCATCGCGCATAGGGCTTCGCGCCGCTCGGCTTCGGAAAGCCCTGCAAAAATGCCGTTTTCAAACTCGGGACAATCGAGACAGTCAGACTCTAATAACATGGAACACCCCCTGTTTGAATTTTAGCATTGTACTATATTCTACAGGAAAATAGAATAATAAAATAATTGAAGGTGCTGCGGGGTTCAGGAGTCAACCATGTTGTATTATAAGGCGCTACAGCGGTAAGCCGGCACGAGGAATCTCAGGGATCGGAAGATATGTCTATGAAACCGTTATCAATAACGCGCGCGATGGTATCGGAAGGGTTCCCGATGTCTTCAAGCAGGAGACTGATTCCGCTGAAAGACGCTTTAGCGGTGTTCGAGTCGTTGAAAGACACGGTCATCGTTCCCGATGCGGACACGGTTCTGTATGATGATCCGCCGGGCGCAAGCTCTTGGTAATTGTATATAAACAGGACGGCCATTGGATCCGAGTTGGCTTCGGCGTCATTGGCTGTAGCTGTTAGCACGGCGGGAAGGGAAGAATGCAGTTTGAAACTCAAAATGATTTCATGTATTGCATTGTTATCCTGCAGCGACGCGGATATCAAGTAGCGATTGTCCAAAACGGAATAGGCGGCATTGACCCCTATGTCGTTCTGTCCGGAGAAGAGATCGTCTAAAACACACATGCCTAATGGGGAGCTCCCTCCGGATATATAGGCGTAGAGTCCGGTACCCTGAGGGCAGGGCTTCCCGGAACCATCCGAAGACGAAGGATTATCGCTGCACGAAATCGGAAGAACTGCGAGCATGAGCAGAAGCAAGACTGGGTGTACAAAGACCTTCATTGTCAATTTTCCTTCATAAGAAGATTGCAGCACGAGTATAATGCCGGCTTGAAGACCGGTCAAGATCCCCGGGGAATATAACGGGAAAAGAAGCCAGTGCCCAGCACGGGCGGGCACGAAAGGATATGAACCAGCACGGGCGGCATTGATGGGGTAACCCGCGGCGCAGGTTTTTCACGAGCACAAGGGTAATCGATGACAGGCCCCGCGCGATCGCGGGTAAGACAAGGCCCGCAGGAGCTTCCAGTCCGGGCTGCTTGGAAGCGCAAAGAGAGATTATGGAAGAGCGTTATCTAGAAAACCGACTGTACATGGTCGACCGCCAGATTCGAAGTCGCGGCATAAAAGACGTCAGGGTTATTGAAGTGATGGAGAAAGTGCCGCGCCATCTTTTTGTGCCCCAGAGTGCGGTCATGGAAGCATACGAGGATATGCCTCTTGCCATAGGGTTCGGACAGACCATATCCCAGCCTTACATAGTTGCGCTGATGACGGAACTCCTGAAGATCCACGAAGATGACAAAGTTCTTGAAATAGGTACGGGATCCGGCTATCAGTCGGCGGTTCTTTCCATGATGGCGAATAAAATTTATTCGATCGATATAATAGAAAATCTGAGCAAAAGCGCCGAAAAACGTCTTAGGAATCTGGGATATAATAATGTGAAAGTAATAACAGGCGATGGTTACCGCGGATGGCCTGCGGCGCAGCCGTTTAATGCCATAATGATAACCGCCGCCCCCGATGCGGTTCCACCGGAACTGCTCGATCAGCTTGCCGACCCCGGCCGGATGGCGGTTCCTGTCGGCAGGGACCGGCAGCAACTTCTGCTGATCGAAAAAAAAGACGGCAAATTGGAGAAAAGATCGATTGCGGCGGTGCGGTTCGTGCCCATGGTAAAAAGCAAGGAAGAATGAAACCCCTGTGCCGGAAGCTACGGATTTTTATGCCTCGGGCCTTTTTCCCGATGATGCTTTTACCCGCGTGCAGATCCCTCCCCTGATCTTGAAATCTCCCGTCACTTCCATGAAGCGGGGTTTTATAGCTTCGATCAAGTCATCCAGAATTTTGTTTACTACCGCTTCATGAAAAGCGCCTTCATTTCTGAACGACCATAGGTACAATTTCAAAGATTTCAATTCCACACAAAGCTTCTCGGGTATATAGCGAATGCTGATATCAGCAAAATCAGGCTGCCCGGTTTTGGGACACAGGCATGTAAACTCGGCGGTTTCCGTTTCGATGATGTAGTCACGTGAAGGGGCTGGATTGGCGAAGGTTTCGAGTTTTTTCGATGGTCTAGACGGCATGATTACTCCTTCTCGCAGTCCGGAACAAAAGATTGGGGCCGGGATATAAATTTCACCAAGTCTGCATGTTAAGAATTTTTCACCGGCCATGCAAGCAGATAGCACGGAATCCCGCGGGCAGTCCCGGGGGTGGACTGGAAAATGGCGCTGTAAGTCTTATTATTTTTTAACTTTATGGAGCAGCAGGCCTGTGCTATGCTCCGGGCCGAACTGTATTCGGGAGCGCCGGCGGGAACAGCGGATATAAATCCGGCCGCGGGTGCGAATCTTGCGTTCAAAAAACGGGTGCGCCGTCCGGCGCACATGATGAACCGCCTTCAGGGAAATCTTATCATGGCAAACCGGGCAGGTAGGGATTTCGAGAAAAAGCGCGGAGAGCGGAACCCTGCTGCGCAAAAAGACGGGGATGGGGAAAGCTGCGGCCGTCTCCATGGAATCCTGATTCTCGACAATTCCTTCGATATGGGCGGTCTCGAAAAGAAATTGTTTGATTTTACAGGCTCCCTCGACCGGCGGCATTTCAATGTTGCCGTGTGCTGTTTAAAAAGCGGCGGATACTTCAAACACGCTTTTACCGAAATGGGGATTCAATTTTACGATAACCTGCTTAAGAATAAGTATGACGTAACGGCCTATGCCAGGCTTGTAAGAATTATAAAAAAAGAAAACATAGATTTGATCTATTCTTTCCTGCATCCGAATACCGTGCTCTTTTCATCGGCAGCAAAAATACGGAAGCATGTCGGCTCCTGGATAGTATCCGTCCATGCCACCGGCTCCGCCGCTGGGGGCAGATTGGTCAAACCTTATCTTAAACCCTTCCTGAAGGGAGTAGACCGTTTTATTGCCGTGGCAAACGCGCACAAGAAATACCTTGCCCGTGAAGAGGGTCTTCCCTCGGCGAAAATCGAAGTCATTCACAACGGGGTTGATACGAGCAAATACATTCCCGGCCAGCCGGACGAAGGGCTTCGCTCTTTGCTGGGATTGAAAAAGAATTATCCCGTTATAACGACGGTGGCTTCACTAAAACCTCTGAAATGCGTTGATGTTTTTCTAGAAGCCGCCGCTTTGATTTTGGGATCAGGTATTGATGCCAATTTCTTGGTTGTGGGAGACGGCCCCGAGAGGGGTGCCTTGGAGAAATCAGCGCGGGAATTGGGATTGGGGGAAAAAGTAGTATTTGCGGGCTTGCGCGATGATGTTTATGATTTACTCCGTTTGAGCGATATTTTCGTTTTGTCGTCGAAGACCGAAGCTTTTCCCAATGTGATTCTCGAGGCCATGGCGGCCGGGCTGCCGGTCGTCGCCACTGACGTGGGGAGCGTTAGGGAACTGGTAATGACAGAGAAAACCGGTCTGCTCGTCGAAAGAAACGACGCCGAATCCCTGGCCGGTGCGGTAAACTCTCTTTTGCAGGACCGGTCGCGCGCAGCTGCTTTCGGCCAAAGCGGGCGTGCGGCCGTCGAGGCCGGCTTCACTTTAGAGAAAATGAACGCAAGCAGGACTGCGCTGCTTTGCAAATGCTTATGCGGATAAGGCCCGCCTCAACCATTGGAAATGCCGGATTGAAAACAGGAAGATCATTATGAATGTATTGAAATTTATGTACCGGTCGCGCGGTGCTGCAAACCTGGTCAAGAGAGCCGGCCAGGTCGTTACCCGTTTCGGACCCGGGCCCGGGCGCATGGGCAGAAGGTTCGACCGGTTTATCGATTTACTGGACGAATACGAATGCAGGCCTTCATTTCCCATTACCGCCCTGCCCATGCAGCGCCATCCCAAATTAACGCGCCACCTGATTGAACGGGGGGTCGAATTAGCGGTTCACGCATTTACGCATTCGGATCTCGCAGCGATGGATTTCGAAGGTCAATCCGCTAACATAGGAAAAGCTGTTCACATTTTTCGCAAACTCGGTATTCCTTTTTGCGGTTTTAGGGCACCTTATCTGCATTGGAATGAAGACACCATGAAGGTAGTTGAAACCTACCAGTTCCGCTACAGCAGCAACCAGGCCGTCTTGTGGAATGTTCTGGATGTTGAGAACATGGCCGCGCGCCCAAGAAACGGGTTCGAAAAAGGAATGGAATTCTACCGCCCCTGGATCGCGGAAGAATCCATTGTTCTGCCCTTCAAAAGAAGGGGATTCGTCGAGATCCCGGTGTCGCTGCCCGATGATGAAATTCTTCTCGACCGTATGTATTTTCATGATCCCGATGTCCTGGCGTCCGTATGGGAAAAGATATTGGAGCGGACGTACCGCAGGGGAGAATTGTTTACGGTTCAACTGCATCCCGAAAGAATCGATTTTTTCAGAAACTCCCTGGGCGGACTGCTCGCCGATGCCAAAAGGAAAAAGCCGGGCGTGTGGATAGCCACTATGTCAGAAATAGCCCAATGGTGGAACGACAAATCGCAGAATTCCGCCGACTTCAGGGGCATGGAAGGCAAGGTGCGCGCGAACATAAAAGCCTGCAGGGGAGCGAAGATTTATATCAGAGAAGAAGGAATGGAGCGAACCGTGGAGCCGGGCGAGCTGGAAATCAGCGGCAGCAAACGTCCCTGCGTGGGGGTTAGCGCCGGCAGCGACAGAATTGCGATTCAGACCCTGCGCGACAAGGGCTATATAGTCGAAGTCGGCGAGGATCCGGATGAATTCGCCCTGCATGTTGGTATGATTTCCGGAAAGAACAATGAGCAGGTTCGCAAAGTCCTGGATGACCTGGAAGAGTTGCATGGGCCGCTCTTGAGATTTGGCACATGGCCGTACGGAAATCAAAGCGCGTTGGCGGTGACGGGCGACATCGACGCGCTGACATTATGGGATTTCATTCACAGGCTGCGCGGTGCTTGACCGCGGCCCTTATGCGAGCGCGAGTAATGATCGGGAAAGCCGGTGAGACCAGATACTCTAAGCGGATATGGATGTATGGAGGCTCGTAAGACCATTGCAGTAATATCAGAGAACCTGGCCGAGCCGTGGGATGAGGGTATCAAGAAACTCGCATACTCTTTGGCCGCCGCCATAAAGAAAAAACATGAAATCCGCATGTTCAATATCGACCGCGGCGGTGGGGAGAGCCGGGAAGCGGAAAGAATACCGGGAACACGCACGTTCGTAAGCTGGCGGCTTATATCTGCAATTCGCGCCGCCAGTCCCCGGATAATCATATATGTGCCGTCGCCGTCGGTTACTTTTGCCAGTTTCATTAGATCCAGGATGCTGAAGCTCGAGGCTCCGAGAGCCAGGGTGGGCATGATTGCGACGATAGCACGCAGGCACCCTGCGTTTATATTACCGATATTGAAAGCTGCGGCCCCTGATGCCGTTTTCGTTCCTTCCTATGCGTCTCTGCTTTATCTTTCAAAATGTTCGATCCAGGGCGTGTTGCTGCCCTTCGGCGCGGATCCGGGCGTTTTCAAACCGCCTGGGGACGGGGAGCAGGCAGAGTTGAGAAAACGTTACGGTGTTCCCTCAAAATCCTACGTTTACCTGCATGCAGGCCATCTGAGCGCCAAAAGAAATTTGGGGCCGCTTTGTTCTCTTCAAAGAAACGCCGGATGCGATGTGGTAGTCGTAGGAAGCACCAGCACCTCCGCTGACGCGGTCCTGCGGCAGAGTCTGGAATCAGCAGGGATAAGGGTTATTACGGAATTTGTTAAGATCGAGGAATTCTACAGGCTGGCTGATTGTTATGTTTTCCCGGTGCGGGATGTGGAAGGATGCATAGAATTCCCGCTTAGCGTCGTCGAAGCGCTCGCATCCGGGCTCCCGGTTCTGTCGGCGCCTTTCGGAGGGCTCAGGGATTTCCTCCCCGAAGGCCCGGATTTGCAGTATTGGGAAGACACGGAAGAACTGCTGGCAAAAGCCGAAACCCTGAGATCAGCGGGCAAACCCGAAGTGCGGGATATGCGCGGCTTCTCATGGGAAAAAATTGCAGACCGGGTTCTAACCGCACTTGGAGATTGACATGGCGTCAGGCAGGGAAATCCTGTTGAAATCGGCCCGTATATCCAATCCGTGGAATGGCGTCCCCTGGGAAGGGGTTAAAACCGAGGACGGTGAGGTTCTGGCCCGCTGTCTTTCCGCAAACAAGATTCCGTTGTGCGCTCTCCAAAAAAAATTTGGCGCTGAAATTGTTTCGGCTCATTTCGGCAGGCGTTTGCCCGATGAAATCGAAGCCGCCGAAAAAATGAGAAATGAATTCGAACGGGTGCGGACGGCGTTCATAGATCGCGAAATCCGCACGGTCTTGATCAAATCCACCGGCCTTTATCCTGCGTTTCCATATTGGAGCAGCAATCTCGATGTTCTTGTTTCTCCGGGAAGAGGTGATGATGCAAGAAAACTTCTTCATAAACTCGGCTATGCGGAGCTTCTAAATACGGAGGAGCCCTCAAAATTTTTATTCCGCAGATTCGGCGGCGACGGGTTCCATTATACGTTTCATTTGCATGAAACTGTCGGTTGGGGTGTGCCTTTTGTGGATCCTGAGTCGATCTGGCGGTTTTCCCGGCCTTCGCCCGAGGATCCAGAAGTGATCATTCCGGGGGCTAAAGAATCCCTGTTGATAACGCTGGCCCACTGGTTTTACGAAGACAAGGAACTGACTTTGTGGAATATGTTTCTTACGGCACATGCACTTCGGAACCTCGACAATCCTGTCGGAGCCGCGGCGGCAGATGCTGCAAAATTCGGCTGGAAAGACGGGTTCTATGCCGCGCTGGAGTTGTTCGACCGTGCTTGGGAGCGGCTTTTTGGCGAACCTCTCAATGCCGGCGGCAGCGCCGAAACCGACCGGCGCTCTCCGGAGCGAAGGGATTTCACAACGCGCCTGCTTATGAACGGAGCAATTTTTTCATCACCTGTACCGCTCAAAATCCCTTTTTGGACCAATAAGCTGGTTTATTACAAAAAGATCTTCACCGATCCATCCAGGAGCGTTCCAACCCGGATATGCGATTGGATAAAAACCTTGCTGTGGGCCGTTCGCTGGAAGCTCAGGATAAGAAGCCAAAGACCTTTTCTGATGGTTATGAGCGGATGTGACGGATCGGGAAAAACCACCCAGACCGGTCTACTGATGAGGGTCCTCCGGACTTGCGATTTGAGAAATAAAGCCCTGTGGTTCCGCGGAGGTTCATCTTCTTTTATCGCTTTTTTCATCAGGCAGGCTGCGGGGATACATGCCGGTATCAAAAAAAGCGGGAGGAAGAATGCAGGCGGCAAAACCGGCGGCGGCACCGAGGCCGAAAGAGTCCTCCGCAGGAGAGATGCTCTGCGCAATCCGCTGCTGAGGTTTTTCTATTCCGTGCTCTATTCTCTGGACATGGCATGGACCTTTTGTATTAAGACGCGTATTCACCTGGCCGCCGGGCGGATTGTGGTCTGCGATCGATACATCGGCGACGCGGTTGTGGACTTTGCCGTATCGTCCGCGGGCGGTGTCAATAACCCGCCGGCTGCTCTCAAAATCCTTGAGAGACTCTCTCCCAGCCCCGACATGGTGTTCGTACTCGATGTGAACGAGCGCGACGCGCTGGAGAGAAAACCTGATGAGGGGGAGACATCGCATATTCGCGATTCCAGGGAAATGTTCATGCAGCTGGCTGAAACCAAATCATGGCATGTTACCAGCGCTGATAATTCCGTGGAGGAAATACATGAAACGATGGCGAAGCAGTGCCTGGAGACTTACTATAAATCATATAAAACCGTAATCAATTCGCTGCTGTTTTCCAATCCCGGCCAGGTCAATCCCGGCCGCTGGCGCCCGCACTGAGAGAATCTATCGGAATCATGAGAATACTGGTTTTCACTAATATGTATCCCTTTGAGAGAATGCCTTTTTACGGTTCATTTGTTCGGGATGAAGTCCGCGCGCTCCGGCAAGCCGGATGCGATGTGGATGTGCTGTTTATCAATGGAGCGCAAAACAAGTTGAATTATTTTAGATCGCCTTTCATGATGCTGTCGGCTTTAAAAAAACTTCATTACGACATCATTCACGTTCACCATTCGTTCTGCGGTTTTATCGCTGGATTTCAGAAAAGAACCCCGGTTGTTTGGACCTTTCATGAAGGCGAGATAGCGCGTGATTCCCGGATTATACGCGAGGACGCCGCGGTCAAGCTGCTTGCCTACTCCCGCAGGTTCAAACGCTTCGTAGCGCGAAGAATGGATGCCGTTATTTGTGTCGCGGACATTCTCAAAAGATCGCTCGGACGGGCCAACGCATACACCCTGCCGAGCGGTATTGATACCGATCTTTTTTCACCCCGCGACCGCGGAGAAGCCAGAAGCATCCTTGGCATCGACAAGTCCGGGTATTGCGTGCTTTTTCCGTCGTCAAAAACCAGGCCTGAAAAGCGGTTCGGTCTTGCAAAAGCCGCCGTCGATGGGGTTGATGCAAAGTTTGGCGCCATCAAGCTGATGTGCCTGGATAATGTCGAACACGAAAAGGTGCCGTTGTATATCAATGCTTCAAATCTTATGCTGATGACATCTTCATTCGAAGCTTCTCCTGTAACAATACGCGAAGCGCTTGCGTGCAACGTGCCGGTTATCAGCACCGATGTTGGAGACGCAAGGAAAATGCTCCAAGGCATAGACGGATGCGCCGTCGTTCCTCCCGATCCGGAAAAAATAGCCGACGCCGTCGTACAGTGCCTGCAGAACTTCTCCAGGGTTGACTCGCGCGACAGGATGATGATTTATTCATTGACTAATACCGCGAAAAGACTTTTGGATATCTATGATGAAATTCTGGAGAGGAACAAGCGGTGACTAAAGATCCGCATAGAGCCAAAAAAATAAGAGTCTGCATTGTAAGGCATAGTTTTTATCCCTCAGAGCTGAATGTCAGAAGGGAAGCTCAGGCCCTTGTCGGCGAGGAATTCGATGTCAGCGTTATATGTCTTCGCGGCGAAAAGGAATCGGCGAATGAAACCATAGATGGAGTACGTGTTTACCGTATGCCGATAGGGCATAAGCGAGGCAGAATCGGCCGCTATATTTTCGAATACAACGCTTTTTTTATTTTGGCGTCGATAAAGCTGTTTCTGCTGCATATTCGGAGACGTTTCCATGCAGTTCAGGTGAACACGATGCCGGATGCGCTCGTATTCACCGCGCTCATACCCAAGCTCACGGGCGCCAAGATAGTGCTGCATATGCATGAACCGGTCCCCGAGCTTTTTGCCACCATGTTTACCGGTTGGTACGTTCCGGCAGTTATTTGCGTTTTAAAATGGGTGGAAAAGATCAGTTTGAAATTCGCCGACAGGGTGCTGACGGTAACAAGAGATATGAGGGATAATTTCGGCAGGCGGGGCGCTGATATAAACAGGATAACAGTGATAGTAAATGTCCCCGATGATGATATCTTTCTTCCGGAGAAATTTAATCATCTCGCCGATAGAATCGAACATGCAAAAAAGGAAGAAAGAAGGAAAGGCATCTTCAGGGTATTTTGTCATGGAGCCATAGAGAAACGCTATGGGATCGATCTTATTATCAAGGCCGTCGCACATGTAAAGGAGAGGGTGCCGGGTGTTCGGTTCCGATTCCTGGGAAAGGGGTCCTATATCGGCGAAGTCCTCGATTTGGCAGCAGAGCTCAAGGTTGCCGACAATGTGAACTACCTCGGCTTCGTTCCTTTTGAAAATATGGTTGAAGAAATTCTTACCGCCGATGTCGGTATAGTTCCAATGAAGAAGAATCCATATTCGGTCCTGGTTCATACCAATAAGATGTTCGAATATCTTGCTCTGGGCCTGCCGGTTATCGCGTCCAGGCTCGATGCCGTAGCTTCATATTTTCCTGATGACTCTCTGCTTTATTTCGAACCCGGAAACTGGGAGGACCTGGCCGAAAAACTATTCCACTCCTTCGCCCATCCCGATGAACTCGCCCGCAGAACGGCAGAAGCTTCGAACGTGTACGAAACCTATAGATGGAGCAGGGAAAGAAAGAAATACATTGGAGTGTACCATGCCCTCCTAAAGGAGGACATGGTACCAAAGAGCCTGCGGTAAGTTGAATTACTAATCTGTAGTATTTTCACGCCAGGACACGAGACCGCGGTAACCTTTTTCGGAACCAAAGTTGATATCGAATCCGAAGGGAATCCCGGAGCCTGCTATCAAGGGATCGAAAATAATCAAGTAATGTTCGCATGTGTGAAGTTTCTGTCCGAGCAGAATACCTTCGTGATAGAGAAGCACGGGATACTCGTAGCCGTTGCTCGTGAAGAACCCGTTGTAATCCATTCCCATGGTCAGCACTTCGAGAGTGCCGCTGATGTCCAGATCGATATTGAACTTGCCGCCACCGGCGGGAATTACCGGAACGGTGGTAATATCAGATACCCTTACCTTGTCTTTGCTGTCTCCATCTCCATTGAGATCCACACCGATCTTCTTTTCATCGATCCTATCTCCGCTCTTCCGGTTCTTGGTCTCATCGAATGTAGTAGTGCCTTTTGAACCTCCGCTGCCGTGCATATGGATTTCACCTTCGGAATACATGACCCCCTGGAGGATGGTCATTACTTCGTCTCCGATATCCGACTGATAGTAGGCGCCGCCGGACTCGCGCGGATGAATGTCGGTTTTTATCGGAGTGATGACCGATGGAAAATCGCGCATGAAATGCCCGTCTTCAGGTTCGTATACGGGGAAGGTCTGCTTATCGCTGCCGGTGTAGACTTCCCGGTAGTTCCAAACATACGGACCGCCTTCATTGTCCGACCTGTACGTCTGCTCGAAGTTCTGGCGAGTTGCGCCCTTGAGGACGAAACGGCCGTCCTTGGGAAAATGATCTATGGTTGCGGTTCCCCCCGGAACCGTTACCGTCTTGGAAGGCCAGTTGTTGGGGTCGCCCTGTGCCACGACGATGGAGCCGTGCATGAGTATGTTCTTGCCGTATGAGCTCAAATCGACCATAGCGTCATCGATATACATCACGCCCGCTGTAACCACGGCCTGGACCTGGCCGGAACCCGCACATGTGGGACAAGGCGTGGAGTTCGTGGGATCGATGAGCCCGTCGCCGGCGCATCTCCAGCAGAGAACGTTCTGCGTACCCAGCGAATTGAGCCAGTTCGTGAACGCCGCGGCCGATGCGAAATAATGACCGTCGCCGTCGCCTGGGATCGGGGTTGCAACATGGTTCATTCCCGGCGGGTATGTAGTCGACCCGGTTGCTAGTTCATAGTATCTTGAAAAATCCGGTCTGGGATCGATGATAGGCGCGGGGGCCTCCCCTCCCACTGTTACCGGCTGGGTGCCGGCGGCCACGCGCATATCGGTATCCTGGTCGGCCAGAGCGGTTCCTCCGGATGTGACGGATGAAGCCCCCTGGACTTCGGCAAGACCCTTGGTGAGCCCGGTGTCATTGGTGTCGTTGTCGCCGTTCAAGTCCCTGCCTTCGGCGATTTCGCTAAGGTTTTCGTATTTCCTGACTTCGCTGTTCGTGGTTATGTCGATGTTCTGTCCCCATACGTTGCCGTAAACCAGGCAGGGGTTGCCGTCTTTGGGCTCGCCCACGACTATATCTCCGACCGCGGTCACATTGCCGTACACGGTCGTTCCCTCGTCGAGTTTTATGATATCGCCCTGCCAGGAATTGTTGTGCATGTCGGCGGTGACGACGGCGCTGGGTGTGCCGTGGTTGTCCAATTGAACCCTGTTTCCTGCCGAATATGCGTAGTTGAATGCGGAAAGCGGATTGACCCAAAGGCCTTCGACTTCTTTCTTGAAGTTGTTCATCTCTCCGGTTGCAACAATCTTGATATAATTGCTGGGAACAGTAGGGTCGTAAATACCGACACCGTCATCCGAGGAATCGTACAGCTTAACGTCGTAGGTCCCATTCTCGAACGGCACCTTCGTGAAGCCGTCTCTCCAGCCGGGGGCATTCGAGAGCTGCTTGACCGACCTGTCCATCGCGGTCTGCGCGATGTAGAAGGTCTTGGTTTCGACCTGCTGCATGCTCGAAATGTTCGTTTCGGTATTGGTGACGAGCGAATAACCGGTTACCAGAACCGAAAGACTCAAGATAACCAGAAGAGCGATTACAAGCGCGGATCCCTGCGAGGATCCTATCGCTTTTCTTATTTCTTCCGACATTGATTGCCTCCTTGTCTAGTTGCCCAACTCGCCGATTCGGATCACTATGGCCGTATCAGCCGAAAGAAAAGGCGAATTCAGGCTCTTGGTAAGTTCATCGGTCGGCATGTGCAAAAATGAATACAAACTGCCGGCGGATATCCCTGCCGTTACTACATCGATATCTGCGTCCTGATCGAGAAAAGCGAAAGCTACCGCCGACGCCGGAACGCTGATATCGGCGACGTAGGGATTGACCGTATCAAAACTGCCGGTGCCGTTATTCAGTATCACGTCGATTTCCTGCGCGTTGATTCCGCTCGTTCCCAGGATTACATCCAGGGCATTATCATTATTGTAGTAGTGCGTCGACATCGATAATATTTCATCGGTCCAGACCTGGAGGGGGGAAGAAGCAAATTCTCCTGACCCGTTTCCAGTCCACAATTGAATCCCGCTGGTAACATCGTTTAAGGCCAAAAGGACGTCGGCAGAGCCGTTGGCGCTGAAATCGCTTATCGACAATTCTTTTATATTGCCGGCATAGTGATGATGTTTTTGAATTTTCCAGTTTCCTCCTCCCGAACCCGGATGCAAAAGCGGCTGGAATTCATGCACGGACATGTCCGAAGTGGATCCTGCCACTATCAAGTCCGGAAGCCCGTCGCTGTTTATATCGGCAGTGGCGGCTTTGTACATAAAGTTCAAGTGGGATCCACTATATGTCAGGTAGGAGGATGTATTGAGAATCCCCGTCCCGTCATTTTGATAAAAGAAGACATTGCCGTCTAAAGTTGTGCAGACGACATCCACCATCTTGTCGCCGTTGAAATCATGCGCGACCAGGGAAGACAATGGAGATCCGGCACTGATGGTTTGAGAGGGCGCTATTCCCAGCGAACCCAGCCCGTCGTTGTGCCATACCTGCATCACCCCCGAGCTGGAACTGAGAATCACGTCGATATTGCCGTCCATGTCCATGTCGGCGAGTATTATGTCATTTATAGGCACTCCGGAACTATACGTGTCTTTGCCCTTGAAGCCGCCGACACCGTCGCCGTGCCAGATTTCAAAATCGCCGTTGGACAGCGCGACTACCGCATCCCTGCCGTTCATGCTTGACTTGACGTTCACGGTTGCCATATTTTCGGGCCCCCAGTTGCCGGCGTCGTCCTTGGCACGGGCGTAAAGCTGGTGCGTCGATCCAATAGGCCAGGGAAAGGACGATATATCGCCGCTGAAACCTTCATCCGGACTGTCAAAGACGCCGTCGCTGGGCGACATCGGCGTAGCGCTGCCGGCTCCCGGGTCGCTGTCGGCAAAGGCTTCGACCGCCGTGACATTGCCTCCGCCGGTGGTAGCGTCGCTTGCCATGCCGGTCAGGGTTACAAAAGGCTGTCCCGCGTTTATATCTCCGGGACCGTTCAATGTGGTTACAAGTGGCCCGTCAGTGTCGCCGGCGGTAACGATGATATCCATGAAATTTTCACTTCCCCAATTGCCCGAGGCGTCCTTGCCTATTACGAACACCCTGTAGGGTGAGCTCATAGCCAGCCAGGCGGATGTATCGATAGTCAGGGTCATATTTTCAAGCGGCGAATCCAGCATCCCGTCCGCCGGTGACAACGGATCGCCGCTGCCGCCCGCGCCCATAGAGTTTATGAAGGCCTCGGCATAGCTGATATTGGAACCACCTGTAGAGTTGTCGTCTACATCGGCGCTAATTGTGATCGCCGTCGTTCCTTCGGGAATTGTAAGCCCGGGTACAGCGTTCATGTTTGTAACTACCGGTCCTAAGTTGTCGCTGGACATGATTACGAGCGTCGCCGATTCGGGCGGACCCCACGACAGCGGGTTATCCGCATCCCTGCCCCTGACATCAAAAGTATAAGGACTTCCCGCCGCGGTCCATGAGGATACATCGACAATGGCGTTGACGTTTTCAACCGGGGAGTCAAACATACCGTCGCTGGCGAGCATGCCTCCACTCAATCCAATTGAGGGCACTTCGTAACCGGCTCCGACGATATTCGCAGAACCGAATCCAATATCGTTTATTTCAGCCGTAAGGAGCACGGTACCCGCTGATCCTTCTATCATCGCGTACGTGGGCGATCCATTTATCTTGACAAACCTGCTCTCCGGACCGCCTACCTTCAGGATGACCGAATTCGTGCTCGGCATACCCCTGTATATGCATGAGATTCGTGTGAAACCGGGACCCACGCCCAGGGCCAGCCCTTCATTGTTTTCGGTTCCCGAGCCGGGGATGAAAGTACCTATGGTCGCAACGGAAGTGTCGCTGGAGTTCCAGAAGCTCAGGGTTGTAACATCCATCGTTCCCGCTTTTTCAAAACGGGCCGTCGCGAAGAATTGAATTTCATCGGTTATGAGAATTCCGGAAGCGGGATCCGGGGTTATGACGACTTCGAGCAGATTGTCGGTTACAGCCTGGCGGGCCAGCAGGTCCAGGTTGATGGGGTAGACTTTGGTATTGAGCTCGTACTGGAGGTAGCCGTTGTTGTAATTAATCCTGGGATCCGCTGTGCCGTTTTCGAACACCAGGCTTATTTCGACGGTACGAATATCGTTTATATCCGGTTGACCATTGCTGTTCATGTCGGCGACGGTCGTGTCGGATTCAACAACCGCATCATCGCCGCTTCCATTGAGCAGGGCCGTCCCGTCTGCATCATAATACTGGAACCGGAGCCGCCTTACTCCCTTGGCTATCGGTATCGGTTCTTCCGTCATATTTGACATGTCTCTTCTATACAAGTAGGCGTCACTGGGGTTGGGCGTATTTGCGAGTTCGGTGGAGTCGCCGACAAAATAAGCGATCAAGTTGGTGGGCTGGTCGTTATCGATATCGGCCCAGAACGCTATCCGGTTTCTGCCAGCTTTAGTGAAGGCCGGAAGCGAACCTATGCCGTAGCCGGCCTGGCGTACATCTTTCAGCATCTCATCCATGCCGACTCTCAGGTTCTGCTCGGCGGTCGCAGCCATTTTGCCGCGGCTGACGGATTTCGTGCTTGAGATCAAAAGCCTGTAAATGACACCGATGACCGTCGCGAAAATAAGAAGTGTT
Source organism: uncultured bacterium (assembly GCA_964654695.1). Taxonomy (GTDB): domain Bacteria; phylum Krumholzibacteriota; class Krumholzibacteriia; order WVZY01; family WVZY01; genus CAZZKJ01. The sequence continues at coordinate 95,687 of CAZZKJ010000004.1, read as the reverse complement.
ACCGTAATCTCAACGAGTGAAAATCCTCTACGGCTTCTCAAGAATGATTTCATATTACTGCCCCTTGTAAGATACGACTGTTGAAATGGAAACCGGCTCATTGCCTCCTACTGGAGTGATCTGAACTGTGATTTTTTTGTAAAAAGTTTGCGAAGTGCTGGTTGTATCGCCGTTATCCTGGCAATACGTTACTGAGAAGGCAGCCTTGAATCTGGCATTATTCGGCACCGGATCCAGGACGACTCCGTTATAATCGTCGAGATCGTCAAAAGTATCTATGGTTTCTCCACCATCGGGTCCAAGCATTCCGGGGGCGGTCATATCCTGGGCCGTCACGGGGTTTATCCCCGCCAGGGTTCCGTCGGCTTCTTTTTCGTCGAATGTTTTATCGACGATTTCATCGAGAAAACGCTGGGTGAGCATGACGGACGTGGTTCTGGCTTTTGCATGGGTTATCTTGCGTGTCGAATAGGGAATCATCATGCCCATGGACAAAATCCCGATGGCGAAGATGATCAGGGCTACTATTATCTCCAGCAGGGTCATGCCTTTGTTGGATTTTAGTAATGACAACATGATTATATTCTCGCTTTCCTTTTGATCCGGCTCTACCAGTGGGAAAACTCCTGCACCATCCCCGATCGGGACACCCGAATGCTTTTGAGCACGTTATTTCTGTCCTGGAGTTTGATTGCTACCGGCAAATCTTCGAGAAGGATCGTGCCCCTCGGCTCTATTTCAATGGAACCATCCGAAGGCGTGCTGGTTGAACTCAGGAAAACGCCCGGAGGGAAGTCGTATTCATTATTCGGTGGATCGAGTATCCACGTACCCGGCGCTTCCTGCCGGAGGATTCGAAACGCATTGGTCGAAGCGCTGTATTCGAGCCTGTAACGCTTTTTGCTGGCAATTGCTTTCTGCCGCGCCAACAGCAGCTTATTTGATATCAGGTTCGTGGCTACCTGCAGCTGTTGGGTATTGTTTCTCTTTACAAAGGCGGGAATAGAAATAGCCATAAGAATTCCCATGATGGATATTATGACCATAAGTTCCGTTAAGTTGACCCCTGCTTGAGATTTAAATTTCATTTCATAGACCTCTCATGGAATTTAGTGGTTTTTTTTTGTGTTCAGTTTGCGGGCTTAAAAGCATTCCTCGGCTACGGCATCAAATCCTCCCAATTCGAGCAATATTCATACCCTGAACTCGGTTTCAGCGCTTTGTGAAAGTATATTAACGATGTTGTTATTTTTCTCATACGGATTCCAGTAACTGCATAAGATTAAACAAGTAATATGATTAGAAATGCCCCGCCGGCGGAACATTCCAATGGGTGCCAGGTGAAAGCAGGTTTGTGTTCCCCGACGGCGCGTCTGCGCATGGCTAATTGCAAGAAAAGGAATTCAATTTGCAAAGCCCGGATGGAGGGATGAAGCTCATTGCGGGCATGGAATCTTTCTTATATTATGCTGAAATATGAGACCCTCAGCCAGCATAAGAACGCGGCTTCTGCTGTACATGATAGCTTTCTTGATAGCCATCAATCTTTGTTTTTGGATATTTTACGGTTTTGCCAGAAATTACCTGGACGACGATCTGGGTGAGAAACTCTCGGGGGTGTCGGAGTTCATTGCCTCGGGCATCAAGGGTGATTACATTATAAGGCTGGAGCCGGGAGATGAAAAGACGAGAACGTTCAGGAATGTTCAAGCCAGGCTCTCCAGAGCAAAAAATGCCTTTAATCTGAACAAAGTGATACTCGTTGATGCCGGCAGGAAGACTATCGCGGACGCGGGGGGTGAACTTGTCATCGGAGATCCTGTATATATTTTAAAAGCGGCAGGGGTGGAAATGGAACAAGCGCTGTCGAAAGTTGCTACTGCTTCGCCGGTGTACAGAGGCGCCGACGGCAGGCTTTACAAATCGGGATATGCGCCGGTTCAGACTTCCGAGGGTAAAGTAGTCAGTGTTTTGGTTGCGGAAGCCAGCGCAGCATTTCTCGGCGAATTGGAGACTTTTAGAAATCTAATCTTTGTAGTTACCGCTATAAGTTTCGTAGCCGTTCTGGTCCTGGCCTTCTTTCTGTCGAGGTTTGTTGCCACTCCACTCATGAGATTGGCGGCCGCGACACGCGATATCAAGGAAGGCAAGTACAGCAGGGCCGATGAGAAACCAAGGCGCGATGAGCTCGGATTTCTCATGTCCGCTTTCAACGAGATGGCGGAAAGCATTCAGAGCAACGAAGAAAAGCTCAGGAATCTTTATAAAAAAGAAGCAAGAGCCGCAGAGGAAGTTCGCCTGTATGCAGAGACAATTCTTGGAAGCATTGCGACCGGGATCGTATCTATAGATACGGAAGGCAAGGTAGCGGTATGCAATGCTGAAGCCTGCAGGATTTTCGATATCGAACCAAAAGAGATCGAGAATCAGCCTTTTGATCGGGCGACGGCTTTAGAGGCTTTTCGAGATATTTTGACGGGCAGTCTGGTCGAAAAAAAAGTAATAAGAGAAAGCCCCATGGAATACGTTAATCCTTCAGGACGGCATTTTTATCTGGGAGTATCCTGTTCCGCTTCCGAAGCCGTAAACGAAGGTGCGATAGCAGCGAACATAGTATTAACGGACCATACGGAGCTGGAGCGCCTGCAGGATGAAATCAAGCGAAAGGAAACGCTCGCAGCAATCGGCGAATTGGCCGCACACGTAGCCCACGAAGTTCGTAATCCACTCGGCAGTATGAAAATCTACATAGACCTGCTGGCTCGCAGGAACATCAGCCCGGATAAACGGCAGGAATTTCTGGCAAAGATCTCTTCTGAAATATCCAGATTGAATTCGATAATCGACGAATTCCTGCAGTACTCTGCTCCGTCAAAAACCAACCGTGCGGAATTCAAGCTGGTAGATCTGATCAGAGATGCCATTCTGTTTGCAAGAAAAGAAGATTACCTGGATAATATTGTTATAAAGGAAAAACTCGGCCAATATGATCGATTAAAAGTTGCAGCTGATAGAAACCAACTGATGCAGCTGTTCTTGAACTTGTTTATAAATGCGTGCGAAGCCATGTCATCGGGAGGAGCACTCGAAATCGGCATGCGCGTCCGGAATTCGCCGGGAGGCGGCGTACAAACGGGAAAAATTATCGACAGCGCGATTTTGCCGGAAGAGGTCATAGTTGATGTTAAGGACAGCGGAATCGGGATGGATTCGGAGACGATCGCCAAAATGTTCACTCCGTTTTTTACAACAAAAGTCCAGGGTACGGGGTTGGGCATGCCTCTGGCCCAGAGGATTGTGGATAATCACGGGGGCCGTATCGAAGTGGTTTCATCGGTGAACGGCGGTACTACGATTTCAGTGCGTTTGCCGATCGCGGCGGAACAGCTTTAAAAACTGATTTTGATGCAGGGGTAAAGCGCTATGCACAAAATTCTGATCGTGGATGACAACAAGAGTCTGCTGGAAGGCATGACCGAAACTCTGGTCCGGGAATCGTATTCGGTAACCCCGAGTGAATCCGGAGAAGCCGCGCTCAAAATGCTGGCGAGGGAGAATTTTGCCGTATTGTTAACCGACCTTCGGCTTCCCGATATCTCCGGACTGGATATGTTGAAAAAAATGGGAGAGATGAAGATTTCTACTCCGGTTATTGTAATCACGGCATATGGCACTGTGGATATTGCTGTTGAAGCCATGAAGCTGGGGGCTTTTGATTTCTTGACCAAACCGTTTCCGGCCGATGAGATAGTAGTTAAAGTCAAAAAGGCAGTAGAGCAGCACTCTTTGCGCCAGGAATTAAAAATATTGAGCGATGAAGCGGAGATTCTGCGAAAAGAAGTCAGAGGTTATTACGATCCCGACGGTATCATCGGCGAATCGCCGCAAATGATATCGATTAAGAAAAGCATGGACCAGCTTGCGAACAGCACGGCGGCGGTCTTGATTCTGGGAGAAACGGGAACAGGCAAGGAACTTATTGCCCGCGCCATACACTATATGAGCCCAAGGCGCAATAAGCCTTTTATAAGGGTGAACTGCGCGGCGTTTGCGGAAACACTTTTAGAAAGCGAATTGTTCGGTCATGAAAAGGGCGCTTTCACGGGAGCCCACGCCAGAAAACTGGGACGCTTCGAGCTGTCCGATGGAGGGACGATATTCCTCGATGAGATAGCTGAGCTGACGGTATCCTCTCAGGCAAAGCTATTGAGAGTGCTTCAGGAGCGCGAATTCGAGAGGGTGGGAGGTGTGGATGTGGTACATATCGATGTAAGGGTCGTGGCAGCGTCCAACAAGAATCTGGATGGCCTGGTAGGAGAGGGAAAGTTTCGGGAGGATCTGTTCTACCGCTTGAATGTCGTTCCCATAAATCTCCCGCCCCTGCGCGAGAGAAAAGGGGACATTTCGATTCTTCTCGAATCTTTTATCAAGCGCTATGCAGACCAGAATCATAAGAAAATTCACGGATTCACTGAAGCGGCAAGGACGGCCCTCATCCAGTATGACTGGCCTGGAAACATTAGAGAACTCGAAAATATAGTGGAACGTGGAGTGGTATTAAGCGAAAACGAATGGATAGATGAAACCGCCCTACCTTTTTATAATAAAACGCAGGAAGGGCCGAGATCGAAAAATGCGGATTTATCCAGCAAAGTCGACGAATATGAAAAAAGGCTTGTTGCCGAAGCCATGACGGCCTGCGGGAACAACGCTTCTAAAGCCGCGGATATGCTGGGGATGAGCAGAAGCACCTTGCGTTACAAAATTCAGAAATATTCCCTACATGATGACTAGAAGTTTTCTATCAGCACTTTTCATTCTTGCGCCGGTTCTTGTTCCAGGAGCCCTTTCCGCCTGTTCTGTTGCTGAAATTGATTCCCTGCAAAATGAAATGAAAATTACCTACTCCACTCTTGAAAAAATGGAAGTGGATCTGGAGACGAAATCAACTGCTTTGAATGATCTGGCTCTAAAAATTGAAAAGGATAGGGCAAACATTAACAACAGGTCCAACCCGATCAAGCGCTTCAGGTTGGAGAATCTTCTAAGAAAATTCCGCGCTTTATCGGACGATATGAATAATCTACACCGGGAAAAAGCCGCCGTTGAAACTGGCGCCTCAGTTCAGAAAAACCGAATGCAAATATGTTTACGCCTGATGCTCAAAAAAGGGTGGCAAAATCTGTTTGTTCTCCTCAAGGAAGGCAGCTTCGATAAGGCGCGGTCCGCAATGGAAGACCTGGGGCAATTGGAAAGCAAACTAAAACAAATCGACCGAAAAAGACGGGAAATGGAATATCCGGTATTTTCCGAAACCATGCTGGCCGATTACATGAACTCGGAGGAGGACGGCTTTCTTTTCAAGGACATGGTGCTGGACATGATGGATAAGGCATCCAGGGACAGCGCAGCCCTTGCGGAGAACCTCGATGAAATGAAAGGGATCATCAAACAAAAGAGTGATTTGCTTTCACTACTGGACGAAGCCGAAGAAGCGGGTGTACAGGGTGGTTCTTTCTTTGGCGATTTTGACAAGGAGGAACTGGCATTTGAGATAAATGTTCTCAAAAAGGACGCATCAGGTATTGAAGATGGTCTGAAAAAAGCGGAGGAAGCGATTGCTTATTACAGGAAATATGTTTTCTTTATGGAACACCGCAATAATGGGGAGACGTTAAATGAATAGACGATTGAAACGGCTAATGAAAATAATTTGCTGCGTGTTTGCTGCGGTGTCGGCTGTAGAGCCGGCAGGGGCGGGTTTTGATCTGACGGACAAATACATAAGCCTTCTTGGAGCTTATGATTCCAACGTCGGGCGGAACTCCTCCGACAATTCCGTGCAGGGAGAGAGAGTCGAAGGCGACACGAAAATGCTTTTTTACGGCGGGCTGGGGATCGAAGCATCGGCCCCGGGATCATTCCAGGCGCATTTCAACGCCAAGCCCTATTATATAAAATTCAGGGATTCTCAAAGGTGGGCCCGCGGCGAACTGTTCCTTACGTCTGATGCAAAGAAAAAAATAGGAAAAAGTTTCGTTTTGAGCGCCGGCGACAAGTACCGTTACACTTTTTATCCCAACCGCGAGGGAAGAGACCAGATTTACAATTCTTTTCGATTGAAAATCAAGCGCGGTATAACTTCCAAAATTAAACTTGAATTGCACTACCGGAACCTTTTCCGGAACAAGCCAAGACGCAACCTGTTCAATGCCAGGGCCAACGGTGCCGCAATTGCCGCTCTTGTAGATCCCACTACAAGGCTGCATATAGGGCTGCTCGCCGAAAGGGATTATCAGAGTGTCGAGTTTGTTTTCCCCCGCCATGTTGGCGGCTGGAGGACTTGGGCCGACATATCCGTCCGTTATTTCATGCGAAGCAACTTTGTACTCATGGGTAAATATTTATATCAGCGAGATACTATGGATATAATCTTCGAACCGGGAGGAGACCTTGAAGAACAGCACGAAAGCGGAGAAGAAATCACCGATGGAATACTGCAGAGCCTCCGCTTTCTGGATGATACTGATTATAATTACCGCAAGCATCTCCTGATACTTTCTTTTGTATCCAAACTGAGCGGCCGCGTATTTGTCGATACTTTCGGTTTATTTCAGAAGCGCTACAGCGCCGAAAAAGTGTCCGAGCGGCCCGGCAAACCGCAGAGACTCGATAGTACTTCCATTGCCCAGATTTCCCTTCAATTAAAAGCCGCCGCACGGGCTTCGCTGGTTCTGTATTACCGCTACGAGAACAACAACACCAATGACCCCGATCATGATTATGAGATTTCATCAGTTGGGGCGGGCGCCAAATTCGTTTTTTGACCCCCCCCGGCACTCGGAAAACCAGCTGATCCTCCGGGACCGGCGAAAACCTGCCAATCGGGAGGCGAATTTTCGCCACCGTGTATAATATTTTATTATAATAAGTTACAAAGTTGATGGCGTCTCCCGGGATTTAATCTCGGCGGATAATTGAGGGTAATCGGGAACCCATAATGCAATGAATCTGGTTATTATGCTTAATAATAAAGAGTTATGCAAGGTGGTCTTTTCTGGTCTCTTTATTGCCATAGACGAGGTCATCCGGCTTAATTCTACTTAGGGAGATTTGATATGAAAACCAAAGCAATGTTGTTTTTTACAATCCTCGCGGCCTTTATAGCCAGCATCCTGCTTGCTTCATGCGGAACCGATTCGATAACGGGTTCGTCACAAGGCGGCCAGGCTGGTTATAAAATCATGGCATCGCAAAGAGACACCGACGGCGACGGCATTATTGATATTATAGATACCGATGATGATAACGATGGAATCCCTGATGACCTGGATTCTGATGACGATAACGACGGAATTTTGGATGACGATGAAGAAGACTTGGACGGGGACGATATTATCGACGATCATGATGATAATTTTATGGAGCTCGAGGGATTCATCGAAAGCAAATCGTCGTCAAGCCTGGTTGTTTTCGGCACCACGGTACTTGTAAATGATTCCACGAAGATAGAAAGAGAAGAAGATATTCATCTTGATTTTAGCGATTTATTGGTAGGTATGCGGGTCGAAGTTCATGGATTTGTTGTAGTGACCGATACCGTCAATGCGGTAGAAATCGAGGTAGAGAACGAAGACGAACATTCTTCTCCAGAAGATTCACTGGACGTTAATTAAATTATTGAAATGCTTGTTTGGCAGTGAGGGTAAAAACTTAAGCGGCATCACGGGTGAACAGTTTTGGGGGGGTGTGTTTGGAGGGTTTTATTGGATGCAGCCGGGCTAAAAGCTCTCCTTATTCGGAACCTAAAGCAGTTCTGACCTCCCCAAGTTTTTACCCTTTGCAAAGGGCGCCTTAGGCGCCCTTTTTTTTGAGTGTTTGCCGGGCGGCAGTTTACTTCCGCATTATTGAAATTCTCTATAATTTTGCTTGTCAATGAACAATGTTTATGATTAGGTTGCCCTGATTTATCCTCGATTATCAGTGGGTTATTCCATGGCAGCTTCACAGCTTAGTTTGGAGAATGTAGTGGTCAAAGCCGGCAAGAAGCTTGTAAAAAAGAGCGGAAAACCGAAAAGAAGAGTTGATGATCTGCCTCTTTTTAATTCTGAAAATGATTCCGGTCAGGCAAAGAAAAACAAAAAACCAGCTGTTTCACAAGATACCCACAGAACGGCACAGGCGATTGCTCTTAAGCAAAGAGAAATTTCCATAAGCGAGTTTTTTGCCAAGAACCGGCACCTGCTTGGTTTTGACAGTCTTCCAAAAGCCTTGCTGACCGCCGTCAAGGAAGCGGTTGATAATTCCCTCGATGCCTGCGAAGAAGCGCACATCCTTCCCGACATCCTTGTGGAGATAAAGGAACTGGAAGAAAACAGGTTTTGCTGCATAGTCGAAGACTCAGGGCCCGGAATCGTAAAAGCCCAGGTGCCGAAAATTTTCGGCAAGCTTCTTTATGGTTCGAAATTTCATTCTCTGAAGCAGTCTAGAGGACAGCAGGGTATAGGTATTTCCGCTGCGGTGATGTACTCCCAGCTTACAACCGGGAAACCGGTGAGAATAGTCTCGAAGACCGGAGCCGGAAGACCCGCACGGACATATGAACTCCAGATCAACACCAAAAGCAATACGCCTGTTATTCTATCGGAAAAAGAAGTGTCCTGGGAAAAAGAACATGGAACCAGGATCGAGATGGAAATGCTGGCGTCATATAAGCGCGGACAGCGTTCGGTTGATGCATATATCCGGCAGGTGGCCATCGCCAACCCGCATGTACACATGGTCTACAGGGGACCGAAGGATGGAGAGGTTGTTTACGAGCGCCTGAGCGACAAGCTGCCCGAAGAACCTTTAACGATAAAACCGCACCCGCACGGCGTGGAACTGGGCGTGCTTATTGACATGTTGAAAACGACCAAGTCCCGCAATTTAAGTGGATTTCTCACCTCGGAGTTTTCCCGGGTTAGTGCTAAAAGCTCGCAGGAAATTATCGACCGGGCAGGGTTGTCATCTTCCACCTCACCCAAGAGACTGTCCCGGGAAAAAGCCGAAGCTCTTTTGAATGCGTTCTCCGGCGCCAGGCTTATGAAGCCGCCTACAAACTGCCTGTCCTCCATAGGAGAAGACCTTCTTATCAAGAGCCTGAGCCGCGAAACAGATGCAAAGTTTTTTGCCGCCGCAACGAGGCCGCCCGCGGTTTACCGCGGCAATCCCTTTCAGATAGAAGCCGCCATAGCGTACGGTAGTGCCGGTCATGATGATGATGAAACGATAAAGCTCAATAGATTTGCAAACCGGACTCCCCTGATCTACCAGCAGTCGGCATGCGCAATTACCCAATCGGTCATCGGTATCGCCTGGAAAGGTTATAATATCCAGCAATCCAGAGGGGCGCTCCCGTGCGCGCCCATGGTTATCATCGTGCATATTGCTTCGGTTTGGGTGCCGTTCACCTCGGAAAGCAAGGAAGCTTTAGCCCATTACCCGGAAATCATAAAGGAAATCAAGCTGGCTCTGCAGGAATGTGGAAGAAAGCTTGGAAGATTCATCAGGAAAGGTATAAAAGCCCGCGAGGAAGCAAAGAAAACTTCTTATATAGAGCAATATATACCTCACATCGGTATAGCCCTGCGTGAGATCCTGTCATTTTCGGAAAAAGAGGAGAAACGCGTTGTGTCGAAACTGAAGAACACACTTGAGCGGAGCCGGAAAATGTAGTTCCGCGCAATCCGGCAAACAGTTCATAATGCAAAGGAGCAGTCGTTGTCGTCCACCGAGAAAGTTGCCAAGCTTATCAAGAGTGAAGCGAAGAGGGTCAAGGATTCTATCCTGAAAGGAAATAAACCTTCCATGAAACTCCCGCTCCGGTCGCTTTCGAACGTCCGCTATCACCCGCGGAGAGGTTTTTTCGAGATGCGCGGCAAGAAAAAGGAGCGAACCCTCACCGTTAATACAGTAAAAACCTACGCGCAGTCGCTGCGCATGATGGCCCTGTCGAAAGAATTAGCTGAAACCAATGATATAGCCACTAAAAGGGAAGCCTATTACGTATCGAAAAACTGGGATGCGGCGAGGTTCAATGAGCAGACCGAATCGGATACAGTCATGGATGACATAGAGGCATTCTTCGGATTGAACCGCGAGCAGCTGGGGTTTATTCCCGAAGAAAAAGGTGGAGAGGTCGCAGGAAAACTTGTAGTAATCGATAAGGATCGTGATACTGGGAAATCTTTGAAAATCGACTGCACGAAATTCGGAAGCGGAGCATACTCGATTCCCATATCCGTTGAGGAGCTTGATTTTGAAACGAAAGCGACTTTTATTCTCGCTATAGAAACGGCGGGAATGTTCCAACGCCTGGTGAAGCACAGCTATTGGAAAAAAGCCGACTGCATCCTGGTATCCATGGGAGGTGTGCCGACTCGCGCATGCAGGCGTTTTATAAGGAGGCTGTCCGACAAGAAAAAGCTGCCGGTTTATGTTTTTGTCGACGGTGATCCGTACGGGATGAGCAACATCTACCGCACGCTTAAAGTGGGCAGCGGTAATTCAGCTCATTTAAACGAATATTTTTGCGTGCCGCAGGCAAAGTTCCTGGGTATAACTCCAAATGATATTATTAAATACGAACTCCCCACACATCCCCTCAAGGAAGTTGATATAAAAAGAGCGAAGGATGCTCTTAAGAATGATCCTTTTGTGCTTCATCATAATCCGTGGCAAAGAGCCCTGGAGCGAATGATCAAGATGGGAGTAAGGGCGGAACAACAGGCGCTGGCCAAGCACGGATTGAATTACGTTATCGATAATTACCTTCCGGAAAAGATAAAGCATCCGGAAAGATTCCTGCCTTGAACTTTATCGGATAAATTCCAGATCTAAATGCCGGAAGCGATCGAAAAGAACGATTCGCGCCTAATCACTTTTCTTCCCAATACTTTTCTAATTCAACCCCGAGACCGCTGGCAATGCGGTTCACGAATGAAAAATAGGCCGCCACTTGAACGATGTCGAGAATATCCGCATCCTTGAACCCGGCATTTCTCAATTGATCACAGTCACTTTTCTCTGCTTTCCATGGAGAGACGGCGAGTTTTTCCGCGTATTCCAGCATGACCGTATCTTTCTGTCCGATATCAGCGTTTCTGAAGTCGCTCTGGATTGATTCGACGAGGTTCTTATTCTTGGTTAATCGGAAGAGACTCTTCGCGTGGTGGGTCACTCAGTAATGGCAGTTGTTTGCGCCGGACACAACGACGGCTATCATTTCCCTTTGCATCCTGCTGAGACCGGACCGGCCCGAAGAAAGATGTTTGTAGAGATCATAATGGTATTTAAGGGATTCAGGATTGAGACTATGTATCTTGAGGATGTTGTCAACGCCCTCGAAAGGATTGCCGAATTTCTTATACAGGGTTTTAAGATAACCCCGAGCGTCGTCTTCTTTTATAACTTCAATCCAGGCCATTTCTTCCCAATCGCGTTCGGTTTGCGGGTTCGGACTCGATGACGGCATCATAGCTGAAGCATACGTTCGAGATCAATAACAATACCAGATCGTATCCGGACCTGCCATCTCAATTTTGCCCTGAAACACCGGAAATCAACTAGCACGAAAATATTATCTGTGTTACACTCTCCTCCGCCGAAATCGGAAGAAGAATGTTATAAAAAGGTTGCGGCAGCCGTTCCGAAGCGATAAGGGATCTGATCAAAACTGCTCTTGCCCGCGAATCATCATCCGATAAAGCCGGGAGTATCGGAGTTTGAGTTATGTTTATGACCGCGGACTTCCATAAGGATGTCCCGATACTGCTGCTGTTGTTTTGAACTCTTTAGCGGGACTCCTGCGTTATGCATATTCCAGATGGACTTTTGAGCGTAAAGGTGAGCGCGGCGGGCTGGTCCGCAGCGTCGGTGTCTCTGTTTGTAATCCTCAGAAGATTGGCGAGAATCTTCAACAACAAAACTGCTCCAATTATGGGTGTTACAGCCGCCTTCGTTTTTGCGGCGCAAATGGTCAATTTCCCGGTGCCGGGCGGAGTAAGCGGGCACCTGCTGGGGGCCGCGTTGTGCGCTCTTATCCTGGGCCCGATGCTTGGAATAGCGGCTATGTCCATGGTGCTGATCGTTCAATGCTTCATTCTGCAGGACGGGGGGATAACGGCACTGGGCATAAACATCGTCAACATGGCGTTCATAGGGACTTTGTCGGCCTGGCTGAGCTTCAGAATTCTTATGAAAATATATACGGGCGCTAAAGCTTTTCACGCGGCCGTGATAATATCTTCTTGGATTTCAGTAATAATGTGCGCTTTATCAGTGTCGCTCGAGTTGGCTTTATCCGGAGCGGTTCCGTTATCCGTGGTAGTGCCCGCGATGTGCGGCGTTCATTTGGTAATTGGACTTGGGGAAGGGCTTTTGACTGGTCTCATAGTGGTTTTTCTCTATGAAGCAGATAGGGACCTCATTTCGGTATTGAGGGGAAAAAGGCCGGTTGTATGAAATTGCGTCCAAGGAAGAGAAAACTTTTGGTGCCGGCGGTTGCGCTGGCTGCAGCCGTCATAATTATAATTTTTCTCGTGCCGGTATCTTCTACTTTGCCCGACGGCCTCCAAACCGTCTTGGAGCGGTTCGGTCTTCGCCGAGCGGAGCCGGGCAGTCCGGGAGGATTCGGCGGATCGAAGTATTCTTCGCAATCAAAAACTCTTCTGGGATTTGCGGGCATTGCGTCAATGTTTATGCCCTGCGTGGTGTGGAGAATATTGAACCGGCGCCGGTCCCGGGATAAGGCCATTTCTTCTTTACCGGAAGATTGAATCATGAGATGCGACCCCGCTAAATCCGAAATGCCGTCATCAAACGCATTCAACAGATTGGCGATTTTCGTTATTGCTGTCCCTGGAATCGCCACAGTGTCCCTGGAACAGTGGGAGTCGCTTATCATTTTCGGCCCTCTTGCTGCCGGCCTGGTGATTTATTACGGGATCGGATTAAAGCGTCTCGCCGGCATAAGCATGTTCATTATGCCTATGCTTGTTCTTGTCTCTCTGCAGGTATTCATTAGAGGAGCGGGGGAAAGGAAAGTTCTGATGTCGGCACCGTTTGCGATATATTATTACGAGGACAGCATTCCCATCGTGCTGCTGATCGTTTCGAGGACTATTATTGCTGTTATTGTGGGCGCCGCAGTTATGCACGGGATTCTTCTTCGCGAATTCATTGAAGTGCTCGAAAAGATCGGTGTTACCAAACCCGCCGTTATTTGCATGAGCATCATGCTCAATTTCCTGCACATTTTCCGCAGTGATGTTTCAAGGTTTCTTGCCGCGCGAAGGGCAAGACAGTTGAACTCGTCATATTTGGATAGAATCAAACTGCCGGCCGGAAGCGTGGGCGCGCTGTTTCTGCGAGCGGTTGCGGCGGCGGAAAGGATATACATTGCCATGCGCGCCAGGGGGTACTCGGAATCCGCGGGCCGTTCCGAAGGGAATACGGCGGTCAACTTCACGCTGGTTTCGGCGTTAATGCTTTTTATTGCGGCCGCGCGCATATGGGCGGTCCGAACGGAATTATGAGTCATGAAAACAAAGAACTTCCTCCTATACCTGGAAAGAATTACACATACTTACAATTCGAAAAAAATCGTCGTGGACGGAGTTTCTTTCGGTTTAAAGCGCGGAGAAAAAATTGCGGTGATCGGCCCGAATGGGGCGGGGAAAACCACGCTTCTTCTGGCGATTGCAGGATTGATTCAATCACGCGGCACGGTTTTTTATGAAGGGACGCCCGTTGGAAAGAACAACCTCGCCGAGCTTCGCCGCTGCATGGGGTTCTTATTCCAAAGCTCCGATGACCAGTTGTTTTGCAAAACGGTATTCGATGATGTGGCTTTCGGGCCGAAATGCCTCGGCCTCGATAAAATTGAGGTCGAAACCAGGACTGTTGAAATATTGAAGGAATTCGATATTTTGCATTTGTCCGGCAAATCTCCGTTCCAGCTCAGCAACGGAGAAAAGAAACGAGTCGCCCTTGCCGGCATCCTCGCCGCGAAACCGGAGATCTTAATAATGGATGAGCCCGGCGGAGGACTGGATCCCTTCCAAAGGAAGGCATTCATTGAGTTCATGAAGAAAGATCGCAGAAGCATGATCTTTGCAACACACGATATGGATCTGGCCGCGGAAACGGCGATGCGGTGCATACTGATTTTTGAAGGCCGAATTCACGCGGACGGGCCTGCACATGAAATCCTGGGCAAGGAGGAACTACTGCGGAAATGCATGCTCGAACTTCCCCTCCGGCGCCAGGGGTACCTGTCGGCCCGTGAAGAAGATTCCGTGCGGAGATAAAATTAGTTGAACGAAGCAAGATTCGGAATGTGTTTCAACATCGGCAAAGCAGAGGCGGTAAGAGCAAAATCAATCTCCAAGCTGTATGGCGGATGTCAAAATACCGTTAGCACCGTATCCTTTTATCAAGTAGCCTCCTCCTGCCAGGTTGGTGATGCTGATTTGTCCCTGGGTTCCGGGATCGCCGTTCCATACGAGATTTGTCGGATTTTTGGTAAAAGGATTTAGCGGTGCCGAAGCATTGGGCATCAGATTCAAAAGCGCCGCTTCTTCTCCGGGGCCCGGATAAGTGCCTGCGAATGTAATAGCATAATCTTCCATCGCTATTTGAAAGAGATGCATGTTTTCTTTGACGGCTGATTCCTTCGCTCTTTCGGCAAAGTTCATGTAATTGGGTATCGTGATTCCTGCAAGAAGCCCTATTATGGTCAGGACTATTGCTAATTCGACCAGCGTAAATCCGGATCTGCATCTATATTTTGACAAAATATGTATGCCTCGCTTATTTCCCGCAGAGAAAGTTTTAAGGTGCAGGGTAGTTTTTCCCCAACGAAAAAGAAAATAACGTGCCAAAAGCCGTAATAATGCCTGGCTTTGTAACTATCTATGTATTATTGTATTATATTCGAAATGGATTCCGCGGGTCCGGTTTTACAGCCGTTCTGGTGGCAAGATGCAAGTTCCCCACGCTGGAACTGCGGCAAGCACCCCGCGGCGCGCCGGAAAGCCTAAATGATTTTAGATTATTAGAAGTTTTTTTATTGAGTTTATATGGTAATTATCCGCAGAAGGAGATCCTATCCAATGAAAAAATCCCCAAATGAAATCGCCGTAGAGCAATTGAGATGGAAATGCGATCCAAATAAATTGAATTTTGAAACCACCGCCGAACTGCCCTGCTGCGGAGATATTATCGGTCAGGAGCGGGCGATAAATGCAATTAAACTGGGCCTCGAAATGAAAACACGGGGCTATAACATCTTTGTATCCGGGCTCACGGGCACGGGGAAATCGACTACTATAAAGCGTCTTTTGCAAAGCATGGAGATGGAAGAAAAAGAATTAAGTGATATTTGCTATGTTCATAATTTCAATGCTCCCGACATGCCCATCTGCATTATGCTGCCGTCCGGCAAAGGTGTAAAATTCAAAAGAGAAATGGCCGACATGTTTTCCACATTAATGAGGCATATTCCCCAAGTTTTAGAAGATGAAAAGTTCAAGGAGAAACAGAAACGGGTATTGGAGGATTTCAAAGAAAAGAGAAACGTCATCGCGACACGATTCGAAAAAACCATCGCCGAAAAGGGATTCTCGCTATTCGAGGTTCAGTACGGACCTTTTACAAGGCCCGAGATAATGCCTTTGATCGAAGGCCAGGCAGTAGCAATGGAGAAGCTTCCGGCAATGGTTGAGGAAGGCAAGCTGTCGGCGGAGAAATTGACTCAAATCCAATTGGATCATGAGGACCTGGCTGCAAAGATGGAGGAATTTCTCAGAGAAAGCCGACAGCTTGACAGGGAAGTCGCCGATAAAATATCTGATCTGGAGAAAAATACTGTGAGTCCGATTGTCAAGATGTGCGTAAAAGATGCGACTGAAAAATTCGATTACAAAAAAGTACGAATCCTTTTGAAAAGCCTGGAAGAGCATATAATAGAAAACCTGGATATGTTCAAGGAGACGCTCGATAAAGATGGGGATCGGGATTCGCCAAAGCAGGAATCAGTGGAGTTCGAGGTTAATGTCCTGGTTGATAATTCGCGTTCAAAGGGCGTCCCCGTCATCATAGAAACGGCGCCGAGTTACGGCAACCTGTTCGGCACCATCGAGAGGCGTTCGGATGCAAAGGGCGACCATATATCCGATTTTACCAGAATACGGGCGGGCTCATTGATTCGCGCCAACGGCGGCTTTCTGGTTTTGAACCTCAATGATGTTTTAGAGGAACCGGCAGTCTGGCCGGCTCTCAAACGGGCGCTCAAGAATCAAAAAGTTTCAATTCAAGGATTCGACGCCTTTTTTCTCACACAGTACTCCGCCATAAAACCTGAACCAATTGAAATCGATATAAAAATCGCTCTTATTGGAGATGCGTATTCTTATCAAATGCTATATTCGTATGATGAAGATTTCAGAAAGATTTTCAAAGTCAAAGCGGATTTCGATGATGTAATGCCAAATACGCAGGAAAACCTGGATAAATACTCTCAGTTTGTCCGGAACTTGACTGAAGAAGACAATCTTCTGCCGTTTTATAATACGGCTGTGGCGGCAATTATCGAAGAAGGGATACGCCTGGCCGGACAGAATAACAAGCTATCAACCAGGTTCAGCGATATAGCGGATATCATCAGGGAATCCAGCTATTGGGCAAAGAAAGAAGAATGTAAAATCGTCGATGAGAAACATGTTGCGCGCGCGGTTGCAGAGAGAATACACCGTGTTAATCTTTTCGAGGAAAAAGTTCAGGAAATGATCGAAGACGGAGCGATTCTACTCGATGTCAAAAACAAGACTATCGGTCAGATCAATGGATTATCGGTATATGATTTGGGTGATTATTCTTTTGGCAGGCCGAGCCGGATCACTACGGAGACGGCGCTGGGCCGGGCGGGCGTAATCAATATCGAAAGGGAAGCCGATTTAAGCGGCAAGACACACAACAAAGGAGTTCTGATCCTCGAAGGTTTTCTGAGGAGACAGTATGCTCAGGATAAACCCCTTACCATGAGCGCTAGTATCTGTTTCGAGCAATCTTACAGCGGTATCGACGGCGACAGCGCCTCTTCCACTGAAATCTATGCGCTTCTATCGAGCCTGGCCGAGATTCCGCTGCGCCAGGATCTGGCTGTTACGGGTTCCGTTAATCAAAAAGGAGAGATACAGCCGATCGGAGGCGTTAACGAAAAAATCGAAGGTTTCTTTGACGTTTGCAATGCTTCCGGATTAACGGGCTCTCAAGGAGTAATGATCCCTTCACGGAATATCAAGGATCTTATGTTGAGAAAAGATGTGATAGAATTTATTGAAAAGGGCAAGTTTCATGTTTTCGCAGTAAATACGATTGATGAAGGCATTGAACTGCTAACCGGCCGGCCCGCCGGAATGCGCCTGCCCGATGGAAAGTTTGAAAAAAACTCGGTTCATTTTATGGTTGATGAAAAACTTCGTAATAACGCCGAACAAATAAAGGAGTTCTACGAAGCGGAAGACAGCTGATAAACGATATGCCTGCAAGTGCCTCCGGTTCCTCTCTCATCGATTCGATTAAAAAGGCCGCTAACGAAGCAGGTTTTTCCTCGGTAGGAATAGCGGACCTGGACTTTCCAGAAAAATCCGGCGAGCTATTCGAACAATGGCTGCAAAAAGGCATGCATGCTGATATGCGGTATCTGGAACGAAGCCGGAAGTCGCGCGCTGATCCCGGAAAACTGCTGCCCGGCGCCCGGTCATCCGTATGTCTGGCATTGAATTACTGGGTGGATGAGGGATTCAATTCCAACGAACAGGGTTCCCGTGATACCGGGAAGTTTGCCAGATACTCCCGAAGAGGGGATTATCATGTGATAATGTACGAAATGCTTTCCGAGATGGACCGCCGGCTGAGGAAAATACTTCCCGGCATGAACTCTTCATTGTGCGTGGATATAAAACCTGTTGCCGAGCGGGCGTTGGCCGTGAAGGCGGGAATAGGATGGATCGGCAAAAACACATGTATAATATCGCCCCGGCATGGATCATGGATTTTCCTGGGCGAGATAATTACCGATGCAGAACTTCCATCTTCTGCTCCTCTCAAAAAGGAATGCGGATCATGTACCAGATGTTTGGATGCTTGTCCGACGGGAGCTCTCGATATTCCATATCTTTTGGATTCCCGGAAATGCATTTCTTATCTTACTATTGAGAACAGAAAAGAGATTCCTGAGTATTTGGCCGATCGCATGGGAACACATGTTTTCGGCTGTGATATTTGCCAGGAAGTCTGCCCCTACAATGATATGGTCGAAATATCTCCTGTTTTCTCAGTTTTAAGGGAGTCGGCTCTAATAAAATTTCCGCTCGAGAATCTAGCGAATATATCCAATAAGGTATTTACCGACAATACAAGAGGCAGCGTCATAGCGCGCTGCAAGGCTGAAGGCATGCGCCGGAACGCTTCTGTTGCCCTTCAAAACTCCAAAAGCCGATGACTGTTATTTCAGCGGAATAAAAACCGTGAAGGTTGTGCCTGATCCTTCGATGCTCCTGCAGTAGAGCCGGCCTCCGCATTCCGCTAAAAGTTTTTCTGCAACGCTCAAGCCCAGTCCTTTTCCTTTTATCCCCTGGTCGGGAGAATTGGATGCCTGTCTGAACGGTTCGGATATTCTGTCGAGTTCATCCTGCGGGATCCCGATTCCTGTATCGGTTATCTTTAAGACCCAATAGAGGTCTTCTTCCGTTTTTAGCGAAAAGGAACCGCAGGATCTTTCTTGACCATCCCGCCGAGCGGAGGAAGAGGATTTGTCTATGCCTGCCAGCGCTTCATATTCACGCAGCTGGGTCTTGTTGGCCTGTTTCCAGTTCTCGATAGGCACACCGTCAGAATTTCTTGACGGCCGGCGGGGCTCGCATTCGTATTCCAATATTACATTTGTTTCGGGGGTTGAAAATTCAACAGCGTTATCGATTAAATTATCCAGAATAGTATCGAAGGACCCGGATGTTATCGTCAAAGCCGGCGGATTCATATCTAAAGGTCTGCGTATTTCAAATGTTACGTTCTTGAGACCCGCTTTTCGGGACGCTGCAGCCGTCGCCCTCTCGATGGATTCATCGATATTGAATTTACAATTATCTGCCAAGGAACCCTCGAAATCTTTGTCTTTCAACTCGAGCAGAGAATGTATTAAATACTCCAACCTGTTTACCGACTTCAGGGTCCAATCCAGGACCTTCATGAACTTGTCATCAACTTGCAGGCTGAGCAGACCCGCCTTTATGACCGTTAATGGAGTGCGGAATTCATGCGTTATTCTGTCGATTAGTTCGATGCGGATATCCGTTAGACGCTGAACCTCCTGGATGGACAGTTTCGCGTTCTCATACATCCGGGCGTTATTGAAAGTTATTGCGGAGAATGGTCAGCCCTTCCCGGCCGTCCATGTCATAATCCAGAACCGTGCCCTTAGTTGGAAAAAAGAATGAAAGACTGTCGGTGGGATTAAAAGCCGAAAAAGATCCGTCATCCCTGAGATAGAAGGTCTCATGCGAGCTGACCTTCGCCGGGGACACTGCGGCAATGAATGCAAAAAGCAAAAGAGGAATATTTTTCCGGATCATAGACTATTTCGTAAGAATAATGATTATAAAATATTAACCGCACACACCTCGCGGAAGCGCGATAAATCAGCCACCTGTAAATAAAGCGGCAAAGAAAGGGTTTAAAAGGCTAATTCCCATATTTAGTATAATCAACTTTGCTGAATATTATTGATAATGTCGGTGAAGCGGCGGGAAGATTCTTCTTCAATGGTTTTATGAAGACTTTCCCCTCTGCTGTCCATGGTTACGACCGCGTCGAAATCCTTGACACGTATCACCCAGAAGGCTTCAGGGATGCCGAATTCCAGCATATGCACATCCAGGACTTCCATTACCGAGCTGGCTATCAGGCTTGCTGCACCTCCGACCGCATGGCAATAGACCGCTTTGTGATCGCGGCATGCCTGCAGGGTCCTGGCGCCCATCCCGCCTTTGCCGATTATGCCTCTGACCCCGAACTCTTTTATGATTCTATGCTCGTATGGTTCTTCCCTTATGCTGGTTGTGGGGCCGGCCGAGACGAATCTCCATGAACCGTTGTCATTCGCTACCACCGGTCCGCAGTGATATATCATACCGCCTTTCAAAATATGGGATAGTTTCTCGTACAGATCCTTTTCATCAGACGAGGGAGAGCGCTCGATAAAATGATCGACGAGGAACTTGTGGCCCGCATCGCGGGCGGTAATCAACACTCCGGATATTTTTACTACATCGCCGGTTTTGAGCGATGAAACCTTACTCTCTGTCAATGGGAGTTCAAGTCTAATCAATCCGCATTCTCCCGTTTTTTATGCTCATTTCACGTCTTCGGCATGCCCAGCACATGTAGGATACGGATACGAAATAAGAAGCCGGAAGGCGGTGAAGCGCGCCGATTTTCACCCCCAGAACCGTGGTTTTACCTCCAAATCCCATGGGGCCGATACCGAGAACGTTCGCCTTGTCGAGAATCTTCTTTTCGAGATCCCTCATCTCCGGTATGGGGTTCTCGTCAGCCAGTTTTCTGAAAAGCTGTTCTTTTGATGCTGCATATGAGCTGCCCCGGTCTCCGCCGATACATACACCCGCAATGCCCGGGGCGCATCCCTTTCCCTGGGCGCGCTGTATCGCATCCAATACGGCGGTTTCCACTCCGGCCAGATCCCTGCCCGCGCCCAGACGGGAATCGGGAAGGCTGTATTGAATGCCGACATTCTCGCTGCCCCCGCCTTTAAGCAGCAGCTTGACCAAAACCTCGCTCTTATTCCATTCATGGAAATGCACGGAAGGCAGGCCTTCTCCGATCCCGTTGCCGCTGTTGACTCCCGAGAGTGAATCCACCGCGTTGGGACGCAGAAAGTACATGGATGTCGCATCTTTAACACCGGTTTCGACGGCTTTTCGGAGTTCGGCGGTGGAGGTGCCGGGTGGATGATAGATATGAAAAATATTAGTACCGGTATCCTGGCATATCGGGGTCGACTGCTTGCGGGCAAGCTTTATGTTTTCAAGGATTGACCAGAGCGCGCTCTGAGAGGCGGAGTCCTTGCTTTCTTTATCCCTGGCCGCTGCTATGGCCGACTCTATATCCTCCGGAAGATCGGTTGACGTACGCCTGATAAGCTCCAGTACCCACCTGGAAAATTCTTTATAATCGATCATGGTGACCGAATACTAGCAATGTTTATTGAAAAGGTCAAGCCGGGCTCCCAATTTGAATTTTTTTGTGTGAGCTTTGAACACTGCCGGGCTATAATAGACCGACCAGCAATTCGATCCTGTGGTCGGGAACACATGGAAAAGCGGACAAAGAATACATGGGTGTCGGTGAATACGTGCTTCCAGGTAGGCGTCTGGGTCAACGTGGCTTTGACATGTTTCAAATTCTTCGCGGGTATTGCCGGAGGAAGCCGCGCAATGGTCGCGGATGCCCTCCATTCAACATCCGATGTGATAGCGACAATAATCGTATGGCTCGCGTACCGCTCCAGCAAAAAACCGGCAGATGATACACATCCTTACGGGCACGAGGGCATTGAATCCCTGGCCGCTATATTCGTTTCACTTCTGTTGATAATAACCGGCGGCTATATGACTTATTCTTCAATAATCCTGATTGCCAGGCACGCTTACCGCGGACCCTCGGGCCTTGCTCTGGCGGCGGCCGTAGTATCCATTATCATAAAGGAGGCAATGTATCACTATACGATCTGGATTGCCCGCAGAGAAAACAGTCCTGCGCTTCTGTCCAACGCGTGGGATCACCGGAGCGATGTTTTTTCTTCAATCGCCGCTTTTCTGGGAATAATCGGAGCAAGGTCCGGCAGGGCTTTTCTGGATCCAGCAGCGGGGATATTGATTGCGGCGTTGATCGTACAAATGGCTTACAAAATACTGCGGGAAAATCTCGGCATGTTGATAGATGAACCTCCTGAACCCAAACTTCTAAATAAATTGAAGAGCATGATCGACCAAATAGAGGGAGTAAAAGGAATCGGTGATTTCAAGGTCCGCAGGCGCGGTTCCATGTACTATATTGATCTTACGATTTATGTGGCCGGCCGTCTGACCGTGGAGCAGGGACACGCGGTGGCCGAAACTGTGGAAGAAAAGCTGCTCAATTCCGGAAACAGGGTGTTCTCATCCATGGTGCACGTCGAGCCTGATCCAAGCTTGTTGAAGCTGTAACATCCGGATGTTCCCTGGATGCCGCAATGAGGTTGATAATCAAAAAAGGAGAACCGCTGTAATGAAATTCATGCTCAATACGATTGCAGGTATTATAATGCTGATGCCTATTTTTTGTCCGGCTGCGGAGTATTCATCCCTGGATATTACATACCACGAGCTTGTATTGAACCTGGATCCATCCGCTCATCTCATGAAAGCCGGCGACCGCATTACTTTATCAGTTAAGAAAAGGGGATCTTATGTTTTTGCGATTGGCAGAGATTTCAACATTACAAGAATCGTACTAAACGGCAGAAAAGTCCGAGTAAAAGAGATCGAAAGTACTAGCCTTTTCGAGCAATTTGGTGACGATTTCAAGGATTTCACCGGCAATGCTAAAGGGCTGGAAATCAAGTTCAATACGATTGGTGATAATGTTATCGATATAAGTTATGAGGGAATTGTTAACGATACTCTAAAGGTGCCGGAATATTCCCGCGGATCCGTCGCCGAAGAAACATCGGGAATAATAAGCAGCGATGGTACCTATTTGAGCGGATCAACACGATGGTATCCCGATATTCCCGGCGATTATTCTTTTTTTTCATTGAAGGTGTTTATGCCTCCAGGATTTTTCGCGCTGACGGAGGGTAAAAAAACATTGCCGATCCGGGAGTCGGGCGAATCGGCGTGGGAGATATTCTACCCCAGCAAGGATATCACTTTGGTTGCGGGCAGATATGAAATCGTAACGGAGGAGATGGACGGCATTACTATTATGGCCTGTTTTTTTCCATCAGAAAGGGATTTAATTCAACAGTACATGGAAGCGTCGAAAAAATATCTCCGGATGTACAACAGTCTCATCGGTCCCTATCCATTTTCGAAATTCGCAATAGTAGAGAATTTTTTCCCAACCGGATTCGGCATGCCGTCCTTTACGCTGCTGGGAAGGAGGGTCATAAGGCTGCCGTTCATAGTCTATACTTCCCTGGGACACGAAGTGGCTCATAACTGGTGGGGCAATTCCATTTACCCGGATTACAGCAGCGGCAATTGGTGCGAAGGTTTGACGGTTTATTTTGCCGACCATCGGTACAAGAAGATGAGGAGCGACAGCGCAGCGGTTGATTACCGGCGCACTTTGGATATTGATTATTCAACTTACGTGAATGGCGATAATGACTTTCCCTTGACGCAGTTCAAAGAACGAACCACTCCGGCTACAAGAGCTGTCGGCTACGGCAAATGCGCCATGGTCTTTCACATGCTCAAAATAATCACCGGAGAAGAGACGTTTTACCGGGCTCTAAGGAATTTCTATCAACAGTATCAATTCAAGGAAGCTTCCTGGAAGGATATCGAAAAGGTAATTGAGAAAACCAGTGGAAAGAATCTCGATTTATTTTTCGAACAGTGGGTCAAAAGCAAAGGCGCTCCGACTATCAAGCTTACCGGCGTACATTTGGATTCCTCTTCAGGTTCTTATCGAGTCCGCGTGCATATCAAGCAGGATCCGGTGTACAATTTATTCGTCCCCATAGAAATAGCCGGCGGCGATACGTCTTTTGTCGAACACGTGTGGATAACCGGCCCGGACAGCTTTTTTGCATTCAACTGTTCTTTCAAACCAGGAAGAGTCAGCGTGGATCCCCATTATGATTTGTTTCGCAGAATGGAGCCCGGGGAAATCCCCCCCACCATCAGTTCGGTCCTTGGGGATCACCGCTCTTTGCTGGTGCTGCCGTCCAGAGCGGAACCGGATGCCAGGTCTTCATACGACTCTATTATAAAGCAGCTCAACCGTACGGGCGAAGGAATAATAAAAGCGGACACGACGGTAACGATAGCCGATCTGAAACAAAAATCGCTTTTAGTGCTGGGAGGAAAAACAGAAAACGCCATCTTTGATATAATGCCTCTGCCGGCAGCGGTTGAATTGGATAAGGACGGCTTTACTATAGCAGGTTCACATTATGGCAATCCCGGGCACAGCGCTTATATTACTTTCAAAAACCCTTACAATCCTTCCAAATCCGTTTGCGTAATAACGGGAATGACCGCCGATGCCGTGGAAAAGTCCGGTTACAAAATAATTCATTACGGCAAGTACAGCTTCGTGACTTTTGAAAATGGTAACAGAATCTCTGCGGGTATTTTGCCTGTTGAAGATAATCCTTTGGTTTATGAAATAGATTAAAGCGGGAATGGAGCGGACAAATGTTCAAGCAGTCATTTAAATCGATGTTTCTCGGGGCCCTCCTGGCGCTTTCAGTTTTATCTGCGCGATCGGCAGGATTGCATGTTTCGGAACGGGCCTTGATGGCGCACGTGAGGTTTTTGGCTTCCGATGAACTCGAAGGGCGCGAAGCCGGCAGCAGGGGGGATGTCATCGCCGAAAAATATATCGTCTCCTGTTTTATGCAGGCCGGGCTCAAGCCTTTTCCCGGATTGGACGAATATCGTCAGGTTTTCAGCGTGCTCGAATCCACTCTTGCCAGGAGAAAAACGTTTTTATCAGTTATGGACAGCAGTGGAAGCAGCGTTTTTCATACAGACAAGGAAGTATTCTATTCTCTTCGCGGACATAAAGACGCAGATTTAGAAGGAGAAGTGGTATTCGCCGGTTACGGAATCAGCGCCCCGGAGTATGATTACGACGATTATGCTGCTATTGATGTAAAAGGCAAGATAGTGCTCATTCTTAACCATGAGCCGGGCGAAAAAGCCAACACTGAAAAGTTTCGCGGCCCGTCTCCGACACGATATATGAATCCCAGAGTCAAAATAGAAAATGCCCGCAGGCATGGAGCCGTTGGGGTGATAATCGTTAATGATGAAAAGAACGGACATCAGGATCTGGATAAAACGCTGATGCGCAGATACGGCGAGGCGATGAAAAAACCTTTTATGGCGCTGGCGGGAGCTGAAGAAACCATCCCACTGTTCTATGCTACAAAACCGGTTGTGAAATCGCTGCTTGATAAAACCGGTATTGATCTGAATGAGATACAGGGTCGGATTGATGAATTCATGAAGCCGGTCGCGGTGGCCGTTCCCGGCAAGAAAGTCAGAATGGTCGTGCGCATCGCATCGACAATTGAAAAAAAACCGGCCAACATTATCGGTTTTTTGGAGGGCGATGATCCTGATCTAAAAAATGAATTTGTAATGGTATCAGCTCATCATGATCATCTCGGA
This sequence comes from uncultured bacterium, assembly GCA_964654695.1. Taxonomy (GTDB): domain Bacteria; phylum Krumholzibacteriota; class Krumholzibacteriia; order WVZY01; family WVZY01; genus CAZZKJ01. The sequence continues at coordinate 70,176 of CAZZKJ010000004.1, read as the reverse complement.
GTCGGAAGCGGAGGAGACATCTATCATGGAGCGGATGACAATGCGTCTGGAACCGCAGGGCTCCTGGAAGCAGCGCGCCTGATGTCCGGTGTAAAACATTCGCGTTCGCTTTTGTTCGTATCCTTTTGCGGAGAGGAGAAAGGAGTCCTTGGATCAACTTATTTTGCCGGCAGCCTGTCCGCGGATAAACTTAAGGCCGTGCTGAACCTCGACATGATCGGCCGCAACAATATGGATAAGGAAGAGAACAAGAATATGTTTATAGTTTTTTGCTCCGGCCAGACTCCCATGCTCGGCAAAACCGCCCGCAGGGCCGCCGTGGATTTGGGCTTCGATGTTCGAGTCGCTCCTTACCTGCATTTCAGGGGTGCCAGCGATCATGCGGTATTTCATGAGATGGGAATCCCGGTTATCTTTTATTTCTCCGGGTATCATTATGACTACCACGAATCTACCGATGTAGCTGGGAAAATTTTACCAGGGAAGATGAAGATCATAGTAGAACACATATGCCGGGTCCTGCCTTCCATAACGGACGCCGGGGATAATAAGCTTTTATTCGACCGCTCGATAACCACTGAACCTGGTAAAGATAAATACGAGAAACCATATTGATTCCGTTAGATATCTCCGGTAATCGCCCGGTCTATTTCAAGCTGGGCCCTGGCAGCCTGCAGGAGTCTTTCGAGATTGTCGCGGTGGCGGAGCTCCTCTTCGGCAAGCTGTATTAATAGATTGCGCTGGCTCGGGGTTGCCGCTTTTGCCGCCGCGGCCATGTAAAAACTGTTGGATTCTTGTTCTCTCTTAATTCCCGTCTCGAGTGTCTCGATCAGCGAATCAGCAGCTGCATTGCGGTCCGTATTCATAGATGAACCTCCCTTGTGGCAGAATTCTACCATAATTATGGCAGCGGGGAAATTCAATTAGAAGGGAAATCCAAACTGCCGGCGGCAGGCTCATGACCCGGAGCTGGGCGGGGAAATGGACTCCCCATACCGGTAAACATGAGCGTCGGCGGGTTCGCGGATTTTTTTGATGCCAATTCCTCGTAGAATCGCTTCCTGCCCTTAATAAGCATGTCGACAAGAAATTCTTTATGGTAATACTCTAGAGCCTTATCGAGCATTTGTTCGGCGGCCTTGTACTCTCTTTGCATGCCCAATATTTCCGCCAGCCGAACAGCCGAGAACAACTGGTAAACCTGGGAAGCTTCGGGTAGATTCTTGGCGAGGGCCTTCCGGTAGGCTTTCTCGGCTTCGTCGATCCTGCCAATGAGAAGACTGAGTTCGCCTTTATAAAAACAATATTGAATCGCTCCTCCATATTCCTGTTCGTATCCTGAGAGAAGCCCGGAGGCCTCCTCGAATCGTTTATCATAGATCGCGCAGGCCAGTTCAGAATATTTATCCCTGGGGGTGCGGTGAATTTCATCGAGTCTATCCAGCATTTTTTCGGCTACGGAATGAAATCGATGCATTGACCCGTCGGCACGGACGGCTTCGAAGGCCTGCCTGGCTTCATCGGGGTTACCGCCGTTAGCGTATACGACGCCGATGTTCATAAGGGACAGCGGCGCAAGCCAATCGGGACGGCTGGGGCGGGCTGCGAGAATTGCTTTGAATTCCATGATCGCTTCATTCGGTGAGTTGAAAAACATATATGAATACGAACGGTGGTAACGAAGCCTTAGCAGGGTTTCGCGGTCGGTTTCACCGGCGAAGGCATTCATATGCCGTTCTAAAAAAACACTTTCCACTGCCTGAAAATCCCTGATATCCGCAGGGGAGAAAGCAGCAACGATCCCGAGAGGTTCTATGAGCCGAAGATAATAGGGATAACGCGCTAGGAGACTGTTGAATGATTTGATGCCGTCCTCAAAACGCCCCTCGAAAAGTGTATATATCGCCGATAAGATTATTTTGTGATCCACCGCCAGGAGTCCCTCATGGCTCGATGCGTAATTTAGCAGTTTGAGTCCGCGTTCTTTATCTCCCCCGGGAATCAGGAAAAAAGATTTGATAATCTTTATTGCGGCCGGAAGTGCGTCCGCGAAATAAAGAAACGTACCCAAAATCCCCTGGGCATCGGCATTGCCGGGATCGGCTTTGAGAAACTCATCGAGGTCTTTCTTGCCTTTTTTCGCCGCTCGCCCGGCGCTCCAATAGCTGCCCGCTAAAGCGCTGATCTGAGCTTTGAACATGTATGCCCAGCCTCTGTAGAAACGCCACTTCGGGTCGGCGTCCACCTCTGTGAGCTCTTTGTCGCATAAACTGATTGCTCGTGCCAAATCTTCGTAAATCGGCTCAGCACTTCTCTTGATCAGATCCTTGTCGTCATCCTGGTCGGACAGAGTTTCGCGAAGGACACGGGCTCTCATCAGCAATGCCAGCGGATCGCCGGGACTAAGGGCAATATAATCATCAGCTCGAGCCAAGGCTTTAGCATATTGTCCATTATATAGAGCTTCCAAAATTCGCCCGGAGTGGAGGGCCGGAGGCTCATCCCGTCTCAATGCCATTCCCACGGAAAAAAATGGATCAGTCCGGGCATTGTCCGCTACAAGCAGCAGCGTGATCATCAGCGCCAGTTTAATGCGGGTATAAGTTGTCATTATAGTAATTGAACAGCGGTTTTATAATTCGAGTCCGAAATATGCAAGAATTAAGAGTTACTTAAAAGCAAAAAATGCGCCTATGCTTTTTTTATTCCGATAATGCCCGGATGGCGTATCGAGGCTCGAAACCGTATTATTCGATCAAACAGCTGGCATATCAATTGCTAATATAACATAAATTCCAGGAGATACTTAAAATGGACCAAAAGCTAAAAGAATCTGGGCCCAAGGAGCATGTACGTGCTTCTAATCAGCAGAGTTGCCACGATGGTCTTTCCGATGAGCGCAGGGATGCCCCCCTCAAGGTAAAGCATTTCATAAAAGCATTTTCCAAGTATTTATCCGGCAAAAAGCTCTATACCGCAAATAATCCCATACTGGCTAATTTTGCCAGGGAGCTCGAAAACAGCTTGCGGGAATGTTTCCAGGAACAGCAGGAACTGGTTCTGGCCGTCAATCAATTCCGCCTCGAATGGGACGGCGAGAAAGTGTATGAAAATACGAGGCGCGATGAGAGTATTGCGTTCACTCTTTACAAGGATGGAATCGGTGAAGTTACATTTCGAGACGGTGTTTCATTCAAGGAACTGGATACGTTCATAGATTTGCTGATTCACGATATGCGCAGATCCTCATCCGACGAGGATATCGTCACCCGTCTTTGGAAAGCTGATTTCGATTATATAACGTACAGAGTGCTTGATGAATACCTGTCGGGCGAATTCGGCGACGGCAAAAATACGCTGGGATCCGGTCAATCATCATTAGACAGCGCTGATCATGCCGAGTTGATTCCAATTTTCAAGGATAAGGGAAGGGTAATCGTTGAATCCAACGAAGCTGAGGATTCGCTGGAGTATTATTTCAGAAATTTGCATGCGAGCATCAATCCGAATGGAAATCAGGAGTTGATGGAAGAAGAGTTTGAAGAACTTCTGCAAACCACTTTTAAGATTGGATCGCATGAATTGAAACTGTGCGGCGAGGAACTGCTGAGAGAAAAACGAAAAGACAGCTTGATGGGCCTGCTGCGGACAATGTTGGAATTCTCCCTTCTCTCCAACAACCAATCAGTATTACGAGATATTGCCAATATTATTGAAAAGTTCGCGGATTATTTCATTAATTTGCCGGAGCCGGCGAGGCTCTGCTCCGTGCTCGAAATTTTCATGAACTTCACTGCCGACACGGAATCCAACTCGAGCGTTCGGGAATTATGCTTACAAATGGAAAAAAAGCTTACAACAGAGGAACTTCTTACAGCAGTATCCAAACAATTGGATCAAAGGAATGCCGCCGCGAAAGATGTGCTGGCTTATTTCAGGATGGCGGGCGACTCCGCCGTTCCTGTGCTCGTCAGGATAATTCAGACCGCATCGAACAGCCGCCTGCGCCGAGAGTTATGCGACTGCCTGGTTGACGTTTCCGGCGACTCCGTAGAAGAAGTAATCGAGAACATGCTGATAGAGAAGTGGGAGGCGGCCGAGGCCGCTGTCTACATGGTTAATAAATCAGGCCTATCAAATATTCCTCAGAGAATACGGGAGCTGATTTTTTATCCCGACATCCGTGTCAGGGAAGAGCTTGTAAAATATCTCGGAAATATCGATAACGAGCATGCGATAGGGCTGCTGCTCAAATTGGCGAAGGATGATGAGAAAAAAATAAGATTGAAAGCCTTTCACTCCCTGGAAGGAAAGAAAAGCATAATTATCAAGAAGTTTCTGCATTCAATTGCTTTTACAAAGGAATTCACAAAAAAAGATCAGGATGAGAAAGAATTGACATTTAGAATACTGGGTTACAGTGCAGACGAGGAAACTCTGGATAAGCTCAAAGAGATGATTCAGAAAAGAGGGTTTATGCAGGGCGGAAAAAACAGAGAGAACAAACTTTTGGCCGTCCGGGCATTGGAGAATATCAATATTCCGGGGGCGCTTCCTCTTTTAGAAGAATTATCGCTGGATTCCAGCAGCTTGATAAGCACCCGCGCGAAAAAGGCGCTTGTTTCTTTAAGGAAAGGTTGAAGAGTGAAGCCGATACTGGAGCAGAGCAATGTCTGATGATAATGAATATAGAACTTTAACAGAGGATTTAATCGAGGACTCTGCCGGTGATGCGCCGGACAAGGCGAAAAAGGCCGCTGCGGGTGAAGAAACCGCCGAACGCGATGAATTGATATCACTGAACCGCAGGGGATTGGCGCTGATTCATTCGCTTTTTTCCGCAAGCAAAATGGTGCAGATCTATAAGCTCGACAATAATGCCGTCAAACGCGTGCTGTCCGAGCTAATGGATAACCTGGGGAGCTATTTCGCTGAAGGCAGCCGTGCCGCCGTCCGGCTGGCTGCGGAATACATAAACATAAATGATGTACGCATCAAGGCCGATTCCCAGTATTTCAGCGCTTTCCAATTTCTCATGGATGAGATGAAGAAAAAAGAAGTTGAAAGCATCGAGTTCAATGAAGGTGTTATGCCCGATGAAATAGCGAATTTCCTTAAAACATTCTATGAACTTGAAGACGGAGATTATCCATATGATCGTTTGGAGAAAAAACTCGCCGCACTTGAACTGCCACATATAAGCATATCTCAATATGTTGCAATGGAAAGGCGCTTGAGGGATTACAACCAGGAAAGAAAGAATATAAAAATAGAAAGCAACCGGATATTTTTCAGGACCGTGGCTTTGATGAAGGAGGTTGTTCAGGCGATCGAAGAGCGCCACGTGATAAAAGTCAGAAAAGCCAAAAGGCTGACACAGCAGATGGTTGATATTATGCAAACCGATGAATCGATTCTGCTGGGACTCGCCAGTATAAAGAACTTCGACGAATACACGTTTGCCCATTCCGTTAACGTCTGCATTCTTTCCATGGCCGTGGGCGATAAACTGAGGTTGTGCAAAGGCGATATAGCCCGTTTGGGGCTGGCGGCCCTGTTTCATGATATTGGGAAAGTCTATATTCCTGAATCCATAATCAACAATCCTAATGAACTAAAGGGAAAAGACTGGGAATTGATGAAATATCACACATTTTTCGGAATAAAAGAGCTCTCCAAGGTAAAAGCTTTGAGGGAAATGGCCGATGCCATGTTTGTTTCTCTTCAGCACCATGTTCATTACGACCTTAACGGCTATCCGCGCAAAAACACCGCATGGCGTCTTAGGTTGTTCTCCAGAATTGTAACCATTTCCGATTATTATGATGCCATGACTTCTCCTCGTGTCTACAGGCCGATTCCTCTCAGGCAGGACAAGGTAATGAGGTTCATATTTCAGAAAAGCGGGGAAATATTTGATCCATTCCTGGCGAAAGTATTTATAAGAACTATGGGGCTTTATCCTGTAGGTACGGGGGTCGAATTGGATACCAAAGAGACCGGGATAGTAGTAAAGCCCAATCATGATACTCGGTTTCTCCATCGTCCTTGCGTAAAATTGATCACCCCCGGTGGTCCCGCCGGTGGCGACGGGTCCGTTGTTGATCTTACGGAAAAGTGCGCCGAAAGCCGAAAGTTCAGGAGGAGTATAATCAGAAGTATAGACTGCTCTGCCCTCCTGGCGGAACAAAGCGCGGATTTCCTGCTTAAGGAATGAATCGCCCTGTTTCCAAGGCGCCATATTCACCGACTTGAGCAAAAATTCCTGGAACTTTATATTTGACAAATGTATAATTCATGGGAGATTCAGCATGTCCAATGTCGGAATTTGTTCGAGGATAAGGAGACGTTTTATGAGAAAAAATATGACGGCAGGATACTTTGCTATTTTGCTCATACTGTTTGCTTTTTTCCCGGTACAAGCAGCGAAAACCGAGGGCAATCAACCAGAGATTTTTATATCAAAGTTAAGACATGATTTCGGAACGGTTTTCGAAATAGAAACGTTCAAGCATGAATTCATGATCCGCAATAAGGGCAAAGCCGACCTGGTTATCAACCGTGTAAAACCTGGGTGAGGCTGCACAGTGGCCAAGTTTGATAAGGTCATTCCTCCTGGTCAGGAGGGAAAAGTGACTCTGGAAATCGATGGAAAAAGGGTGCACGGCACCTTCAATAAAAGTGCAACCGTAATATCGAATGATCCCAAACACCCGAGGATGACTCTTACTCTATCGGGAACGATCAGGCACTATGTGGAAGTTCAACCTGCCGACCGCGTATATCTAGCCGGCATGTTTGGAGAACCGGTCGAAAAGGAAATAGACATTATATCTAACGAGTCCGGCGAAAACTTCGCCATTACGAAACTGGAATCCAACATAGATGAGAAGATTACATACAAAGTAGACAAAGGTAACACTCCTAATTCGTTCAAAATCCGTATCTGGAAGAATCCGAAGCTTCCCGCGGTCAATACGTGGGGATCTATCAAGGTGCACACCAACAGCAAACACAGCCCTGAGAAAGTCATTCAAGTCAATGTTACGACGCGCGCGATGATAAAAGCTCAGCCTTCAATCATCAATTTCGGCAGGGTTCAAGTCGGGGGAAAGTCTCAAACTCCGAAAGGCTATCAGAAAACCATTACGGTAAGCAAAATAAAAGGCGAGTTCAAGATAAAACACATCGATTTCAGCAGGGATTACTATTCGGCGTCGATCAATCCTATTGAATCCGGCAGAAAATACGTCGTTCGGGTAAATTTCACGCCGGATAGCTCCAGGAGGAATTATTCGGATGAAATGATTATCAAGACCGATGATCCTCAAGAACCGACATTGAAGATTCGATTGATTGCAAGAACTCTATAGCCTGCTCCCGAAAAAAAGGATGGAATAATGAGAACATTCTTCGCCAGTAAACGCGGTTTAACCGCATTGCCTTTGTTGATAATGGCGTTCCTGACAGTTATGAGTTCTTTCTCAGCATCCGAAAGTGAATTGAGTTCCAAGGATGCGTATGAAAAACTTATGTCTGAGTTAAAAGTTTTGGAACACAGCGTAACGCGTGGAGCTTCGATGGAAAAGATTCTGGAGGTTTTCGATAAGGTTGAAGAAAGAATGCTGCGGTTCGTTGAAGAGTATCCCGAGGCCGATGAATCTTTGGATGTTAAATATCAGCTTGGTATGTTAAATACAAATATAAACAAGAATGATAAAGCTATAAAATATTTGGAAGATTTCATAAAGGGTGCCGCCGCGACCAAACGCAAGAGACTGGGATATGCTAATTATTTTATTGCGAAGAATTATGTAACCTCAGAACAGTTCGATCTGGCCAAAAAATATTATAATAAGTTTATTAATGAATATTCCGATATCGATGTGCGCCTGACAAACGAAGCAAAAACGAACCTTGAGGACCTGGAAGTTCTCAAGAAACTGACGGTAGGGAATCCTCCCATACCGTTCAAAGTCAAGGATATGAAGGGTAAAGCCCTGTCACTCAAGAAGCTAAAGGGCAAAGTCGTGTTGATCGATTTTTGGGCTACGTGGTGTGGTCCATGCAGAAAAGAAATGCCTAATGTAATAGAGCTTTACAAAAAGCACAGCGCCAGGGGTTTCGAGATCGTCGGGGTTTCGCTGGACAGCAAACGAGAATCCGTTGAAAAATATATCAAGGAAAACGGGATTGATTGGCCGCAGTATTTTGACGGAGAAGGATGGAAAAACAGCATAGCTCATCAGTATCGTGTTCGATCCATTCCGGCAACATTCCTTCTGGACCGCAAAGGCAATATTCGCTATAAGTCTTTAAGGGGAAGAGAGCTCGCCAGAGCACTAGATAAGCTATTGAGGGAGCATTAATTCATTCAACCTGCTTCTCGATAATATCCATTTCCATATCCGTTCTTGCGTCCCATCCCGTGAAGTGTTCACGTCCGAATGCTTTGGCCTCTCTGCCGTATTGTTTCCTCTTCTCCGGAAATTCTATGAGCTTCAAGATGCCGCTGGACAAAGCGGCGGTATCGCCGTCTTGAACAAGGATTCCGTTCCGCTCATGAATCACGGTCTTAGATGTATCGCCCACATCAAAAGCTACTACCGGGAGCCCACAAAGCATGGCTTCGCAGGTTGGAATTGCCATGTTTGTCAGATTGCTCGTAGCAACGAATATATCGCAGGCGGATGCGAGATCGGGCACTTCACGGTGCGGAATTGTTCCGAGAAACCGGATCGAATCGTCTATTCCCAGTTGTTTGGCCAGCGCAGCACAGGATGAGCGCAGGGGGCCGTCACCGGCAAAAATAAACTGTACTTCGCAGGTCGAATTGCGGAGGATTTCAGGAATGGCGCGGACAACAGTTTCCGGTCTCTTAGACGGCACCAGTCTGGCCAAAAAGAGCACGGCGCATGCATCATCTTTTATTGATAGTTTTTTTCTGGCAACTCGGCGGTCGGTTTGTGCATCCGCCCATTCCACATTGATGCCGTTCGGGAGGAAATGGATTTTATGGCCGGGTATTCCCCTGCGCAGGGCGGCCCGGCGGCCGCAAGTGCCGTCATCGAGAATAATCCATGTATCCTGCGGGATTTTCATGGCTAGTACCTGCTCAATGTTCTTGTACAGGTATTTAAAATAATTCCATTCTGTGTGAACCATGTCCATAACACCGAAAAGTTTGATGCCGCATCCGGCTCCGACTGCGCGTGCGGCGATTAAGGCGGCAGGGGGCGTATAATGAGAGTGTCCGAGAATAAAACCAGGCCTGATTCTTCGGGCGATAATCACTGATGCGGGAATTACAATGATATTGAAAAGCACCGGCCATATGATGCGTTTGAGAAATGCAGGCAGTTTTCGGGTAGCGCGGAAAAAATTGGGATAATAATGAACACTGTGATTTGAGGCCTGAGTCCCGTTTGTGGAATCCCCTCGCGGACGCAGAAAATGCACGGATAAGCCCCGGCGAACGGCTTTTTCAATAAAATAGTAATCATCTGAAACACCCGCGCCTTCGCCCAGCGACCATATGTCCGCCCAGGGTGAAATGACCAGCAGATTGAATCTCTTGTCTTTATCCGCTTTTTGTTTCACTGGCTGCCGCGATATGCATTGCTATTGGTATTTTCCGGTTACTATTCAGGAAACGGGATTGGTCAATGAACCCAAAGATTGAATCCGGGCTTCGAGAACATCGCCCTTTTGCAGGAAACGCTGCGGTGATGCGAATACCCCGACTCCGGACGGAGTTCCCGTGGCGACTATGTCGCCGGGCATGAGAGTCATGCATTGTGAAAGATAATGAACCAGGTAATCCACCTTGAACCGCATTAAGCCGGTATTACTGTCCTGCATGGTTTTGCCGTTCACCTTAAGTGAAATCGGAAGATTGTGCGGATCGGCGATTTCATCAGATGTAGTCAGACAAGGACCAAACGGTCCGAAACCGTCAAAGCTTTTCCCCCGGAACCATTGTTTTTCTCTGAACTGCACATCGCGCGCGCTTATGTCCATGAATATACCGTACCCGGCAATGCACGATAGAGCATCCTTCTGCGCAACATTCCTGGTTTTTTTGCCAATGACGAATGCCAGTTCGACTTCGTGGTCCATTTGCGCGACTCCCGGCGGGGTTGGTATCGGATCCTTGTCGCCGATAAGGCAGCTGGGAGCTTTTGCAAAAAGAAGGGGCCAATCCGGAACTTCCTTGCCTTGTTCGCGGGCGTGGTCGATGTAATTCAAACCCAGGCATATTATCTTCGTTGGATTTGTCACCGGAGGGCCGAGGCGTGTCCCGTTCGCCCGGCGTGCAACTCCTGGGGGTATGCTGCCGGAGCCTGCGGCATCGAGAAGTTTGCGAACTTCACCGAGCATATCTTTTTCGAGAATATCTCTGATATTATCCGGAAGGGCGTTGTCTGCCGCCTTGATATCAATGATAGAACCGCCGCTCATAACGCCGGCCCTTTCTGCACCCGCTTTGCCGAAACTTACAAGTTTCATGAGTTTATTATAAAAGTCCTCTCAGACCGTGTCATTAAGATTTTTTCCGGAGCAACGCCGTCTTTATATAGGGATTTTCACGATCATTTCGATGCAGGTCCTTTGAGCCGTTCCAAACGGCCGGTGAAATCATCTGCGCCTACAAATCCGAATACACGAAGATCCTGTCTTTCTTTCCCCTGCCCGTCTATGAAAACGACGGTTGGAACACCCTTTATCTTGTAGAATTTTTTAATTGCGATTACTTCCGGAGATGCCGACCGGGTAAGATCGGCTTTCAAGGCTAAGATTTTCCTGGAAGCATCTATAACCTTGGAACGCGAGAACGTCCTGTGGTCCAACTCCTTGCACGGCAGGCACCAATCTGCGAAGAAATCGATCATCACAGGTTTTTTACCCGCTGCTGCCTTTGTCAATAGATCGCGGTTGAATTCCTGCCAGGCTATGCCTCCGGTTTCATTGCGGTTGAAAATATGTCCGGGAGCGAATAACAGGTAAAGCCCAAAGAGGAGAACCGCCAGGCCCGTTAGTTTTCGGATAAGATTGAAGAAAAATCCCTGCGTGGATGATTTTAAAACGAATCCCAGGATGATTCCACTGGTTGCCAAAAGAAGGCCGAGGAGCAGATAGAATGTTACGGAACCCAGAACTGATTCCAGGAAATATACCGCCATGGCCAGCAAAACTACTCCGAACATTTTTCGGACCCACTCCATCCATTCTCCCGATCTCGGCAGGCGGGAGATGCTGCCCGACAAAACCGCAAGTACCATGAATGGCAGGCCGAGCCCCAAAGCCAGTGTGAAAAAGAGCAAAAATCCGAGAGCGGGGTTGCCGGTTTCGCCGACGAACGTCAGCAGGCCCAGCACGAAAGGGCCGATGCAGGGAGCGGCCACGATGCCTACGGTCAGGCCCATCAGAAAAGCGCCGATGGGGCCTTGTTTGGAAGTTCCGGCTATGGCACTTATGCTCGCGGGTATCCTGAGCTCATAGAGTCCGAACATCGACAAAGCGAGCAGGACCATGATCAGGGCGACGCCGAAAAGAACGTACATGTTCTGTAAAGCCGTTCCGAACATGCTGCCCGTCAGAGCGGCGGCTAATCCCAGAGACGAATACATCGCGGCCATACCCAGCACGTACAGAGAGGCCAGTAAGAATGTTCCTGCCGATCTTCCTTCGCTTTGGCCTCCGAAATAACTGACCGTGATGGGAATGACGGGATACACGCATGGGGTGAGATCGAGGGCCAGCCCGCCCATGAATATGATCAAAAGGACAAAAGGCAGTCCCCGGGTTTTCATCAGGTTTTGAAGCCTTCGAGCCTGCCCGTTTTGAGATATATTCTCCCCGGATGAACCGGCACCGGAATTCCCAGCATCTTCCCGCAGGTTCAACGAGGCAAAAATCTCCGGAAAGCGGGCATCGACCGCCTCCTTGGGTGATGATACTGTAACGCGTATATCGATTTTCTTCTCGATCGGTGCAAGGCAGCGTTTGTCGTCGCACGCCTGATAGGTGACGGCTGCGTTAAATACGGCTTCGCCGATGGAAACGCTGGGAGCGGCCTTTATGAGAATACCGATCAGGGCCCTGCGGCTGTAAAGAGGCAAAGGGGATTCCGAAAAGGACAGGGTTTTTTCAATGCCGCGAGGATAGACCACTTTTTCAACAGTTAGTCCCGGAACGGATTCGATGATTATGGACGTGGGTATCATGTAAGGATCATTCACCTTATTCGCATTAATGTGCCACCCACTGTCTATTACGAGTTCCACCGCGAGTTCCATGCTCCCTCCCTGCGGAAGGGAAGAGAGCGAAGCATATGTTTTGATCGTAACGGGATCTTCGGAGAAAGACTCCATAGATATCGCGGGAACAGTCACAGGAATCCAGACCGAGACGATAATTGAAATCAGCAGAATTTGAGAAACCGCTATGAAGCGCATCTTGATCATTGCATTCCTATCGTTTTACCGTTCGCTTCGATATCACCGGGACCCATTTGATAAGCTTGCAAAATGGAGATTGAATCAGGAACCCCCCAACTCCATCGACAGTTTTTCCCGGGCTTCCAGATAACGCCATTCATCCTCCACCTGTTTTTGCCACTCATCGATATCGGAATCCTTCATCCATTTGAAACGGCCCTGGAGCTTGACGTATTTATGTATTGATACACCTGAGGGACGGTGGGATATCCTGAATTTTTTCCCGGATTCAATTTCATAAAGCGGAAAAAGCCCACTTTCGACTGCTGCACGTATCAAAGCGATGCCTTCCTTTTCAGAGGCCTTCCATCCGGGAGGACAGAAAGAAAGAATATGTATGAAGCGGAACCCTTTTGTGTCTCTCGCCCGTTCTATTTTTGCGCAGAAATCCCCTGGAAATGCCGGCGAGGCCGACGCCATGTATGGAATCCTGTGGCCGGACATTATTTCCATGATATTCTTTTTTGGGCTTGCCTCCAGAAGCGGGAAGGGCGTCGTGTTGGTCCATGCGTGTATGGGTGTTGAACTCGAGCGCTGGATACCGGTATTCATATATGCTTCATTGTCGTAGCAGATGTACAGAATGTCTTCGTTTCTTTCCGCGCATGCGCTCAGCGCCTGAAAGCCGATATCGAAGGTTCCTCCGTCGCCGGCCCAGGCCACCACCGTGATATCATTCTTTCCCTTCGCCCGCAGCCCCGCTTTTATTCCTGCTGCGGTGGATGCGGCCGTTTCGAAAGCCGTGTGAAAAAGGGGAATCATTGTTGAAGAAGAAGGCGGGAACCCGTCTATGGCGCTCGTACAGCAAGCGGGCAGTGCCATCACGGTCCTGTTTCCCAGGATCTTGAGGACTAGGCGCAAACTAAGTGCGGCTCCGCATCCCGGGCATCCGAGATGCCCACAGGAAAGAAGTTCATTATTTGCCGTTATTTTACCGGATATTTCCGAAGATGAATTCATTTGAGATTATTCCCGAATTGACCGCATGAAATAAAGAATAAACGCCAGGTTAATTTAACATGCAAAGAGAGTGATTTCAATTCATAATTGGATTTACCGCCGAAGTTCTGTTTGATAGAATATAACCCGCTGCGGTATCCGGAAAGCAACCTGGAGCGTTTTCTTCGAAGGCGCCGCAGAATTCTAACGCGGAATATCTCGAAAAAAGCAATTGATTACTTTGCAAGAATCACCTTCACAAGACCGATCTTCAAATGCATCTATTTTGGCAGACAGTATTGTGCTGTCAGTAATAGTGGGATTTCTCGATGTAATTTTGAGCATGCTGGCCGCCCCCGTCAGGTTTGAATCCCCGGTTTATATTCTTCTTCCTCTTGCCGCCACGATTGCGACCGCGTTCATGGTATTTTGGGGATTGTGGTTCATAATCGGAATCGCTCTGCAGAGGATCTTCTATTTGGATCGCTCCGCATTGTCCGCTGCATTGGGTTGTTTGATTACGGCGGCATTGATACTGAGCGGCTCTGCGAATATATCTTTTTCTCCACACGGTTTCCCAAAAACGGTGCTTCTTTTTGGAGTCGTTGTTCTTGCATCGGGAGGCGGCTATTTTGCTTGGATTGCGGCCGCACGGTCGCGGAGGAATAGAGGGTACCGCGCGTTGACTGCCGCCCTGCCCCTGCTCCTCGCCCAAGCAACAGCTGCTGCATGGCTTCATATCTACCGGCTGGGCTCCATGTTTACGGCAAGATCCCTAATGTTGAACTTTGGGCTGTTATCGGCGGCGGCACTGACACTGATTCTCTTTTATAAATTGCAGCGAGCGGGAAGGATACTAAATTATGCTCTTTGTATCGCTCTGGTTATGAGCCCCGCGGCCCTGCTTTTTCCCAATGCAAATTCTTTTGAAGCTGTTGCTCCCTCCGGCAACCCTGAACACAAGATCAAGCACGTGGTCTTGATAATCATAGACACGCTCAGACAGGATGCACTTACTTTCTATAATCCCGTCGGCGCGCCCACGCCGCATATCGATTCTTTCGCCCGGGATGCGGTTGCTTTTGATAACGTGTTTTCCGCTGCATCATGGACTCTGCCCGCGGTCTCTTCGATAATGACGGGGCTGTCTCCCGCGGTGCACAAGGCGGTCAGGATCAAATCAGTGCTTCCTGATTCAGTGCCCACACTGGCGGAATATATGCGGGATTCCGGTTATTTGACGGCAGCCATCGGCGAGAACACGGTCCTCACTTCACCCCATAACGTGTCGCAGGGGTTCATGGAATTCGATTTTTTCCCAAAGCTCGTGGATGACGGTTCGTTCGGTACGTCCATTTTGATGAATGTATTCAAAAACAAGCTCATGTTCAATACAACCACGAGCGATTTGTCCGACATGACGGTTTCATGGCTGCAGGCGCATAAAGACGAGGATTTTTTTCTGTGGCTGCATTACTTCGATCCGCACCAGCCGTACATTCCTCAAGGCGAGTTTTTTCCTGAAGGAAAAGCTCCTCCGGGTATGAGCAGCGGCTTCGGCATCAAGACCCTGGCCGTTCCCCTCGATGTCGTGTCAACACAAGAACAGAGGGACTGGATCAAAAAGCTGTATTTCGGCGAAGTTAGATATGTCGACAGGGAAATCAACAAAGTATTCGCTGCGCTGAAACAGCTCGGCATTTATGATGAAACACTCGTCGTTTTAACCAGCGATCACGGTGAGGAATTCTGGGAGCATGATAATTTTGCCCATGGGAGGTCATTGTATAATGAAGTCCTGCGTGTGCCCCTGCTGTTCAAACTTCCCGGTTCCGAGTATGCCGGCCGCAGAAAAACCCAGGTTTCAACGGCGAGTATAATGCCGACTATTCTGGACTTGTGCGAAACGGATTATGATGATGGGCATCTGACCGCGCCTTCTTTGACCTTCTGCCTGGCAAACGTGCGGCCGCCGGACGGTCTCCGCGAGACTCCCCTTTACAGCACGGGGCTGCTTTATAATGAGGACAGGCAGTCGGTCATCTTCGATGGAAAAAAGTTTATTCGTTCGCTCGTGACCGGAAGGGAAGAGCTTTATGATCTCGACGCCGATTCCGGCGAGAGCACTTCATTGCTCCCGGTGATGCCGGATGCGGCAGATCAAGCGCGCAGTTTATTGAAAACCTTCGATGAATACGCCAAAGCCGCAAGAATTTTTTATAATATAAAAGACATTAAAGCCGGTCTGGACAGGGAAACCCTCGAACGTTTGAAATCACTGGGATACATCTGACGATAGACCTTCCTTAGCCGCTAGATATTAAAAATTCCGCCCGCCGGTCACGAAGCCATCACAATTGCAAAACTTGATTATTCTCACTATATCTAGTAAAATAGTGTCCGCAATGGCCTGTTTCCCGTCAGTATCCTTTCAGTGTTGCGAAGACAGTCGTCTTTAGCCTCGATCATCCTGAAAGAGCCCGGGTCCCGGATATACGATGTTATCTGTCGGCTCGTTCGCACGCTGGTTGACCGCCGGCTAAAACCAGACATACACAAGGAAACGTCGAACAGACGGGATGATTCCGGGAGGATTGTTCCGGCCGGAATAATCTTTCATGGAACCGGCTGAGGAGGCACGGGCGATCTAATTGGCCGGTTTTACCGCGCTCACCTTCAAACTAACGACCGACTTCTGAACGCTTTCGAGCTGATCGACCGACAGGCTGCTCGCTTTAGCAATCGACGCCATCACCGGATCTTCAAGCAGCCATTTGAGGTCATAGACGCTTTCATCGAGAATCTCGATGTCCTCGAACCCCGCTTTTTCGATGAACCTGGTGTATTCATCCTTGAGAAGCGCTCCGGCGACACAGCCGACATAAGCGTAAACGTTTTCCCTTATAAAATCCGGAAGCGGTTTGAGCAGGACTATATCCGATATCATCATGTGTCCGCCGGGTTTTAGCACCCGGAACGTCTCCGCGAACACGGCCGCTTTATCCGGGGACAGATTAATCACGCAGTTGGATATGATTAAATCAGCCGTTCCATCGGGCAGGGGCATCTTCTCTATTTCGCCGAGCTTGAATTCCACATTATCGTAACCGCTCTTTTTTGCGTTACTTCGGGCTTTTTCGATCATTTCGGGCGTCATGTCCAGCCCGATCACCCTGCCTTCGGGTCCGGTTTTCTTTGCTGCAAGAAAACAGTCGAAACCGGCCCCCGATCCCAGATCAACGATCGTATCGCCCTCCTTGATGGATGCCAGAGCCAAAGGATTGCCGCACCCGAGACCGAGATTGGCGCCATCGGGGACTGCCTTCAATTCTTTATCAGTGTATCCAATTCTTTTGCTGATTACTTCCGCGGGGCCCGCTCCGCAGCAGCCGCTTGCGGGCGAGCAGGACGACGAAGAATCCTGTTTGGCGATATCTCCGTATTTTTTCTTAACTTCGTTTCTGATGTCATTCATTGTGTATGCTCCTTTTATAAATCCATCGATTATTAATACGTTTCCCGGAACCTTTTTTATAAAATCGTTGAATTCGATACGGTTGACAAGGGAAATTCAATAAAAAAATCCCGGCCGGTTCCAAGCGGTTTGCATGTGAATTTCAGGCCGAAAAAGAGCTGCAGTCCAAGTTGCGGTCTAAGTTGAATTCTCATAATTGATTCCGGGTTTTTCTTCCTCTTGCCTTTTCAGGCATAATTTGAATAGAATACGTATCCTTGCATGGAAAAGATTCCCTAACAGGTCGGATAGATTATGGCAGAAAATCGAAAACCCGGCGGATCGGATGTTAAAGTAACGTTCGCGTGCACATTCGGTCTTTTCGATGCCAGCATGATAGGGATCGGAGCGATGATAGGCGCCGGCATCTTTGTTCTTACCGGGATCGCCGCAGGCGAAGCCGGACCGGCCTCCATTCTTGCTTTTGCCTTGAACGGCACCGTCACTCTGCTCACAGCGCTCAGCTATGCGGAGCTGGCGTCGGCCCACCCCAAGGCCGGGGGCGGGTATGCGTTCATCAAAAAAGCTTTTCCGGGTCCTGTGGGCTTTGCGTCGGGATGGATGCTGTGGTTTTCTTATATAGTCGCGTGCAGTCTCTATGCCATGGGATTCGGAAGTTATTTCTGGGAGTTCGTTCACAGCTATCTTCCGTTCTTATCTGACGCCGCATTCGGTGTCATGGGAGAACGAAGCCCCCTGGTCCTGGTAACGGTGATAATAAGCGCGGGATTTATCATTATAAATATGAGAGGAACGGCTCTTACCGGCAAAGTCGAGAATGTAATCACAATAGCTAAAATCATTATCCTTGGGATATTTATTTTCTTCGGCTTTAAAGTTTTAATGGGCGATCCGGTTGCGTCGATTTCCCATTTCAAACCATTTTTTCCGCGCGGTGCAGGCGGCGTCATAGTGGCCATGGGATTGACGTTCATAGCGTTCGAAGGCTATGACCTCATCGCGACCGTAGCCGAGGAAATCAAGAATCCAAAGAAGAACATACCGCGCGCGACATTCATATCGCTCAGCGTGGCCGTCTGCATTTATCTGCTCATTCTCTTTGTCAGCATCGGGGCGATCACGCCCGATTCGGGAACCTCATGGGAATTCCTGGGCCGCTACCAGGAAAGGGCTATCGTAAAAGCCGCCGAGCAGTTCATGCCGGCTTTCGGCATCGCATTGATAATTTTTGGCGGATTGCTGTCAACGACTTCCGCTCTCAATGCAACCATTCTCGCGTCTTCGCGAGTGGCGTTCTCCATGGGGCGGGATAAAATGCTGCCCGAATCGGTAAGCAGGATCCACTCGATAAGGAGAACCCCTCATATCGCCATAGCCGTAACCGGAGTGCTGGTTATAGTAATGGCCCTGTTCTTTCCTATTCATGTCATCGGGTCGGCGGCAAGTTTGATGTTTTTGCTTACGTTCGCGCTGGTGAATCTTTCGGTTATTGCCCTCAGGAGAAAATTTCCGGAAATCAGGGGCGGCTTCAGGATGCCGCTTTACCCGGCCATCCCGATTCTCGCTATTGGTCTTAATTTGTTTCTTGCCGTTTATCAGTTTAATTTTGATCCGCGGTCATGGTACATCACCGCAACATGGATTGTCGCAGGATTGGTTATTTACTTTCTTTTCTTTGAAAAAGCAACGCTTGCCGAAACTCCCCAGGTGCTGGAAGTCGGAAAATCAAGGATTTCCGAAGAACACCGCTACCGTATCGTTATACCGCTTCACAACCCCGATCACGTGATACCGCTCATGCAGCTTGCCGCCCCAATCGCTAAAGCGCGCGGCGGCGAAATTATAGTACTCGGAGTGGTGAACGTTCCGCAGAACCTCCCCATACGCGAAGGACTGCGTTTTCAGCATCATAAGATGCCCCTGCTGAGAGAAGCCGTGGAATTCGGCGAGAGTAATAACGTGGAGACCCGCACCGCCCTTCGAATAGCCCACCGCGTTTATGACGGCATTTTGAATACGGCGATCGAGGAGAGGGCGTCGCTGGTACTTATGGGTTGGAAGGGTTACACGACGAAACGCGACAGAATTATGGGAGAAGTAACCGACAAGGTAGTAAGACATGCTCCGTGCGATCTTATAACCATTAAACTCGATGGCGAATGTTCTTTAGGTAAAATTCTAATTCCAACCGCCGGAGGCCCGCATGCCAATCTCGCCGCCGAATATGTCGGGATTTTTCAAAAAACCCTCGGCTCGACGCTAACCTGTTGTTACGTATTGCCCAGGGTTCACACTCAGAGAGAAAGCGAAATTGCATATGAATGGATAAATAAGACCGTCAGGCGCAGCGGGTTCGAAGGAACCGTGGAAAAGAAGATTATCGAGGGCGACAGTATCGCGTCCGCTCTGGCGAATGCAGCATCGGATTATGATCTTTTAGTGCTGGGCGCTTCGAAGGAAGGAGTTTTTTCGAGCGTTCTTTTCGGAGAAATACCGGAAAAGGTCGCCAGGCATTCGGACAAACCGGTAATGATTGTGAAGAGATACGAAGGAGCCGTAAAGTCCGTGATAAAAAGGATTCTCGGTTGATGAAAAGATACTCTAAATCCATTCGAATCCGGTCCGGGGTTTTTCGCGTTCCCTGGCCCGCTCGTACATTCTCAAAAGCAGGGCAGGAGTGAAATCCCCGCCCCCCAGCCCTCCAACGAAAGAAAACACGGGCGGTTTGTTTGGACTATTGTAAAGATGGGCCTTGATCTCCTGGGCAAAAATTCCCCCCGCCCCGTTGGAAAAGTTGCGATCCAGTATAACCAGCTTCGATGCGCCTGATACCGCGGCCAGGAATTCCTCAAGGGGAAACGGTCTGAAAAGCCGTATTCCAACAGAGCCGGCTTTTTCCCCGCTGGCGCGAAGCTCATCGACTACGATCTCGAGCGTACTGCAAACCGTCCCGGATGAGATTATTATTGTTGATGCGTCATCGCACCTGTAAGGCGAAACCATGCCGTATGAACGCCCAAAGCATTCGGCGCAGCCGGCATCTGCCGATCGGGCGGCGTCCAGGGCATCGTCCATGCTTTTCTGCATGGCTGTTCTCAAAGCCTGGAATTGCTGCGGCATAGCAAGCCCCCCGAAGCTCAATGGTTCCTCTATGCGAAGTACATTTACGGGTTCGAACGGGGGAAGAAAAGAATTCACGCTTTGCCGTGATGGAATAAAAACTTCTTCCACAGTATGAGATAGATAAAAGCCATCGAGGCATACCATCGCAGGAAGCATGACTTTTTCGGCCACTCGAAATGCCTGGAGCAAAGTATCCAGTACTTCCTGGACGCTCATGCAATAATATTGAATCCATCCGGTATCGCGCTGCGAAAGCGAATCCGACTGATCGGTTAGAATGCTCCACGGCGCTGCCAGCGCTCGGTTAACATCCGCAAGGACGATAGGGCATCTGGCGCCGGCGGCCCAATGCAGCATCTCGTGCATAAGAGCTATTCCCTGCGAACTCGTGCTGGTAAAGGTGCGGGCTCCGGACATGGATGCGCCGATACAGGAAGCCATGGCGGAATGTTCCGACTCAACTTTTATGAATTCGGTCTTAAATAGGCCTTCCGCCATGAGTTCGGCTATCGTTTCTACAACCGGCGTAGCAGGTGTAATGGGATAAGCTGCGATTACGTCCACCCCGGCGAGGGCGGCCCCATAGGCGGCGGCCTGGTTGCCCGAGAGCAGCCCTGTAGATTCTGTTTTTTCTTCTATACGCAGCATTTTTAACCGGTTCGTTTCATTTATTGAAAGTCAACCGCATCGAAGGCTTCTTTTGCAGCTTTAATGTTTTTTCCCACGTCGGACGGCACGTATTTTCGAATTGCTTCCTCTACGCCTGAAAAAGAAACGGCGGCCCGCGTTTCGGCGCTGATCTTGGCGAAGGCTCCGAGCACGGCGGTATTGACAAGAGGGGTAGTCGGGCTTCCCAGGCCGTTATTGACCGCAATCCCGGAAGCATCTACGGAGGCGAAACGGAGATGTACGGGATAATCAAATTCTTTGCCGCTGGTCCTGGTATTTGCCAATAAAAATGACCCTTCGCCGCATCCTTTTATAGTCTCCATGTTATTAACAAGAGAGGGATCGAGAAGGACTACAATGTCGGGCTCATATATAAGATAGCGCGCTCTTATGCGGGCTCTGTCAACGCGGAGAAACGATGTAACCAGCGCTCCCCGGCGCTCGCCTCCGTAGGATGCGAATGCCTGGCATTTATACCCATCGGCATAGAATGCCGCAGCAAGCATTTTTGAAGCCAAAACCACACCCTGGCCCCCGCGTCCGTGCAAACGCATTTCCAACATAACCCGTTGTTCCTTTTAGCGATACATGCTTGTCGAATATGCGGCCCGGGCCGTCCGGGAGGGCCGCGTTCCAGCAAGAGTATTGCATGTAGGAAAAATTTTCAACTTGCTAATTGTGATTCGTTTCCGGCGGGGAGGGCGATTCGGCAGGAAACGTTAAAAGAATCTCCTAAAGATCCTATGCGGAAAGAACGATATTTTATGAGAGTTACTATATTCATGAGCCACATTTCCATGCCGTGCCAGCTGCGCCCGGTATTAGGAATTCCCGGCGCTGCGAAATCATTTCCGGGGTATTGACTGCTTCGAAAATACTCGATAGCGCTACCGGGAAAAGTTTTGTAAGGAAGGTGGGAAAATGCCTCTGGTAAGAAAAGGCAAGAAGCCGATGGGCCAATACCTGGTTGAAAAAGGTTTGATAACGCAGGATCAGCTCCGTTCCGCACTTGAGGAACAACGCAAAACCGGCCTTTATCTTCGCGAGGTTTTTCAAAAGCTTGGAATGGTAAAAGAATCTGATATCCTCGCGTTCTTCGAAGATGAACTCAGCATACCCAAAGTCAGCCTGTCCGATTATTCCATGGATGCAGCCATCATAAAACTTGTGCCTGAAAAGCTGGCGCGCAGATACAGGGTGATTCCACTTTTTCTTATACGCGACACCCTCACGGTTGCCATGGAAGATCCCCTGAACGTGATTGCCGTTGATGAACTCGGAGCCGTCACCGGCATGGATATCGATCCCTGCGTTTGCTCAAAGGATGATGTCAGCCTGGCGCTCAAGCAGTTCTATGGGGGCACGGGAGCGTTGGAACAGTTTGATGCCCGGATTAAAAAGGATGCTCTAAGCGACGGCGCAACCGAGAATAAGATTATCAAATTCGTCGATAGCATAATTACTCAAGCCGCCGAAGAAAAGGCAAGCGATATACACATTGAACCGGACAGCGATGATATGAGGATTCGATTCCGTGTAGATGGAATACTCAAGGAAGTTTCAGTGCAGCCGAAAGCCATTCATCCTGCAGTGGTTTCTCGAATCAAAGTGCTTTCCGATCTGGATATAGCGGAAAAAAGACTTCCCCAGGACGGCCGGTGTCGTATGGATTTAGAAGACGCCCTGTTGGACCTCAGGATATCTACTTTTCCAACCGTGCACGGCGAGAATGTGGTAATCAGGGTGCTGGACAAAAAGAACTCTACTTTGAGTCTCAGCGATCTGGGGCTGAGTCCCAGGGATTCGGATTTGCTCCGATCCATGATTCTCAAGCCAAACGGAATGGTGCTGGTTACGGGCCCGACGGGGAGCGGCAAGACTTCAACCCTCTATGCGGCCCTGCAGGAGATCAATACGCTGGATCGGGATATAGCAACGCTGGAAGATCCCGTTGAATACATGCTTCCTTATATAAGGCAGACCCAGGTCAACGAGGAGATAGGCCTGACATTCGCCAAGGGGCTGCGTTCGCTCGTGCGCCAGGACCCGGATGTAATCATGGTCGGAGAAATCAGGGACCGCAAGAGCGCGGAGATCGCGATCCGGTCCGCCCTGACGGGCCATCTTGTATTCTCCACTCTCCATACCAACGATGCCGTGGGCGCAATCGCCAGGCTCTTGGACATGGGCGTCGAACCGTTTCTTATTACATCTTCTCTAGTCGGGGTCATGGCCCAGCGCCTGGTGCGAAAGATATGCCCTCGCTGCAAAGAACCTTACAATCTGCCTGCAAAAACTCTTAAATCGATGAACATAAACCTGAACGGAGACCAGCAAATATTCCACGGCAAGGGCTGCCTGCAGTGTGAAAACGTGGGTTACAAGGGCAGGGCGGCGGTCTTTGAAATACTGGAAGTCAACGAAGAGATAAAAAAGGCCGTGCTCGACTGTGCTTCATTCGAACACATAAAAAAACTGGCGAAAGAAAACGGAATGCGTTCGCTCCGCGAAGATGCTTTTGCCAAGGCCCTGGACGGAGTGACAACGTTGGAAGAAGTGATCCGGGTCACGAAACCCGAATTTAGCGATAAGAACGAAATCCAAAGCGACGATTTATTTGCGAAAACCCCCGGCTAAAAATCATCGAATGGGAGTGAAGCCTTGCCTGCATATACCTACAAAGCCCGTACGCGCGAGGGAAAGCTGGTTAGCGGAGAAATCATTTCGGTCGATGAACCCGAAACCCTGAAAACATTGGAAAAGCAGGGGCTCTACCCCGTTTCGCTGAATGAAACCAGGAATGCGCCCAAATGGATGGATATTCTGCGGAAGCGAAACAAGAAAAAGATCAAGCATGACGACAAAATTCTGTTCACCCGCCAGCTACAGTCGCTGCTCAACGCCGGTATATCGCTGACGGGCAGCTTAAGGGCTTTGGCGGATCAAGCCGAGAATGAAACCGTAAAAAGCGTACTCGAGCAGGTGGTGAAGGATATAGAAGGCGGGAGCACGCTCGCCCAGGCGATACAAAAACACCCTAATCTTTTTTCAAATCTATATGTAAATCTTCTGAATGCCGGCGAGGAAGGCGGCGTGCTCGATGAAATGCTGGACAGGATGGGTTACCTGCTGGAATACGAAGCGGAAACCCAGTCGAGAATTAGATCGGCGACTTTCTATCCATCCCTCGTGATCGGAGAGTTGCTGATGGCGTTCATTGTCATAATCAAGTTCGTGTTTCCCAGGTTCAAGGCTCTTTTCTCGTCGCGCGACGCTGCGCTTCCGCTTCCCACCGTAGTGATGCTCAAGTTAAGCGATTTTTTCAGCGGTTATTGGCCCCATATGCTCATAGGTTCAATTTTGGGTTTTTTCGCTCTGCGCGCCTTCCGGCGAACGTACCGGGGCAGAAAAATGTTCGATAATGCCATGCTTAATATTCCCATTTTCGGCGAGCTAATCGTTAAAACACTGATGTCGCGTTTCTCTCGCGTTCTGGGCGCGCTTCTCGAAAGCGGTCTTCCGATCGTGCGCGCGCTCGACCTGGTCCTGCAGACAATAGAAAACGTGATAATAAGCGAAGAAATTCGGAAGATGCAGGACGGCATCAAAAAAGGGCTGGGATTGACGGACCCCATTCGTTCCGGAGGAGTATTTCCCCCGCCGGTAGTAAAAATGCTGGAAGTCGGAGAACAGACAGGGGATCTCAGCATCATGTTGAATAAAATATCCGATTTCTACGACCGGCAATTGGATTACAAAATAAAAAATCTAACAACGGTTTTGGAGCCTATCCTTCTCGTCATACTCGGTGTGAGTGTACTATTTATCGCCCTGGCGGTCTTCTTGCCGATGTGGAACTTGATGCATGTTGTTACCGGAGCGTGATATGGGCTCAAGTAAAAATGGATTCACTTTGATGGAAATGGTGATGGTAATCGCAATCATAGGGGTGATTTCGCTGGTCGCAATTCCAAAATTCAACGATTACTACGCCATCGATCTCAGGAGCGCGGCCAAAACGCTTGCAGCGGATATCAAATTTGCACAATCCCGAGCCATTGCGGAGCGCGTGAGGTATGGAGTGTATTTTAATCCGGGTGCTGAAAGCTACACGGTATACAGGGGAAATGTATCGACCCCCGCTGATGATTTGCTTAAACCCGGCCGTCCGATGCGAAGGACTCTGGAAGGGATGGATATCGAAAGCGCTGAATTTGATAGTGGAGTTTCGGTGGAATTCGATGCCCTCGGAATTCCCCGCGGTTCATCGGGATCGGAATTGTCGGCGATGGGGTTTGTGGTGCTGAGCTGCAGCGGCAATGTAGACACGTTGAAAATATATCCTCTGACCGGGAAAGTGGAGTTTTGATCGAATCAAATGAAAAGCGTACTGGATTCGGGGATGAGGGTTTTACGCTGCTTGAGCTCATTCTCGTTGTCATGATTGCCACGGTGGCTATTGCGCCCTTGATGTCGATGTTCTCGAACGCGGCTTATAATTCCGTTAAACCGGTAATAGCCACCGAAGCGGTTTTTCTGGCGCAGGAAAAAATGGAAACAATCATTGCGGATGCCGCCGCGCAGGGAAGAGGGTACGACTACATAATAAATTCAAATTATCCCGACATCAGCAATCCGCCGGAGTTTTCAGGTTTCAGTATTTCCGTCACGGTTGCGGCCGAGTCTCTGTATCAAGGGGTTAATTTCAAGCTGGTGGATGTTACGGTTTCTAACAGTGCGATCGATGATGTCGTGCTGTCGACATGGGTGGCCCAATGAAAAACGAACAAGATATGAGTAATTGTGACCATTCGGCCGGTTTTACGCTGGTGGAACTGGTTTTGGTGGTTTTGATCCTGGGTCTCATATCAGGAATATTTGCCGCCGTGTTCAGTGAAGGCAACCATATGTTCGACACTGTTGATGCGCGCAGGGAATTGACACAGGAGGGCCGGATGGCGCTTCTTAGAATCGTGCGCGAGACTCGGCAAGTCCGATCTTCCAGCGATGTTGTCGGTGCGGATATCGACACTTTTTCTTTCTATGGAGTTAATGACAGCCTGTACACGATAGAATTTTCCGGAATTTCAGGGGGGGATGTCACTTTTCGACGCGGAGCAGTCATTCAGACTCTGGCCAGCGGAGTCGATTCCATGGCTTTCGGTTATTACCAGTCCGACGGCAATTTGGCCGTTCCCATCGTTAGTCCCGGCGCTACTGATATTTTCAGAATCACCATATTTTTACGGCTCGTCAATGGCGGTATAACGGTAGCGCTGCAAACGGGCACCTATCTGCGGAATATATGAATATGACGGCGTATAAACAGAAAATAAAACGGATAAATAATCCCCCGGGCGTAATTCACCACCGGATGCCGTGTGATCGTGTTTGTTCCGCCGGGCGCTCCAGCTCCAGCGGGAGGTGCAACGCCATCAAGAACCGCCGGGGCTCCGCCCTCGTTGTGGCCCTGATGGCGCTTCTGGTTTTGTCCGCAGTTGGACTCATGGTGTCTATTACCGTTTCTGAAGATCTCGATGTTGCCCGGAATCATATCGAGATCGTCAAATGTCTCTATCTCTGCGAAGCAGGATTGGATTTTTCGCTGTCCAAGCTTGCTTCGAACCCGTCCTGGACGGGATTGCCTGGTTCCGGCAGGACTATCGGGCCGGGATATTTTACCGTTTTTTTATCCGATTCGAGCGCTGAAGGCGTCCCTCTGTCATCCGGGCAAAAGAGAATTAACGTTAAGGCAAGGATAGGAACTGCCGAAAGAGAAATAGAGGCAATAGTACAATGAATGGTCTTTTGAAGCATCCTGCCGGTCTGAACTCCCGACTGCAGCGGATCATCCGGAGCAGGATGAAACCGGAGCGTCTTGTCGGGCTTGATATCAGTATGTCCGAAATCAAATTGGCGGTTATGGAGAGATCCAGGAATCGCATTAATCTTGAGATCTGCCATTCCGAAGTTTTGAAGCCGGATGATCCGTCAAAGCCCGGCAAGGCGCTCGACAGGATGCAAAGTTCGCTCGATGCGATTGTATGTAAATACAATCTCGAAGGTGTTAAGACGGTTTCTCTTATTCCTTTTGAGAATGTTGATACCAGGCTTGTCATATTGCCCAAAATGCCCGGGAAGGAACTGCGCAGGGCCCTTGAGTTCGAAGCAAAGAAGTTTTCAAACATTCCGGCCGGCCGGGCATATATAGATAAAATCAAGGTTGAATCATTCGATCAGGAAGGTGCGAAGTATGTGAGCTACCTTGCAGTTGTCGCCGATAAATTGGATTTAGAGCAGACTGTTGATTTGGTTCGGAATTCCGGTCTGGATCTGGTTGGTTTGACTTTGCCCCCGGTTGCCCTGGGCAACATTATCCGCCGGACAAAGGGCGAAGATGAAGCGCGGATCGTCGCAGCTCTTGACATGTCCGGTTCTGAAATGAGTTTTACGCTTTTCGAAGAGGACAAGCTCCGGTTTACAAGGGATATTCCCGTCGGGCGCGATTCTATAAAAGATGCATTGCGAACGATCGTGGTTGCCGGTGATAAAACCGTGCAGCTCGAAGATGACAGGATCGAAGAGATGATAAGACTGAATGGAATAATCGATGAATCGAACAGCGAGGGTGAAACACGAGACGGCATTCCATTCGATAAAATTGCCGTAATGTTGAGACCCGTTCTTGAAAAAATGCTGGTTGAGATCCAGAGGTCCATCGATTTCTGCCAGGAACAGTTCGGCTTGCCGCCGCCGCAAAGACTCTTTCTTTGCGGAAGAGGCGTGGAGATCAATAACTTCAAAGAGTATATAAGCGCGAGGCTTCGTATTGATGCATCTTATCTTTCGCCTGAGGACAGTGGAGGCGCTTCTGCGGGAATGGGCGAGGGTGTGTTTCTCAGAGCGGCTTTCGGCACCGCTGTGGGATGCGCTATTGCGGCCTGCGGCTCCGCCGGTCTATTGACGCCTGCATTCGTTCTGCCCGGGTCTCATAAACATGTCAGAACGGTTTTGAATGCAGCGGCCGTGATGGGCCTGGTCGCGGTAATAAGTCTTCATATTTTGGGCGGGATGCAGGAAAAAAAGACCGATCTGCTCATTAATGAATGCAATAATGCCATTTCCAATCTGGATACTTTCGAGCAAAGCCACAAAGATGAGAACAAAATGGTTCGCACGCGCAAGTTCAAACGTGAAATGCTGCTGAACCTGGTGGGTCCCGAAATTCCCTGGGGACAAGTCCTCAAGGATTTAAGCAACAGACTTGCTTACGATATCGAACTCGACGAAATCAATCTTGTCTCAGTAAAGCCCGAGGGCGCGGAAACCGCCGATTACCGGTTGTATTTTCACGGACTGGTGTCCATGCAGGCACGCAGGGTCGAGACAGCGGTGTCGCAAATGCTTACCGGCCTGGCTGAATCGCCTTTCCTGGACGATATCAGGTTGGAAAGCGTGCAGGCGCTCAGAGGTGGAGTGGCGAAAATAGATTTCAACTGCAGGCTCGTATCGTGAGGATTATATGAACCTGAAAGGTATAGTCAAATCCGGATACACGCGACCAGGAGCAGTGCTGGCGGCCGTATTGATTTTTTCGCTTGTATCGGTTTTGCCGCGAGAGAGAAGTTTGAGCAAAAAGCGGGGCAAAATCGCAATTATGCAAAACAGCATCAACAAACGTATGCAAGCGATGAAAGAGTTCGAAGAAATGGCCGATATCCAAGAATCGCACCAGGATTTCGTGATTGGAGATGAGGATGAGATTCTGCCGAAACTTCTAAGTGTTCTGGCTGAAAAAGGCAGAACGCATGACGTGAAAATAGTCTCTATGAAGCCGGACAAAATGGAAGATGCGCCCATTACTGGCGACGGCGGCATAAGCGTCAGAAGCAGGAAGTTGAGTATAAATGTAAGGGCGCAGGCCGGTTACAGGAGCTTCGGGGAGTATTTTGAATCGCTCGAAAACATACCGATTCTCATAGCCGTCCGCGGCCTGAAAATAGTCAAACGTGATCCCGGATCGAGGCTTTTGGATGCCGAATTCCTGATCGAAACCTATGCGCTGCAAGATGACAATTAGAAAGCTGAAAAAAAGAGAAATAGGTTTGGTCTTGATACTCATGATGTCGGTTTATTTCACGGTATCATTGGATTCCAAAACGAAAAGGATGAAAAACGCCAATAAAAAACTAAGAAGCTCCGGTGAAACAGCAGGTCAAACTATGCCGATGCTTCAAACCGGAATGTCCCGCAGAACGAAAAAAACGATTGCGGGTGAAGCAATATCGGTTTGGGGTATGGATCCGTTCAACCGAATATTTACGCGGGAAACGGAAGAGGAGAGTTCCGGAAGCGATGGTTCGGACGTTGTAAGCGAAGACGGCAATGTGAAACTTCACGGGATCATGATAACGGCCGGCTGCGGTTGGGCCCTGATAAACGGTACTATATGCGCCGAAGGCGACACCTTGAACGGATTGCTTGTTGAACGTATCGAAAAGGATAGAGTCAGACTGAGGAGAATATATGACAGCTCGACATTTAATATCATCATGGAGTAGCGAAAGAATTCTTCTGACCGTTTTCCTGGCCGCCTTGATGTCGGGTATCCCGGGCCCGGGTTTACGGGCTGCAGTCAGGCCGGAGCCGAATGTAACAATCGAGTTCAAGAACGCCGAGCTTCAGGATGCGCTGCGTATGCTTGCCAGGCAAAGCGGAATAAGCATAATTATGGGGCAGGAAATCGAAGGCACGGTAACCGCAAACCTTATCGATGTTCCTTTCGAGAAAGCGCTGGAACTTCTCCTCGATTCGGCCGGGTACGATTATGACAGGGACGGCAAAACCGTGATCGTCAATTCCAAGCGGCTGGCCGCCAGGGTTATCAGACTTAATTATACCGATGCAAGAAAGATAGCGGCTTTATTGAGCAGCGCGGCTTCTTTATCAGGAACATTCAAAGCTCTGGAAGAAAACACTACCGAGAATGTTTCCGGTTCCGGATTTTGCAGCAAGCTTTTGATCACCGCCGGCCGCGGATCGATCGATGAGATAATAAGCATAGTGAAGCAACTCGATATCAGGCCTAAACAGGTTCACATCGAAGCCAAGATCGTCGAGACGGCTTTGGGAGACGATGAAAAACTGGGGATCAACTGGAGTATGGCAGCGTCTATTACCGGTGCCGTCGCCCCCACGACGTTTCCTTTTCCAAAGGGAACGTCTGATGAAACCAGATACTCCCCTTCCCCCGATCAGGGAGACGCCAGGCTCTATATTAAAGCGCCGTTTCCCGAGGGCGAGTTCTTTCCCTACGCTCAGTCCGAGGATTTCATTTTTGGAAAAGTTTCGGCCGGGGAATTCTCGGCCCTTCTGCAAATGCTGTCATCGAGAAGAAATACGAACCTGGTGTCCTCTCCGAGTATTACCACCCTCGATAGTAAACCCGCTGAGATTCTGGTCGGCAGCCAGGTTCCCATAGCGCTTTATGAGCGTCAAAAAGAAACCGGCGTCATGGAAATCACCGGTTACGATCAGCAGAATGTGGGTATCAGCTTGTGGGTCACTCCTCATATCGGAGAAGACAGTTTGATCACGCTGGAAATCGAACCGGAAACGAGCAGCATTACTGATTTTATAGGCCAGTTTAATGAAAGGCCTGTAACTTCAACACGGATCGCGCGCACTCAAATAATTGTAAAGAGCAACGAAACCGCGGTGATCGGCGGCCTGATCAAGGAAGTCGACCGGGAAATCAACAGCAAGGTCCCCATACTCGGGGATATTCCATTGCTGGGTCATCTATTCAGGCACAAGGATACGAAAAAAGAGAAAGTGGATTTGATAGTATTTATAACTCCAAGAATAATAACAGATTAGATCTGCGTCTGGAGATAGAAAAACCTAAAGTTCCATACGGCAGAGGCCGAAGATGAAGGAACCGAAAAAAGGAATGCATCATGGCCAAAAAGATACTCGTCGTCGATGACGAAATCCATATCGCGAAGATCATTCAGTTCACGCTCGAGCAGGAGAACTTCGAGGTGGCAGTCGCAAACGACGGTACGGAGGGGCTTCGCAAGGCCAGAGAGGAGAATCCGGATTTGATCGTCCTCGATCTCATGCTGCCCAATATTGACGGCTACAGGATATGCCGACTGCTCAAGTTCGACGAGAAATATAAAAACATCCCGGTGATACTATTGTCGGCCAGAACCACGCAGCAGGATATCGATCTCGGTCATCAGGTCGGAGCCGATGCATTTATGAAGAAGCCTTTCGAGCCCGAAGTTCTTGCCGAAAAAGTAAAGGAGCTTCTAGGGATCGGAGTCAACGCGGACAATGAACTCTAATAAGGAGGAACTCATGAGGTCTTTCCGCAGGTCCGAAGGTTTTACCTTGATCGAATTGGTTATAGTAATAGTCATACTGGGTATTCTCTCCGCAGTAGCTATCCCCAAATACGTGGATATGCAGACGGAGGCCAGAGAAGCGGCCATTCGCGGGTCACTCGGGAATATTCGCTCGGCAATTTCGATCAAGTATGCCCAGAATGCTCTCAATGGAAGCGCGACATTCCCATCTTCAGTTACGGGGGCTCTATTTGCCGATGGAAACGTGCCGAAGGAACCCGTAACGCCCAGCAGCAGCGTCGTAACGAGCTATAACGGCAACGGCGGATGGGTTTACAATTCCTCAAACGGAACTGTTATTTGTAACCTCGCCGGCTATTCGGATTATTGATGTTCGGCCGAAAAGCCTTAAACGAGTTCAGTTAACATTTCTGCGGGAGCGAACGATGAGCGCACTTTCTCCGTATGACAGGAAGTGCTTCAGAAGACAAGCGGTATTTACGGCGACGACGGCGGCTGCATTCGCCGTCTTTGCCTATACCCTCTGCCCTGCCGTCTATGCCGGCGATAGCGGCGAGCTTGCTCTTGCCGCCGCCGGTCTGGGAATTCCCCATCCCCCCGGCTATCCATTGTTTGCTCTGTTGGGCAGATTGTTCATTATTGCCGGAAAAACGGCAGAACCCGCATATATGACCAATCTTCTGTCCGCAGCGGCGGGATCCTTTGCGGTCGGCGTTCTGGCTGTTCTGCTCCTGCGTTTGACAAATTCATCGGTAATTGCCGCCGCCGGATCTCTTATCCTTGCTTTCAGTAAAAGCTTCTGGTCGCAGGCGACGATTACCGAGGTGTACAGTCTGGCATGCCTGGGCACCTCCCTGTTTCTTCTTTGTATCGAACTCCTGATCAGGGAAAAGCAGATCCGGCACCTGTATTTGCTCTGTTATCTGGCCGGATTATCCCTGGTTTTACATCAAAGCATGGCGCTCTTTCTTCCGGCAGCCGGTTATGCCGTATTTATGATTAGAAAACTTGCTCTGCGGCAGGGGAAAATAAATATGCTGTTTCCGATTCTGCTTTTGATGCTGGGTCTCTCTCCGTACCTGCTCCTGCCCGCTCGATCGCATCTAAACCCGGTGATAAGCTGGGGTGGAGCGTTGAATTTTGATCAGTTCATCTCCTACCTTCTAAGGCGAAACTACGGGGCCCTCCGCCAGAATTCCTTGTCTGTAAGCATGGTTCTAGCGAATATACAAAGCGTTTTTGTTTTATTAACCAGGGAATTCTCGCCGGGTCTGCTTTTATTAAGCCTGCCGGGTATTGCGGTCTTGAATTCCAGAAACAAAATATTTTGCCGCGCAACACTGCTGATGTTTTTTTCATATATGTTGGGCATGATTCTTATCATCAATCCGTATCCGGACAGCACACATATGCGTCAGTTTTCAGTTCTTTATCTTCCTCTTTATGTTATTGCGGCTCTTTGGATCGGTTCAGGAATGTTGGGGGTGTTGAATTATGCGGTTCATGATATTCCGGCGCGGGCAAAAGTTCTCATGAATCGTTGGCCCAAAAAGTTTGCACTATGGAACAAAACCCTGCTGCGGCCCGGACCGGCTGGAACGGCGGTAGCCGGCGGAAGCTTTCTTCGCTCGTTGTTTTTATTAGCGCCGCTGGTGATGATGGTTTCAAATTATAGTCTGAACAATAAAAACGATTTCTTTGATGCGCAAATTTATGGGCGCAACATTATTATGTCTGTTCCCGAAGGCGGCACGCTGGTTGTAGATGGAGATAATGAAACTTTCATAACGGCTTACCTTGCAGGCACAGGCCGCCTCGACCGCGACATTACCATACTGCACCGCAAAGGATATATTTTCGATGCTCCAGAAACGCTGAAAAAATCCCCCAGAAAAAACTTGTGGAAGAATGTTTTCGCATGGGAGAGAAAAATTCTGCGTGAAAAAGCGCCGGTGTTTTTTACTTCTTTTACCAATATGTCGCGTTTGGGCCCGTGGAGGCTGGAAAGGCACGGAATTATATTTGAAGCGGTTGCGCAAAATACCGCTGCATCGAGAAACAGCTCGAATGAGAAACTAATAAATCAGCGAAGGAGAAATCTGCTTGCAGCATACGATACCGGGGTCTTAAAACGCAATCCCCGGAAACTCGATTTCATGGTCCGTAAATTCGCCGTCGGCTATCTGCAGGCGCTCTGGGAATCGGCGGGGAATTCGGGGGACACAAAAAGGGAAGCGCTGCTGCTGGATGCGATTGCCGAAATGGGCTATGATTTTGCCGAGGCGCATTATTTAATTGCTTCCGAGAAAGAGAAAAAGGGGGAATACCGGGAGGCTTATGATTCCTATCTGGCAGCTGCCCGGCTCGATCCAAAGGCTCCGTTTTCCTGGGACGCTCTCTCCCGCGTCGGCAGAATGATTTATTGCGATCAAACGCGTTAAAAGGGCGATTGATTTTATTTGTCCCCGCGCCGGCGTTTCGCTATTATCGTTTTTTCTTCAGCGAATCGCGATTTCAAAATAAAGAAGGATGTTCATGTTGACGCTTTTTCTGATACGTCACGGCGAATCTTTATGGAACCGCCGGGGAAGAATACAGGGATTCATGGAATCCGAGCTGAGCGATCTGGGCAAAGAGCAGGCCGAACGTGTTGGTCGGAGATTAAGGGGCGAGAATGTGACATACGCGGTATCCAGTACTTCAAAAAGAGCGGTGGATACGCGAAAAATAGCTCTTGCGTCATTCGGAGGGGCGATCCCGGCAGAAGAGAGTCCTGCGCTCAGGGAGATAAATCTCGGCGAATGGGAGGGGGCCAAAGCCGCCGATCTCAAGAAGCGGTTTCCCGGAGAAGTGGAAAAATGGTTTTCAACTCCTTCGCGTGTGAATATAAAAGGAGGGGAAAAACTGGCTGCATTTCGCAGGCGGGTATCAAGGGAAATCAATAGAATATCCGGTGAACGTCCGGAAGGGGTTATAGCTGTTTTCGTGCATGGAGGCGTTATTTGCACCTACCTTACAAGCCTGCTCGGAATGAAGCTCGACGACATCTGGCGATTCAAGATAAAGAACGGTTCCATCACCAAAATAATCTTTCCCCGCCGTCTCCCGAGAATCGAGCTTCTTGGAGATGTGCATCATTTAAACGGCGCAGAGGGCGAAGAACTTCTCAACGTTTTCAGAATGTTTCCTTGATAGAATAGAATGTTGTCCAAACATGCTTACATACTGCTGATCCTGGCCGGCGCGCTGACCGCGCGGGTGGCGTTTGTCTCGATCAAGCCCGTCAAGACCATCGAAAAGGATGCGCTTCATTACGACGACATCGCGGTCAATCTGCTAAACGGGAATGGTTTCAGCCTGTCGGATAAAAATCTGCTGCCCGGCGACAGAACACCCGGCGGCGGTCCGCGTCCTACGGCAAGAAGACCAATTCTTTATCCTCTTATGCTTTCGGGGATTTATGCAGTGTTTGGGCGCAATTTTCTGGCGGTAGGTATTATCCAGGCCGTGATCGGCACAATTACGTGCCTGTTTATCTATATTATATCTTTGAGTGCCTTCGAAGAACGCAGGCAGGCTTTGTTTTCCGCCCTGTTCTCGGCGCTGTACCTGCCGTTTATTCGTTTTACAGGCGCGGTTATAACCGAGACCCTGTTTTTGCTGCTGATAGTATTGAGTTTTTATTTCATGCACAGGGCTCTGATGGAACGAGGCATAGGCTGGAAGATAGGAGCAGGCATCCTGGCAGGAGCTTCTTTTTTGTGCAGGCCTACGGCGGTGGGACTGCCTTTGATCTTCGCCGGCATGCTTGTCTGGCGCGAACGAAAGCTCCGGCGCAAAGCGGCGGCAGGGATTGCAATATACTCGACGGCTTTTCTGCTGCTGTATATTCCATGGGTGGCCAGGAATTATTATGTGTTTGATGCCTTCGTGCCGGGGTTTACCTCTTCCGGTTATAATCTTTTCCTTGGAAGCTATCCGCCCGCCCGTGCGAAACCCAATATCCCGCTTGAAGCCCACCCGGATTATCTCAAACGGCGGCTCGAGGGCAAGGGAGAGATAGAAAGCAACAGGATATTCACCGAAGCCGCACTGGAAAACATAAGAAATCACCCGCTGGGATATGCCCGGCTGATCGTGGTAAAGCTCGTGGCCGGTTGGTTCAATATCCGCTCGGACAGCGTCTGGGTGCCTACCGCCAGGTCCGCGGCCTTGAATGGAACACTTATCCTGTTGGCGATTGCCGGCGCCTTTTGGGGATGCAAGCGCAACCGTTTCAACACGGTATTCATATTATCCCCAATATTTTACTTCACTATTTTTCACATGCTGGTCGTTTCCAGTACCAGGTATAACCTTCCCAGCTATCCGTTCGCAATTATTCTGGCTTCCCTGGCGCTCGAAAGATTTTTTCAAAGAGTCGGGTTCGGTACGCGAAAGCCGCAGAACTAACCGGGGACCGACGGCAGGACACTTCTGCGAACGTAATCGGGTTCCATCATCAGGCGGACCGGTATTTTCGGGGCGAGCCGCCTTATTGCGTGAAGAGCGTTTTTATACGTTCTTATACGTCCGTATTTATGAAGCCGGTATTTACCATCGGGACATTTGATGAACTCGCCGCTGATAAGCCGGCGTCCCGCTCCTGAAGCGCAAAGAAGATTCATCATGTCGTCGTTGAGTCTGAGCGCGCCCAGGAAGACTTCATTTACACGTTCCCAACCGAGTTTTGCTTGAATTCTTTCGGCCATGGCCGTGTATCGATCGCCATCTGTCCCCGTGTCGAGAAGCGGATCGAATCTTAGGGCTATGTTGTAGCCTCTGTTATGCAGTTCTAGGGCCGCATCGAGTCTGTGGTCAAGACCGGCGGTTCCGGGTTCGGCCGACCGGATGGCTTTTTCCGGATTCAGCGACCAGGCGGCGGTTATATTCCCGCATTCCAAACGAGGCATGTGGCTGACATCGGCCATTTTCGTCCGCAGCTCAAGCCTGCATTCGGGGAATCCGGCAACCACGCCGGCTAATTGTTCATTGATGCGAGTGACGCGATCGAGAAACAAACTGTCCGTGAATTCACCCGTGGATATTCGAGCGCGGGGGTTTTTGCAAAGGAATGTTTCCAGCCGGACCAGCATTTCATCTACATTTGCATGAATAGTAGGGAAGGGATCATCGAAGTACGATTTGGTGAAGCAGTAAAGGCACGATGCCGGGCAGTTATATCCGGTAATCAGGCTGAAGTCATCCGTCTTGTTTTTGTTTCCATACCATGGATGGCTGGGAAAAGGCTTGATGAATTCTCCTCGGCGGCGGGTGATAACAAGTGTGTGGGTATGAGCGAGCTTTTTCAGAAATTCAGATGCAGCGAGACCGGCCGGTTCCCGGCTCTGTCCCTGATTGAAGACAATGACTTCAGCTCCGCCTGCATTATCTATAATGCGCCTAGAAAGGAGTTCATGAATCGCACTTTTTTCTATCAAAATGGTTTTGATGTCCATGGCATTGCCGGCTTAGCGCCATTTATCCGCCGCGCTCAGCCTTCGAAGTGTATTCCCGGCCAGTATCTTAATGAGCGCTATGCCTGAGATGAATCCGCCGATGTGGGCGAACCATGCGACCCCGCCCTGAGAGGCTCCCGAACCGAGCGAAGCCGCTCCGCTGAATGCCTGCAGGATAAACCAAAAGAACAAAATGACGGACGCGGGAAGCTCGATCAGGCGGATGAAGAAAAATATGAAAACCACCGACAGCACCCGGGCCCTGGGGAATGCGATCAGATAAGCGCCGAGTACCCCCGCAACGGCCCCGCTTGCCCCTATCGTTGGCAAAATGGAATTCGGTTGGACAGCAGTGTGGATCGCAGCGGCCAGCAGCCCACAAGTCAGGTAAAAGAATAAAAATTTAACAGGCCCGAGGAGATCTTCAATATTGTTGCCGAATATCCAAAGGTAGAGCATATTGCCTGCGATATGAAAAAATCCGCCGTGCATGAACATGGATGTAAGCACCGTTAGATGGAGAAGCGGCGGGCCCTTCTCATGAATGACGCCGATTCTTCCGATCCTTCCAATGAGATCAACACCGTGGGTTAGTTCGTAAGGAGTCGCTCCATAAGCCGCTACGAACCGGCCCAGGTGCGGTCCGAGGATCAATTCATAAAGGAATACAAGAACATTTGCGAAAATGAGCGCAATCGTCATGTATGGGAATCGAACGGTAGGGTTTATATCCTTGATCGGCAGAAACATTTATAATTTTTTTTCCCGAGTTATGCGTGCGAGCAATTGGCTGGTGGCCTTGAGTCCGCCGCTTTTTTCAATTTTTTTCCCAAGCATCATCGCGCGGAGCAGCGCAAGGGTCCGGGCATCATCGACATCATACCACAGGGGCATGAGCGACAGGGAAAGTCCTCCGTCATTGACAGCTCGGAGCGTTTCAATAAAAACCGTGCTCTCGCTCCAATGGATACTTTCGAACAGTTTTTCGTGGGCTGCTTTTAAACCTATCAGGTAATAACCTCCGTCGGCGCAGGGTCCGAGAACCACGTCTTTATGCTTGAGTTTGAAAAAGGCTCTTTTTATGTACCTCAACGGCATATCGGGGCTGTCGGTTCCGACGATCACTGCGGTTTCGCTTTCGCCCTTCAGCATGTGACTGAAGGCGCTCTTGAGCTTTTGTCCCAGATTTTCTCCCTTCTGAGGCTCCATTGAGAAATTTTCGGGAATGTATGGTTCTATTATTGAGGAATCGGCGCCGGTGAAAAATACAGTCGCCTGCAGCTTTTTCAATCTCGAGAGACGCTCGAAAAAATCCCGTATGAAAGCGAGAGACAAATCTGCCGCTTCACCAGCGGACAGGGGGGGAACCAGCCGGGTTTTTACGCTTCCGCTCTCGGGGATTTTAACGAATACTCCCAGCCGCTTGTTGTAAGCCATGTTTCGTTTATCCTGTTAGAAATTGAAGCGAATATGAATTATAATACTATAACCAATTCTCACGGAAATATAAAGTGAACACTATCATGGACAAATGCTCGATATGCGGCGGAGATGAATTCAAGATTCTGGGCGCGGCGCGTCTCGATGCTGCAGGCGCCTTCGATATATCGAGGTGCGGCTCCTGCGGTGTAATCGGCTTCAGCCCGCTCCCAACGCGCGCCGAGCTGTCCGCTTTTTACTCGGCTTCGTATTACGATTTTGATCCGGGCAGGGAAGAAGGCAAAGGGCGGGTTTTTTCCCGCCGGCTGACACAGTGGAAAAAGAACGGAACATTCCTGGACATAGGCTGCGCTGAAGGATTCTTTCTGAAAGGAATACGCGACAGCTGCGGCTGGAAGGTCATGGGTTTGGAATTCGGTGGAAGCGCGGCCCGAAACGCCCGCGAGGAACTGGGACTGGATGTCTACAACGGAGAGCTTGACGAAGCCGGTTTTGAACATGAGGCTTTCGATTTTATCAATATTAACAATGTATTAGAGCATGTCCGTGATCCGTTCGGAATGTTGACAATCTGCAGGACGCTTCTCAAGCCCGGCGGCATGATAAGGCTCTCCGTTCCAAACGGATTGAACGATTCGCGCACACTGATCGATTACTGTGCGCAGGAGGGGAAGCCGGCCTTCAGCCATAAGGGTCACATATTCTTTTTTCCGGCAAAGACTCTTTTGTACATGATAGAACGCGCGGAATTCAAGATTGTAAAAAAGAAAACATATGGATTCAAAAGGGGGTTGAGAAACGCGGGCATTATTCCAAGGAAGAAAGCCTGGCGCGAGAATCATGCACGGAATGCTCCCTTTTCCGGTGATATGCCCGTGAAGGCCGCGGCCCGTTCGAATCAACAGAGGCGCCCCGACATCTATTACCGTTGGCGTTTTTTTTCGAGCGAGCTCGCCATGCTGCCCGGACTATGGAAATACGGCCTCGACTTTATCTTTATACTTACGCCCGTCTGAGAATGCTTTATAGGTTCACCGAATGAGCTGACTGCAAGACCCGGGTTTCGATCTGCATCAGGCTCGGACTCGGATATGCTTTTATGTCAGCGGCCAATAAATCCTTTATGAAAACGTGCGAACCCGCGCGGTGCCTGAATTCACTTGACTTATGCGATTGAAAAGGATACGTTGGCTCAACGAGTATTTGTGAAAGATTTTACAAAGGGGTTTTGTCCCGCGGGCGCCCTCTGGACCGGCTGGATCAGATCGATTATATCCGGACCGCGAAGCCGCTTGTCTTCTCATCGCACCGGATCAACTGATAGATAGTGTTTATGCTGGTAGCTTATAGATATCTTCCCATGCTCCTCTTGCTGCTGTTGGCGCTGGTGATTCCCGCCGTGCTGGTGGCCGTAGCATCCCTGTCCGGTCTGAAAAAGAGCACTCCTGCCAAGATGAAACCTTTCGAATGCGGCAATGATCCCGCGGCCAGCCCCCGCAAAAGATTTTCGGTGCAGTTTTTCCTCGTTGCCCTTTTGTTCATTATATTTGATGTGGAGACGGTGTTTATTTTCCCGTGGGCGGTTATCTTCAGGAAACTCGGTCTCTATGGATTTATCGAGATGTCGGTTTTTCTTTTCATGCTTATTCTGGGTCTGTTCTACGCGTGGAAAAAAGGAGCTCTGGAATGGGAATAGAGTCCGGGATAAAAAACGAAACCGGCATCATCACCACCCGCGTGGAAGAGGTGATAAAATGGGGGCACAAGAATTCCCTTTGGCCGCTTCCATTCGGGACAGCGTGCTGCGCAATCGAGTTCATGGGTGTCGTTTCGGGCATGTTTGATATATCCCGTTTTGGGGCGGAACTGGTTCGGTTTTCCCCCCGTCAATCGGATCTGCTGATAGTTGCGGGTACCATCAATTACAAGATGGGGCCCGTATTAAAACGTATATATGAACAAATGTGCGAACCAAAATGGGTGATTTCAATGGGCGCATGCGCTTCATCCGGCGGTTTTTATGACAATTATGCGGCGATCCAGGGTATCGACCAGATTATTCCCGTAGACGTGTTCATACCGGGGTGCCCGCCCCGGCCCGAAGCGATATTGGATGCCTTATTAAAAATACAGGACAAGATCGGCAGCGAAAGGGCCCTGCGCAGGTCATCCGCCTCCAAGGATGACGGATAATCCAAGAACCTTATAATAGAGGATAAAATGAACGAATTGGAAGAGCTCGGAACCCTGGTTGATGAACTAGGGCGGGAAATAGAAGATGCCGTTACCGGAAGGGATACGGCGTTTGGGGACATGACTGCAGCCGTGGACCGTTCGAAGATTCATGAAGTTCTGGTTTTTTTCAAAGAGCGAGGGTTCAATCAGCTGCTAGATATCGGCTGCGTTGATTATCTGGGACGGCCCAAGCAAGAGCGCTTCGAACTTGTTTATATTCTCTATTCTATTCGGAGGAATCTTCGCATACGTTTGCAGGTATCTCTGCCGGAGGAAAATCCGAGCGTCCCCACGGCGACCGATCTCTACCAGGCGGCCAACTGGGCCGAACGCGAAGCCTACGACATGTTTGGTGTGGATTTTACCGGTCATCCCAATCTCATACGTATACTGTGCCATCATGAATTCGAAGGGCACGCTCTCAGGAAAGACTACCCCATAATGAAAGGGCAGTGGTGCAGCGGAACCAGGAACATGGTGAATGACCTGGAAAACGAGTAGGCGAAGAGGCGGCATGAACGAAGAGAAAAAAATCACCGGTATTCCCGCAGAACCGGATGAAACTTTGCTCGGCGATCTTGACCAGGAGCCCATGCTCCTGAACATAGGTCCCACGCATCCTGCAACGCACGGCACCTTCCGGGTGTTCTGCAGGCTTAAGGGAGAGAAAGTTGAAAAGGCCGCGGTCGAGATTGGATTTCTCCACCGGGGATTTGAAAAAATTGCCGAAACCCATCATTACACGCAAGTGATTCCTTATACGGACAGGTTGAATTACTGCAGCGCTCTGGTAAACAATATCGCATACTGCAAAACGATTGAAAAGCTCATGGAGCTTGAAATCCCGGAGCGAACACGTTTCATTCGTGTAATAATAATGGAGATCCAGAGGATCATGGATCACATGATCTGTGTATGCGCGAATCTGGTCGATATAGGCGCACTGACGAACTTTTGGTATTTTTTCAATGCGAGAGAAAAACTCAATAATGTGATCGAGGCCCTTACCGGGGCAAGGTTGACGTATTCATACGTAAGAATAGGCGGACTTGCCCGGGACCTTCCTGCCGGGTTTGAAGCGGACGTCAGGCAAGCCCTCAAGGAGGTTCCCAAGGCGATCGACGATGTCAACGGCCTGGTAAAAAGGAACAGGATTTTTCTGGACAGAACGGTGGGTGTTGCGCCGATCTCCGCCGATGACGCGGTTAATTACGGTTATACCGGCCCATGCCTGAGGGCGAGCGGAGTGGCGCATGATTTGAGAAAGGCGCGGCCGTATTATCATTATGACGAGTTTGATTTTGATATCCCCATTGGTGAAAACGGCGACTGCTACGACCGGATATATGTGCGAATCGAAGAAATGTATGAAAGCTTGAAAATCGTGGATCAAGCTTTGAAGAAACTTCCCGGCGGACCAATCAACGTGGATAATAAGCTCGTAACCCTGCCTCCGAAAGCGCACGTGTATTCGCAGATGGAGGCTCTCATAAATCATTCGAAGATGATCATTGAGGGAATAAAGCCTCC
This sequence comes from uncultured bacterium, assembly GCA_964654695.1. Taxonomy (GTDB): domain Bacteria; phylum Krumholzibacteriota; class Krumholzibacteriia; order WVZY01; family WVZY01; genus CAZZKJ01. The sequence continues at coordinate 28,394 of CAZZKJ010000004.1, read as the reverse complement.
TGAGGGGGAAGTGTACGATTCTTTGGAAGCTCCAAACGGCGAACTGGGTTTTTATATCGTAAGCGACGGCAGCAGTCATCCCTACCGGATAAAAGTGCGGCCTCCCTGCTTCTACTTGATGAATTCGCTGTCGAAAATCATTCGAGGAGGATTGGTGGCGGATATAGTCGTGGCTTTGAGCGGGCTCAATATTATCGCGGGAGAACTGGACCGGTAACCGGAAAGCACGAAAAAACTCAGTCTCCCGATAAAAGCATTGTTCCGGGATAGGATGATACCCGGACGAAGGATCAATATTGAAAAAGACATCTTCAATACCGGCTTTTGACGCAAAAAGCGAAATGCTGTTCAAGGAAACCGTTGCTAGGTATCCCGAGAAAAGTGCCGCACTGCTGCCGGTTTTATGGATAGCTCAGAAACAGTTCGGAAACCTTTCCGATGATGTTCTCGAATACGTCGCCGGCCGACTGGCCCTGTCGCCGGTGCATGTGCTCGCAGTGGCGGAATTCTACACCATGTTTCACCGGGAACCCGTGGGCAGATATCATCTCCAGCTCTGCAGGAACCTTTCTTGTTCGCTCCTCGGAGCGGAGGATATCATCATGCATGTGCAATCCGGACTGGGGATCGATGAAGACGGCCGCAGCGCTGACGGGCTTTTCAGCCTGGAACTGGTCGAATGCCTGGGTTCATGCGGGACTGCCCCGGTCATGAGGATTAACGATACCTATTATGAAAACCTTAACATTGCCCGTGTCGATGAACTTATAGAAGCATGCCGAAAAGGCGAACTGGATGAATCCGGTTGATCGAACTCAAGCTAGCGCGGGTGGCATCGATGGGGCCCCCGCGGCGCAATTTTTCACGAGCACGCGGGGTGATCGATGACAGGACCCGCGCGGCCTTTAGCCCAAGCAAACGCGGGTGGTATCGATTGGGCGCTCTGAAAGCCCGGCGCCCCGCAGGCCGCTGGATCTCGAGATGGATTCCTGAAAGAATATGACATCAAAAAAAATAATAAGCGCTAACTTCGATAAGAAAAATTCCCATACCCGAATCGTCTACGAATCTGCCGGCGGCTATGCGTCGTTGAAAAAAATATTCGACAGAAGCGGAGAAAGCATCATAGAGGAAGTAAAAAATTCCGGTCTTAGGGGCAGGGGCGGAGCCGGATTTTCGGCGGGCGTTAAATGGGGTTTCGTGCCCGGAAATATAGATACGCCGAAATACTTGTGCGTTAACGCCGATGAGGGAGAGCCGGGAACTTTTAAGGACAGGCAGATACTCGAAAAAGATCCCCACCTTCTTATCGAGGGAATAATTATCGCCTGCTACGCGGTAGGTATTCACAAGGCTTTTGTCTACGTCCGCGGAGAATACGTATTCCCCATAAAAAGACTGGAAGAAGCCGTCGAAGAAGCCCGCGAAGCAGGATATTTGGGCGGAAATATCATGGGGTCCGGATTCGATCTCGAAATAGTCGTTCACCGCGGGGCCGGTGCATATATTTGCGGCGAGGAAACCGGATTGATCGAATCACTAGAAGGCAAAAAAGGCCAACCCCGGCCCAAGCCGCCCTTTCCGGCTGTTGTCGGCGTTTTCGGATGTCCGACCGTTGTGAACAACGTCGAAACCCTTTCCAACCTGCCCTTAATAATAAATGAAGGATCCGAAGCGTATGCGAAGATGGGAACCCCCAAGAGCACGGGTACGATGCTCTTTTCGGTAAGCGGCATGGTGGAAAAGCCGGGTGTGTACGAGCAGGAGTTTGGAATAAATTTATGGGAGTTCATAGAAACGCGCGCCGGCGGCCTGAAAGGAAAAAAGAAACTCAAGGCGGTAATACCCGGGGGATCATCAAGCCCCATACTGACGGCGGAGGAAGTCCGCGAGACCAGTCTGGATTATGAATCCATTGCATCAAAAGGGTCAATGCTGGGTTCGGGCGCGATTATGGTGCTGAGCGAAGATATCTGCCTTGTTCGCGCGCTCGCGGTGGTGAGCCGCTTCTATGCGCATGAGTCGTGCGCTCAATGTCCTCCCTGCCGGGAGGGCACGGAATGGATGGCGAGAATAATCCGGAGAATCGAGAACGGCAAAGGCAAAATAAGCGATCTGGACCTGCTTCTTCGCATATGCGGCAACATGAAGGGAACGACAGTATGCGTGCTGAGCGACGCCGCGGCCATGCCGGTGGAAAGCTATGTTACGAAGTTTCGTTCGGAGTTTGAAGCGCACATAAACAACAAAGGATGCCCGCTCGCATCGAAACCTGATGCGAAGGCCCCTGCCTAGGAAGCGGCGGCAAAGATGACTGTAAAACTGAACATAGACGGCAGGGATTACGAAGTCCGAAAAGATCTGAACCTTCTGCGGGCCTGCGGCAGCGTTGGCATCAAGGTGCCGCATTTCTGCTATCACCCCGGCCTGGGTCCTGATGGAAACTGCCGCATGTGCCAGGTGGAACTGGTTACCGAAAGAGGACGGCAGCTTGTAATATCGTGCAACATCCCGGTGCGTGACGGCATGATCGTTGAAACGCAGAGCGAGAAAGCGAAACGGGTTAGAGCGGGTGTCGAGGAATTTCTTCTGCTCAATCATCCTCTCGACTGCCCGATTTGCGATAAAGCAGGAGAATGCAAACTTCAGGATTATTACATGGAGCATGATCTTCAAGACAGTTTTATGGAATTCACCAGGCATAAGAAACGCAAGGCAACGGTTTTGGGGAAAACTCTTGTTCTCGACCAGGAGCGCTGCGTACTCTGCGACCGCTGCGTGCGCTTCCTGCGCGATATCGCCGGCAGGGAAGAACTCTACATCGCCGGCAGGGGGCACGGTGCTTATCTGACTGCTTTTCCGGGAATGGAGGTAACGAGCCCCTACTCGCTCAACACGGTGGACCTTTGTCCCGTAGGCGCTCTTACGTCACGGGATTTTCGCTTCAATTCGCCGGCCTGGTTTCTGAAGAAAACACCGTCTGTGTGCACTACTTGTTCGCGCGGGTGTTCGGTTGTGCTCGATCACAGGGACGGTAAGATATTCAGAATTCGGCCGCGCCATAATCCGGAGGTCAACGGATACTGGATGTGCGATGAAGGCAGGCTGAATTACAAGTTCGTAAATGAAGGCCGCGCCGGAGCCCATCTGGTAAAAAAACAGAATTCGGCCGTAGAAGTAACTTATGAGGAGGCCCTTGAAGCTGTGTTGAAACTCATCGTTGGAAGGGGCACTGGTTCATCACCTGGCAAAAATATCGTTCTCCTCGTTTCTGCAACGTGCACGCTGGAAGAGATGTTCCTGATGAAACGACTCGCTTTAGAGCATCTGGGAGACGCTCTATTATGTTCAGTGCTGCATGTCCCCGACGGCGAAGAGGATAGTCTGCTAAAACGCGCGGACGGGCATTGCAATCTGAAGAGTGCCGAGCTTCTTGGGCTTTCAATTATAGATATGAAAGAAAGCTCCGGAGAGGCGGGCGGCGCTCAAATCAAACAGAAATTGGGAAATAGCGGAATAATACTCGCCTGCGGATTCGATTACGATGTAACACCTGTACTTGATGATGTGTTTTCTCACGCTTCCGCGGCAATCGTGCTGGCCGCCTGCATGACGCATCCGGCCGAAAGGGCGGATGCCGTCATAGCCGGGATGACCTTTGCCGAAAAAGAAGGTATCATCGTTAATTTTCAGCAGAGAGCCCAGCAACTTCATCCCGCGAACGTGGGTAATAACTTTGTTCCCGAGGGGTTCGATCTTCAACCGGCGGGCCGGAGCCAATGGAAGGTTCTTTCCGAACTGCTCGAAAGGATTTCTCCGGGTTCGGGATTCGCGGATATAAAGAGCGTAAGAAAAGCGATTTCAAGCGAGGAAGGCGCCTTTAAGAATGCCGGCTTGGAAAATCTCCCCACAACCGGTATGACAATTGGACGGCCGAAAAATGAGGAGTCATAGTGTTTAGGGTTAAAATTTCCTTCAGCATTGTCGAACTTGGGGATGCGCGGGTCCTGTCATCGATCACCCCTGTGCTCGTGAAAAACTGCGCCGCGGGGTACCTCATCGGCTCCCACCCCCCGGGAACAGCAGGGGATATCTCAGCCCGGGGCGCGCGCGGCTCAATGCGTGTTTGAAAGAAAATGGCATTCTATCTTATACTAGCCGGGAAAGCAGTTTTCATTTGGGCGGTGGCCTTGTCGTTCATACCATTATTGATCTGGTTTGAACGCAAGGGCGCTGCTTTCATTCAGGACAGGGTGGGACCAAACCGCGCAACCATCCTGGGTTTCAGGCTGGGTGGATTCCTCCATAACTTCGCGGATGTTATAAAACTCCTGGTAAAAGAACTGCTGGTTCCGGCGGAAGTGCATCGGTTCTATTTTTTACTCGCTCCTTTTATCGGTTTTACAGTTATTTTATCGGCTTTTGCCGTCATACCATTCGCAGATAACATAAAGATAGGCGCATGGGACGTGCCGATGCAGGTATCAGATATAAACGCAGGTATCCTCTACGTGCTGGCCCTTACTTCGCTGAATGTTTACGGTATCGTCCTGGCCGGATGGGCGTCCAACAACAATTTCTCTCTCCTGGGAGGTCTGAGATCATCCGCTCAGATGATAAGCTATGAACTTCCCCTGGGTTTGTCGATTGTGGGTATATTCATGGTATACGGTTCCACCCAGCTCAATACCATCGTGGGCGGCCAGGGAGAACTGCTTTTCGGATTCCTGCCAAAATGGGGGATATTCGTACAGCCGTTGGGTTTCGTCATTTTCCTGGCGGCGGCTTTTGCGGAAACCAACCGCAATCCGTTCGATCTTCCCGAGGGCGAATCCGAAATAGTCGCAGGATACCATGTAGAATACAGCGGTATTCGATTTGCTCTTTTTTACATGGGAGAATATGTGGCGATAGTACTGTCTGCGGCGCTTATTGCGACGCTCTTCTTCGGCGGATGGCAGGTTCCGTACCTGCCGACGGACGAGCTTGTGGCACATTCCCTGGCGGTTTTGCGCGTGATGCTGCTTAGCGCGGTTGTGGTGTCGGTTGCGGCGGGAGTGTTGTTCATTACTTATTCAAAAAACCTCCGCGGTATCTGGAAAGATTCGCGCGACCGCGAAGGCGCGGCGCTCGCGGTCATTGCTTTTCTCTGCGCGGCGGTATTCACTTTATTAACTTTTCGTTTGTGGAATGCCGATTGGCCGGCCTGGAGCGCGAAAATTATAGCAGCTTCGGCACAGTTCGGTTCATTCATGTTTAAGCTTTTATTCTTTTCATGGTTTTTTATATGGGTAAGGTGGACGCTGCCCAGATTCAGATATGATCAGCTGATGCGGCTGGGATGGAAAAATCTGATCCCTCTCGCTTTTGCCAATATTTTCGCTACGGGCTTATTGCTGCTGATCGCGGGCCGTTGAAACCGGATGACCGGCACCGGCCGATAGCGTGCGCTGCAGAAACTGAGTGAAGGAAGTACGATGGAGCAGGCGGTATTTTACATTTTCGGCGGTATAGCGGTACTCGGCGGCCTGGTTATGGTTTCAAGAAGGAACCCGCTCGACGGCGCTGTGGCCATGGTAGTAGCTATGTGTTCTCTGGCCTGCCTTTATGCGATGCTGCACGCCGGATTTGTTTTCGCGTTGCAGATACTTTTATACGCGGGAGCAATAATGGTTCTCATAATTTTTACCATTATGCTTCTAAACCTCAGCCGGGATGAGATGACCGAACCTCCCGTCGGCGCGGTTAAAACGGTCATCATCGCGGCCGCGGCGGGCATGGGATTATATGCCTTTATCAAGGCCATCGGTTCGATGCCTTTGAAGGAATCATTCGTCGCCGACAGTTTTGGCAACATCGACAAGGTGGGGGATCTGATGCTCAGCGCGTATCTTTATCCATTTGAAATAATCTCGGCGGTGCTCCTGGCGGCGGTTGTAGGAGTCGTTATTCTTGCGAAAAAGGTGATTTGACGATGATAACCATTCATCATTATCTCTATTTGAGCGCGGTTTTGTTTTTCATTGGAGTGTTCGGAGTTCTGCTTCGCAGGAACCTTATATGCATTTTCATGTCGATCGAACTCATGCTCAACGCCTCTAATTTGTCTTTTGTAGCATTTGCTCGGTACACGGGGAGTATGGACGGGCACGTGTTCGCGTTCTTCATAATGGCCGTCGCGGCGGCGGAGATAGCCGTGGGGTTGGCGATTGTGGTCATGCTTTTCAGAAACCGCAGAACCGTTCACGCGGATGATTTTACCCTGATGCGGGATTGACGGATGATATGAATAATCTTCTGCCGATAATTCCATTGGCGCCGCTGGCGGGCGCGATAATAAACGGTTTCATTGCGCTCGCTTTCGCGCATAAAGAGCGCGGTCCCAGGGAGGGCGTAATCAGCTTTATCGGCTGCGCTGCGCCTCTGTCGTCCTTTGCGGCCGCAGCGCTAATATTCAAAACCATGCTGGCGCTCGAGGAATCGGAGCGTGTTTTTACATGCGTGTTGTTTCCATGGATAGAATCGGGTGCGCTGCGCCTGGATATTGCTTTTACAATCGATGCCCTGTCCATGGTGATGGTGCTGGTTGTGACCGGGATCGGCACCGTCATCCATTTTTATTCGATCGGTTATATGCGGGGCGACAGAGGTTATTCGAGATATTTCTCTTATTTAAATCTTTTCATGTTCGCGATGCTTACCCTTGTTACCGCCAAGAACCTGCCGCTTCTTTTCGTCGGTTGGGAAGGTGTAGGATTGTGTTCTTATCTTTTAATAGGTTTCTGGTTTGGCGATGTCGAAAAAGCCGCCGCCGGGAAAAAAGCTTTTATAGTGAACAGAATCGGCGATCTTGCTTTTCTCCTGGGGATGTTTCTGATTTATACGCATACCTCCAGGCTGGGACACGGCACGCTCGACACGACAGCGTTAAAGCAAATGATCTTTTCTCATCCGTCGGATTTTGCGGCAGTAGCTTCGGCCGCCGGGATACTTCTTTTTATCGGCGCGTGCGGCAAGTCCGCGCAAATACCGCTCTACGTATGGCTTCCAGACGCCATGGCCGGTCCGACTCCTGTAAGCGCGCTCATACATGCGGCGACCATGGTGACGGCCGGCGTCTACATGGTCGCCAGATTGTCTTTCTTGTACGCGCTTAGTCCCGCCGCGATGATGACGGTTGCGTCGATCGGAGCCCTCACGGCATTCCTTGCCGCGACTATCGGGATCTGCCAGAAAGACATAAAAAAGGTGCTGGCGTATTCCACCATCAGCCAGCTCGGCTACATGTTTGTCGCCGTTGGCATGGGAGCCTTCACGGCCGGCATTTTTCACCTGATGACGCATGCGTTTTTTAAAGCCTGCCTGTTTTTGTGCGCAGGCAGCGTCATTCATGCGATGGGCGGCGAGCAGGACATGTTCAAAATGGGCGCCCTATGGAAGAGGATGAAAATTACCGCCGCTGCTTTTTTCGCGGCCTCTCTTGCAATCTCCGGAATACCTCCGTTTTCGGGATTTTTCTCCAAGGACGAGATTCTCTGGAGCGCTTTTTCCTCACGCTTTACGCCGGCATGGTTTCCCGCGCTCATCTGGGCGGTGGCGTATGCGGCGGCAGGTATAACGGCCTTCTATATCTTCCGCGCGGTGTTCGTGCCGTTTTTTGGAAAAAGGAGATACACCGATGAGGTTTCGCGCCATCTGCACGAATCGCCCATGGTTATGAGCGTGCCGCTGATTATACTTGCCGCGGGATCGCTTCTGGCGGGATTTGCCGGTATCCCCGAAGTGCTCGGCGGGAGCAACTGGTTTCATCATTTTCTCGCCCCGGTGGTGGCTGCGGGCGGTGCTTCGGTCCACTCGGGCGCGGTTGAATCGGCGGCGGCCGCATCCGCCGGCCGCGGAACCGAAATCGGGCTTATGGCTTTATCCGTGCTTGCGGGTCTGATCGGTATACTGACGGCCCACCGTTTCTACATAAAAAACCCGGAGATTCCGGCAAAACTCGCGATCAAGCTCGGCGGAATGTACAAGGCGGTTTATAACAAATATTTCGTTGATGAGATCTACAGGGGATCGGTGGTTCGGCCGGGATATTTTCTGTCGGACAAAGTTCTTTTCGGATTGATCGACGCCAGGATTATCGACGGTCTTATCAATGCCCTGGGGATAACCGCCCGTCTGGCGGGTTCGGCTCTAAGAATGGTCGAAACCGGTGTCGTGAGAACATACGCGCTTTTCATGCTCATAGGCGTTCTATACCTGCTGTACAAGATGGTGATGTAAGCCGTGGATCTATTGACCTGCATAACATTCTTGCCTCTTTTGGGGGCGCTTGCCCTGGTCGTGTTTCCCCGCGAAAAGCCCGGAGCGATGAAATGGTTCACTTTGCTGGTGACGGTAGTGGCTTTTATTCTGTCCCTAAAAATCTTTGCTGATTTCAAAACGGTGGCCGATATGCAGTTCGAGCGCAGCCTGCCGTGGATTCCGTCGCTCGGCATATCGTATCATATCGGTATCGACGGTCTCAGCCTGTTTCTCTACCTGCTGGTAACGTTCCTGATGCCGATTACGGTTCTCAGCTCGTTCAATGCGGTTGCCAGCAGGGTCAAGGAATTCTACCTGTTCATGCTTCTTCTGGAAACGGCTATGCTGGGTACTTTCATAGCGCTCGATATGTTTCTATTTTATGTTTTCTGGGAACTCATGCTGATACCGATGTATTTCCTTATCGGTATGTGGGGAGGGGAAAGGCGCATCTACGCAACCATAAAGTTTTTTATATATACCATGGCGGGCTCCCTGCTAATGCTGGTTGCGATACTGGTGCTGGCGTTCGCGCACAAATCGCAGACGGGCGTCCTGACGTTCAACCTGGCCGACCTCTATAATGTCAGCCTGGGGGAGAGCGCCCGGATGCTGCTTTTCCTCGCATTTGCGCTGTCGTTTGCCGTGAAAGTGCCGATGTTTCCGTTTCATACATGGCTTCCGGACGCGCACGTCGAAGCTCCTACCGCGGGCAGCGTCATCCTCGCCGGTGTTCTTCTCAAGATGGGAACTTACGGTTTCCTGCGCTTCGCCATGCCGCTTTTCCCGGAAGCAGCTTTGAAGATGACGCCGGTTATTACCGGCCTGGCCGTCGCGGGAATTATCTACGGGGCTCTTGTAGCCATGGTGCAGAAGGATGCAAAAAAGCTCGTCGCTTATTCATCGGTATCGCATCTCGGATTCGTCATGCTCGGCCTGTTTGTTCTCAATGTCCAGGCCGTGGAAGGAGCCGTTTATCAAATGCTCAACCACGGTCTGTCAACCGGGGCGCTGTTCCTGCTCGTGGGTGTGATATACGAAAGGCGGCACACCCGGCTTATGGCAGCGTACGGCGGCATTGCCGGACCGATGCCTTTTTACGCGGTTCTTTTCATGCTCGCCACGCTGTCTTCCATCGGTCTTCCACCTCTAAACGGTTTTGTAGGCGAGTTCTTGATTCTTATGGGTGTATTCAAGTTCAAAGCGATCCTGGCCGCGCTTGCCGGAACGGGTGTGGTCCTGGGGGCCATCTACATGCTGTGGATGTACCAGAGGGTTTTCTTCGGTCAAATAAAAGACTCGGCAAACAAGGCCCTGAAAGATCTCTCGCCGCGCGAAATACTGGTGTTCGTACCGATCGTCATTATGATCGTTTTGATGGGAGTTTATCCCAAACCGTTTTTAAGCCGCATGGAGCCGTCGGTTAATAAATTCATAAGCACCATAAAACCTGTACGAGCAACAGAAGCAGAGGTATCCCAGCCGGTCGAATTTACGCTGGAGAAACCGGCCGCAAGCTCCGGCGGCCATGAATGGGCCGCAGATCCGGAGATTTCTGATACCGAGGATGAGATCTCCGCTGCAGAAGACAGCCAAAGCGATTCGGGTGGTGAAGCAAAATAATGCCGCTGATAACATGGGAAATTCTACGCCAGCTTGCCCCTCTGCTGATACTGCTTGCAGGGGGAATGCTGTTTCTAGCATGGGGGGCGGTGACCAAACGCGTGGGGCCGGTGCAGCGCGTTTTCATCGTGCTTTTCTTGCTCGATGTTATTTTCTATTCGGTACGATTATGGAATGTTCAGGGGTGGCCGCTGCTGAACGGTATGCTGATTGTTGATAGATTCACGCTCTTTTTCAGCGGTGTCATTGCCGTATGCGCGCTCGGGAGCGTTTTTGTCGCGTTCAGTTATAATGAACGGATCGGGTTCGAGCGCGAAGAGTTTTTCGCGTTGCTGTTTTTCGCGGCCGCCGGCATGTTCGTCATGGTTTCCGCTTACAACCTGGTATCCCTATTTCTCGGTCTGGAATTGATGAGCCTTCCCATTTACGTGATGGTTGGTTTTAGAAGACGCGATCTTTTGTCCAACGAAGCGGCGCTCAAATATTTTATTCTCGGAGCCTTTGCCATAGCGTTCTTCCTCTATGGAGTTTCTTTGATTTACGGTCTTACAGGAACGACCAATTACAAAGGAATAATCGTTGAAGTCATGGACCGGGGCATAGCTTCATCGCCGGCTTTTCTGCTGGCGGTCGCGCTAATTCTGGTTGGGTTCGCCTTCAAAGTATCCGCGGTGCCTTTTCACATGTGGGTTCCGGATGTGTACCAGGGCGCGCCGACACCGGTAACATCCTTTATGGCCACCGCCGTAAAAGCCGCGGCATTTGCAGCTTTCCTCAGGCTCTTTTATATGAGTTTCATGATGGGAAGAGCGCATTGGGCGGTTATCATATGGGTTCTGGCGGTGCTGACTATGACGCTTGGAAACATCGTCGCCCTGGCCCAAAGAAATATCAAGCGCATGATGGCGTATTCGAGCATAGCGCATGCCGGATACATGCTTATAGGGATCGCATCATTGTCTGTCGAGAGTACGAGGGCGGCTTCAAGCGTTATGTACTATCTGCTGGTATACGCATTTATGAACGTTGGTGTTTTTGCATTCGTAGGAGCGCTCGAGAAAAAGGGCGAACTTCGCGGGCTGGAAATCGAAGGATACGCCGGACTGGCTCAGAGAAAACCGCTGCTGGGCCTGGCCATGTCGGTATTCATGCTGTCCCTGGCCGGGATTCCGCCGACCGCGGGATTTTTTGCAAAGTACTATGTTTTCAGCGCGGCCGTGGAAAGAGGGTTCATCGGTCTCGCGGTAATCGGGGTTTTGAACAGCCTGCTGTCATTATATTATTATCTTCGAGTTGTTGTTGTTATGTACATGCGAAAAAGCGAAGAACGCCCGGCGGTCTACGATGGTTTGGGAATCAAGATCGTTCTTATCGCCTGTCTCATAGCCGTTCTATGGCTGGGTATCGGTCCCGGTATCGGCGGACTTCCGGGAATCGAATCCATTCTGGAATGGACGCGGGACTCGGCCGCCGCCGTCGCCGGCATTTGATCCTCCCCGTTTCAACCCGTGCTTCAAAACCGCATTGCGGATTTATATAATTGAATAAGAATTTCCGAGGCTTCACCGCGTTTGTTGTGGAATATTATTCAATAATTCTTCAATTCCTACACCCTCCGCGCGGAGAAAAATTACTAACTAGCTGCGTATTAAGCAAATAGCTAATTTGCTGGCGGTGGCACGGGTATTTCATATATTACAGTATCAAAACGAACCGTTCCCGCTGCAGTAGAAGATCGCCGCCGGGCGGGAAAAAGAAGCGGCGCATTTTCACAAATTTATGGAGGTGTTTCAATGAAAAAGACCAGGAATGTTTTTATCCTCGTTTCCGCGCTTGCTGTTATCTTGGCCGTCGGACTGAGTGCCGATGCCAAGGATAAAAAGCACGCCATGAAAGATGCGAACTTCCAGGGAGAAGTTCTGGACATGGCCTGTTATATTTCACACGGCGCCAAGGGTGCCGATCATGCGGCCTGTGCTCTCAAGTGCGCCAAGGACGGCCAGCCGATCGGGCTGCTCACAAAGGACGGCAAGGTCTTCCTGCTCTTTGCAGATCATGATGACAATACCGCTTTCAATAAGACCAAGGATTTCGCAGGCAAGAACGTTGCCATCTCCGGAATGCCGTTCGAAAAGGACGGGATCAAGGGGATAACGGTCCATAGTGTTAAGGGTGTTGAATAGGTCCGGCACAGGCAGCGCTTAAGCGAGCGGCCGGTATTCATAAATGCAAAGCTATTTTCAGCAATGATACATCGATAACCATTTTACCGCCCGCCTGCTCAATGGAAAATACGGGACATGATCCGGCATCATGTCCCGTGTTTTTTTATAGCCGCCGTGTTCTTTGCCGATCTATAATCTGCATCATGCAAAAGAAACCTTTTATAACATCCGGTGTGATTTTGCTGGTTCTCGCAGTTTTTATTATTTCTCTTCCCGGTATCGCCCGTGTCTATTGGCGGATACGCTCTGACAATCCCGTGCGGGAGGGAATGAAACTTGCCGGCCGCCTGGGATGTTTTACATGCCACGGCGAGCTTGGAGGCAACGGCATCCCGGATCCCGGTTCGGAAGAAAAAGAAGTCCCCATGTGGTCAGGAGGCGTGTGGATGATGTATGTAAAAGACGATCAGGATATACGCGAGTTCATAACGGACGGAATCAGCAAAAAACGTTTGCAGAGCGTTTCGGCCGCGAAGGAGCGCGAAACCGACGAAATTCATATGCCCGCTTTCAAAAGATTCTTAAAAGGCGATGATGTTGAAAACCTTGTTTCCATGTTCAAAGTGGTTTCGGGTATGAACCTCCCCCCCGGCGGATCGGCGGCGCGCAGGGGTTACGAAACAGCGCGTTCGTTCGAGTGCTTCGCCTGCCACGGCCCCGGTGCGTGCGGCGGTCTTCCCAACCCGGGTTCGTTTTCGGGTTTCATTCCGGGATGGTACGGTGCGGACTTTCGCGATCTCGTGAGAAACCGCGGGGAATTCATAAAATGGATAAAAGAGGGAAAGATAGAACGCCTGCAAAAGAATCCGATCGCCCGCTATTTCATGGGCAACCAGAGGATCAAAATGCCCAGGTACGGTTATGCCGCGGACGGCGATATCGACGCCTTGTGGGAGTACGCTATGTGGCTGGACGCCACCCGGGGCGGCACCGAAGCCGGGCAGTAGGCGTTTTTCAGAGCCCGGGATTCCCTCCGTTCACCGCTTTTTTCCGCGCCTGCGTTTTTTTTGATGCTTTTTCCTCCACTTGTAGGGTTCTTCGAAATCCGGCTTCGGGGCTGCGATCGATGCATCCAGGATTTTTTGCGCCAGGTCGGGGAAGCCGTTATCACCGAAATGAGTAACGGTTTCATAGGCAAGGGCGTGCCGAAGCAGCTTTACCGCCAGAAGCTTGCCGTCGATCATGATATGAACGAGTCTGCGCCCGTAATAGTCCCTGCCGTCGGGGATGTACTCGGCCGTATGCGCGCGCATTATCCATGCCGCCGTTGACTCTGCGGCTTCCCGCCCGAACGGTTGATCTTTTTCTATTCCTACGTTCGGATTCCGCACTTCCGGGCAGTCGATACCGAGAAACCGGAACGGCCTGCCTTCGTAAAGAAACGTATCGCCGTCGTCGAACTCGATCTTATCCTTATAAATGTATCTGGCGCCGCGGTACGACGGTTTGTATCCCCGAGGCGCGTTATGCCTGCAATTTGTAAGAAATAGAATTGAGATCAGCGCCGCCGCCGCAGAGATCCTCGAGATCCTCCTCCGCATCATCACATCCTCCTTTTAACTCGTTTTCGGTCTGACAAGAGGGTTTTATCACAGTTGAATAGACAGGTCGACTTTAAGGAACTAGATAGCCGATTGCGGCATAACCCACAAAATGATGAAAGTTATTGGGAGCAGTCGGTCCCATGCCCGGCAGAAGTTCGAGATCCAGGGACTGCTCGCTGACGCTCGTTCCGTAGCCCAATAGAGTTCCGGTCAACACACCTTTCTCTATTATAGAGGTGGTCTCCATCGCAACCTTCAAGCCGAAAGGAACAGAGAATCTTCCGCACCATGTTACCAGATAGCGCGAGACATCCGTGCTGTCAACACATGTGTAGAGATATTTCTCGAGGTTGCCCGCCGTAAGCCGGCCCAAAAGGCATGATTCTATTATTTGCATGTCCCTGGCGGCGGCCTGTTCGTGTCCGTCCGGACCGCTGCCGAACGGAGCAAAGTTCCTGCCTCCCCATCCCGCATCTCCATAGTGGACGGCGTCCGTTGAACAAATAAAGGCCACATCGCGTCCAAGTTTCAATTTTTTCTTTTTTATGACTTCTGCAACCGCCCGTGAAACATCTCCGGATAGCCTGTCGAGCGTCGGCCAGTCCATATAGGGAACCAGTATGGAGATGATTTCAACATTCTTGTTATAGGCCTGAAGAAAGGGGACGATCGCTTCAACCGAGTGTTCCGCCGACTGCATGTCGTTATCGACGACAAAATCATCTTTTGGGAGCAGTTGAAGGATTTCGCCGCGCAGAGGCGATACTCTGACAGGCCCATAAGGACCGTGCCAATAACGGAAGGAACCGAATACCAGCCGGTCGCGCATTTTAAAAATCCTTGCCTTGTGGAAGACTCCAAATAAGATAACGGTTTTTGCTCTAATGTGGGGAAGGAGGAGGGAGTAGAATCTGCCGGCATAATAGTAATCGTCGTGGGGACAAACCGCTGCGATAAGAGGGGCGTCCTCTTTCCATCCTGTTTTTTCGGACAAGCTCGCAGCCGCCGGTTTCGCAAGTTTTGAGCACTGCCGCATCACCTCGTTCATTTGTTCCGCCGTACTCGCGAAACCGATTATGTCCATTTGCCCGCGTCTATCGCCGTCGGATTTAATGCCGGCGGTGTCCAGCAGGCGCTTTATCTCTTTCTCTCCGGCGGCGCCGCCGGCATGAAGGAGAAAGGAAATAAGCACACATGCGATAAAAAAGGATTTTATATGAAAACTCCCTTCGGCAATTATTAAAGCATGACGGCCAAGGCCTAGAGTCCTGTCGATCAAGCACGTAATAAGCTTGATATATTGTACTGCTTTCTCGCCGCGCTATCAATCATTAGTGTAGCGGTGCTTCAATACATTTGGTAAGGTTAAACATATAATCAATATTCATGTGCAGACATTTTCTTTAATTATGATTCAGGAGCGACTATGTCGTCCCGATATTCATGGTCGCATTTGTTTTTGCTGTTGCTGCTGCCGTCCGCTGTTTGCAGTCAACCGTGGGGCATCGAAGCCGGCAGCTACCGGGTCGACCCGGTGGGCCGGTGGGCGTCGGGGCCTTGCTGGGAGGTTTCAGCTCCGGGCGATACGGTCTATACAATAGACGGCGGCCAGATGGAGATAATCGATTGTTCATCACCGGGCTCGCCCGTGCTCCTGGGATCGCTGGTTCTTCCCGGCCCCGGCACGGATATCGATGTTTCGGGAGGATTGGCGTTCGTTACATGCGGCAGGGAAGGACTGCGCATCATTGATATAAACGATCCCTCATCGCCGGTGGAGGCAGGCTTTTTCGATACCGCGGGTCTTGCCTGCGGTGTTTCAGTTTCCGGCGGTTACGCTTATGTTGCTGATTATAATGACGGACTTCGCATAATTGATATAAACCTTCCGTCTGCTCCCACGGAAGCCGGGTTTTTCGACACGATGGATACGGCGCTGGATGTTTTTGCTGCGGACGGTCAGGTGTTGATTGCCGATGGTTGGGATGGGCTTCGCATAATAGATGCAACCGATCCGGCGAGCCCGTCGGAAGCGGGGTTCTATGATACGGGAAACGAGGCCCGCGGCATCACGGTATCGGGAAGATACGCCTTCGTCGCCGACGGAGCGGACGGGCTTCGCGTGATCGACATTATCGACCCCTCGAGCCCGGTGGAAACGGGTTTTTGCGATACATCCGGCTCTGCCGATGGGGTTGAAGTTTCGTGGCCCTTCGTTTACATAGCCGACAACACCGGCGGACTTAGAATTATCGATGTAAGCATACCTGCCGCCCCTTCGGAAACCGGTTTTTACAAACTGGAAGGTGATGCCTCGGGGGTCGCGGTGAAAGGTGTTTATGCCTACCTGGCTTATGGTTCCCTGGGACTGCGGATCGTAGATGTCAGCAGCCCTTTTGCCCCCGTGGAAGCGGGAGGGTATGATACCGCCAGTCTTTCCCTGGGGGCCGCGGTATCGGGAAACCGCGTTTTTATAGCCAACGGCAACGGGGGAATTAGAATTATAAATACGGCCGTTCCATCTAGCCCGGTTCAAATCGGCATGCTGGATACATCGGGCTATGCGCGCGATCTGGCGGTTGCAGGCGATTATGCTTATATAGCAGATGGTTCCGACGGTCTTCGTATTGTAAATGTGAGCGACCCCGCAAACCCATGGGAAGTTGGATTCTACGATACGGCGGGCTTCGCAAACGGCACTGCCGTTTCGGGGAATTATGCGTATGTGGCGGATGATGTCGACGGTCTCAGGATCATTGATATAAGTATCCCGGCAAGCCCGGTGCAAGCGGGTGTTTATAACACGGTCAACCGTGCTTACGATGTTGCTGTTTCGGGCGGTTATGCATACGTGGCGGATGATTATTACGGTCTGAGAATTATTGATGTGAGCAATCCGGCAAATCCCCATGAAATAGGTTTCTACATTACCGCCGGCCGCGCCCTGGACGTGGCTGTGTCGGGTTCAACCGCATTTATAGCCGGCGGCAGCGGCGGACTCAGAATCCTTGACATAAGCAGTCCCGTAAATCCGCAGGAAATAGGATTCCTGGATATGACGGATAATGCCTCTGGAGTTTATGTATCGGGGAATTATGCGTTTGTGGCTTCGAGCGCCGGAGGACTTCGCGTGATAAACGTAACCGATCCGGCTCATCCGGTCGAGGCCGGTTTCTATGATACTGCTGCAAAGTCTCTGGGCGTGGCGGTATCGGGTAATTTTGCGTACGTTGCCGATAGAGAAAATGGATTGTATATTTTGGACTGCACACGCGCGGTGCCGGTAATGCTGATGGATATGGCGGCGGTGCCGCATGCAAATGCTGTTTGCATAGAATGGCAAGTTACAAGCGAAACCGAATCAGCGGGCTACGCGCTTTATCGATCTCAAGCCGGAATGGATTCCGGCGCCGGCAGGGAACTGGTTATTATTTCCGCCACCGGCCGGGGCCGTTACGAATACACGGATATGGATGTCGAGCCCGGCAAAACTTATAAGTACACACTATACGCGCGGGATATGAGCGGCGATGAACTCTTATTAGGCACAAGAGAGACTGCAGCCGACGCCTTGCCTCTGGTACTGGAACAAAATTCTCCCAATCCGTTCAATCCATCTACTGTAATCACATTCATCCTTCCGGTTTCGGCTCATGTGGATTTATCCGTTTTCGATGTAAAAGGACGTTTCGTTGCCAGGTTGTACTCGGGATCGAGCCAGGCCGGTATTAAACATTTCGAATGGAACGGACGCGACAGCTTCAATAATCCTGCAGCCTCCGGCCTGTACGTCTGCAGGCTTACGGTGGGGACGAAAGTCCTCAGCCGCAAGATGATTCTGCTCAGATAACGGATGCGGTCTCAGGCTATTATCCACTTAACAATCCCGGCAATGTATGATATAATGCAACGAATTGCATGTACATACTCCTCATTTTATCCGTTTGAAGTTTGGGTATTTTTTGGAATTGGGGAAGGTTCGCTTCGGAGTTAACCTGATTGTATAAAAGATATTACGTCTTGGATGCATCTAAATTCTAATAGTATAGAATAGATTGCTAATAATATAATGCAGAGGGGATAAACAACCAATGCATTGCAGACAAACCGGCTGCTCTGCCGTCTTTCTGTCGGCAACGCTGCTTTGCTTAATCCTCTCTATTCCACAACCCGCCCTTTCGGCCGATCCGGTCCTTGATTTCATTGTCACCGCGGATTCTCTGGCACGAACCGGCGGCGATGATCTTTTATCTCCTTATATAAGCGAGCGCTCGATTCTTGCCGGCGCCGCGGTGGGGCGGCTTTTGGATATAGCTTTCCAGGTCGGTTCAAACGGCGACGCTAAGGGAGAAGCGGAGAACATTGATTTCGCCGCCAGGGTTGCGCGTATTTACAAAAGACAGACGGGGTCGAGGGCGCTCGTAGAACTCGTCGAGACATACAGCGGTTGGACGCCGGGGCAGCGCAGGATACGCGAAAATGCGTCCGCATTGGAAAAAGAAGCCGTCGCCAGCCGCGGCTCCCGGAAATATGACGAGTCCGTGAGGCTCTTTACGCAGGCGATGGGATTGTACAAGCAAATCGACGACAGGCGCTCCCAGGCGGTAGCGTGGGGAAGCCTGGGCGTGGTGCATTGGTACAGAGGGGATTTCGACGCGGTGATCGAGAATTACAACAATGCGCTTACGGCCAGAAAGGAGATTGAAGACCGTATTCTAGAAGGCAAAACTTTGAACGGCCTGGGATCGGCATATTTCCAGAAAGGCGATTACGAAACGGCCGCGGATTTTTACAACCGGGCCGTCATCTTGAGACGAAAAACCGGAGATGCGGACGGGTTGGTAAAATCGCTGACGTATTCAGGAAACGCATACACCCGTCTGGGCAAACTCGTAAATGCGCGCCGCAGCCTGGAAGAAGCGCTCGGCGTCATTGAACCTGCGGGGAACAACGAACGAAGATGCGATCTGCAAAGCAGCATAGCATACTTGTATTCGGAGATGGGCAGGATGCGGAGTGCCAACGAGTCTTACACAAAGGCCATAGCTCTAGCCGGGGATACCGGGGATCTTCTGCGCGAGGCCAGCTACCGCTTGAATTTGTCGGATAACTTGAGAAAAGCAGGCAGGTTCAGGGAAGCGCTTTCCCAAATCGATTCCGCTTCAACGATTCTTGCCGGGGAGCCCGACGCCGTGAAAACCGCTCTAATGCACCGCAACCGCGGGCTTACTTATATGCTCATGGGAGAACTCGACCGTGCCAAAGACGATTTGGTGGCATTCTTGAACGAAACGAAAGATCTCGATAATCGATCGTATAATGCGGAAGCTCTTATAAATATAGGATATCTCTACCGGGAGCTGGCCGTATTCGACTTGGGTCTGGAAAGCGCACGCAGGGCCGAAGCCATGGCGGGAGAACTCGGCGATGCGCGCATGCAGCGGGAGGCCGCGGCTCTAAGCGCGGATCTCGAACGCCACCTGGGTCTTTATGAAAAATCCCTCGAAGACTGGCAGAAAGCCCTCGAACGCGACCGCTCGGATGGTTTCGAAAGCCTTGTAATAGAGGATATGCTGGGACAAGCGAATACGTATTCGCAAATGGGCAGTTTCGATGACGCTCGAAATATTTATAAATCCGTTGGTTCGAAAATGAGCACGTCCGAGTCGACCGGCGACAATTGGATCCTGCATTTCGGCATCGGACACACATACGAACGGGACAATCCGGACAGCGCTTTTCACCACTATGAAAAAGCTTTCGACCTTATGGAAAAAACCGGCGCGGCCGTCGGAGGAGACGAAATACTTACGGGATTCTTGTCGGGCGAGCGCCGGTATTATTACGAGGAAGTGGCGCGTTTCTATGCGGAGCAGAGCTTGAAGAGCAATGAGAACCGGTGGAAGGAACTGGCTTTCAGGACAATCGAAAGGGCCAAGGCGCGCGGGCTTCTCGAACTGCTTGAAAAAAGCGTTTTACAAGAATCTTCTCCAGAAGAGGAAGAACTTCTGGATTCTCTTTTCATTTTGCAGGCCGGGCCGCCGGAAAACAAAGACAAGCTCCGGCGGCTGGAAAAAAAATATATCGATGCCAGGCAGAGCCGTCTTGACAAAACATTCGCGCGAACAGAAAGCGGTTCGTCATCCAGCGTATCCGCAGGTATCGTGGGATTAAGAGATGTGCAAAAAACGCTTCCCCGGAATACCACCCTTGTCGAATATGCCTTGGGCGATACGGTTTCGCTTCTCTGGGTTATAGATAGAAAAAAATCTTGGCTTTTCGAAATACCCCGTCGCTCTGTTCTTCGTTCGGAAGTGCGGTTGTTGAGAAACGCTCTTTCCAACCCGGGCGCTGGGGACGCAGCCCTTCGGGCTTCATGCAAAAAGCTCTATAAGATGATCCTGGAACCTGCTCAAAACACATTCTCAGGATCGTCCAGGTTGATCATAATCCCCGATGGGGCGCTCTTCGAAGTACCATTCGAGATACTGCTTTTCGGTGATTCGGATCCAAACGCAGCATGGAAGGATCTTCCATATTTGGCGCGCGTGTTTACGACTGTTTACGCCCCCTCCTGTTCTGTTTACATGCGGCTTAAAAAAACGAAAAAAAAGAAGTATAAGCGAGAACTTTTGGCTGTCGGGAATCCTGATTTCTCGACGCTTGCACCCCTGCCATCGGGCGGTGGGGCGGTAGCGGCCCTGCCGTTTACAGAGACTGAAATCGAAGGAATAAGCCGGTTTTTCAAGGAAAAGAAGAGGTGCGCCCTGACGGGTCGGGACGCGAATGAAACCAGGGTGAGAAAAGAGATTGAAACGTACCCGACAAGAATTCTGCATCTGGCAACTCACGGCATCGCCGATCCCGCGGAGCCTTCGGCATCCCGCATATATCTGTGCCGCGTTCCCGATGAGAATAACCCCGGGGAAGACGGATACCTCCATTCGCTCGAGATTATGTCCATGCGAATCAGCGCCGGCCTTGTCGTCTTGTCCCAGTGCGAATCGGCGGGCGGCCGCGTGGGACGCGGTGAAGGAGTGGTGGGACTCGGCAGGGCTTTCATAGCTTCAGGGGCGGGGGGGGTCGTCGCCAGCTTGTGGCCTGTTTCCGATAAAGCGACAGAAAAGCTGATGATTCTGTTTTACGAAAAAATGGCGGGCAAAAAGAAAAAAGCATGTGAAGCATTGAACAGCGCCCGTCTGTCAATGCTGGATGATACGGAGTACGCCCATCCTTTTTATTGGGCGCCTTTCATAGTAATAGGCAGTGAAAAATCGCCGTGGTGAATTGTGTATTTTGGAGCGGCGCAGGCACGCCCTAAATTAAAAATAGCCTGGTTCTAACTTCATTGGAGGCTCGATCATGAAAAAATTCGCATCTATCATCGGTGCCGCGCTGTTTCTACACACATTAATACCCCAGATCTCGGTGGCTACGCAGATTATTTATAAGAGTCCCGAAACCATGGGCCGCGAATCATCGCTGGTTGTCAGCGGGACAGTCCAAAGCATTCTGCCGTTCTGGAATGCAGATCATACCAGGATATTCACCAAAACGACTATAGAGATCAGCGAGACATTCAAAGGGGCGGCCGGTTCCACGGTGGATATCATTCAAATAGGCGGAGTGGTAGGACATGTCCGCATGACGGTTGCGGGGGCGGCCCATTGGAAACAGGGAGAAGAGACGCTGCTCTTTCTCGAACCTTACGGAAACGGAATGTACATGGTGGCCGGCTTTTCGCAGGGAAAATTCGACATCAACAGGGACTCGAAGACCGGACGGGCATACGTTTACAGACCTGCGTTGGAAGGCACAGGTTTAGCAGGTTCTACGGAACCGGGCGGACGCGAGCTGCCGACGGATAGGCTCAAAATACCCATTCGCAAATTTATCGACCGGGCTCTGGGATTGAGCGGGAAGGGGGGATCGCGATGACTTCCAGAAATCGAATGTCGGCGGTGTTCTTTGCGGTTATTCTTTTTTTGGCGGCTTTGTGCGCTTTTGGTGCGAAAAATAGCTGGAACGGTCCCAGACAAATGGCCAATGACGGCGACGGAGACGGCGTGCCGGATTCGGTCGATATATGCCCGGCCGAAAATGCTTCCTTTTTCGACCGCGACGGCGACGGCTGCATAGACGAAATAATAGGAGCGCGCCATGTCGAGTATTGGGGAAAAGAAGATACGGTAAAATATTTTATACAGGCCGGCGGCGCCCCCAACATTTCCGACGGCAGCGATTTTACTGCACTGCAGAATGCTATGAACTCATGGCCGGTGATCGCGGGAACGGATCTGAACGTGGTTTATAAAGGAACGACCCCGCAGCAGAATGCTGACGCGCTCGACCAGATCAATATGATCACTTTCAAAGATGCTACTTACCCTTTTTCTTCAGCAATCCTGGCAGTTTGTATTACCACTTCGTTTACCGTTGACAGTCTTTATAACGGCAAACAGTACCGGCCGGGCCAGATGGTCGATGCAGATATGATTTTTAACGGCGCGAAGACTTTCAGAACGACTACTTCAGGCGGATCCGGTACTTATATACAAAGTACGGCCGCGCATGAAGCCGGTCACTTTTACGGCTTGTCCCATTCGGCGGTCCTGACATCAACCATGTTCTATGCTTTGGCTCCGGGGACGAATGCGTCGTCTCTGGAAGCCGATGACCAAAGCTTGTTTCTAAAAGCTTACCCGGATTCACAGAGCCTTGCCGACGGGAATCGCCTGGGCGGCCTGGTCACATCCGGCGATGCGCTTCCAACGGTCGAGCCGGTACCCGGCGCAGCCGTTTTTGCGATAAACGCAGTTAGCGGTGATACGACCGCCAGCGACTTCACGCTTCCCGACGGCAGCTATGAGTTCCTGGGGCTCCCGGACGGCAGCTACTATATATCAATATATCCTGTCGACCGCACGTCGCCGATTGGATTCCTTCGAACCGATCTGGTGAACTCGCTGGTCGACAGCACCGCCAACACGCTTTTCAAACCGGAGTACTACGATTTATCGGAATCATACAGCGACGATCCCGCCGCCAAGGACGCAGTGGCCATCTCGGGTGGAAGTTCCGTTATCAATGTCGATATCATTACGAACGTCGATATTATTCCTCCGCAGGTGCTGAGTGCAGCCCCTTCCGACAACCAATCCAATGTTCGCATCGACGCCGCCCTGGTGATATCTTTCTCGGAACCCATCGCTTCATCGACGCTCCAGGGAAATTTTTCCCTCAGGGATACGGCGACATCGACTTTTGTTTCAGGCCATGCGACATTTCTTAAAGATGATTCCGTCATGGCATTCACTCCCATGTCGCCCCTCGGTTATTCGATGACCTACGAACTCAATCTCGGAACGGGCATAAAGGACAAATTCAATAACGGCCTGGCTTCTCCTTATATTATGAAATTCAGAACCGAGCATGAGCCCCCGCTTGCCGTTTCCAGCATTGTTCCCAACAAGGGTATTCCAGGCGCGGTAGTGGTATTGAACGGTGCGGGTTTCGACACGACCTTATCGGCCAATGTAGTGACATTTGCTTCGGCTTCGGGAACCGACACGGCCCTGGTAAGTACTGCGGCTCCCAGGAGGTTGGTCGTAAGAGTCCCTTCGCAGGCCGTTACAGGGGCGGTTAATGTATATGTCGGTGTGAATTCGGCCGTGGGCCCCACGTTTACCAAATTGTCTCCGGTCCAGATAGCAAGAGGTACGGTTTTGGGTACAACCGGCGTCGGTTCGGTTCCAAAATCCATAGACATCCTTTCCGATGAAAGCTACGCATACGTGGCTACAAAGGACGGCGCATCGGCGGTATCCATCGACAATGGCTCCATGAACTACATGACGAGCACCGCGATACCTATCGCGGGCGGTCTGGATGAATTGGATTCGAATCCCGCAGGCAAGCGTGTCTACGGCATCAGTAGGAACGACAGCTCAATAAGCGTCATAAGTTCGGACTACTCCGAGGGCACGGGGATTTTCAACAGTGTCCTGAGCACGCTCGATGTCGGTGATGAACCCCTGGGAATAATAATAGAGCCGACCGGGCGCAGGGCATATGTTCCGACTTCGACAGGTATTATACAGATATGGGATGTTCTTAGAAGCAGTGCGACGTACTGGCGGCAGATAGGAGAAATCCAGACTAATGATGCCGGTCTTCTCGGCAAAGCAGCGATCAGCCCGAAGGGCGACCAGCTCCTGGCTCTGTCGGGAAACGGCAAACTGCTAGTGTTCTCTTTGGGGCCGGATACACTGCAGGCTGAAATACAAGTTGGTTTCAACCCGGTCGACGTAACCGTCGATCCCGCCGGAGAATACGCTTATATCAGCGACTCAGGTGGAAGCATCGCAGTCGTATCATTGAGCGGTCTTTTCAAGGTGCAGGATATAAGCACCGGGGGATCGCTGCGCGGGCTTTCCATCTCCCCGGACGGTTCTTATATATACGCAGCAAACAGGGAACTCAACAACCTCGATATAGTGGATTTGACATTCGGGAGTGAAACTTACAGAAGCGTTGCGGCAAATGTAGCTCAGGGGACAAATCCGGTGGATGTGGAGGTCGCACCCAGCGCTGCCTACGCATACAGTATTATTGAGGGCGATCAATCCCTGGTCGTTACGTCCATAGGATTTGGCCCGGTACTAAAGAGCCTTTCCAAAAGATACGGCCCGGTAGGCACCAAGTTGGTGATTTCGGGCGAGGGATTCGAATTTGGTCTAACAAGCAATAAAGTATATTTCCAAAGTTCGTCGGGACCCATTTTTGCGTATCCTTCACAATCCTACGGTTCGGCGCTCATTGTTGACGTGCCGTCCGGCGCGGTGAGCGGACCGGTATGGGTCGAAGTAACCCCATCGGATGATGTTACTGCTCCGCCGATGAATTCCAATTCACTCTATTTTGATGTGCTCGAAACTTCGCCCCCTCCGGGTGGTCTCCGCCTCGCGGCCACGATCGGCCACCCCGATCCGTCTTTCCATTTCAGCAGCGCAATAGAGTTCGCTCCGTCCGGGGATCTCGCCGTTGTGGGAGGATCCGGTCGCGTGACCCTGATGGATACCGATCCAGCGAGCTTGACTTTTAATAAGTTTCTAAAAACAACGAGCATCGATACTTCCTGGGTGCGGGATATCGCCGTTGCGCCCGATGGGAAAAAAGCTTATCTGGCTGTCGAGAGCGGTATTGTACCCATAATCGACATCGACAGGTATTCGGCGGGCTTTGGGAACATACTGGGGGCGGTGGTGCTGGACACATTCAGCGTCGCCCTGTCGTCGGTCGCCGTGAGTCCGGACGGCGAAACCTGTCTCATCGGTGCCAAGTTTCCGAACGTGATTTTTATAGCGGATATCATCGAGGGTTCTCCTACCGAGAACACCGTAACATCGTGGATACCCATAATACAGCCGGTCGGCGATATCGTCTTTCACCCATCGGGATATCATGCATATATCATTTCCTCTGATGCCCTGCGCATATTGGATCTCGATCCAAACAGCCTTACCATGGGAAACATCATCGCGACTCTCCCCCTCATCACTACGACGGTATCATCGAGAATGCTGTCCTTTACACCCGACGGCTCCGCCTGCCGCGCGCTGAGCCAGTATCTTACCGAGATGGGTCCCTGGTACAGGCATCACTCGGTCGAATTCGACACCGCAGATCCCGCGAATCCCGCGCAAAACGACTCCGAACTGCTTTATGGAATCAGCGCCGCGCCGGCGCCTAGTGTTATAGATGTTTCGCCTCGGGGAAACAGGGCATTGTCGGCAATACCTACCTACGGATTGGTTAATATGGACCTGAATGCCGTCCCCGATACCGTATTATCTTATTATTCGAGTTCAGCTCCGGGGATGATCGACATCGAGTTTGCACCCGATGCGAACCGCGCCTACGCGGTCAGCATGGAGGAAGACAGTATTCGGATATTCGATTTCAGCCAGGAGTATTTCCTGAGCATGACCTCCGGTAACGGGCAAACCGGCATAATAAACCAGGCGCTGCCCGTCCCGCTGCGCGTTAGCGTGACCGATTCGCTCGGCAATCCCGGGGGCGGATTGCCGGTAAGTTTCATTGTAAAGACCGGGGGAGGTATCTTTACCGGCAATGATTCAACTGTGCAAATAACTGTAACTAACAGCAGCGGTATTGCAGAAGCAGTCTGGAAGTTGGGGTCTTCCGTGGGAGCCGGCGCACAGACGGTCATGGCGGTCGCCCCGGGACTCATCGGTTCTCCGATTCTTTTTACCGCCGATGCGATTGAAAATCCCGGACTCCTGCCGCTGACGCTTTCGGGCTTCGTACCCGAAGATGGATCCCTGAACATCAGCGCGACGACATCGATTCTGGCGACATTCAGCCGCGCCGTTGATCCCGCGAGCGTGACCGCGTCCACGGTCAATATTCATAAAAGAGGAGAGGCGGCGGCGGTTCCGGCCGTCTTCGGTTTTGCAGACGCTAATAAAAGGGTATCGCTGACGCCTTCGGCCGCTCTGGATTATGATACGACATATGTCATCGAAGTTGCTTCCGGGGTGCTTGATGACGCCTCGGGCGCTCTCCAAAATCCGGATTCCTCCGTGTTCTACACTCAAAGCCCGCCTCCGCTGGTTTTGTCTTCCATCAATCCTCCCAGCGCCGCGTTGGGCGTAAGCCTCGTGTTGAAAGGCTCCGGTTTCGATCCCAATCCCGCTAATAATACCGTGATGTTCGGTTCGGTATCAACCAAACCCTATGAAGCCGATGTCGATTATCTCAAAGTCAGGGTGCCGCCCGGCGCGGCTACCGGCATGGTAGAAGTCCATGTCGGCGCGGGCGTATCCAATTCCAAAGTGTTTGTGCTTCTTGTTCCAAACAAATCTCCGGTTGACGAAGTGATCGCGTCGGTCGGTACCGGTTCGTCCACTAAGAGTGTGGCTCTGTCTCCCGACGGAACCATGGCCTATACGCTTAGCCCTGAAGGCGACATGGTCATTCCCATAGATGTCGCTACCCAAAAGAGCAAGTCCGGCATAAGGGTCGGCGATCATCCGATAGCAATCGATATTGATCCGGGCGGTAAATATGCTTACGTTGCTAATTTCAACTCAGGAACCGTTTCGGTACTGGATATCGATGCGAATTCGCCGACAAAAGACACCGTCGATACTACGCTCACTGTAGGAACAAACCCGATCGACCTTGTAGTTAGTTCAACTGGAGACCGGGTGATTGTTGCCAATGCCGGATCCAGGAGTCTCAGTATTATCGATGGAGATGAAAAAAGCGCCACCCATCACCAGGTGGTTGCTTCCGTCGGCACCGGCGCCTCCACCAAGGGCGTGGTAATGACGCCGGACGGCACCAGGATATACGTCGGAACGGATACCGGTTTCATCGTGCTGGACGGCCTCGATTATTCGGTGATCGCGTCGGTCGGCACCGGCGCCTCCACCAAGGGCGTAGTGATGAGTCCGGACGGAACTCTCATGTTCATCCTGACGACTTCGGGCGAAGTTCTCATAGTCGATATACAACCCGGACCCGACAATAATACGGTGGTCGGGAGCGTCGGCAAAGGGTCGTCGACAAAGGACGTGACTTTGAGTCCGGACGGGACGCTTCTATACCTGATTCAAGATGAAACGGATGATATTATTGTCGTATCTCTTGAGACGCAGGGAGCGGTGTCGGTCATCAATAACGGCGCCACCCTTCCGCCTCCCGTGTTAATCATTACATTAATAGATACGATTGCGGCCGGAGAGGATCCTTCCGCGATGGCGTTCGATCCATCCGGATCGGGTCTGGCCCTGATAGCCAATGCCGGCGATACGACCGTTACATTTCTCAATACATCCAACGTGCCCTATGGACCGGTGGCGGCAAACGCTGTTATCGATCCCAGAACGCTCGCCCTGCCCTCCAGGGGAAGATGGATAAGAGGCGAAATCGAATTAGACACGGGGTATATCCCCGAAGAAGTGGACATAGGTTCGGTCATGATGCAGGATTCAATTCCGGCTGATGTGAATAATTGGGAAATCACCGACACCGACATGAACGGTATCAGGGAACTGGTTGTTTATTTCGATCGGACCGGATTTCAGCAGCATGTTCCGTCCGGCGATATGATTCCTGTAAATATCACCGGAAATATCCGCGGCAGATCGTTTCTCGGGACGGATGTGGTAACGACCGCGAGGCCTGAATACGTGCTGCCCAGCGGCGGCGTTGTGCCCACGAACAGTCAAATAAATATAAACTGGATATGGACGATCCCATTCCTCGTGGACACCGTTGACGTGCACTGGTCTGATAATGACGGCCGAACATGGCAGCCCGTGGCCCTCAAAATACCCGACCAGGGTTTTGCCGTGTGGCAGACTCCGTCCGCGAACCTGGATTCATGCCGGGTTATGGTTACCGCGTACTCCGGCGGCCAGGATGTCGGTATGGTAATGAGCCAGGAAATGTTTGCCGTCTCCCCGTACGTGGCGGTGACGCTCAGCAGTTTTGCCGGGGGGGTGGAGTCGAGCGCAGCCGTTCTCCGATGGAGTACTTCCGATGAGGAGAATATAAAAGGATTTCATTTGCTTCGTTCGGAGGATAAGAGCGGAGGGTATCAAAGAATCAATCCCGCTCTCATTCCCGCCGCAGCGAAAGAGAGAGGCGCTTCATATGCGTACCGCGATTC
>CAZZKJ010000003.1:0-123545 GCA_964654695.1 uncultured bacterium | reverse complement strand
ATGCGAGTAGCCCTGTAGAGGATTCCCGAACAGGTATCAAACGTTATAGGTTCTATGTAGGTCGCACCAGCCATATCAGGATCAGTCATTATGGTCGCCGGGTTGCTGTTCAATAATACCACCCTCACACCTTCCTCCTTCAGAGCCCGGACGGCCTGAGTGCCCGAATAATCGAACTCGCATCCCTGGCCGATTACTATCGGACCCGACCCGATAACGAAAACGCTTTTTATACCAAGGGGATTAGGCATAACATGTTCCATGCAGAATAATCAGGCTTGAGTGCATATATTATTAGACTCCTGCCAGGCCTCGGCGATCCTTGAGAACTCGTAGAAAATGAAGCCGGTGTCGCGGGGCCCAGGCGATGCTTCGGGATGGAATTGAACACATTTAATACCCAGACGATCAACAGAGAATCCTTCTATCGTACCGTCATTGGCATTGGTATGCGTAATCCTCGCACCGGATACGTCGGCGATATCACCGGAAACCGCGTATCCGTGATTCTGGCTGGTTATAAAAACCCTGCCGGACCGCCGGCATATTACGGGTTGGTTCGCCCCGCGGTGCCCGAACTTGAGCTTGTAGGTCCCTCCTCCGAGGGCTAAAGCCGCAATCTGGTGGCCCAGGCATATTCCGAGCATCGGTATTTTCCCGAGCAGCCTTCTTACTTCGCGGACAACCTGCGGTACCTGAACCGGGTCTCCGGGACCGTTGGAAAGAACAAGAAATTCATAATCACCGGATATTATTTCATCAGCCTTAAAATCCGACCGCATCACATAAGTATCGATTCCAAATCCGGCGATGCTGTCGATTATGCTTTTTTTAACGCCCAGGTCTATAATCGCCGCTTTCCTGCCCTTACAGTGCTTCCCGCGCGCCGTGCCCGATACCGAACCAACCAGGTTAGGATCTCTTTCTGCAGCGGCGGCTTCGGCTTGAAGGTATGATATGCTGGCATTCCTCCCGCCGATGGCTCCTCCTACGGTTCCACTGGACCGAATCTTTCTGGTCACAGCGCGCGTATCGATTTGCGCCAGGCAGGTTATATCCTGGTCTTTCAAAAATGCCTCCAGACCGTATCTGCCGGGAGCCCTCGAAAAAAAAGGCGATAATTCTTTTACCACGAGGCCTGCGGCTGCTGATTTTTCACACTCGAAATCCCCGGCGACGGCTCCGTAATTGCCTATTTGCGGATACGTCATGACTATTATCTGCCCGGCATATGAGGGATCGGTCAGTATTTCCTGGTATCCCGTCATGGAAGTATTGAAAACCACTTCTCCTCTGAGGGGAAGTTTTCCGGTGTTTATCAATACGCCTTCATACACCGATCCGTCTTTCAGAACCAACCTGCCTTTTTCTTTATTACCCAAGAATTCTGCGCCTCCGTTTGACCGCATTTTGAAACCGCCAATAAAATGAATTCTCGTTAATAATCCTTCCTTCCATGATCCGGACACAAAAAACCCCCGGGCTTTGTGGCCGGCCGGGGGAGGGTTTACTCAAAAAACAGCTCCTTCTTGCAAGTTTATTTGCACGAGGAGCTTTGGAAATAACGCCTATCAACATCCGAATCCCTTTCTGGCCTCGCTGGGCCAGTTTAAAAGGACGACTTGGTTTTCCGGGAATTTACTGCAAACCCCGAAACCCGTCAAGACATAAATCTCGCGATGGGATTCTTGACAATCCCGGGCTCATGAAATAGAATCGAACGGTCGTCCGATCGAGGAGATGGCGACGGCGCCGAGAAAAGCGGACGCAAGCGGCAAAATAACAATGAAATACCCCAGAAGAAATAATTCCACTACGAGAGCTGATGATAAGCTTAACCGCATCCTCCATGCTGCGGCCCGCATAATATCCTCCGAGGGTTATGATCGAGCTACGATACGCAAAGTTGCAAAAGCCACGGGCTTGAGTTTGTCGGGACTGTATTATTACTTCACATGCAAGGAGGAGCTTCTCTATCTGATTCAATACCATACGTTTAACGCATTGGTGACATCGTTAAGAACCAAGATTGAAACGATATCCGAACCCGTTCGCCAATTGGAGCTTATGGTGCAAAATCATCTCGAACATTTCCTGCAAAATATGCACGAACTCCGGGTTTGTTCCCACGAATTGGAAACTTTGTCAGGCAAATATTACAAGCAGGTCCTGGAAAAAAGAAAAGATTATTTTCACGAAACTCTGGAAATAGTCGAAAAACTGCTGGCCGAGCAGGAGGGTGGTGTGATCGAACCACGCTTGGCCGCGCTTTATCTTTTTGGAATGTTGAACTGGATATATATGTGGTACAGCTCAGAAAGATATCAGGACGCTGAATTTCTTGCGAGTCAGATGACCCGCCTTTTTTTAAGAGGCATAAGGGGCCCAGTTTAAAACCCGGCCGCAAAACTTCTACGGTTTTAAACACTGAACCTGATTCCTAAAATATCCCCGTCCTCGACTATGTAATCTTTTCCTTTAAGATATAATCTCCCCGCAGCTTTGACCCGGTCTTCATCTCCGAATTCGATCAAGTCGGTGTATTTCGTGACTTCCGCACGAATGAATCCCCTTTGCATATCTGAATGAATGCTTCCGGCCGCTTCGGCGGCTGAAGAGCCTTTTCTTATGAACCACTGTCTGACTTCATCTGCGCCTACGGTGAAAAAAGAAATCAATCCCAGAGAGCGAATACACATTTTTGTAAGAGCCGAAAGGGCGCTCTCGCTTATGCCCATTTCTTTCATGAATTCCTCTTTTTCCGTATCGGAATCAAGGGCTGCTATTTCCATCTCGGTTTTGAGGGCCAGGGGAATCAACTCGATATTCAAATCCCGGTAATGCCGTACGAGATCGCCGTAATATTGAGATTCCTGAAGTTGGAAGTCCGATACATTTAGCACAATTATTAATTCTTTTCTGCTGAGAAATGGATAGGAAGCGATGATGCCGGCCTGAGTATTTGAGACAGGCATCACACGTAAAGGCACTTCGGACTCCAGCAGGTTTTTCTTTTTTAAGAGGAGTTCTTTTTCAGCAAGGACAGTATCATCTTTTATTTTTCTAAGATCCTTATCAATTCTCTCCAGGCGTTTTTCAATGAATAGCAGATCATGAAGGATGAATTCGCTGTTAACATAATCTATATCCCTCTTCGGATCCAATGTTTGCCGCGCGTGATATACGCCGTCGTTCTCGAATCGCCTGACCACATGGCAGAAAGCATCGACCTTTGACATTTCTTCGAGAATTTTTCCCTGGGACAGGGTTTTTTCTTCTATCTTTGGAAGAAGAATAACTTCCAGCCTGCTGCGTACTTCTTTTTTGGGGATGAACATGGACGAGAGCCGATCAAATCTCGGATCCTGAACCTCGGCCACGGCGCTCAGCGGCTTCGTAAAATCAAAATGCCGGTTTTTATTCAAAACGCCGGCAAGAAGATTGAATAGTGTTTTCTTTCCCGTTTGCGGCAATCCGATAATACCCAGCTGCATGGTATTTCCTTTTCATTAAAGCGGCAATCAACAAATGTTCATTATATCAAAAGACACGGGGGAGTGTCACGGAGGATGCCTTTTAAAGAAATATTTTGCAGTTTGATATAGAAATACATGGTGGATGGAATCAATAATTGCGAGCTTCGCCAAAACTTTCCAGGCTTCCGCCGGAGTGCTTTATAAGAGCAACCTTGATTACTTTAAACGCCAGAAGTCCGCATTTAAGCCTGACGGGGCCGAGAGGAATTCCGAGCAGTTCGAGCATTTCCTCTTTTGTCATTTTCATTACTTCCTCTACGGATTTCCCCGTTACTTCGCCCAGCAAAATATCAGCAGAAGCCTGAGATATTGAACATCCCTTGCCGTGGAAGGAGCACTGCTGAATCAAACCGCTGGAGGATATTTTGAGCTCAATCGTAAGATCATCTCCGCACAGAGGATTTGCGTCCCTTCCGGATATTGTAGGATCATCAAGCCGGCCTTTGAAATCCGGGTGCTGGTAATGCTCGATGATATTCTCCCGGTATATAGAGTCCATCATTTATTGCCATCCTGAATGCCGAGGCTTACTCACAACGATTACTTCAAGCACGGCGGAGAAAAGGATTCTATGCCGCCCTGGAAAAAAACTTTCTTATCCGGCCGATCTTCTCCGCGAAAATTTCCATATCTTCCAGGTTATTGTACAGTCCAACGCTCAACCTGACTGACGACGAAAGGCCGAGAGATTCATGGAGGGGCTGAGCGCAGTGATGTCCTGCGCGCACGCAAATACCATCCGAACCGAGCAGCCCGGCAACATCATGGGGATGAACTCCATTGATATTGAAAGAAACTACGCTTATTCTTTTATCCACTGCTGGACCGTAAACCGTTACCCCCGGCGTGCTTCCTAGAATACTTCCAGCTTCTCTCATCAGGGACTGCTCGTGCTTGTGAATCCGATCCGGGCCGACGGCGCTTAAATATTTCAGGGCCCGAGCCAGCCCCACGGCTTCGGCGATGGGAGGCGTCCCCGCTTCGAATTTATGCGGCGCCTCATTAAAAAGCGTTTCATTAACACGAACTTCCCGGATCATATCGCCGCCGTAGAGAAATGGAGACATGGTTTCGAGAAGATCCCGCCTGCCGTACAATACGCCGATCCCGCTCGGGCCGTAGGTTTTATGACCGGAAAATACATAAAAGTCGACATCAAGATCCTTTACATCCACGGGTATATGGGGGACCGCCTGCGCACCGTCCACGAGCACCAAAGCTCCGTACTTATGAGCGACGGCCGCAATCTCCCGGATAGGATTGACCGAGCCCAGAACATTTGACACATGAGTAACAGCCACGATTCTTACGCCGTCCTTGACCGCACTGACGAGGCGCGATAGGTCGAGATCCCCTCGAGGATCTATCGGCAAAACGCTGAAACGCGCCCGGCGGGCTTTGGCCGTCTGCTGCCAGGGAACGAAATTCGAATGATGCTCCATCATTGTTGTCAGAATGGCATCCCCGGGACCAAATCCACCGCCCAGAGAATAAGCAACCAGATTGATGGCTTCGGTGGTATTCTTTGCGAATACTATTTCTTCCGTATCTGCATTTATAAATCCAGCTACGGTGCTCCTGGCTTGCTCGTACAATGATGTTGCTTCTTCTGACAGCGGGTAAACACCGCGATGCACGTTGGCATAAGCACTGCGGTAAAAATCACTCATCGCCTCGATAACCACTTCGGGCTTTTGCGCGGTTGCAGCGCTGTCCAGGTAAACCAGCGTTTTATCCCTCAGCAGCGGAAAATCCTCACGCAGCATTTATTTTCTCCCTTTGTAAATAGCCCGCACCCAGCTCCGGAAATCTATCGAATATCGGAGCCAGGAATCCTTCGACGCAAAGAAGCTCGGCATCCTTTCTGGGAAATCCGCGCGTCATGAGGTAATAGACCGCCTCTCTATCGATATCGCTCACAGTAGCTCCGTGTCCCGCTTTGACTTCATCCGTGGCAATTTCTAGCTTTGGTATCGAATCCGCTCTTCCGTCCGGCGATAAAATGAGGCTTCGCGAGGCAAAATAGGTGTCCGATCCCCGTGCTTCTTTTGAAATATTTACGACACCATGATGGAGGCTGTAGGCTTTGTCCCATAAGGCGCCTCGCGCTTCCAGCCTGGAAGTCGTATAGGGCGCCGAATGCTTGATATTCGACGAAAAATCAACATGGGCATTTTTCAAAGCTATATTCACAAACAATTCGTCCACGCTGCTTCCCGCTTCCTTCAAATCGATCTGCTGGTCGATTTTGCAGGTTTCGGTTACATTCATCAACGAACTCATCTCAATACGCGCATCTTCGCCAAGCAGTATCCTTATATCCGCGTAGGCCCTGCGCTCCAAATTCCAATATCTCTTCAACCTCAACGTCGCTCCCGCTCCAATGATTGCCTGAGCCGACAACAGAAGCTGTTTCCCCGAGGAAGAAGAGTCCATGCGCTCAATCAATGTCACATCGGCGCCGGGGGCGATAATAATCAGATTTTTGAGCGATGCCGGCAAATCCGCCGCCAAACTTAAGCTAACGGCCGGTCCTTCTCCGAATTCCCCGGCCCGGTCTATATAAACCAGGTATCCATCCGCGGACTGTTCGGCTGCGGCCCTAGCAATATCATTATTAAAACCTGTTCTTTCGCATCCATCCATTATATGGGGAAATGTCTCACATGCCTCCTGCAGCTTCATTATATGGACGCCCGGAAGCGAGCTTCCCTCGTGAGCAATAGAAACTGACGGCTCGCACGTACGTTCCGGAAAAACAAATAATTCGGGATTGGTGCGCCGCCAGTTCTCTTCTTTGACTGTGGGATGTTGGTAGTTCATCCGACTGCTCCTTCCATCTGCAGTTCAATCAAACGGTTCATCTCTACAGCGTATTCCATGGGCAGTTCTCTAACGATTGATTCTATGAACCCGGAAATAATCATCGCTCTAGCCTCTTCTTCGGGGATTCCCCTTGAAGACAGATAGAAAATCTGTTCTTCGGATACTTTGCTCACACTTGCTTCATGTTCTATCCTGGAATTCTTGTTCTTGATCTCCATGTAGGGGTAAGTATCAGAGATGCTTTTATCGTCAAGTATGAGAGCATCGCATTGAACGTTCACCCTCGATCTCTCGGCGGATCGATTGAGTTTAACCAAACCACGATAAGAAGTTCTGCCCCCTTTGAGGCTCACGGACTTGGACTTGATCGTGGAATGCGTATCCGGAGCAGCATGAATCACCTTGGCACCCGCATCTTGATGCTGTCCTTTGGAAGCCAGGGCCATTGACAGAATATCCGCGCGTGCGCCCCGTCCCTTTAAGATAACCGCCGGGTATTTCATCGTGATTTTGCTTCCCAGATTGCCGTCGACCCATATCATGGATGCGTCTTCCATGGCCAAAGCTCGTTTTGTAACCAGGTTATACACATTGTTCGACCAATTTTGAATGGTCGTATACTGCACCTGAGCTTTCTTGTTCACGATTATCTCCACGACGGCCGTATGCAGCGAATCCCGGGCATATATGGGGGCGGTGCAACCTTCGACATAATGAACCTTCGCGCCCTCATCGGCGATTATCAGCGTTCGTTCGAACTGGCCCATAGATTCGGCATTGATGCGGAAATAGGCCTGTAGGGGAATATCGACTTCCACTCCTGCCGGTATATATATAAAAGAGCCTCCGCTCCATACTGCAGTATTGAGCGCTGCAAACTTGTTATCCCCGGGAGGAACTATCTTTCCGAAATATTTCTTGAAAAGCTCCGGGTATTCCTTAAGCGCGGAATCGGTATCTAAAAATACCACTCCGAGCCTGGACCATTGTTCTTTTAGCCGATGGTAAATCACTTCAGATTCGTACTGTGCCCCGACGCCGGCCAGGAATTTCTTTTCCGCTTCTGGAATTCCTAGGCGGTCGAAGGTCAGACGGATATCTTCGGGAACTTCATCCCAAGACTGTTTCTTCCGGTCGGTGGGGCGTATGTAGTAATAGATTGAATCGAAGTCTATCTCCGAAAGATCAGCGCCCCAATTTGGCATGGGTTTGGAATAAAATATCTCCAGCGCGCGCAATCTTAAGTCAAGCATCCATTTCGGTTCTTCCTTGAGCCGAGAGATTTCCTCGACTACTTCTTTGGAGAGCCCGGGAGCGGATTTGAATTCATAGTTCTCGGGTACATGAAATCCATACTTGTACTGTTGGTTTACGGCCAGGTTTTTACCGCTCATTATGCCGCCTCCATGTTGACATACCCATCCTGCTCCAGCTCGCCGACCAAATCGGCATCGCCCGACTTGATCACCCGGCCGTCTTTCATCACGTGCACTCGGTCCGGCTTGATGAGCGACAGGATTCTCTGGTAATGAGTTATTATCAGGAATGCCCTTTCAGGATCTCTCAATCCATTAATCACACCCGCCACGTTATTCAGAGCATCGATATCCAGACCCGAGTCGATTTCATCCAGTATAACAAAGCCCGGCTTCAGCATCTCGATCTGGAGAATCTCTCCTTTTTTCTTTTCTCCGCCGGAAAATCCCTCGTTCGCCGATCTGATTATCATATCTTCGCTGAGAGATGCTTTGATGGCGGCGTCGGCCAGGGCCTTTTTATACAATTTAATCGATGCGAAACTGGATCCGCCGTTGACAAGCGATTCTGATTTTTTTACCAGTTGGCTGACCGATATTCCCGGCAGGCTGACAGGATATTGAAAGCTCAAGAAGATTCCCATCCTCGCCCTCTCATCCACGGTCTTTCCGAGAATACTTTCACCACCGAAATAAATGCTTCCCGACTTAACATCGTATTCGGGGTTGCCCATTATAACGTTCGCGAGAGTACTTTTTCCCGAACCATTGGGTCCCATTACCGCATGAACTTCTCCGGCAGGGATCTCAAGATCCAGCCCGGCAAGAATTTCTTTTCCCTCAACACACGCATGAAGGCCTTTTATCTGCAAATGATTTTCCATCAATTTCCTCCGATATCCTCAATAGTGGTTTTTGTAAAACTCTCTACCATTTTGATGCGCAGATCATCCCAATAAGTATGCATAGAGCAGCTATTCGAGCGTTCGGGGCCGCAGCCGTCACAATCGACAAAAGACAGCGGTCCTTCGAAAACTTCAATGACGTCTCTTAACGTTATTCCGCGCGGCTTTCTCCTTAGTTCCACACCGCCGCCGGACCCTTTGCTTGTGACGATTATGTTTCTTCGCGCCAGTTGGTGAACAATGTTCGCCAAAAAGGTGCGGGAAATTTTTAGCTCCTCTGCAGCCTCGCGCACGCTCCAGCGGTGACCGGGACGATTGGACAGGCTCGCAAGAAAGAGGAGCGCATAATCGGTCGCTTTTGATAGCTGCAGCATATTAATCACCTCAATATAATATCTCCAATATCATCATATTAATGATATATATATTTGACGCACCTGTCAATGCTAATATTAATACATTATCAAATAATAACTTGTCCGGGATTTTCTACCTATTCGGAACTCCTATAATGGAAGATCACTTTCGCTAACACGTCTTTTCCAAGAACATTGTTTTTAATACTAAAGATTCCATCCCGAATACCCGAGAAGGACCCGAGGACCAATCCGTAGTTTTTCGATGCATTTCCAAATAGGACCGGGTGATATCTGAAATATCAATGTGGGCTTCTCGCGGTTTTCTCGCTCGATCTCCTTCAATCGCGCCCGCTATCTCACCTCAGGCGAGTGCCTCTTATGTTTTTCCATGACTCCATCCTCTTACAAATTGAAGCCTCCGGCAATCCCGGAGCGGTTCGGAAGATACAGAATCCCCGGCTTCGGTTCGGGAGTCAGACAAGAGAGGAGATTTACTTTACCAGAGCAGGAACAACTCACGATTCCTTGACGGCGCTTATGAGATCGAGGGTGACTTTCTTGCCGTCTCCGAACAGCATGAGGCTTTTATCCAATGCAAACAATGGATTTGGAATTCCTGCGAAACCTGGACTCAAGCTTCTTTTGATGATTATGACCGTTCGAGCTTTGTCGACATCGATTATGGGCATACCCGCGATCGGGCTGGAAGGATCGGTGTGAGCAACGGGGTTGACAACATCGTTGGCGCCGATAACGATGGCGATATCAACCTGCTCCATCGTAGGATTGACGGCATCCATTTCCAACAGTTTATCATAGGGAACGTTTGCTTCGGCCAGAAGAACATTCATGTGGCCCGGCATTCTGCCGGCGACCGGGTGAATTGCGAACTCGACGCTTATATCCCTGCTCTCGAGAAGATTGCACAGATCACGCACCGCGTGCTGGGCCTGGGCGACAGCCAGGCCGTACCCGGGGACTATTACGACACGCCTGGCGGAATCGAAAAGCATGGCCACTTCTTCGGCGGACGTGGACTTGATTTTGCCCGCATAAACATCATCGGCTGAGGGTCCTCCCTCGGTCGGTCCCAGTACTCCGAATAGAACATGCGTCAGCGACCGGTTCATCGCTTTGCACATGATCTGCGTGAGTATTATTCCCGACGCGCCTACGAGCGAACCCGCTATTATAAGAACATTATTAGAAAGCACGAATCCGGTGGCTGCGGCGGCCAGTCCGGAGTAGGAATTCAGAAGGGCAATAACAACAGGCATGTCGGCGCCTCCGATTGGAATCACCAGCAATATTCCCAGGACCGATGACACCCCCACGAGCAACCAGTAAAAGCTGATATCAGAAGGATTCATGATTACCCATACACCGGCGGCAAGGGCTGCAGCGCCGAGTAATGCGTTTATCGCTTTTTGCATGGGATAATGGATGGCATTACCCGAAATAACCTCCTGCAGCTTGGCAAAAGCTACCAGGCTTCCCCAGAACGTTACCGCACCGATTATTCCCGATGCGACGGTTGCAATCTTCAGCTGCAGCATGGAGTCGGCGGGATTTATATTGCTTTCTATTAACGCCGCACCTGCTACCAGAATCGACGCTCCGCCGCCGAAGCCGTTGAAGAGGGCTACCAGCTGCGGCATCGATGTCATTTTGATCTTAACGGCAAGTATTGCACCGATTGCCGAACCGATAACCGCACCCGCAAGGATGATTTCGTAGCTCACAATGCGCCTGTCCAGCAGTGTAACAACGATTGCGAGAAGCATACCCAAAGCCCCAAACAGGTTGCCGCGGACCGCCGTGCGCGGATGGGCCAGGCCTTTAAGCCCCAGAATAAAAAGTATCGATGCCGCCAGATATGTAAAATTAATTAAAACCACGTGCATAACTGATTACCTCATTCGTGCCGATTTGAAAATTTTCTGATGATAACAAGAAACTCAATCCTTCTTTTTCTTGAACATTTTGAGCATTCTATCTGTGACAAGGAATCCACCGACTACATTAATGGCCGCAAAAACTACAGCAGTGAATCCCAATGCCGTAGTGAGAGTGGTCTGCTGCGCGCCTGCGGAGATCATAGCTCCGATGAATGTAATACCGGATATGGCATTCGAGCCCGACATCAACGGCGTATGAAGCGTAGGAGGTACTTTGGTAATTACTTCGAATCCGACGAAAATGGCGAGGACAAAGATCGTCACAACCATTATGAACATCTCCATTTCTAACCTCCCTTTGCGTTCAGAAGTCGATGCTAATTATATTAAAGCGCGTATGCGCTCATTTACTATTTCCCCATCATGAGTAACAAGAGTCTCATGAACGATCTCGTCTTCCATATCCAGTTTCAGGGCGCCTTCTTTTATCATGTTCAGCAAAAAAGCCGAAATATTCTTGGCATACATCTGGCTCGCATGATAAGGGATTGTCGACGGCAGATTCAGCGGACCGATTATTGTTACACCGTCTGTCTCAATACGGCGGCCGGGTTCCGTCAGTTCACAGTTTCCGCCTCTTTCGGCTGCGAGATCTATTAAAACCGATCCTCTTCCCATGCTCCTAACCATGTCCGCTGTAATCAGGATCGGGGCTTTCTTGCCCGGAACGGCGGCTGTTGTTATGACCACGTCGCTTTCCATTACTACTTTTGCCATCATTTCTCTTTGCTTTTTGTAGAACTGATCATCCATCTCTTTTGCATATCCGCCCTTATCTTCCGATTCGCCGATATCGAGTTCGAGCTCGATAAAACGGCCGCCGAGGCTTTCCACTTGTTCTTTAACAGCCGGGCGCAGATCATATGCGCTTACCACGGCACCGAGACGTTTTGCCGTGGCGATTGCCTGCAGTCCGGCGACGCCGGCGCCTATAATGAAAATCCTCGCAGGAGTAATCGTCCCGGCGGCAGTCATAAACATCGGAAACATACGCACGAGCTCTCCGGCGGCCATGAGCACGGCTTTATAGCCGGCGACGGTGGCCATGGAAGAAAGCGCGTCCATGCTCTGCGCCCTTGTAATACGCGGAATGAGTTCCATGGAGAAAGAAGTTACTTTCTTCTCGGCAAGAGCTTTTACCGCATCTAA
The DNA here is from genome assembly GCA_964654695.1 of uncultured bacterium. GTDB lineage: Bacteria > Krumholzibacteriota > Krumholzibacteriia > WVZY01 > WVZY01 > CAZZKJ01. The sequence goes on along the minus strand of CAZZKJ010000003.1, from coordinate 111,556 downwards.
GGCTGTAAATGGTTCTGAAAACCCCGCAATTACCTGACCCGGACGCATCAACTGTAAGTCATCTAAACCCGACTCGGGATTCGCTCCCAGCGATCGCACCTGCAAAATAATATCGGATTTTTCAAACAGCTCCTTGCGCCCGGAAATGACGAGGGCCCCCTTATTCCTGTATTCTTCATCGACGAATCCTGCGCTTTCGCCGGCGCCGGCTTCAACCTCAACTTCGAGACCCGCTTTATCCAGCGGAGCGATTGCCGCGGGAATCAGCGCTACACGTCTCTCACCTTTCAATGTTTCTTTTGGTATGCCGATTATCATGACGGTCCTTTCAGATATTAATTAGACGGTAAAATAATACAACGATTCCAACTTGAAAAGAAAAAAATGAAATAGTTGCTATTTCCATCTAAGTATCATGATCTCAAGGACGTGGAAACGGAAGTTCAATTCTCGAGAACGGAGTAATGCACCATTACGTATCTGTATTTTTCCGTATCGATCATTCTGCTGGCAATGATTCCCTGGATGTCATCGTGCCAGGAACCGTATTTTCTTATGAAGTTACCCGCGGCCTTCTTGTCTCCGCTATACTGCAGGGCAAGGACTTCCCCAAGCATACCGGCAATCACATCATTGTATTTATCATATGCGATTCCAAACCTTCCGTCGGCCTTATCGAATTCCAAAAGCCCGTGCTCGAGAAAGTAATTCATCTGCATGAGCTCCATTGTCTGGTAGGTTTGGCCTTTCTTCGGCTGGTTTTTGAGAAGAACCCGGCGAATACCGCTGGCATAGACGCTTCTCACCTGTTCCACAGAGTAATACCCGCGTTTTTCAAGAGGTTTCGTCAAGAACAGCGACACCAGGTCGGCCTTGAGCTCTTCCAAAACTTGAGAGTACTCCTGAAGGGCTTCGCCGAGCGTGCGTCCGTCTTCGGCCAGGTCGGGGCCCAGGTAATGGCCGATTTCATGCCATAAGGTTCTATAGAAATTGCCGTCCGCTTTGTAATCATCGAAATGCCTATCCATAACCGCAGCCTTCCAACTAGTTCTGGATATGGAGTAGAGTTCGGGATTGCTGATAATATTTTGCCTTATCAGGATGATCCTGCCGTACTTCCTCGCCAGGTAACTTTCATTGGGTAGTATAGTAGCCGTATTGGCTCCGCGCGACTGGCCAAAATCGGCTATAACATTATAAACGCCTACCGGAATGTTCTCCTGGACTTTCTTGTGATATTGATATGGAAGGGCGTCTTCAAATTCTTGAAATCCCGTCAAGGCTGATTCGAGATCGGCGCTTTTTTTCAAATCCTTAATCAGCAGGCTCAGGCTGAAAAAAGTTTTTACCGCGTAAAGTTCATCATCATACACCTCGTAAGAACCGATCTGGGCGTTCAGATGTTTGAATTTCCCCCTGACCCAAGCCGCATCTCCGGCTTCATAATCGTCTCTGAGGATATCTACGGCGCGGTGGCTTAAAAAGCGCGCGAATTCCGCATCTTCGGCCCGTATGATTGCGGCCGCCTGCTGAAGGAGGCTGTATACCCTCATCAAATCATTTGCATATGCGACCGAATATGGAACGACGTACAGATCTTCTTCACTCTTTGATTTTTCCAGATCGTTTAAACGCTCTTTTAATCCTGGGTGAAGGATGTCCAAAACCGGATAACGTTCCAGTGCGTCGATATCGGCCCTGACTGCATCTCTCTCCGTGCGCCGAACTACCGTTCTAAGTTCGAGAATACCTTTCCTTTCGCCGGGATGCGCTCCAATGAACTTATCGACCTCATCTTTCACTATCCCCCAAGGATAAACATTGCGGCCGGGAACCTTATTGTCTACCGGCAGGATGGGGACATATTCATCATCAAGATCCCTGATTATCGGCCCTTTGAACAAGTAATACAGCTGCATTAGATTTCGAGTGCCGACAGGGGATCCCAATCCTTCGTCCGTTTCCACCAGGGCTTCGTAGGCCGCCCTGGCCTGGTGATGAAGCGATTGTTCATAGAGTTTATGAAGAATACCGCCGGCCTCGATTATTCGGGATGCAGTTCCTCTTTCAGCCGGAGAAAGAGGGGAAAGATCGGGGTGCAGTGTAATCGTTAAAGTCTTGGCAATTATCTTGGCGGATTCGCCTGCAGACATATAACCATCGGGGAGATCAGGACCTTGGGCCAGCACGGCGGCCGGTAAAAAAAGCAGGAGAACCAGAATACAAACAGAACCAATCGCGTGAAAAAAGAGGAATTTATTTTTCATTATAGAGCCCCCGCGTTAGACTTTATCAGCTTTGCGAAGTTTGTTGGATTGCAGAATCCGCCGGCAACTTGTCCCCTGTCGGCGGTTTCTCAGTCAATGATCCGGGCTGATTCTATTCATTATGCCATTTCTTGTCTATTTCTTCGTATTTGTCCATATATGTTCGAAAAAGGCGCTTGATTTCATCGAGACGTTCGGCGGTTTTGGCTTCAAACCGCAAAACCAGCATCGGCATATTTGAGGAAGCCCGAACCAATCCCCATCCGTTTTCAAAGGGGACACGCGCGCCGTTTATATCTACAACCTCCGGAAAATCTCTCTTGAATTCTTCGGTTAAACGATCAACCACCCGGTATTTCTTGTCATCCGGGCAGTCGACATGAATTGTAGGCGAAGAAACATAATAGGGAGTGTCTTCGATTATTGCCGACAGAGGTTCGTTTTTGCTTGATATGTATTCCGCCAATCTCATGCCCGCGTAGAGACCGTCATCAAATCCATAGTAATTTTCAACGAAAAAGATATGACCGCTCATTTCTCCGGCAAGGGCTCCTTGAACTTCATGCAGTTTCGCCTTGATATGAGAATGCCCGGTTTTCCACATGACGGGAATCCCGCCCTGAGCTGTTATATCCTCCTCAAGTGCCTGAGAGCATTTGACATCGAAAATTATCTTGCTGCCGGGCTTTTTCTCGAGAACCTGACGGGAAAGCAGGATCATATACCTGTCGGGCCATATAACAGCGCCTTTTTCGTCAACCACCCCCAGGCGGTCACCGTCGCCGTCAAAGGCAAACCCGAAATCAGCGCCTTCTGCAACAACCCTTCGTCCCAATGCTTCCACCGTCTGCTTGAGCGCCGGATCCGGTTCATGATTGGGGAAAGCCGTATCCAATTCGCAAAACTGCTCTATTACATCAATCCCCGCTTTGCGCAACACCCCAGGAGCGATAGCGCCGGCAGTGCCGTTGCCGGCATCGATGACAATTTTCAGTTTTTTCTTCATTGCGATTCTTCCGGCGAGATCGTCGCTGTAGTTTTCGAGAAGAGAAGTATCACTCCTGGTTCCGCTGCCGTCTACGAAGGTTTCATTTTCTATTATATTCAGGAGATCCAACAGCTCCTCACCGATGAGGGTACAGGACAAGCCGCATGCTAGTTTGAGCCCGTTCCAGCCTTTCGGATTATGACTGCCGGTAACCATAACGCCGCCTTTTACATTCAGGTGATACTGTGACCAGTACATCATCGGCGTCAAACACATGCCAATCTCGATTATATTCCTGCCAGCCGCCAATAAACCCTCAATTAGGCCTTCTTTTATCTCAACCGAACCAAAGCGGCTGTCATACCCCACAACCACGTCCTTTATTTCCTTTTTCTCCAGAAATGTGCCGTATGCCCTTCCTATCAAAGCGCCGCTTCGCGGATTCAATTCCTTGTCGTTTACAAGCCCTCGTATATCGTACTCGCGAAACATCGACTTCTCTATGAAAGCCATCTATATATTACCTCCTGCATTTGCATGTAAAGAATCGGTTCTTCTAAGCCCTTTCCCTTGCCCGGACCACCGGTTTTCCCCGACCTGAGAATTAAATGAAACTCAAACCGGAACTCTACATAAAAGCCCATCTGCATACAAGGTTAAAAAGGCTGCGGTGGATCAAAGCGGCCTTGTCAAATTGCGGCGCCTCATATAAACTTGCTGATATATATTGAACTTATCTTAACGGATCGGCGGCAATTATAGGGAGGATCCAACACTTCCCCGTTAATCGAGCGGATTAACACTTATGCGCAGACGAGTCATCATAGGAATAACCGCCTTGAGCATTCTTTTTCTTCTAGGCGATATTGCATCGGTTCTTTATATTCGGCGAATTACTTCTGAACTCATAACACTAATAGAGCCTCATGAATCCGAGATGATGCGGGAGAATCTCGTAATTGCAGGCGCAAGTCTGCAAACCGACCTTTTCTTGCTCGATCCCGATAAACCCGAGCAGCTTGCACAATTCAACATTCATCTCGAAAAAATTCAATCCGCAATATCCAAATGTCTGTCATGCCACCACAGCCGGAATGTGCATGATAAGCAGATCAAAATAAAGGCCCTTATACACAACTATCAGAACAAGCTTCCGGCCCTGATGGTGGCGTCCGACGAACGGGCCGAAGCCGAACTCAAAACCGACCTGATGAAAATGGGAAAACAGATAAATACGAGCACATTCGATATTTCTATGCAGGCCGGCAGGCACATGGAAACGCGGGAAAACCAAATAATCGAACAGGCTCACAGGTCGTGGATAATATTCCTGATAACCTTGATCATTGGAATTATCGTAGCCTTTTATGTGGCCTACTCGTTCAGCCGGAAATTGATTGCTCCAATGGATACGCTTTTGACGGCGACAAAAAGAATTGCCAACGGGGATCTCGGCTACAGAGCTGTTATTGATTCCAAGGATGAATTTGCGGAGCTTGCGGATTCATTCAACACCATGACGGAAAACCTGAAAAAAAGTTATGAAATCATATCCCAGAGCAATATCCAAATCAGAGAGACCAGAGATTATCTTGCAGCCCTGATCTCCAGCATGGACGACAGCGTCATTGTTGTAGATAGAAATTGCCGTTTAACCGATGTCAACCCGGCTTTTTACCGCTTGATGAAACTCCCGGAGGGATCGATCAAAGATCAGTTGATCGAGGAGCTTTCTTTCGAAATAGACGGCAGGAAAGTCTATCCCCTGGTCGATCATCCCATCAAAGAGGTTTTCGAGAACGGTACTTCAAAGCGCTCTATAAAAGCGGAAGTCATTGCAACAGGAGAAGTCAGGAGTTTTGAAATCACGGCGTCTCCTATCCTGGCGCAGGGAAAAGTCGACAAGGTATTGGAAGTTATCCGCGACATCACTGAAAGAGTCGAGATGGAAAAAGCCATCCTGCTGAGGGACAAGGAACTCAAGGAAACTCAGGAGAAAATGGTCAGTTCGGAAAGGCTCAGAGCTTTGGGAGAGATGGCTGCGGGAATAGCCCACGGCTTTAATAATATCCTCTCTGGAATTCTTGGAAATATTCAAAATCTTCTTGAAGACGCCAAGGATCCGGAAATGAAGACCATGCTCAAATTGGTCGAGAATACGACTCTTGACGGGGCTGAAATCGTCAGGCGCATACAGGAGTTCTCACGTGTACGTAAAGGAGGGATATACACCGAGGTCAATATCAATGAAGTTATTGAGGATACCCTGAAGATAACTGAAGCCAAATGGAAAAACGAAGCTGCCAGCTGGGGAATCAGATTTGATTTCAAAATGGATCTCCGGGACAACCCGCCCATCTTCGGCAACCCGGCCGAGCTTCGCGAAGCTTTGACAAATATTTTTCTCAACGCTTTCGAAGCAATGCCCGATGGCGGCAGAATATTCGTATCAACGCGAACGTTTGATTCCAGCATAGAAGTTGTTATAGAAGATACCGGAAAAGGCATGGACGGGATAACCGTTAAAAAAGTGTTCGATCCTTTCTTTACCACCAAGGGAGTCAAGGGAACGGGACTGGGATTGGGAATTACCTATGGAATAGTAACCAGGCATGATGGTGAAATTCAAGTTGCAAGCACTCCCGGCAAAGGCACACGGTTCGTTATCACTCTGCCCATAAAAGAAACTGTTCCCGTTAAAAAGGCAGGTTTTACCGCGGTTTCCTCACGCGGCGGAAATATTCTGGTAATAGATGACGAACCGATGATATTGAGCGCTCTTGAAACCATGCTGAAACGAGCCGGCCATGAGGTCACCTGCCGCAACACGGGCGAATCGGGTCTGGCAGCGGTCAAGGGAACGGATTTCGATGTGATTATTACTGATCTGGGAATGCAGGACGTTTCCGGATGGGAGATTACCAAGGCCGTGCGGTCTAAAGATTGCCCGGGCAAAATTATAATGCTGACCGGATGGGGATTCCAGATAGACTTGGAACAGAGCAGAAATGCCGGCGTGGATTTGCTCATCAGCAAGCCATTTACAAAAAAGCAAATACTTAACGCCATCAATAAGCTCCTCTCCGACGATAATGAATTGCCGGCATAAGCAGCTCTTGAAGAGCGAAAACGAAAAGCCCGGGAAACCCCGGGCTTTTCGCACAGAATCAATCCTTCCGCTCTCAGGAAATATCGATCTTCCTTCCAACGTTCTCCGGTTTCTTGGGAAGAATTAATTTGAGAATTCCGTCTTCCATCTTGGCTTTTATCTTCGAACCATCTATGTTCGATCCGATTTGAAAGCTCCTGCGGAATTTATCAGTCCTGATTTCGTTTCTGAGAAGACCTTCGGACTCGACTTTGTTCACCTTCTCGGCCGCCACTGTAAGGCTGCCGCCTTCAACCGAGACCTCAACATCTTTTCTAGACACGCCCGGCATCTCCATGGAAATTACGAATTCCGTTTCCTTTTCGTTTATATTAGTGCTCGGCAGCCGGAATCCTTCATCATCAGCCCCGCAGAGCGGGAAAAAATCACGTCCCAAAGCTTCCCAAAAATTATCCACGGTAGCCATCGGGCTGTACTTTGTTAAAAACATGGCTTAAACCTCCTTATGCTGTCCGGGTTCACCGGTTTTTGTAAATATTTATCAACTGTTTTCCTCTTACAGCAATGGAGGTGCCAAAAAAGATCAAAGAAAAACTTCGCATAATAGCATGTTATATAATCAATTATATAATTACGTTAAATCATAGCTTTTCGATTTACGATAGGCTGTCATTGTGGCATGACATATGAGCAGTTTTTAGGTCCGATTGTCAGGGAATATCAGTGCGAGGCTCTTTCAATTTCAGGCACAGTAAAATATTGATCACAGAAAAAACCGCCGCGGCTCCAAATAGCACGTTTATAGACGATAACTGCAGAATAAAGCCTCCAACAGCCGGGCTCAGCATGAATGGAAATGTAAAGCTGTTCATGAATCCAACGTACAGCGGACGTTTTTCCAGAGGCGCGAATTCAAGCAGGTAGGTAAGATTACTTATGACCCTGCCGCTCCTTATAAAACCATTAATAAAAAACGTCGAGGCCACCATCGGGAACAGCAGGCTGCTTTCCCCGCCGCCTGTTTGCTGAAAAAAATGCTCGATTACGAGAATGATCACCGGCGGCAAAATCCCCATAAAAGCTGTTATTACCAGTACCAGCTTGTTGCCCCTCGAATCCAGCAGCCTGCCCCAAACGTAATTTGACAGCACTCCGGACCCGACCCACAGGGAAACAAAAATTCCCACTGCGTTCTCGGAAAAATGCAAATGCTGATAAGCATAGCTGCTGTAAAAAGGGAATGCCATCGCAGTAAACTGCCAGGCGATCCGAGCAAAATAGAACAGCCTGTAATTAGCATCTTTTTTCAAAATATGAAATCCTGATTTCACATGCTGGATTACTTCCTCCGGTTCGCCGACCCTCGGAGCAGGGGGTTCGCCCACGAAGCAAAAGGACAGCAATCCGATGGAAATCAGGGAACCGCCAATCAAAAAGAGAATTCCATAATTGTATGGAAACGCGTGCCCAACCGCACCCGCCCTTTCGGCAAAATCCTGCACAAAATCGTAAGCCCACTGCACCGCCGGCATGGGCCCCCTTGCGGTATTCAATATGACCCCGACCAACAAGCCGGCAAGTATACCGAGCAGACCCCCAAGGAATCTCCGGGTTCCAAAAAACGTTCCGCGCATCTGAGTGGGAATGGTCTTGCTCGTAATCTCAAGAAAAGGAACGGCCGCCAGGCCCGCTCCCAGCTGGGCAGTAAGAAAAAAAGAAATAAAGGCCAACAAATAGAGAAAGCGCCGTTCCGGATCTACGAACGAAACGCAAAGCGCAACACCTCCCCATGCGAGTATTCGCAGCACTGTGGTTTTGCGGTAAATATTGAGTAGAAACTTTCTGGATTCGGCGACCCTTGCCACAAACATCTGCGGCAAAAACCATCCCGCTCCCGAAAGCGCACTGACCAAACCTACTATGAAATTCGAAGCTCCCAATCTCAGTATGAAAACCGGAAGAACGGTAAACGGATCGATGAACGCCATGCCAAAATTCACCAAGGTGCCGTTAATAATCCCGAGGGTATAATTGCGTTTAAAATATGCCTGTTCCGGAAGGTTCATAGACATTGCAACCTTTGTTTCGAGCATTAAATTCCCGCGCTTCTTCCGCGCGGCTGCGACGGGAATGCAAAAACCCCGCTCCGACAGGACCCGAGCACTTAATGGGTGCCAAAATGAGAAAAAAGCGCTTTTTTTAGAACATTAGCTTCTCTACATTTTTTTTTCAACATCCGATGTTTCTACTCAAACGGGTGTTTTTGCGTTATTATATTTTGTTGAATTGGACAAACCTCGGGAGCTCGCGGCAGATGATAAAAGGCATAGGCATAGACGCAGTGGAAATTGACAGGATTAGAAACCTGTTGGAAATCTACGGCAATCGATTCATTTCTAAAATTTTGACTCGCGGTGAAATCGACTCACTCGAAGAAAAAAACGATTCCATCCTGTTCCTGGCGGGACGCTTCGCGGCGAAAGAAGCGTTGTTCAAAGCGCTCGGCACGGGATGGAGCGGAGGCCTTAAATGGCATGACATAGAGGTGCTCAATCTCAAGTCCGGATGCCCGCATATACATTTATCCGCCAAAACCGAAAGGATATTTAAAAAAACCGGCGCAGAAAGCATTTACTGTTCTATAACACATACCACCCAATCCGCCCATGCGGTAGTGGTATTAGAATAACCTGCGGCGTTCAGGATTTATTTTTTTTTACACCCAGGCCGGGCTCCGATGGCAAGATGAGCCGGCCATTTTCCACTTGAGCTCCTGTGAATGGATCATCCGCCAAAAGCAGGTTGCCGTCCAGGTCGGCATAATCAGCCAACGGACTGATTTGAGCGGCTGCCGTGATGCCGACGGAAGTTTCGATCATGCATCCCAGCATTACTTTCAATCCCAGTACTCTGGCTTTTTCGATAAGCTTCAAAGCGGGAGTAATGCCTCCGCATTTCATGAGCTTTATGTTTATGCCATGTCCCTGTTCACTGCAGCGGCAGACATCTTCCACGGTAATTATGCTCTCATCCAGAATAATAGGGATTTTCGAATCGGCTTTGAGTATTTTCAAATCCTCCATATTTTCATGCGAAATAGGCTGTTCCACGAATTCCACGCCTCTGCTATGAAGCTCTCTCACAGCCCGTTTTGCGCTTGATAAATTCCAGCCCTCATTAGCATCGACCCGGACTTTTTTTTTCGATTCGGATAAGACGATATCAAGAAGGTCGAAATCCCCCGGTAGTCCCATCTTGAGTTTCAGAATTGAAAATGCCGCCGCACTGCCGATCTTTTTCCTGATTCTATCGGGAGAATCAAATCCTATTGTAATCGAAGTCTGCGGCGTTTTTAACGGATCGAGTTCGAGAAGGGCATAGACAGGGAGTTTCTCGATCTTGCCTTCAAGATCCCACAATGCCATATCCAAAGCGGCCCTTACCGAAGCATCTCCTGAAAGCATCCCTCCCAAACGGCCACCGTAGATATCTTTTCGCAGTTCGCCTGGTTCGCCGTTAAGTTTCCCTTGCACTTTCTGAAGGGCGGACCTGACCGACCTCTCGCTCTCTCCGTAATACGTCTGCGGAGCTGCTTCCCCCGTTCCCGTCACATTGCCGTCGGTAAGGTAAATTATGAAATTCGTGAATACTTTTCTTTCACTGCGGGATATTTTGAATGGATAACTTGTTTCCAGGCAAAATACTTCGGTTTCAATTTTCATTTTCCGATTTCCTGCTAGAAAACACAATCGTGAGGGCTTTATCCATAATTTTCCGTGAGTTTGGCAACAATAAATATCCGGATCATCAGAGGATTTTGTTAATGATACTCATCTTCAATTGCGCCAACCAACCGCTCCAGGATGTCTTCCAATGTAAGCATTCCAACGATCAATCCACCGTCTTTCTCAACAAAGGCCATATGGCAGCCCTGGTTTTGCATCTTTAGAAGGATTTCTTCTATCGAGCTTTTCAGGGAAACAACGTAGGTTGCTTCCAACTCCATTTCGCCTTCACGAGGATCCTCAGCGGCAAGAAGTTTATGTATTGAAAGGATTCCCGTAATATTGCTTCTAGTCCCTCGAAATACCGGCAGCCTGCTGAAACCACTTCTGGACAGCGCTTCCTTAAATGCGTCGATCGATTGCCCCGATTCGACCATATCGACATCTTCAAGCGGAATCATTATTTCGGATGCGCTTAAGCGCCTCAATTTAACCGCCCTTGACACCATATCCAAAGTTTCAGGGCTGATCAAACCGGCTTCCTCGCTGTCCTCGAGGTGAAAAAGAAGCTCATCCATTGAAATATTCATTCTTTGGGCTTTCAAATCTATGCCCGCCGCTTTAACCAGGAAGTCGGTAGTTGATGAAAAGGCCTTGATAACCGGATATAATACAATCGAAAATATTTTCAACGGATAGGCCGACAACATCGCGGCCCTGGCCGAATAATACAAGAATATGCCTTTGGGCAGTATTTCATTGAAGATTAAAAAGAGCGGGACCAGAACTACCACCGCAGCCGAAGCTCCCGTCTCGCCGAAGCGCCGGGTCAAAACAGCCGTGAAAGTGGCCGTGCAGCCTATAACGGACAGGTTCGTGCCTACCAATACGGAACTCATGAGATACTGTGGGTTATCCAGGAATGTGAGGACGGTTCTGGCTTTTCGGCTGCCGCCTTTGGACATATGGCGCAGCCGAATGGGATCTGAAGCAATAAATGCGGTTTCGCAGCCGGAAAAAAAAGCCCCCAGTATAAATGACACCAGCGAAATTATTCCAAGTGACAGATCGCTCATGTTTTTTCGACTTTTATCTTGCTGATTCGATTGGGCTCAGCAGATAAGATGTGAAACCGCAAACCGCCGATAGTGATGATTTCTCCCTCGCGCGGGATCACTCCGGTAAAGCCGGTAACATATCCTGCGATGGTTGCAAATTCTTTGGTTTGTATATCCGTTTTCATGATTTCGTTGAATTTATCTATTTCCATTGAGCCCGGGATGATAATATTATTCTCATCAATCATCCTGTATTCAGCAATGTGAGGTTCCCTGGAGTCCCTTATCTCTCCGATTAGTTCCTCGAGAATATCTTCCATGGTTGCGATCCCAACGTACGATCCGTATTCATCGATCACTACCGCAAAATGCATTCGACTTTTTATGAACTCCTTCAACAATTCGGCTATGTGGGCGGTTTCAGGAACAAAGAATGTTTTTCTAAGCGGCAGGTTCGTTCTGCGTTTCTCCTCGTGAAGTGCCGTCTTGAGCAGATCTTTTATATGAAGAAAACCCTTGATATCATCCTTCGAACGGCCGTGAACTGGAACGCGCGAAAACCCGCTTCGTCTGATCTCGGCGATCATTTCTTCCCGGCCCATCTCTACCGGCAGCGAAAACACATTGACTGTTGGAGTCATTATTTCTTTTACCTGCTTTTTTCGGAAGGCGAGAATATTTGACAGGATCGAATGCTCGAATTTATCAAAATTGCCTTCCTTAACCCCCATATCGACAGCTGTAATCAATTCTTCCGAAGAAAAATACTTTTTAACATATCCCAAGCGGCTTTTAATTGATTCGATTACGGAATCTGCAAAAATGGAAAGAGGCAGCCGGATAGGATAAAAAGCAGTGTGAATCACTGACAGAGGAAAAATCACGATGCGCGAGAAGAACTCCGCCCGGGCAAGAGCTGTAACCTTCGGAAAAATCTCTCCGACAGCAAGAATCAGGATCGACATTGTTATAAAAGCATAACCGATGCCCCTCTCGCCGAAAATTTTAAGGGCTGCCGATGTAACGGCGCTGGTGGAAACAATATTGACCAGGAGGTTGCCGAGGAGAATGGTTATAAGCAGCCTCCTCGGAGAAATAAACAGAGACTTGATTCTCCTGCCGGCGGCCGAGGTTAGAGACATTCTGCTTATCTGAGCGCGGGATAAAGAATAAAGAGCCGCTTCCGAACCGGAGAAAAAAGCCGACAGCAGAAGAAGAATCAAGATGAAAAAAATACCGCTTATAGTGTTATCCACCTCCCTTAAAAACTGCTATCCTTCCAAGTCCTTCAACGCGGCGCGGGCGTGCTCCGCTTCCTCCGAATACGGGTACAGGGAGATCAACTGCCTGAAGGATTTTTCCGCCAAAGCGGGCTCGTCCAGTTTGGCATAGCACAGACCCGCCTTGAGATATGAAGCGGGAACGAGCCTGGACTTGGAATATTCCCGGATAATAAATTGATATTCACCGACGGCTTCGAGATACTTTTCCGTAGAATAGTAGCTTTCACCCAGGTAATAATGCACTTCAACCAGATGCGATCCCCCTGGATATCTTACCAGGTAGTTTTTGAATCCCTGGACGGAGAGCGCAAAGTTACCCAAGGTCAGGTCCATGTAAGACGTTTTATAGAGATCATCTTCATCGGAATTGTCTCCGGCAGAATCATTCTCTTTCTGCAGACTGTCGGGAACCGTCCCCGAAAGCGAATCCCCTGTGGATTGATGGGGATCAATTGCTCGAAACGGCGCCGCCGGCCGTTTTATTCCCATCATCAACTGCATGCTGTCATCCACCTTGCTGGATAGAATTCTCAGCGCTTCTTCGATTTCGGATAACCTCGCTTCTATTCCTGCACCGTTCCTCAGCCGCTCTTCCTTTTCGTCCTTCAATTGATGCGAGAGGGTGTCGAGCGATTTCATAATCCGCTGCTGCCGGGTTTTAAGCGTATCCAGGCGCCTGGAAGCAATGTCGGCATTAATTGGCATTTTTACAAATTTGCCCCCGTAGCATCCTGAACATGCCGACAAAGCAAGAAGCAGGACGATCTTTGTGAAATGTGTTTTATTCAGTACCATTTTTACTTCTTGGCGACGAAATGAGCACGCCGGTTTTGAGACCAGGCCGACTCATCGTGCCCTGAAGCAAACGGCCGGGTCTCTCCGTAGCTTATTACTGAAAGACGCGTTCCATCGATCCCCAGGGAAATGAGGTAGGCTTTTACGCTTTTCGCTCTCTTCTCACCCAAGGCCATATTGTAATCCTCCGTACCCCGTTCATCGCAATGGCCTTCAATGATAATGCTTGCGGATGGGTATTCTCTGAGCTGTTCGGCGTTTCTATTGAGATCCGCCTTGGCTTCACTCTTTAGAATGTACTTATCAAAATCGAAAAACACATCCTCCAGTTCCCTCATCTCCGGCCTTGCCGGCGGCTCTTCCGCCACGGGCTCTTCCTCGATCGCGGGCACTTCTTCACTGACATCCATCTCGCTGACAGGTTCTTGTTCAGCCTGCGGCTTAACCGTTTGCTTCTTGGAACATGAAACAGCAAATATTATTACAATTGACAGCAAAATAAATAAAAACATATTTATTCTACGCATTCACTTTACCTCCACCTGTTAAAATTTCTTCCGATTCGGCCGGTTGGCTAACGCGAGACCCAATCGGAACTCTTGCCCTGGGATAATATTCGCCTACCTCGGGTATTGATGTCAACAATGGAAATCACGCTGCCCGAAGGAGTATCCTCTGTAAACACTATATGTCTTCCATCCGAAGCCCAGCGCGGAGAGTCGTGGTTGCGGGCTTCGTCCGTAAGTAATCTAAGACCCGAACCGTCAGGTTTGACCGTGCAAAGCTGGAAAAACCCATTTATTCTCGATACGAATGCAATAAAACTGCCCTGGGGAGCCCATGAGGGAGAAGAATTATAACTTCCGTAAAATGACAGCCGCCTCACGTTGCTCCCGTCGGATTCCATCAAGTAAATCTGAGGACTTCCCGAACGGTCCGAAGTAAAAGCAATTTCCCTGCCGCTCGGAGACCATGATGGGCTGCAGTCTATGGCCCGGTTATATGTTAACCGTTTTTTTAGACCCTTCTCAATATCAAAAAGATATATTTCAGGATTGCCGTCTTTGCTCAATGTAACCAAAAGTTCCTTTCTTTTTTGGGACCAATCCACCGAATAATTTAATCCCGAAAATGTCGCGAGGGGTTTGGAGGATTTTTCCGACAGGCGGCGAATAAACAGGTCCGGCTTGCCGTAGAGAAAACTCGTATAAACCAGCGCTTTTCCATTTTCGATCCACCTGGGGTTGAGAATCGGACGATTAAGCTTAAGAAGTATTATGGGGTCATAACCGTCATAATCACACATCACAAGTTCCCATTTATCGGAGGATTTTCTTACAAAGATTATCTTTGAACTCGCAATTCCTTTTTCGCCTGTGAGCATTTTAATAATCTCATCTGCAAAATGATGCGCGATTTTTCTTTTCAGCCCTTTTCTCAGCCTGTAACGCTTGCCGCCGATCATCCGCCCTGTTGACGCGTCTATCACCCTGCCTTCGAAATAGGTGTTGTCCTGAAGAGGGCCGCTTTTTTTAGAGCTGACTTTCCCCCTAACCAGAATGGATAAATTGTCATGCGATCCTGAGGTATTCTCGGGGCGTCCTCTCTCAATCGTAAAAAGACCTGAAAATTCCAAATCAGTCCTCAGGATCTGATCCAGTTCCTGTGAAATGTCTCTCAGAGAAGAGTCCGAATATCCGATCTTTTCCATCCAAAGAGGGATTTTGTCGGCGAATGAGGTTTTGATCCCCAGTTCCACTTCGGTTTGAGCTTTTGAATTTACCGGAGTAATAGCGCTGAACAAGGCAAGCAGTGCAAGGATTATCAAAATGCTATCTCTCCTCATAAGCAAAGCTGAAATGCACGCCCAGATAATCCTCCTGGTATTCCCCCGGCAGCGGAGGCAGCGGAACAGCCTGGAGCACGGCCCTAACCGCTGCCTGGTCGAAAAGGAAATATCCACTGGAAGTCTCAATAGTAGGCGATATTATACCGCCCCTGCGGTTAATCTTGAAATATACCCTGCAGTGCGCAGCCTCTCCTCCCGAAGCGTTAATAACATTCCAATTTGATGCGATTTTTCTCCTGATGGAAACAAGATAATATCCGAATGGAAAATCGGAGGCATCCAGGTTGATATCGCCGGTTGCAATGCCTCCCCCGGTTGCGGATGAAGCCCCGCTGGTCTGATTATCGGCGGCAGTTTTTTCATTCACTTCGCTGGAAGGTACAGTCTTTTTTTTGACTTTAGGTTTCTTATTAACTTGCTTTTTCTTTCTCCTGGATTGGGATTCATCAGGAGGTGGCTTCATCTCTTCATCTTTTTCGGCCTTCTCTGGGGATTTCGGAGGAGTTGGTCTGGTGTTTTTATTCTCATCCGGGTGCTTTCTTGCGTCATCCATTGAAAACAGGCTTACTGCGTATACCTGCCTGGGAACATATCGAACCCTTGAGAAATTGATTATATGGGTTGAAAGGAAGTAGACGGTCGCATGGAATAAGATAGAGACGGCGATGGCGCTTTTCATGTCAGCTCTATAACTCTGGGAATTAACATGCATCCGGTGATCATTTCTTGATTTCCGTTATCATACCGACTTCGTTGATACCCACTTCTTTAATGCTTCCAATAACATCCATCACGACTCCATATGCTACATCACGGTCGGCTTTTACAAAGACCCTTTCTTCACCGGCAACCTTTAATTTCCTGAATTCTTCAGGCAGTTCTTCCTTTGCAATGGCTTTATTATCCAGATAAATCCTTCCGTTCTTATCAATGGTGACGACTATGCCCTCCCTTTCCTTTATTACCGTTGATTTGGCCTTCGGAAGTTTTACCTTGATACCGGCCTGAATGAACGGTGCGGTCAACATGAATATAATGAGCAGCACCATCGTCACGTCTACGAGAGACGTGACATTTATATCATGGATGGAACTATACCGGGTTCTTCTCATAAGAAACCTTGCTCGAAGCTGCCGATTCAGATCTGAAGAGCGTCTCGGCAGATTCCACTACTGTTGAAATAAACAGATCCGTCCTCGTCTCCTGGCGTATTACATGGCGTCCCAGAAGATTATATCCTACGAGCGCGGGAATCGCCGCTCCCAAACCTGCGATCGTGGTAATCAAAGCTTCCGCAATGCCAGGGCCAACGACTTCTATGCTCGCTGTCCCCTGGACTCCCATGCTGAGAAAACTGCTCATGATTCCCCAAACGGTTCCCAGCAAACCAAGAAACGGCGCAACACTTGAAGTCGTGGCCAGAAAAACCAGGTATTTTTCCATCTCAGATATTTCTTCGAGAGCCCTTCTCTCCAGGGCGCCCTTGAAAGCCATTGATGTTCCGCCGTTCTCTTTTGGAGCATCTCCGGCCCCGCTTTCCCCATCAGGCTTCGACTGGTTTTGGCCTGCGGCCAGGAAATTCTTTGCCCGGGATAAAATCGCACCCTCGACCGAAGGCAGATACCCGGCCGAGTTTTGAAGCATTACAGGAAGTCCCCGGGAACGCAGGTCATTCCTGGCCAAAGTTCCTTTTCGGTTGAGCTTTAAGTATAATCTGGTCCTGTCCCACATTATGGCCCAGGATACAACAGATATCACAAAAAGAATCAAAAGGACCGTTTTTGCGAAAACACCGGTATCAACGAGGAGGGATGGAACGGATCCTCCTATCTCGGCGGGAGGTATCATCCAGATGGCATTCATGAATAACCCTTTCATTATTGCCAGCATGTATCATGTTTGAATGGAAACACGCAGTTTTATTAAACATCCGAGCTTCGGGATGGTTCCAAAGATAACAAAGGGTTAACTCGTCGTCAAAAGCAATCTTGCGAAATTATCGCTGAGCCAGAGTTGTCTTGGTCTTGCCACATATGCGTAAAAGGGCTATACTTTAGAGGTGTAACCGATTCCCCCTGGCAACCTCAAACGATTGGAGGGAGCCCCATGAAAAAACTTCTTGTAACACTGGCGGCCGGTATGATGCTGCTGCCGGTCCAAGCATTCTCAGTTACCCGCTCGTCCCCGCAAACCTTGATATCGGGTGGGATAAAGATCGATCTGGCCGATCCGGCCGGATCCATTTACAAACCCGGTGAAAGCATCAACCTCAGGTTCGAAACCACTGAAGATTCATATGTCATAATCTTCGATATCGATACCGATGGTTATGTCCACCTGATATACCCTGAATCTTCCTCGCGCATTAAGAAAGCATTTGCCGGAAGAAAATATGAAATTCCCGACAATCCCAACTCTGCGTTGCTCGTCAGCGGTTCTACTGGGCTGGAATACATTTTTGCCGTTTCAGTGATCGATAGAAGCCGGATCAACGATGAAGAATTGGACTTTTTAGCTGCAAACGAGAACCTTCCGGCGGACGAACTCTTCCGTATTGATGGCGACCCCATGCTGGCCGCCAACATGATTGCATCGGAACTCGTAAGAGGGATAAGCCATCTGGACGGAGTGTCGATGGCTTTCACTGATTTCTTTATTAACGACACTGTAGAATATCCCAGGTATATCTGCTCGGAATGCCATGAAGGGGGACGCAGAACATATGCCGAATCCTGCGCCAAATATGACTGGACCGAGATAAAAAGACAAAGATCCGGCCTGGCTTATCCCCTTGACCGGGGCTTCGAAGCCGTTTTGGCTGCGGAACAGCAAAACGACGAAGATGTGCATGAAGACGAAACCTCTTCTAAAGTATATATAGCTTTTTATCCCTATGAATCCTCAGTTTATTATCCCGGATCGTTTTATTCTTATTACTCGCGTCCCTGGTACTACTCTCCTCTTTGGTACGACCCATGGTGGGGATATTATGATCCTTTTTATGGGGTGGGATCGGGATTCAGTTTCAATTTCGGATGGGGCTGGGGATGGAATTACTATGACTACCCGTATTGGGGATCTGGCTGGGGGTGGGGTTCGTCAGGCTGGGGATATGATCGTTACTACGCAAATAATAGCTATGTGTACAGGCCCCTGCATCTCCAGCGTCACCGCCGCAAAACCAATCTCTATGCCGCGGCGGCTTACGCCTCGAGGAGGAACCCCGATCTTAGGATCAATTCCGTTCGTTACAAACATACACGGGAAATGAACCGCAAATCATATGTGAAGGATCGCACACTAAAGAGAAAACATATTAATAAAGGCGTGCGCACAGGCTATAAGAAGAGTGTAAAACGTTCCGGTATAAAAAAGCCCGGGCGGCTTCCGCGTATCCATCCAAAACATAAAACCGAGAAGCGTATTTACAAGGGAAATAAGTCGAAAGTTTATAAAAAACGCTCCGGCAAAAGCAAGTCCCGCGGCGGAAATATTCATAAGAAGAAATCCTCGCGTTCCCTGCAAAAACCATCGAAAAAAGCCCGCGGATCTACGCGAAGCATCCGCAAACCCAGCCGGACGCCTTCCCACCGCCGAGCCGCTTCCCACAGATCCGGATCAAGCGGGAAACGTTCCAAGAGCGGGAAATCACGCAAAAGATGATACCAACTTCGATATTCAGAACAAAAAAAAGAGGCTTCCCAGGAAAGCCTCTTTTTTCATATTAATCCTGTTGGGTATTAAAGATTAGTAAAGTTCCGCACCTGTAGATACTTGACGCCGTTTATGATTCTCACCTTGGAAACCACTTCGAATCCTTTTGCGTCTTTGCTGTGAGCGGCCATTTTCATCTTATTGACCTGGAGTCCGGTCATAAGGGGAAACAGGCTGCCTTCGGAAGTTTTAAGAAATCCCTGGCAAAAATCCAGCTTGGAAAGGGAGCACTTCCCGCAGACATAACTGCCGGTCAGGACTATTCTTTTGGATTCATGCCACGGCATATCCGTCGATACGCCCTGAATTGATGCTGAAGCATTAGCCGCTTTTTGCTTTGAGCAGCAGGCGGATTTTGCCGATCCGGACATTTTCGAACAAGCCGCCGAAGCTGCGGCTGATGCTTTCGAACACATGGAAGAAGCTTTTGTCCCCTTGGTACAACCGGCCGCAGCGGCCGATGCGCCTGCCTTCTTGGTTTTTTTACTGCATGAATTGCCGGCCAGGGCGGAATCCAGACCGGAAACAGCTAATACGGAAATCCCAACGAATAGAAGCAGGACGATTGACGGTACCAACACTCTTTTCAACATAAAAAACCTCCTGTAGCAAAGGTTTGGCAAATGATCAATTGATTATTGAGAATATTTCATAAAACAATCCAAAAGTCAAGCGCAACAAACTTATAATTTAACAGGTTCCGCTGCTAAATACCTTTTGCCTGACTTTTTAACCAGGCAGGCAGCAATCTCGGGATCGTGTTCAAAGAAAAGTATCCACTCCTGGTCGACCGCCCTGTCGAGATAATCCAGCTTTTCTTCCATCGCGAGAACGGGATTGAGATCATAAGCCATTATATAAGGAACAGGTAGATGAGATGCCGTGGGCACCAGATCTCCGCAGAAAAACAGGGTTTTACCTCCGCCGGATATTTTCGGCAGCTGCTGCCCGGGAGTATGACCGTTTACTATCTCGATATCCAACCCGTTATCCATGCTCCAGGGACCGTCATGCAGATCGAGGGCCCCCTCTTTTTGCAGTATTTCTATTCTATCCTCGAAATAACTGGCCCGATCCCTGGCGGTCGGCGAAAGCGCGTGATCCCATTGCGCGGCATGGACATGATGCCGGGCATTCGGAAAGGAGAGTTTCCAGCCGCCGCTGTCCGGTTCGGCCAGACCACCCCCATGATCGAAATGCAGGTGGGATACGATAACATCGGTGATATCAGTCCGGCTGAGACCGGCTTCCAGAAGCGCTTTATCCACTCCTTTATATTCATTGAATTGGTAGATCCTTTCCAGTTTCTCTCCGTATCCACGTCCGCTGCCCGAATCTATAAGGATGGATTTACCGTTGCCGATTATCAGTAGTGTTCTTAACGCCATAGGGATTCTGTTTAGATCATCAGCTGGAATCAGTTTGGACCATATGGTTTTGGGGACAACACCGAACATAGCTCCGCCGTCCAGCTTAAATTTTCCTACCAGACATTCTTTAACATTCCATTCGCCAATAATCATTATTCGCTCCGTTTTCTAATCTGTAATTACCTGAGTCGCTTGTCAGCGCGGGGCGGCACCAAGAGGCATGGCCTGGCGGCGGCATTTAACCCTGGCAAACCCAAGTAGCACTTCAACTATCTTGAAATATAACATCCCACGGAAGGAGTATCAAGAAAGAGCGGCGGATCATTCGTTTTCAACAACAACAGCAGTACCGTAGGCGAGAAGCTCGGCTGCGTTCTGCATCATGCTGGCGGTAGTGAAGCGCGTGCCCACAACTGCGTTTGCGCCCAATTCTGTGGCTTCCGTACGCATACGGTCCAAGCACTGTTCTCTCGATTCGGCAATCAATTTTGTGTATTGACGTATTTCTCCGCCGGCTATGTTTTTAAAGCTTGCAAGAATATCCTTGCCCAGATGACGGGAACGGATGGTATTACCTTTTACCAGTCCCAGCACTCTTATTATCCGCTTGCCGGGAACCAGGTCGGTCGTTGTTATGATCATCTCTTTACCTTCCTATATGGGTCATTCTTTCGCTCATA
This sequence comes from uncultured bacterium, assembly GCA_964654695.1. Lineage (GTDB taxonomy): Bacteria > Krumholzibacteriota > Krumholzibacteriia > WVZY01 > WVZY01 > CAZZKJ01. The sequence continues at coordinate 90,718 of CAZZKJ010000003.1, read as the reverse complement.
GTATCTTTCCCTGGCCACCGATATGAAAACAATCAAGAGGCCCACAAGAATAAGCGCCAGGCTAATTCCGCTAAAAGTAAGAAATTCGGGACTCGTTACTGCTCTTATAATTCCATAAATCACAAGAGCGATAACCCCGATAATAACCAAAAAGAATCCAAAATTTCTCTCCAGGCGCTTGTAAAGCCCGTTCCAGTATGCATTCCAGAATTCATCTTCGGGTTCCCTGAGCTTGAGTTCCTTGGTCCAATCGATGATCATGCCGATTTCCTTCATTTCTTTTTTGCAATCTTCACAGCTTCGAAGATGCTCTTCGTAAAGCGCTTTCTCGGCATTCTCCATCTCGCCGTCCAGAAGCTTCATACCTTCGCTCTGAAAACGCGCGCAGATCATTTAAACCACCTCCCCCGGAGATGCGTTTCCTTCTAATACGGGGACACCGCTTTCCGGAAGGCCTTTTTTCTCGAATTCGCTTATCATTTCCTTCAGCCTTTTTCGGGCATAATAAAGACGCGACATCACCGTTCCCATCGGTATTTCGAGAATGTCTGAGATCTCCTGGTAGGAATACTCCTTGAAATTCTTCAGAATAATGATCTCGCGGTGCTCAATAGACACTCTGTCAATTGCCGCCAGCAAAAACGCCCTGCGCTCTTTTCCCTCCAGATGCTCAATTGGCGTAGGCACTTTGGAGGTGAGGCGTTCCCTGTCGGGGTTGTTTTCGTAATAAATACTCTCGTATTTTCTGGAGAACCGTCTTATGAAATTAAGACAGTGGTTTTTCAGTATTCTGTAGAACCACGGGTAGAAAGGGCGGGTCGGGTCGAAGGATTTTCTGGCCTGGTAAACCTTTATGAATGCTTCCTGGGACAGGTCCCGGGCGTCATCTTCGTTGCGGACAAACGCCAGCGCGGTCAAATAGGCATCGGACATATAGAGACGAACAATTTTTTCGAACGCCTCTTGATCCCCTTCACGCCACTTTTCAATGACGGATTTTTGGATTTCCTCCACTCTCGACCTCCCTAAAACCATGCTTGCATTTGCTGTGAGCAATTCTAGACCTCGTAAATCAAACGATCAAGACAAAATAGGCTTCCGGGGACTTTCCGACGATCTGCCAATCCACTCCCGGCATGTCGTTAAAACCAGGCCGATAATGGCATGCTACACGCCGCCGCACTAGTTATTCGATATTATTTCTATTTCTTGCAGAAGGATCTGCGAATATGGGATCATGATTTCACGCCATCGTGAGCAAGTTTGATTTGCCGCCGAAGTCTGATAACCGGGGAAATCATAATTGAAATGAGAAAAAACTTCATATCCAGCAACTTATTGTTATTATTGCCGGTATCTGCTCATATCGGCTGCGCGCTGCTGTTTATCAGCTGGATTCCGGATGATGCCTTCATAAGTTTCCGCTACGCGCACAACCTTGCCGGCGGACATGGACTAACATTCAATCCCGGCGAACATGTTGAAGGCTTTTCTAATCTGCTATGGACGCTCGGCTTGTCCGCCGGAGCAAGACTCGGGATCGATATAGTCCGTCTCGCAGTGGGAGCATCGATGGCCTCATCTGTTGGAGCGGTATTCCTCACCGCAGCGCTTATGAGGAGGGCCGCAGCAGAGAAACTCGATAACCCGCGGCCCGGAACTCGAATTCTCCTCAATGCTTTTATTACCGTATCAGCCTGCTTTTTCCCCCTGGCCTTTTACGCTTCATCCGGGCTTGAAAGTTCAACTTATCTAACTCTGATTCTCCTCGGAAGCATCCTGCATATTAAAGGAGCCTCAAGGGGCAATTGGCGCATGGCTTCCTTATCGGCCGCAGCGTTTCTGCCGGCTTCGCTGATGCGTCCTGAAGGCGTTATTTTTCTCGCCGCAAATGCCGCCGTGCTGTACCGCGAGGGAAAAAAACGCCCCACCGTCGGCAGGATAATGCAGACCGGTCTGCCGCTTCTCTTATATTTCGGTGCAGCGTTATGGAAATATTCATATTTCGGATCTTTCTTGCCGAACACTTATTTCGCCAAACCCGGAGCCACTCATATTTATACCGCCCCTCTTCTCGCCGGGGCATCCTATCTTGCCAGGTTTTTTGCAAAAAGCGGTCTGATTATGTTTCTTCCTTTCATTTTCATTCCCCCCGCTGGAGAAAAGATGAGATTCTGTTGGAAGTACTGCTGGCTGGTAGTTGCCCTTCAACTTCTGTTCATAGTCTACGTGGGAGCGGATGTTCTTCGTTTTGACAGGTTTTCACTGCCCTTTTTCCCATTTTTTATGACTCTTGCTCTTACGGGTCTGCTTACGATCATGGACGATTTGAAGAGACATCTCAGAACCGTTGTGTACAGAACAGCCGTCATCAGCCTGATCCTGATGCTTATCCTGAATTTCGCTCAGGCTTTCAAAGTTATTCGCAATGTCTGTGCTCATGACTGGATGCATTCCGCAACTTTGAGATCAATCGGCAGGGATTTGGAACAGTCACTGGAACGTGGATCGAAAATCGCCACCAATGAGATCGGAGCTATATCATATTATTCGGATCACGTAGTCATAGACATGCTGGGACTAACCGATAAAATAATAAGCAGGATCAGATTCGATTCTTTTCAAAAATATAACAAAGGCAGCAGTCCGGAAAGCGTCGATAAAATCGTTGATTATATTTTTTCCACGAATCCCCAATGCCTGGTGCTCTCTTCTTTTGAAAATATAAATGATCTGTCTCCTGATCGAATTGACATAGCCATGCATCCTCTTTGGGCCGGTATTTACCGCAGACTGAAATCGGAAGATTTTGAACTGAAACGAACCTATGAAATAAATGAGAGAAAGTTCAAGAATATTTACATTCGCCGGGGTTTACGGTTTGCAACCCGGGCACACCGATCGCCAAAAAACACGGATCCATGCAGCCGGGTGATTGAATACTGATATACAGGATGTGCAGGAGATTATCTCAAGAAAGCAGTGTTCGAGGTCGGAGCCGTCTATAAATGGAACAAGATGATTGAACTCGCGACCGAAGAAAAACTGACACTCTGCTATTTCGTGGCAGAGTTTGTCGAATGAACTGTCGCCCCCCGGTCGCCCGGCGGCTTATCCTTCGTAAAGCTGGAGCGGTTTATTCCATTTTGAATTTACCGTTTATTTTCTCCAGCCTCTCGGTGATTCCCGTATATTCCAATTCATCGAAACCAAGCATTGCGCATCCGCTGAAACCCTGTTCGCGTATCTCGATGGCCTTGCGCGATACCTTGTCTCTTATAAAATCCCAGAAAGGATGTGCAAAAGCATCCGCAGCTTCCGTCAATATCCCATTTTGCACACAGTAGGCCGCGCAGGCGACAACCGGAGGCCCGTCGAAAAATGAAATGGACGAGTTCTGGACAACAGGCATGAGGGGCCCGGTATGACTGCCTCTCATAAAGCCCGCAACAAAATGTCCCAGCCGGAAGGGTGACAGAACTTCTCCGGTAGCCGGAAAACTTCCCTGAGTTCTGACAAGCATCACCGGGTCGTCTTTACCCGTATAACGTCCCGCGATATTGTGCAGCCTGGTTGTGCTTATCGCAGCCGCCGGTTCGCCGTCGGTCCTGGAATATACGGATTCAACAACATATTTCTGGTTGTCCCTCAGAAGCGCCGCTATATCGTAAATATCTTCCGGTGCATTAAGTTCGATAACACGGTCGCCCTCGGTATTGGATACGTCCATAATGCGAAAAGTGAAACCATCCTTCATTTTGGGACTGAGCATAAGGCCTGCATTGTGCATGGGATCGGCGAATGCAAGGTAAGCCGGCAGGTTGTATGCTCCTGGATCCGTTTTATCCGCCGTAAATAGCAAAAAAGGCTCGTTTTGCCTCTCCTCGAATTCGAGCTCGGCAACGGCCGGTCCCATACCTTTCACATTTCCCGAAAACGAATCCTTCAAAAGATCCTGGCCGGCCCCATAAAGTCCTTGTTTTTTAGCCACTTCCGTTCCGGTTGTAAAAGCGCCCCAAGCAAGCTTATGAACTTTTTCATCGAGCTTTCCATTCTGGTGGGTGAGGAGAAGAGCCACATCATCACCTGTCGAGCTTATAGCATAATCGATTATTATCCCGCTCCCGTTGCTGCCGACATATTTATCAACCGCTTGCAAAAGCTCTTGGCTGGGTTGAATATGGCCGCCGATACTGCCGATATCCGCTTTAATTACGCTTAAAGTGATTTCCATACTCCGCACTCCTTTTTAAATACTGAAAAGAAAAGGCTATGCCAAAAAAAAGCATAGCTGCACGTCTGCTAATATAGTCCTTAATAAACCTCCGGTATATAATTAGAACACCAATCCGGTAAAAGGTCAAGCAGAATGCTGCATTCCGATTTCAATCTCTATTTCTTCAGCCCGGGTCGGGCCCATTGCTTCTACCGCACTGCCCTGGTTCACAGATATCTCAACCATGTTCCAACTGTTTAAAATTAACGAGAGTACGCCGGGAGCGTTCTCCGAATAGAATTCCGATATACCAGTTACTGTTCGCCCCATAATGCTGGCCCTGACCCGGTTAAGCGGCATGCCGGGAAATGTCTGTTCAATGTTTTTTGCGCTTATGTTGGTAATGATGTTTCCAAAACGGTCTATGTATCTCCCCCTGCCTACCACAGCTTCTTTTTCGACAGAAACCAAAGGCAGGTTTAGTGTTTTATAGTCCTCGGCCTTTTCTCCAATTTTTTCGCAGCCGATTCCGGCGGCAAGGGCCCCCGCAGCCGGACCCAGAACGTCTCTGCCGAGAAATGTCCGTCCCGCGGATTTAAACGGTTTCCAAGGTCCCAGCCCGGCTTCGGAAATCTCAAAAGACCGTTCCAAATCTCTTTCGGAGGCAAGATCGCTTATCAGGCCGTTATCCGGTGCTGTTATAAACTTATTTTCCAACATGAAAATCATATTTCTTCTCTTGCCTCCGACTCCGGGATCCACGACGGCCAGAAAAACCGTTCCCCTGGGAAAATATTCAAAAGTCCTTGCTAGAACAAAACTGGCCTGGAGCACCGCGTGCGGATGAACATCATGTGAGATATCTATCACCGTAACTTCAGGGGCGGCAGAAAGAACGGCGGCTTTCATTGTTCCGGCATAAAAATCCCCTGTGCCAAAATCAGTAATAACGGCTACAATCCTGGATGATATTTGACCGCGATCAGGAACCATTAATCAGCTCCTGGACTTGAAGAATTTGGAAACAGTGAATCCGGCGTATGCTTTGAACATAGAAATATAATCCAGGGGCCGGATATCATCTTTCAGAATACTTTTATAGTTGGCTCTGCCGGAGACAGCATTGAACAGGGCAACCTGCAAAGAAGTATTCATCCGGGCAAGCTTGACAATGGGATCGATTGAAAGCCGGTTGGTGGCAAAGTTCACGAAAGAACGAACGAATCTCCCATACCACAGATCTCCCGTTATGAATTCGCAGTTCTTGTGAAATACCTTGAATGCGTTTTTCGATATCCCATGCTCGATCATCGCCTGAGCGGCCAAGGTTCCGGTTATAAATGCTGAATTGATTCCTTTGCCCTTGAACGGCCTCACCAGACCTGCTGCATCGCCAATCAAAACAAATCTGTCATCAAAATAATTACGAGCGGTAGTAATCGGGAAAGACCCTTTGAAAGCATCGTAAATACTGTACTCGAAGGGCAGCAATTCCCTTACTCTCTTCAAAGAAAGAAACCGTTTGAGAACTTTTATATTGATCCTCTTTCCCGCAATCAAAACCGTTAAATGATTGCCTTTCGGCACTATTGCTCCAAACTCAATTTCGGGCACGGATATTAAAAAAGCATAAATCTTTCCCTCGAAGGCTTCGACATATTTTTTCTCAGGATGAATTTTAGTTACTATTGTCTCCAAGTAATCGGGGCTTCTATAACCCGAGCGTTTCTCGAATGCTTCCACCATTACCCTGTCGAGCCCACAGGCACCGACAATCACATCGGCGCTAAAAGCTCCGCTTTCAGAATAAACGATGGCGTCTTCACTATGAAACTCCACGTCCGTCGCCCTGGCTTTGATAATTCTAGCCCCTTCACGTTCTATTTGTTTAAGAAGGAAATCATCAAACTGCACGCGTCTTACGGCGTGAGATATCTCTCCGGCTATGGAGCCCGGCAGATCGATCTCCTCGCCGTCGGTGACAAGAACATATCCCCTGATATGCCTTTGTATCATTTCCTTGGGATAGACAAGGCCATAATTCTCTTCCAGGATCTTTAAAATAGGAGGAGAAAGAACTCCCATACATTGATTATAATGGTATCCGAAATGTTTTGGCTCCAGCAGTGTAACGTGGATGCTCTTGCCTTCTGATTTGGCGTGGCGAAGGAGCGTCAGTGCGCAGCCGGCCCCTCCCGGTCCCCCACCTACTATTACAACTTTGCTGCCGTCGCCCAGCGGTCCCAGACCGTTTGCCATTATTTACCTCGTCTCATATTAATGAAATGAAGCGAAGCCTTGATCAAATTAAGCTGCAAAGACACATTCAACAGATCGCGAAATATATAATAGTATGGAGCGTTCCCTGTAAACATATTCCAAAATACCTTTCTCAAACGAACCGCATTTGAATTTTGCGTAGCCCACTTGCCGCTTGCAACGTTCAGCATAATTTCCGACAGCCGGCCGGATTTTCTGATGAAGAGGCTGGAGAAAAACAGCGTTTTTCCATATAGATTGTCGAATAAGTATTTCTTTCTGCTCCAGTGCCAATAGTATTTCTTAAAGGCCGCCGCATCTATGCCGTGATAAAAAATGGTTCTGGCGGCAAAATCGGCGGTAAAATACGAGGATTGAATTCCATTCTTGTAAAAGCGGGATATACTCGCATCGCCTATAATTACAAGCCGATCCGCGAAGGGTTTTGCTGCCGGACCGACCGGCAGATGCGGCATGCAGAAACAGAAGCCTTCTCTCGGCTCCCATTTATCAGGGAACTCGCGCCTAACCAGGGGATGATTGAGAAATTCATCGATATCTTTTTTGTTCAAATCTCTTCCAATCAGGGACACGGTTACTTCAGCTTTTTTAGGAACGATTAATCCAAAGTCCAGTTTGCTTTTCGGAAGAAGAAAAACCCTGATCGTATTGGAAAACTTTTTAGTGACGAAATCCTGGCCTAAGTGGAACTCGGACTGAAAGGCCGTAATGGTTTTTGGGGGGATATATCCGAATCCTGCCGATTCAAAATCTGATTTGACGGAAGAATTCACTCCGAACGCACCAACAACTATGTCTTCTTCATGGATATCTCCCTGGCCGTCCTCCAGACCGTAAGGTCCATCCGGCGTACGGGGAGAAATGATCTTTTTAATCGTAAGCCTTTTTAGCTTTGCTCCTCTCTCTACGGCGCTGTCCAGAAGAAATTTATCGAAACTGACGGATTCAACGAACTTGAAACCTCTTGGCCCACCACCGCGGTAAACAGTGTATATTTTCCTTTTCTCGTCCTTATCCAGTGTGATTTCTCCCGATTCGGTAATGAGCCGGTAAGCATCAATATTTCTTTGAATAATTCGCTTTGGAATCTTCAGCCCGATTGCAGACAGCCTGATGATCAGCGAATGGGCAAGAATACCCACGCAGAGATTGCATCCCTTGATTCCGGTAGCATCGAAGACTTTACCTTCGTATATGGTCACTTTTATCGGCAGATTCTCTTTACTCGATAGATAGAGCAAAAAGTTCGCACAAAAAGCTCCGGCGGGACCTCCGCCTATTATTCCGATTCTGTGGTTTTTCGCCAATTTCTTCAATGTTCTCCAGACCGCGCAATGCCCGATTCTGAATATAAAAACTGAACCAAAGGCATTAGTGCTTCTCGGAAAAAACCTTTCGCATAAATCGACTCCAAAAACCGCTTCTTCTGGCCCATTTTTGCTCCAAATCATACAGCGAAGCCTTGGCAACCTGGTATCCTATATCCACCAGGCTCGCCGCGCTGTCAAAATCGAATGCGCTGAATCCCTCAAGATTCGGATGGATAAGGAAATCCGCCTTTTTCAAGGATTGCGTGTAATTTCTTTTGGCCATGATTCCCGTAAGCTGCATGATAAGCTGAAGAATGTGCCGAGGATGCCTGTAAATGCTTTTCTCCGGCGCCAAATGGGCACCTACGGCGAAAACATCACCCAGAGACTTTAGAGTTTCAATGGAAAGGTACTCTGCAAAACCTCCATCGATATACAGGCGTCCGTCTATTTCGACCGGAAGGTAAATTTGAGGAATGCTGCAGCTGGCACGTACTGCTCGCGCTACGTTCCCGGAACTGAACACCTTTTTATTCCCATTTTCCAGATCCGTAGCTACCACATAACAAGGTATTTGAAGTTCATCGAAACTAATATTCCCGATGAGCTCCCTCATGAATTCTTCAATTTTCTTGCTCGAAAGGAATCCCAATCTTGAAATCTTCAAACTCATGAGCTTTCTCCAGCTCATTTCTAGCGCCAACTCCTCCATGGATGATATCGGCATTCCCGAAGCGAAGAGGGCGGCTATAATGCTGCCGCCGCTGGTTCCGGAAATATAATCTATTTTAATGTCTGCCTCGATCAGAGCCTTTAAAATCCCAACATGCGTCACCGACTTTGCGGTGCCGCCGCTGAGAGCTATGCCCAGAGGAAGCTTTCTCACTATCGATTACTCCTTTTATTGCACCGGCTCCGCATGCCGATTAGATTTGCGCTCGCTATTATGCTTCACACCCGGCTTGACGGGCTAAAAATCCCGGGGCGTTCCGACTTTAAAAAACCCCGCCCTATATGCTAAGCTCTTTGTCCTTGATATGGCAAAGGCTAATTGAGGGCTTGTGCCTCAATTGCCTATTTTAGGCCGATATAGTGGGTGCCTTCACAAACCGGTACTGTTGTGATATTATCAGGGTTATGGAAGAACAGAATCATAAGAAAGGATTCAACACCGGCGGCGCCTCAGGAGAGATCGAGGCGGATTTCCGCAAAACCGGTCTCACAGCTGAAACGGGGTTTTCCGAAAACCCTGGTATTCAAGATAGTATTGAGAGAACCATGGATGAGGCTGTAAAATCGTTGGATAAAATCCCTGACACCAGAGAAGAAAAAATCATAATGGTAAAAAGGCGCCTGCAGTCAGGTTATTATGATATTCCCGATACACGCGAACTTCTGATCACAAAATTAATCCACTTTCTGCAAAAATCTTTTTCTGGATCCGGGATCCTTTAGATTCTGGATTTCGGAATTGGTTTTGTTCAGCGGGATTTCTACAAAAAATGTGCTGCCTTTGCCGGCTCGGCTTTCCACCCAGACTTTGCCGGAATGCGCTTCAATGATCTCCTTTACAATTGCCAGTCCCAACCCGGTTCCTTTAATCTTTCGTTTTTTGGCAGTGGACATTCTGCGATAGCGATCAAAAACATGCGCGATCTCCCCGGCATCGATCCCGATGCCGGAGTCCTCCACAGCCACCCTGGCCTTTTCTTTGCCGGCTGAGACTCTCACTTTTACGGCTCCTCCCCCCATCGTGTACTTGACGGCATTATCTATAAGATTCCCGAATACTTTACCCAGTTTATCGGGATCGGCGGATATCAGGGGAACCTCCCCGATCTGCTCAAAACTTATCTTTACCTGCTTATCACCGGCGATAAAATTCATATCATCGACGCTCTTTTTTACAACTTCGACCAAATCGGTTTCCCGAATATCGAGATTTACAAAACTGGCATCGAATTTGGAAACTGTCAGGAATTCATCCACCAGTTTGAGCATCGCATTTGCTCTTTCCCGCGCGCCCGTCAGAAACTCGCGCTGGGTGCCAGTCAAAACGCCGGTTTTTCCGGAAAGAATGAGCTTGATATACCCGTTGATGACGGTAATGGGCGATCTCAAATCATGCACGATCATGGAGTAAAACTCCGCTTTCATCGCTTCCATCTGTTTTTCCTGGGTGATATCCCTGAGAATTAATGCCCAGCCGTGTTTCTTTTGCTCCGGCAGGAAAACCGGCCCGGCATTGACAATAAAATCTCTCCGAACTTCATCCTTTACCGCGCTCATTTCGAAATTTTCCAATTTCCCCGCTTTCAGCGCTCGGAGCAGTTCTTCTTTTCTTTCGACGTTCACCAGGAGACTATCAAGATCGCCTTCTTCAGTTTTTAAATTCGGAGCGCCGAGCATGGACCGCGTGGAATTATTCAGAAATATTATCCTGCCGCCGTAATCGAGAATGACTATGGCTTCACTTAGATCATTTAAAATATTAAAGAATTTATTGCGTTCATGAATGAGCCCGTCTTCAAGAAGCTTTATACGGAACTGGCTTTTCACGCGGGCAACGAGTTCAGCCTGATCGGTTTCCTTGCTGAGAAAGTCATTCGCTCCGGCTTCCAGAACCTTGATTTTGGATTTCAAATCATTGCTGGCGGTAAAAGCTATTATTGGTATATGGCTGGTTTCCTCGTCTTGCTTTAAAGCGCTAATAACGGCCATACCGTCCATAACCGGCATTTCCAGATCTGTCAGCACTACATCTGGATGGAAATCCAAAACTTTTTTCAGACCTTCTTTTCCGTTGATGCAGGTTTCAACAACTATTCCATACTTAATGAGAGCGGCCGAACACCATTTCCTCACTAGTTTTGAATCATCGATTATAAGGACTCGTGGTTTTCTCATGGCATCGATCTCTTTCAATTTCTCCCGCTTTAATTATCGGCCGTTGGCTAAGAGCCTTGAGCGAAAATAAAACAGGTTTGCTCCACCTCAGCGGGCACGAATCAGTAAAAACCCGCCATATGGCGAAAGCCGGCGAAAAACTAGTCTTCACCGGCTTCAAACCAACTTACCAGTTATAAGGCATTATTGCGGCAGCTTTAGAATCCAAGCAAAAGACCGGCTTCTACACTGTAGATTGAAACCCCATCTCCGGCGAAGATACGGCCGTACCTGCCCTGCCCGTATAAAGAAAGAGGCGATGCCGGAAAGGTCAGCTTTATTCCGGCGGCTCCATGACCGGCCGTTTTTGAATTATTAGCAAAGAGAGAGAACGGATTATCCGCCGCAGCCGGATTAAATGACCCGCCGACCGCCGACTGGGCGAGTTCCGTATTGAGCAGGTGCAGTCCAACGCCTCCTCCGACGAAAAATGAAATGGGACCGCCGGGAGTGCTGAAAATGTTTTTCTTGGCAAGTAATATAACATTGACATCTCTGAATTCAAAATCCACCGACTGCGGAACGCCGGCCAAATCGTATTTGTACCTGAAATCCTTGGCGAAATAATTGGCCTGTACTTCAAAATCCAGGGCCGGCACTGCGGTTATATCCAGAATAAAACCGTAGAACACACTGCTGCCGACATCGCCGCTGTTGGGCAGAATATCTCCTGAATAGCTTGCCTTTCCTATTTTTGCACCGATCGACATTCCGGGAACGGCATTAGCGTAATACGGTAACGCCATTAACAATAATATGGTTACACGAATAAGCTTCATGATCTGCGTATCCTTTCTTGGAGTCCCAACCGGGAAAAGCAAGTTTTGAACCATAAAAACGCCCTGGAGGGGAGGGACGCCATGAAAATGGAGCATATCAGGGCTTGAGCGCGGCATCCAGGTAGAGCCTGTATGCATCCGAGATTCCGGCGGAGCTCAGTGCGATTATTTCCGGGACATCATAGCTGTGCAGAGAAGTTATGTTTTCCTCGAGACTTTTGAATAATTTCTCGCTGGTTTTGATTATCAGGAGAACTTCGCTTTCTTTTTGAATCCGGCCTTCCCAGAAAAAAACACTCTTGCAACCGTCAATTATATTAACGCAGGCGGCAAGCTTTTTTTCAACGATTCTATCGGCAATTCGTTGGGCTTCGCTCATTGACGGCGCAGTTACCAGCACGACAAAATAATTTCGCTCATTCATAAATTTTCCTTTTGTGAGTGCAGAGGGGATCACTTTCTAAAATCCTTCTCGACACTTTCATATGCGGTGCTTTTCTAACAACAGATCCCCAGCGGGTTGTACTTTTAATACTTTGCTTTCTTTTCCCAGGGACAACAGTACTTCTACTATTTTTTCATTCTTTGCGTCGCTGTAGCGGGCGACCATTGAGGCTATATCGCGGCTCGAATAGATATCCAACTTTCCGCATATCAAACCGACCGGACCGGGTGCATGCAGCGCCTGTGCGGTCCAGAGTTTATCGGCATAGCGTGCGAGAAAGTTATTCTCGGTTTCATCCCTTCCAATTATTACTTTCAAATCTCCGCTCAAACGAAAATGCCTGCCTACTCCCAGAAGATAAATATCATCCAGGCTCAGATCGTTTTTTTTTCTCACAACGAGCAGATCTTTCAGCTTCCGCGAATATGCCTCATCCGTGAGAAAACAACACCCTCCGGCGGGTTGAGAGTAGGAAGTCAAACCATGTTTCTTGGCCAATTCAATCTGTATTTTTCTTGAGCGGCCTTCAACAGCAAGGAGCTTTTCCCTCTCGATAATTCCAGATTCCTCGGGAATTGTCGCCGGCAGCAGCTTTGCGCAAAGAGGCCTCACCAGGAGACCCTGGAGACCTGAATTCTTTTCTATAAGATCCATCGTGCGCCTCATCTGGGACATGGGTCTTTGGCCCAGGACTTCGCCGGTGAAGACAAAATCAGCGCCGACTTGAGACATGTACTCGCCGGCTTTGCGCAGCATGAATATCCTGCAATCGATGCACGGATTCATGTTCGCTCCGTACCCGTAGCGGGGGTGAAGGACTATATCCAGGTACTCATCTGAAATGTCCATAAGCTCGATCGATACGCCGAGATCCGCGGCGGTTTGGAGGGCCTTATTGGAGATCGGCTTGTCGGTTCTGCCAACACGGCTGTGATGCCCGGTCACGCAGAAACCTGTAAAAAAATGCAAACACTCTACTTCGGCTCCCGCTTCCTGGATTATTCTAACGGCCAGTGCGGAATCGAGTCCTCCCGACAGCAGCCCTATGCCTCTGGCTTTTTTCCTCATTTCAAACTCTTAATTCAATCGCACCTTTTCGCCTCAGGATTAAATGAAATGAAATTCGTACGCAATATATTATAAAAAGAAAATCAGCAATTGGAAAGTTTTATTGCGGAAGCAAATGCGGGGATACAGAGTGTTTCAATGCTTTGAACTCTTTTTCACGGGATTTAAAGCACTGCTTAGAAAATCGCCGAGAATATAGCAGCATGCAACAGTCAGGAATATCATGAGCCCGGGGAATACAGTCATCCACGGGAAGCTGCTCAAATATCCCTGGGCGTTTTGAAGCATGGCTCCCCAGCTGGGGGTGGGGGGTTGAACTCCAAATCCCAGAAAAGACAAGGAACTTTCAATAATAATGGCCGTAGCCATACCTATACTCGTGGAAACCAGGACGGGAGCGGCAGTGTGAGGTAAAATATGCCTAACGATAATTTTCCTGTCCGGAATTCCCAGCGCCTTTGCGGCCAGTACAAATTCCTGGTTCTTAGTTGCTATCACTCCGGCTCTGACCAGCCTGGACACCTCCATCCACTGCGTAGTACCAATGAAAAAGCATATTGTGAAAATATGAGGGGACATTGTGCTTGCCAAAAATAGAATTACAAAAAATACCGGTATGGACAGCATCAAGTCTACTATCCTCATGATCACCGTATCCAAGGCGCCCCCATAAAACCCTGCAACACCTCCGGTCAGAAGTCCCAGAATCAGCGCTATTGAAACAGCCAGGAAACCAACGGCCAGTGAAATCCTGCCGCCATACATGACTCGAACGAAGAAGTCCCGGCCCATGTCATCCGTTCCGAACGGATGGCTAACGGATGGAGAAAGGTACTGCTTGGTGAGATCTATTGTATCTTTATCATACGGGCTTAAGACCGGAGCTGCGATTGAGCACAGAATTATGATCGAAAGAAGAATCAAAGCCGTAAAAGCGATTTTATCTTTCTTCAGTTGGGGCAGCAGGCCTCTGTCTTCGCAGACACCGCTTCGATCGGATAAAGGCAATAAGGGATCCCTGAGATGAAACGGATCACCCTTTTTTGCTTTGCTGCTCGAAGCCGGATTTTCATTTTGCGTATCTAATACGCGGGTCGAGAATTCCATAAACAACATCCGCGATAAAATTGAACAGCGCTATCAACGCCGAAGCAATGAATATGATTCCCATCAGCCTGGTGTAATCCTGTCTTAGCAGGCCCTCGTAAAACAACCTGCCCATGCCGGGCCATGAAAATATGGTTTCTGTTATGATGGACCCTGTAAACAATGCCGGTAAATTAAGCGCTATAACCGTCAAAACGGGAATGGACGCATTGCGTATGGCATGCTTGAACAATACCGAACCCTCCGGCACACCTTTGGCTTTAGCCACGCTTATATAGTGCATGTTCATAACCTCGCTGAGGCTCGCTCGCATATACCTGCTCCAACTGCCGATAAACATGAGTGCAAGCACAATAGAAGGCATGATCAGGTGGCTCAGATGATCCCACAAAGACGACTCCGCTCCCACGGTATACATTCCCGAAGACGGCAGCATATGCCAGTTCACTGAAAAGAACATCATCGACATCAAACCCAGCCAAAAAACCGGAACTGAAATTCCTATCAACGCCACGAAAGTTATAAAGGTATCGAGTTTTGTATACTGGCGCATTGCCGATATTATGCCTCCTGAAATCCCGAAAACGAAAGCCAACGTGAAAGCCGACAGCATGAGTTCCAGCGTGGCAGGTATTCGCTGCTTGATCATTTGCATAACGGGCTCTCCCGTGACAAAGGAATGACCGAAGTCGCCGTGCAGAACTACCTGCTTCAACCATAAGGCATACTGTATAATAACGGGTTTATCGATTCCGAAATTCGATCTGATTCTTTCAAGGTCTTCAGGCCTTACCAGGGGGCTCTGCGAGAGAACCGCCGTTGGTCCTCCCGGCGCCGCCTGCATCAGGGCGAAGCAAACCAGCGAAGCTACAAATACCAGTAGGGCAATTTCCAATAATCTTCTTATTATGAATCTGGCCATTTAAACATAATCCCTTTATTTATTTATTGTTACATAACACACGCCAACACCTCTCCTGCTGAAAACAAGCTTGTGCGAGTTTCGTACCAAAAACCGCGCAACCGGTAGTATTAATTGGAAATTCGATACAATCGCTGCACGCTCAAGGCTGCCTCGTCATATACCATTGGCCGGCGTTCCAGGTGTCGGAGGATTGGGTGGGATTGGGGCGCAGGTTATGAAGCCTATCGGAACAAGCATCTATGGAAGTATACCAGAATAGCGGAATCACCGGAGCCTCATCCACCAGAATCTCCGCGATTCTCTTGTATATTTCTATACGCTTAATTTCGTCTACTTCTTTTGATCCTTTGGCTAACAGCTTCGATAAATCCTCGTTCTTGATCCTGGGATGGTTCTGTCCTTTTGGAGGAATGTTCCGGGAGGAATACAGGGCTTCCTTTGTCGCCGGCTCGGGGGACGACAGCCACGCATACATGGCTATATCGAACTTGCCGGTTTTAAGAATTCCGCCGTCGCTGAACGTTCCGTATAGAACAGTTGGGTTGTAATTTTTAATGCGCAGGTCCACTCCAATTTCCTTGTATTGATTCATCAGGACCACCTCGGTCCTCTCCCTATTGATTTGCCCGGAAGTTGTCGAAATCGTGAGGGAAAGTTTTTTCCCGTTTTTCTCAAGAATTCCATCCTTATCGCTGTCCATCCAACCAGCCTTATGGAGCAGTTTCCTGGCCTCGAGCGGGTTATAGGCGGCACCCAAGGCCGCTTCGCTGTTATAGTATTTTGAAGCCGGAAATTCATCCAGGTCTGCGATCTGAACAACTTTGCCGTAAACTTTTTCAACGATTTCCCTTTTGTTGGTCGCATAACACAGGGCTTTTCTCACAAGTTTGTCCTTAAGTATAGGATTATCGTTATTCAAATCGAGATGCTCGTACATGAGCATTGGGGTTTTGTATACTGCTATTCCTGGAATATTCTCTATTTGATCCAGGAAATTTATTTCAGCGTTATCGAAAAAGTCGATCTCACCGGTTTTAAGCTGCACGAGAAGAGTGTTCATATCGGGAATAAACTTGAAAATAATTTCATCCAGATAAGGACCTTCCCCGTAATAGCGTTCGTTTCCTTCCAGCACAAGATGCGAGCCGGAAACCCATTTCTTGAATTTGAAAGGTCCGGATCCTACAGGCGCATGATGGTAAGTGGAAGAATGAAATTTTGCGCCTCTTCTGCTGCTGAGGATATGCTCAGGCAGGACCGATTCGTCATAAAACGTCTCTTCAATAAAATCCGGATAATGCTGTTTCAAATGAAAAACCACCGTTTTCTCATTTGGAATATCAATGCTTTCGATTACATCCCATCCTTCCCTTGACTCAACATTTACAAGCGGATCCATGATTATTTCATAAGTAAATTTCACGTCCCCGCTCGTAACCGGAATGCCGTCGTGCCAGAATGCATCCTTACGAATGTGATAGGTATATGATAAATAGTCCGGAGACACACCGCCGTTTTTCAGGGAGGGTATTTCTTTTATAAGGTCAGGAACCAGCTTCAGGGAGTCATTGTACCGGACGAATTTACTGAAAATCAGGTTGCAAATCATATTATTCGTCGCCATGGAGTTCAGGATTTCGCTTAACATCTCCGGTTCCTGTTGAACTCCTATGATCAGCTTGCCGCCTTTTCGAGGCCCAGTCTCAGATGCTGCCGCCGGCAAGGTTTTTTCTTTTTTCGATCTGCTATCTATCGGTTTGCCGTTTTTGGAGCAGGACGACACGGCTAATAACAGTACCGCAGTAATCAATACAAGTCTCATGCAGGTGCCCCCGGGTTCAGAATGTGCGGTCACTTTAGAGCAAATATTTTGCCATTTTTAATGCATATATGTTAGAATATCCCAGCGAAATACACAACGGCCTTTAATGGGAGATCTCTGGTTGTCGAAAGCCTCCAGGAATGAGCAATCCGATGAGTTCAAATCCGGCAAAAAAAATGCAGGTGCAGCCGCGGCCTTAAAGGCGCATATGTCGGTAATAAAATTCGTCGCCGTAACGGTCTTGTCCCTGCTGGCATTCTTTCTGGTTTTGAGAATAAGCTGGGTGCAGATTCATTTCAGCCGCCCATATACAGACTTTGTGGCGGCCAGCAGCCGGCTTTTCCTTCAATTACTCGGCATTGAAGCCCACGGGCAAGGCTCTTTGATATCTTCGCCCCAATTCACGGTCAACATACTCTACGTTTGCAACGGCATCGAAGCAACAGCCATTTTCTTTGCCACCATCCTGGGATTTCCTTCATCCTGGAAAAACAAGCTCGTGGGGTTAATGATAGGTTATCCCGTTATTTTTTTTATCAACATACTTAGAATAGCCGCCCTTTTTATAATAGGATTCCGGATTCCGGAAATATTTGAAACGGTGCATTACTATTACGCACAGGCCTTCGTAATATTGGCAACCATAGGCGTATGGATAATATGGGCGGCCAAATTCTCTCAATATGGATCGAAAAGCCCTGATAAAGCTACTGGTTAAGATATTTCCCTTATTCATATGCATCCTGATAGTCTGGCAATACCTGGGAATATCCCGCCTGTACCATGAGGCCCTGGCTCCGGTTCTGGCAATTCTTTTTGCGTTATTCGATCCTCTGGGTCCCGTCAAAGATGTAACCGCGGGAGGTGGAGAATTCGCGGTGAGACTTGTAATTCATGGCAGGGATATGCCTCTTTTCCTCACGGCCGAGGATATTACGAGCAATACTGCCATGCTGTTGACTCTTTACCTGGCATCTCCTTTCAAATCTCAAGTAAGGAAATTCATAATTCATCTTTTTCTTGCCGTATTCGTTCTATATTGGATCCATATATTTACAATCGCATCTACGATCAAGTTCGCCATGATGTCAAACCCGCAAATCATCAGCCTTTATCCTGCAGGACGCATTGAAGCCAGGCTGGTGCCGTTTTTCATTAATTTCTATGAAAATTTGGGTATGTATCTTTTCGCGCTTGTATTGTGGCTGCCGTACATCACCACCCGGCTCCTTTTCCGCAGAAAACCGGAATCGAGCAAATCTGTACCTGAGCCGGAACCGGAAATTTGAATGGAGAAACCCGGTATTTCAACAGCCCGAGACCGCGTTCGCTCTATCAATCCGGAGAGGATTCCTTATGGGAGGTCGTAATGAAGGACCATCTATATGGTTTCCATGGCCCGCTGCAGTTTCGAATTCACTTCAACGGCAAGCCCCTGCAGTGATTCTTTTTCTACGACCGAAAGCATTTTCTCTGCATTCACGACCGCAACAGTGGAACCGCCGCCGGGATTCTCGTAGACGATAACATTGCAAGGAAGAAGAAGTCCTATCTGCGTTTCTTCGGTCAAAGCTTTGTGCGCCAGCGGTGGATTGCAGGCGCCCAGAATGACATATTTCCTGAAATCAACATCCAGCTTTTTCTTCAGCGTGGTCTTTACATCTATCTCGCTCAGGATGCCGAATCCTTCCTGCTTCAAAGCGGCTTTGACCTTGTCGACCGCTTCCCGAAAATCAAGGGGAATTTCTTTTGAAAAACCGTACATGGCCTTCTCCTTTCACGAGTCCAGAACTGAATCGATCTTGCCGGCCATGGCCTCCTTGGGCTGCGCCCCTATGATCCGCTCGACTTCCTTGCCGCCTTTGAAAATCATAAGAGTGGGGATGCTCATAATGCCGTATTTTGCGGCAATTTTCTGGTTGCTTTCGGTATTGACTTTGCCTACCTTGATCCTGCCCTCATAGTCCTTGGCAATCTCTTCAACGACAGGGGCAACCATGCGGCAGGGACCGCACCAGGGAGCCCAGAAATCCACGAGAACCGGTATATCGGCATTGAGGACTTCTGCTTCGAAAGTATCATCGGTCAATTCTATTTCATTGCTCATTTGATCCTCCTTCATATCATGATTAAAATATACTTTTTATAAGTAATTTCAAAACTCCTTAAAGTTAAAACGAATCTTTTGAAGAAGCAAATTTTTTTTATGCGGTAACCTTGAGGATCTGGATTAAGAAAAAGATTGATCGCGTCTTTAGAGTCCTATCAGTCTAACTCTATTATCTTATTGGCGATAGGCTGAGCGGGATGCAGGGGCCGCCGGACGGTCGACAAGTTCCAAATTCGGCGCAAACGGCCGGTGAATCTTTCCGCAATAACATAGTAAGTCGGCAGGATAATCAGGGTCAGAAGAGTTGAGCTGATAAGGCCTCCCATTATTGCCCTGGCAAGGGGATAATACTGAGAACCCGCTATATTGGCATTGCCGACGGCCATGGGCATTAGCCCAAGTATAGTCGTAGAAGCCGTCATGAGAATCGGCCGGAAGCGCTCTCTTCCGCCTTCCAGAACCGCTTCAGAAATTGGCAATCCTTTCTTTCGGAAATTATTAATATGATCGATTAGAATTATGCCGTTATTGACTACAATACCTATAAGGATTACGAAACCTATCATAGTCATAATGTTCATGGAAGTGCGAGTCAGTATCAGGATCCATATCACTCCGATAAACGCAAAAGGCAGGCAGAACATTATAATCAACGGGTGGAGCAAAGATTCGAAAAGAGCGGCCATGACCATGTACACGCATGCCAAGGCCAGCAGGATATTTATAAGCATCTCCCGCTGTTTCTGCTGTTGCTCCTGTATTCTATCGCTGAACGACCACGAATAGCCTATTGGCAAATGGATGGAGTTCATAACGGCCCGCACTTTGGACAGTATGTGTTTCATGTCGTCTCCATCATAGAGACCTTGTACGGAAACCGCGGTCTTCTGATGTTCCCGCGTTATAACATTCGGTCCGCGTTTTATCGAAAAATCCGCCACAGATCCCAACGTGAACTCAGCGTTGTCGTTGAATCCCACCAACAGATTTTTCAAGTTGAATATCCCCAATTTGTCCTGCGGATCGAGCTCAATCGTCATCGGGACTTCGTGCTCCGCGGCCTGGAATCTCCTCAGAGGCATTCCGCGAAAAGTCAAGTTCATTATCCCGCCTACATTCTGAGGAGTTATCCCGTATTTTGCCGCCAGATCACGGTTCAAGGATATGTTTATTTCTTCCTTGCCCATATCTATGCTGGTACGCACGTCTTCGAGCTGTTCGATCAATTTGAAACGCCTTTTGACTTCTCTGGCCAGTTCTTCAAGCAAATTTTCGTCTTCGCCGAAGATGGTTGCTCTTACAGTTTTTGCCCCACCTCCCCTCTCTCCCTTTTCATCTCCCAACCTAAGCGTCGCACCTGCCATCTTGGGAAGCTTCTCATGCAAATAACGGCGTATATCCTTGAGTTTTTTCTTGCTGAGATATTTATCCTCGAAGAATATAGTGGTTCCGGCATCATTATCCGCGAAATAACTGTAGACGGTTTTTATACCCAACTCCGATTGATGACCAAAGAGATAATCTTCTATCCTTTTTACATATCTCTCTGTTTGCCGGTATGAAAGATTATCCGTAAATTCATAGGAAACATAAAGGTTCTCTATTAGTTCGCCTTCCTCCATATCAAAACCGAGTTTGAAGATTTTCGCGCCGGCAACGGTCAGCGCCACTATAATCAAGAGGAATACGAATCCCGTAAGATAGGGCCTTTTAAAAGTGGTCCATTTAAGAATTTTCAAGTATTTTGCCTGTACGCTGAGCAGCAGAGCTGATTCTCCGCTCTTTTTCGGCTTTAATACCCTCGATGTCAGAAATGGAATCAACGTCAGGGATACGATAAGTGAAAATATCAATGCTACTGAAATCGTAACACCCACCTGAGAGAGAAACGTCAGCAATCCGGTTGAATCATAAGTAAAGATAACAGGGGCAAAAACGATTACGGAAGTCAGAGTGGCAGCGACGACGGCCGTTGCAACTTCTTTGCTGCCGACAATGGCGGCATGTATGCCTTCCTCTCCCCTGCTCTGATGCCTGAATATAGATTCCAGAACTACGATGGTATTATCGACGAGCATACCGACACCCAGCATGAGGCCCATCATCGTCAGGATATTCAAACTTCTTCCGCTGAAATAGAGAAACGAACATGTGCAAAGAATCGAAAAAGGGATCGCAACGGCGATTATCATTGTCGTGGAGAGGCGCCGAAGAAAAAAGTAAAGAATCATAATGGCAAAAAGGGATCCGATCAGGCCTGCTTCTCTCAGCCCGTGAAGACTGTTCAAAATTTGTTCGGATTGATCCCAGAACAGCAGCACATTGATGCCTTTGAGAGCGGGGTTGGTGTTTGCTTTCGCGAGCGCGGCCTTGACCTTGCCGGCGACATCCACCGTATTGGTGCCGGAACTTTTCTGCACCCAAAAAGCTATTGCTTTCTCGCGGTTAAGATGGCGTCCGTAATTGATATTCGGTTCGCCGTAATATACTTCGGCTATATCTTTAAGGCGAAGACCTTCTCGGTTTATTGCCAGGTTCTCAATTTCCTCAGTGCTTGAAAAGCTGCCCAGGGCCCTGATGCTGTAGCGCAGTCCTTTACTCGTGAATTCGCCTACCGAAGAGCTAAGATTCGTGTTTTGCAAGAGAGAAAAAAGAGCTCCGACATCGACCCTGTGGGCCTTCAAGCGATTGAGCTTCAGGTAAACAATGATCTCCTTGGGAGCAATACCGTCAATATTCACCTGGCCGACTCCGTCGAGCCGCCGGAGCGGATTCAGGATGGTTTTTTCCAACAGGTCGTAGCTGCCGGAAAGATCCCTCCCCTTGGCCGATATCCTTCCGACCATTATAGGTGCGTCGTTGGAGTTGAAAGAGAAAATCTGAATACGTTGAATGTCGGAGGGAAGCTCATGCCGTATCTGGTCAATTTTTTCTTTCACCTCCATTCGAAGAACGTTGATGTCCTGTCCCCAATTGAACTGCACGCCTATAAAAGCTCCGTTTGATGAAGAATTCGAAAATATCTGCTTCACGTTTCCCAAAGTCCCAAGCACTTCTTCAATAGGCTTTGCTATTTTTCTCTCCACGTGCGAAGGGAGGGCATTTGGATAAGGCACAAATACGCCGCAAAAAGGAAAATCCATTTGAGGAAAGAATTCTACAGGCAGCTTGGTGACGGAAATAACGCCGAGTATCAATAAGGTAATGAGCCCTATGGACACAAGTACAGGTTTTCTTACTGAAAACTCATAGAGCTTCATGGATAATCATCCCGTCTAACGGTTTTAGCGTCCCCGCTCGACTATCGAATACAACGCCGGGATAACCAGCAGCGTCAGGAAGGTGGCGCCGAGAAGACCTCCAATAACCGCCAGAGCCATCGGCGTCCTTATCTCGGCGCCCTCCCCTAACCCCAGTGCCATCGGCATAAGACCGAGCACGGTCGTAAATGTCGTCATCAAAATCGGGCGCAGCCGCACCATGCTGGCTTCCTCGACCGCAGATTCCAATGAAGCCCCGCGTCTTCTCAATGCATTGATATAATCAATCAGCACTATGCCGTTATTGACGACTATTCCGGACAGCATTATCGCTCCGATTATGACCACAACACTTATCGACTTGCCCGTTATAAAAAGAGTCCAGAACACGCCTATCAAACCCATTGGCACCGTAAACATAATAATAAAAGGATGCACGAAGGATTCGAATTGCGAAGCCATAACCAGATACACTAGAAATACCGCAAGCACCAGTGCGAACAGCAGGCTGCGAAAGGAGCTCAATAACTCCTCATTCTGGCCTGCCAGCTCAACTGAAATGCCTTTGGGAATTTGCACCTTCGCGAGGGCTTTATTTATGTCTTTGGAGACGGATCCCAGATCCCGGCCTTGAATATTTCCCGTAACGACGGCGGCGCGCTGCTGCGAAATACGCGTGATTTGATTGAGACCCCGGTCGAAAGTTATATTCGCGACGGATCCGAGATATATCGGCTTGCCCTCGTTTTCCCCGACTACCAGGGATTTCAGAAATTCGGCGTTTTCAGTCCTCCAGGCTGAAGTACGGACACGGATGTCGACCTCACGCTCCATCTCGCGGAGTTTAGTCGGCACATCACCATAAATCTTGTTTTTCATGATTCCAGAAACGCTTTCCAGCTGTAGTCCAAAAGCAGCCAGTTTGTCCCGGTTAAAGACGATCTTGAGCTCGGGATTCCCAGCCTGCATCGTGCTCTTTACATCTTTTATTGCTCTGATATTTTCTACGGCCTTCCGGACTTCCTCCGCGGTTTTTTGCAGTAAGTCCAGATTGTAGCCGAAAATATCGATTTCCACAGGAGTTTGAAATGTAAAATACATTGGACGGGAAAACTTGCAGCTAATGCCTTCAATTTTTGAAAATTCATTTCTCAAAACACTGACGATCTCGGCCTCCGCTTTCTTGTCATTCTTGTTATTCAGAACAACATTTATCTGCCCTACATTCTTATCCTTGTTCTTGATGTTGCTGCCCAGCCTATTGGTGCGCCCTATCGTACTGAAATAAGTATCAACGCCCGGGCTGGATTCAATTATGCTTTCCATTTGCGAGATTTTCCGGTTTGTTGCGCTCAAGGGACTGCCTTCGATGAGCCTGGCGCTGAAACTGAATTCGCCCTGTGAGAACTGGGGTATCAATTCTCTGCCGATATTATTGAGCAGCAAAAGACTCAAACAGAACAACAAGAATACTCCGGAGAGAAACATAATTTTATGTGAAAGCACTTTCTTGAGGATCGGGCGGTATTGCATTTCCACCGATTCATAGGCCCGCTGGAACGCGCGGAGAACAGGTGCGGAGACAGAAACCGCGCCCGATCTCAGCCGTGAAAAGAATGCTCTTGAAACCGCCAGGATAAATACCGGAACGTCGGTAAACAAGAAACGGATTGGTTTTATCAGGAATCCTGCAATCCTTGACTGCTTTTTTAACGGGTTTTCCGTTTCGCCTTTGCTTGGAGATGAACTCCGGCCCGAGCGTCCCTGGAGGGCCGAGATCATGGGGATGAGCATAAGCGCAACAACGAGCGAAGCCAGCAAGGAGATGGAAACGGTCAGAGCCTGATCCTTGAATATCTGTCCTGCTATTCCTTCAACAAAGACAATCGGCAGAAATACCGCAACCGTGGTAAGCGTGGAAGCGGCAACCGCCTTTCCCACTTCGCCGGCCCCTTTGAAAGTGGCGTCTTTCCTGTCATTGCTTCGCCCCCGGTGCCGCGATATGCTCTCTAATACCACGATGGAATTATCGACAAGCATACCCACCCCCAGCGCCAGGCCTCCGAGAGACATTATGTTCAGTGAAATACCCAGCTGTCTCATGAAAACAAAAGTAGTCATGATGGATATAGGAATGGACAAGCCTATTATCATGGTGCTGCGTACATCCCGGAGGAAAAGGAAGAGGATCAATATCGCCAAAAGAGCGCCGACCAGAGCATTGTTTTCAACTTCACCGACAGCTCCTTCTATGAAACGGGCCTGATCGAAAAGGTTCAGCAGCCTTACGCTGGCAGGCAAATCCTTGGATAAAGCTTTAACCCTGCCCCTGATCGCTTTTGCAACCTCGACGGTGTTCGCATCGCCTTCTTTATAGATCGCAATTTCAACCGCTTCCTTGCCGTTGAGCCTTGTTATTACTTCTCTTTCCTTGTAACTCCTCTCAACCCTTCCCAGGTCCGCAAGGACGATTTTTCTGCCCGTGTCTTCGCGTATAATCGTCCCCGCGATTTCATTTACGTTCTTGAATTCGTTTTCGGTTCTGAGGAGAAACTCGGAACCCCGGTCCCTGAGTTTACCCCCGGATTGATTGATATTATCCTCGAACAATCTTTGTCCAACCAGCGCTATTGGAACCTGGAACAACGCAAGTTTTCTTTCGTCGAGCTCAACCTGGATCTCCTCTTCCAATCCCCCGAGAACCTTTGCGCTGGCCACCCCGTCGAGGGATTCCAAATCTTTTTTGATCACCTTGTCGGCAAGATTTCTCAACTTGACCAGGTTATCGATGCCATAAACTCCGATACGAACCACGGGATCAAGCGATGGATCGTAACGCAGAATTACGGACTGCCCGCATTCCTTGGGAAGCTCTATCAGGTCGATTTTTTCCCTTACATCAAGAGCGGCATAATTCATGGGGGTTTTCCATGCGAATTCCAGTATTATCTCCGAGATCCCCGGTCTGGAAACCGAGCGCAGATGCTTCAATCCGGTTACCACACCGACGGCTTCCTCCAGAGGACGCGAAACGAAATTCTCCACTTCCAATGGTGCTGCATCGGGGTATTCCGTTTGGATTGTCAGCGTGGGATAAGAGATATCGGGAAGAAGCTGCAGGCGCAGGCGGTTGAGAGAAACCAGGCCGAAGATAATAACGGCCAGAAAAATCATTGATATGGTCACGGGCCTGTTGATGGAAAAACCGATGATTTTCATCGGCAGCTCCTCAGCTTTGAAATTTCAGCAGGCATTTCAGTAGAACTCACATTATACCTTTTTGCATTTTAGCCGAAGGTTATTTCGAAACCTTGTCATCCGTGGAAACTTCATTGGGTGTTAAGGGTGATATAATGGTAATCTTGGATCCCGGTTTCAGGCCTCCCTGACCCACGACTACAATGCTGTCATTCAGCTCGACTCCTTGAAGGACTTCAGCATAATGCTCGTCTTCGAATCCAAGAAGCACGCGCGTTTTTCTAACCGTATCAGCTTCAGCGACAAAAACAAATGTTTCTCCCGCATCGTTCACCAGGCCCTCCCTCGGAATTACCAAAGAACTGTCATGCGTCGCCGTTACGATTTTTATCCGGACGAAGCTGCCCGGCATGGCGATTCCATCAACCTGTGCGGTTACTTTGACTGTCCCCGTTCTATCATCCACTTCCGGAGAACTCCTGACTATCTTTCCTTTGAAAACCTTATTGGGATCCGAATCGAGTGTGATGCGAATAGCCTGATTGGGCTCGATAACAGCCATTTCGTTTTCAGGCAAATACATTTTAACCAAAAGGGGATCAACATCAGCTATCTCCAGCAGTTTTGTGCCCAAGCCGACATTAAGACCCACATCGACCAGTCTTTTTGTTATAATCCCTGTAAAAGGCGCTCTGATCTTTGTGTAATCGAACTTCAAAGCTGTCGCTTCGAGCTGGTTCTCAGCTGTTTCATAATTATATTTGGCATCTGAGTATTCTTTATCGCTTATCAGATGCTTCTTATACATCTCCTGGAAACGATTGAATTCGGCCTCTTGTTTTTCCTTATTAATACGCTCCGCTTCAAGCGCGATCCGTTGCTCTTCGTCGTTAAGTTCGCAAAGAAGAGCTCCTTTTTTTACCATGTCCCCCTCTTCCACCCTGATCTTCACGATCTCACCCGCTATTTTAGCCACTATTTCGACTTTTCTTTCCGGCTGCAAAGTAGCCGTCGTCTGATAATAAGACGAGATACTCTTGAACCCGGCTTGTGATATTTCAACAGGAACAGCTTCAACAGCTTTGCCCTTTTCAGATCCGTTTTTCGAATCCGCTGCGGAAGAATCTGCGGCCGTGGAATCCGCGGCCCCGGCGCCGCCGCGTTTTAAGGCAAGCCGGCGTACGCCATAAAAGCTTGGTATCAATACGATTACTAATAATATAATTGCGGCAGGGACTCGCCTTCCGCGTAATAATCCGGCCATGATTGTCTCCTTAACTTATGATAAATGGATTTTATTAATGAGATTACGTCTTTTCACCGAGAATGTTTCACGCTGCAAGTGGCGGCGGCGATGAATAATATTCGATTCTTATGAATACCACAACCACATGCGCATTTTTCCCGAAACACAAGATTTTATTGTTCCCAGGGTATCAAAAAGTGTATCTTATTGCAGCAATAAAAGGAGCAATCATATGCCACAATATTATTATGAACGGCGCCCTGACTGGGGCGGATTCTCATCGGGCAGCATGGTCAACAAGATTATCGCCGCCAATATCATTGTGTTCATACTTGAATATTTATTCGGGCCGAGATTCGGGGAGAGTTTTCAAAGATACTTTTCTCTTATGCCGGCCATGGTAGTAAAAAAGTATTATGTCTGGCAGGTTATCACCTACATGTTTCTCCATCTCGGTGTTTGGCATCTTTTATTCAACATGTTTATAGTGTGGATGTTCGGGACGGCCATAGAGAACGCCTGGGGAAAAGAAAAGTTCTTGAAGTACTACTTGGCCTGCGGGTTGGGAGGAGCTCTTTTTAGTTTTGTTTTCGCCTATCGGAACTTCACGCTTGGAGCGAGTGCTGCCGGTTTCGGCCTGTTTCTCGCCTATGCCATGCTTTTTCCGAACAACCGGGTTTATCTTTTTTTGCTTTTTTCTGTAAAAGCCAAGCACCTGATGCTTTTCCTCGCTCTTTTCCAGTTCCTTCAAGGCATATCCGGCCCCAGCCATATAGCGTATTTCGCTCACCTGGGCGGAATTGCCGCGGGGCTCCTGTTTTTCAAGCAGGAAATTCTCCGATCACGTTTTTTTTACGATGTCAGCAGAAAGTGGGATCAATATTCACGGGAGAAGCAGGTTAAAAGAAACGCGGACGAGCGTTCCACGGTTGATTCCATTCTTGACAAGATCGCCGAGAAGGGCAAGGACGAATTGAGCGCAACCGAAAAACGCATACTGGAAAATTACAGAAAAAAACGAAAGGGCGGTTCCGATTAAACCCCGCCAAAACAGTCTCCGCGCCGGATCCAACCTCGAAGTCTGGCAGCTTGCTTATCCCGCGATTCTAACCATGCTTTCCCAGACAATTATGTGGGCCGTTGATTCCGCAATGGTCGGCCACACGGGTAAAATCCCTCTCGCTGCAGTCGGGATGGGAGGGATAATGGTTTGGACTATACATTCGTTTTTTGTCGGAGTCATGAATGGAATCAACACCTTTGTCGCTCAGTACTACGGCGGCAGAAAATTCGAAAAATGCGCCATTATTCTCTGGCAGGGTTTGTATCTCGCCCTGTTGTCCGGGTTGGTCATTTATTTGATAAGGTTTATGAATCCTTTGACCGTCAATCTGCTCGGCCCGGCGGATGAAGTCAGGAGCAAAACGCTGTCTTATGCAGATATTCGAATGCTGTCGGCTCCTTTTGTGATTTTGCACTTCGCATATTCCAACTTCTTCAGGGGGATCGGCAATACTAAAACCCCCATGAAAGTAATTGCTTTTGCGAATCTTGTTAACATCGCGGGCGATTACCTGCTGATCTTCGGCCGCGGCTCCGTACCCGCAATGGGTGTAGCCGGAGCGGCGTGGGCGACGGCCCTGGCGAACCTGCTGGCTGCATTTTCTTTCTGCATCATTTCATTTTCAACACGTTACAGAAACCGATATCGGATTCACCGCTGCTTTCACATTAATACTGTTGAAATGATGAAACTGCTACGGGTGGGATTTCCGATAGGAGTCCAGTTTTTTCTGGATATGGGAAGCTTTCTAGTGTTCTTCGCATTTATCGGTCGCATCAGCACGACCGCTCTGGCGGCCAACCAGATAATTATTCAACTGCTGGCTTTTTCATTCATGCCGGCCCAAGGCCTGGCCGTAGCGGCAACCACTTTGATGGGGCAGTATATAGGATCCGGCTCAAACATATTTGCAAAAAAGAGCGCTTATTCGGCTTTGAAGCTTGGCTTGTTATATTCCATATTCATTGCTGCTTCTTACATCATATTTGCGGGGACTTTGGTGCGTATTTTTACGACCGATCTTACGGTTATTGCCATGGGGAAAAAGCTGATGCTCATAGCGGCTGTATTTCAATTTTTCGATTCCATCCAAATGATATCCAACGGAGCCCTACGGGGAGCGGGGGACACCAAATTGCCTATGATCATAACAGTATGTTTTGCCTGGTTCCTTTTCCTGCCTCTCGCATTTTATTTCGGCATGACGCTGAACGGCGGCGTGACTGGGGCATGGGCCGGAGCCGTGCTCTACATCATTATATTGGCATCGGTGATTTTCGCGAGGCTGCACAGAGAAGGATGGATATCGATACGAATCTGAAGCAATTGAAGCCGGGAGTTCGCCGCCGAATCAAGGCTGCATGGCGGAAACAGCGGCGGCGCAGGCCTGGATTTCTTCTTCGCTCAACTTTCTGGAATGCGCACCCGCATCGATTGCAACGGCATAACTCCTCGTAAAATTATGCCCGGTCAGGTAAGTAATAATAAACCCGTTTTTATCGCCGTCCAGAAGACATAATGAGTAACTTTGCTTGCCCCCGACATCATCGAAAGCATCATAACGGACCAGGCCTATGTGCTTGAGGTAACTGCTGCTTTCATCCAGAAGCCGTTCTACTCCGGAAGCGACGTCTTCGATGGCTTTTCTGTTGTCCTCGATCGATGAGGCTATCACGGGCATGTATTCGCCTCTATCGCCGGTTTTGGATTTGATACTCTCCAATGGACGGCAAATCGATCGGAACCGCAGTAATGAAGTCGTTCCAAAAACCAATCCGGCGATGGAAACCGCACCAAGAATTATTATGAATGCGCCGGCATGAGCCAGGGCATATCCGGTCAGAGAATGCAGCGTTTCCATATCGGATCAAAATCTCCTTTGCGTATTAGCGTTTGACCGCAACCCTGTATGTCAATATCGACTCCCCCTTGGATTTAACCGGAACATCGAACCTGACCCGGGAGGCCGATTCCTTTGTATATTCATGCGACTGTTGCTCGATCTTCCAATCCCCCCCCAACCTCTCGATGACTGAAACCACGATATCCTGTTTCTTATGATTGCGTATTGTGATCTTGTATGCTGATTCGAACGAGTTTTTGAATTTTCTGAATTCGGTTTGAATCCTTTCTGCTACAATATCAAAGGCTTCGCCGATCTTGATCCTCAGCTTCTCATCTTCCGGTGTATGATCTATTCTGTCTTCACCCAGGAATTCCAGGGATCCGTCATCATCCTTTTTATAAACTCTGACCACACCTTTGGGAAGCGGCATACCCAAACCGTTCTTTTTCTCATTCATGAATTTGAGAAAAACGCCTACCTTTTTGGATATATCCGGATTAACCATCGTACTGAAAAAATACGGGCGCGTTGGAGTATAAACATATTGTTTGGAGACCGGAACGCCCGCCGCATCGAGCATTCTTATCTGCTTGGTTTGATTATTCTTCAAAGTAGTTTTGCGCGCGACGGAATACATATGGTATTCGAATAATGCGCTTTCCCTGACGATAGGCCCCCTGGACATTTCAAAACCGAGAGTTTCGGGCGGCCTTCTTGCCGGCTGTTCTGGCTGCACCCTGTGCACATCGCCCGCGACGAGTTTCAGAATAGCATTTTTATAAGTAGCTCCGCTCCTGTTTGCTACGGTAATCCAACCCGACATATCCATTTGCGAATCATTCTCAGATAAAACCATCACATAATCAGTCCGCCAGGATATGCCTTTAGTGAGATAACTGGCTTCAATCATTTGTTTTCGAACGCGGTTATCCAGAAGCCAAATCAGCGAAGGCTTCGAAATCAACCCCTCGGGCAGGCGGGGCAGCACAACCTTGCCGGCGGGATTAATGGCAATCTTGCCCTCTATTTCATAAACATAACCGCCTTCGGTGCCAATCAACCGCGCGCGATCGGTTTTCAAGCCGTCGGTGGTTTTACTTACAAGCTCGATTTCCTTGCCAAGATATTTTTCCATCAACTTCTTGGGACTGATGAGGTCATACTCGAAGTTCTGCTCGAGGATATTCAAAGCACCGGGATCATCAAGCGATCTTATACTCACACTGGTGGGATCGATGCCTGATGCGACGCCTTCAAAAGCAAGCGAGAAAATACCTTTTGGCATGTCCAGCTTTCTTACGTCCTTGATCAATCCCAGATTGTCGTTATAAACCGTAACGCTTACAGATTGCTGATCACGCGGCGAGCTTACAGAACTGCTTTCTCCGGCATATAACTGCGTTCCGGCCGCAATAATAACCAGAAAAAAAACGCGGCGAACCTGCTTCCGGACCGAAGGGATCATGCCATCGTCATTAAATAAGGATCTCATTGCAACCACCTCTGGATTTCGGACTGAAAATCCCAATAGTTTGAACAGGATGGAGAACATTTATTTAGAATATTAAATTCTGAGGATTTGGTGCCGAGGGCGGGACTCGAACCCGCACAGACTTTCGTCTACTGCCCCCTCAAGACAG
Source organism: uncultured bacterium (assembly GCA_964654695.1). GTDB lineage: Bacteria > Krumholzibacteriota > Krumholzibacteriia > WVZY01 > WVZY01 > CAZZKJ01. The sequence goes on along the minus strand of CAZZKJ010000003.1, from coordinate 59,457 downwards.
CGTGTCTACCAAGTTCCACCACCTCGGCATGCCGGCAAGGTTTATTGCTCCGTATCATCCGGGATGGAATCGGCAGCGGTTGTGCCCAATACTTCAGACACGCTCGGCCCCCTGGGAATTACCTCATTCTGTCCGGACTCCCGGCGGTCCGTTATGTTATCGGTTTTATTGGAATCTCTTTTTGATGAAAGGAACGCAAGGCTCAGGGATAAAACCATAAACAGCACGGCCAGATAAGTAGTCGCTTTACTTAGAAAAGTAGCTGTCTCCTGCCCTCCGAATATAGTCTGCCCCCCACCGCCTCCTCCAAACGCGCCGGCAAGCCCGCCGCCTTTGCTCGATTGGAGCAATACAACTACTATTAAAGAGAAACAAACTATCACATGGATGGCAAGTATCAGTTTGTAGAGTACCATTTTATATCATCCTCGGCTCAGGTTAACATAAGACCGCTGCATCGTCAATAATATGAGCATATTGATCAATCAAAGCGCTGCCCGCGCAATCGCAACAAAACTATCAACTTCCAGACTGGCGCCTCCAATAAGGACCCCGTCTATTTCAGGCCTGCCGAGAAGATCACCCGCGTTACCCGGTTTGACGCTTCCGCCGTACTGTATACGCAGTTCTGCGGCCGTATCATCTCCGAAACGCCCGGCGGCAAACCCGCGAATCAAACCATGCATTTTCTCGGCATCTTCAGACGTCGCCGTTTTTCCGGTTCCAATAGCCCAAACCGGCTCGTAGGCGATTGTAACCCTCTGCATATCCTCTCTGCCCGTACCAGCAAGAGCTGATGCAAGCTGACTTTCGACAACTTTGCCGGCTTTCCCTTCTTCCCTTTCGGATAATTTTTCGCCGACGCAAAGAGTCGCTTTTATTCCTGCATCCAGGGCCGTTTTCAATTTTCGGCTGATAATCTCATTTTCTTCGCCTATTACCCAACGCCTCTCGGAATGGCCGATCAACACGTGACCTGCACCGGCATCCTTGATCATTCCGGCCGATATTTCGCCTGTAAACGCTCCGCCGGTTTCGTAAAAAACATTTTGCGCCCCCACTTCCACCAAGGTGCCTTTCAGGGCCTCGACTACATGGGAGAGCGATAAAAAAGGAGGAAATATGATGCAATCGCAGCCGCCTAACCCATCGATATGCTGCTTAAGTGTATTGGCGAAATCGATGGATTCATCGATAGTCTTATTCATTTTCCAATTAGCTGATATCAGCTTTTTTCTTAACATAATGCATTTCCCCGTATTTATTAAAATCCAACAGCAGCTATGCGTCGCAGGAAGCTCCGGCAACATCGCATAGAGCTTCCACGCCGGGAAGAGACTTACCTTCCATAAATTCGAGAGACGCTCCACCCCCTGTCGAAATGTGACCGAACTTATCCGCTATGCCCAGAAGATTTATAGCCGCAACACTATCTCCTCCGCCGGCAATTGTAACAGTGCCTTTTTCAGCGGCTCCGGCAATGCTGCGGGCTATTTCCTTGGTGCCTTCAGCAAAATTGGGTTTTTCGAAAATTCCCATTGGCCCGTTCCAAAAGATTGTCCCGGCAGCTGAGAGTTCGCTTTTGAACAAGCTGACGGTCTTAGGACCGATATCGACTCCTATTTTATCTTCGGGAATATCGGCGCTGGATACCTCCCTCGTCGGAGACGAATCGTCTATCCGATCGGCTACTATGCAGTCAACAGGTAAAAGCAGCTTGGAACGTCCCTTTCGAGTTTCATTCATGACGGCCCTGCATGTATCCAGATAATCGGCATCGAAGATGCTGTGGCCGATCTCCAGGCCGCTGGCTTTGTAAAAAGTGTACATCATCCCGCCTCCGACCAGGAGTACGTCCACCTTGTCCAGAAGCGATTTTATTAAATTGATTTTGCCTTTTATCTTGGCTCCACCCAGAACGGCTACAAAAGGCCTCTTGGGGGCATCAAGAACACTGCCCAGGGCATCGAGCTCTTTTTCCATCAGGAATCCGCCCGCTCTTATATCGAAATAACCGGCCGTTCCGAATGTCGATGCATGAGCCCTGTGGGCGGTTCCGAAAGCATCGTTGACATAGATCTCGCCCATGTCCGCCAATTCCTTCGCGAACTGGGAATCGTTCTGCTCTTCTTCGGGATAAAAACGCAAATTCTCAAGGAGCAGTATTTCGCCATTATTGAGCGCGGATACTTTTTGGCGCACTTCATCTCCCACACAGTCTTTAACGAACCTGACGGGATTGTCGATCAACTCGCCCAGCTTGAACGCTATCGGGGCCAGGCTCAAGCCCCCATCCCTCTGTCCACGCGGCCTCCCTAAATGACTCATTAAAATCAGGCGTCCGCCCCGGTCCACGATATTCTTGATTGTCGGGATCGAAGCCCTGATGCGTGTATCGTCGGTGATGTTTTTATCGCCGTCGATGGGAACGTTGAAATCCACCCTCATCAAAACGCGCTTTCCCGTAACATCGCAGTTGCGAATGTTGAGTTTTTTCATTAGAAGTCACTCTCATTTCATAAGTAGCTTCAACATATCCACCATCCGTGAAGCATAACCGAATTCATTATCATACCATGACAGCACTTTGAACATTCTCAAGCCTACTTTCATAGTAGCGTTTGCATCGAAAATGGAAGAATGTTGATTGCCAATAATATCCACAGATACTATCTCGTCCTCGGTGTATTCGAGAATTCCTTTCAGTCTTCCCCGCGCGGCTTTCTTCATCTCCTGATTGACGGCTTCGACGGAAGCAGATTTCTTGAGTTCCACGGTAAGATCGACAAGCGAACCGTCCGCTACCGGCACGCGGACGGCCATTCCATCCAGCTTGCCTTTGAGCTCCGGAAGGACTTTTGCCACCGCCGCAGCCGCACCGGTCGTGGTGGGAATCATCGACACCATTGCCGCGCGCGCGCGTCTGAGATCTTTATGCGGAAAATCCAGAATATTCTGATCGTTCGTGTAAGCATGTATAGTTGACATCAATCCGTATTTGATACCGAAAGAATCATTCAATACGGACGCAACCGGCGCAAGGCAGTTTGTCGTGCAAGAGGCGGTTGATATAATATGGTGTTTTTTCTTATTGTATTTATGGTGATTGACCCCCATTACGATCATTATATCCGCGTCGCCGGAAGGAGCAGAAATCATTACTTTCTTGGCACCGGCTTCCAGATGCCTGGCGGCATCTTTCCTTGCCCTGAACCTTCCCGTGGACTCAACCACAACATCCACGCCAAGCCCGGCCCATGGGAGCTTGTCCGGATCTTTTTCAGCAAAAACCCTCAGGGATTTACCTCCGACTTTCAATCCATTTTTTGTCGCCTTCACGTCCGCCGGGAAACGGCCATGAACACTGTCATATTTCAATAAATGAGCCAGAGTTTCGGGATCAGTGAGGTCATTGACCGCCACTATTTCAAATCCTTTTTTGCCGCATGCGTTGCGATAAACAATTCTGCCAATGCGCCCAAACCCATTAATCGCTACTTTTACCGCCATCTCGTCCTCCTGATCGAGTCTGTCGTTTCTTTCTTCGCAAGAACGTGTTCCATCTGTGCAAATTTTCTTGACTTTGGTTTCTTGTTATTTTCCCGTTTTGAAAAGCTCCATTTTATTTTTCACGATAGCGCGTACTGCATCTTTAACCGGAGAAAAGATCTTCCGAGGATCAAAAAGTTTTCGGTCGGATTGAAGCGTTTCCCTTAATGCTGTAGTAAATGCAAGCCGGATGTCGGTATCAATGTTGATTTTTCTCACTCCCAGTCCGATCGCCCGTTTAATCGCTTCATCGGAAACTCCTCTTGCTCCCTCGATATCAACCCCCGCGGCCAGCGCCCTGGAAACAGCTTCTTCAGAGACACCGCTGGCACCGTGCAGCACCAAAGGTATATCGACTAATTCATTTATCTCCTTTAGTTTTTCGAAATCCAGACTTGCTTTGCCTTTGAATTTATATGCTCCATGCGACGTGCCGACGGCCACAGCAAGCGAATCCACCCCGGTCAGTTCAACGAAACGCTTTGCCTGCTTGGGATCCGTAAAAGCTCCCTCTTTGGCGGAGACTTTTATATTGTCTTCAATTCCAACCAGTCTGCCCAGCTCTCCCTCGACGGAGACTCCATATTTGTGCGCCTGGTCGACAACGTCCCTCGTTGCGGCGGCGTTATCATCAAAAACCATGGAAGATCCATCAAACATGACTGAAGAAAAGCCCTCTTTAATGCACCGCGTTATTAAATCCCGGTTTTGGCCGTGATCGAGGTGTACGGCGAAAGCGCAGCGTGAGTTTTCCGCCGCCGTCCCGGTCATTTTCACCAGGTTCTCGAATCCGCCGTATTCAATAGCGCTCTCGCTCAGAGCTATTATAGCCGAAGACCGGGTTTCTTCAGCGGCTTCGACTACTGCCTGCAGGACTTCGAGATTTGATATATTGAATGCCCCTACGGCATATTTTTTTTCTTCAGCATCGATGAAAATATCTTTACTGCTGCAAAGCACTCCGGATCTCTTTCTTAAATCAAAAGGATCTGCCGCCGTTCATTCTACGGACATATCCTTTTGGCAGAGGTACTCATTAAATAGCAGAATTCCTGTAAACGGTTCTTTTGCGCATTTGGTCCCGCTCAGAACCTTGAAACCAAGACGAAGGAATGATACTTAACTCAATACATTATGTCAAGTTAAAGCGTTATAAAGCCCGGCCGAAACATATTACCTTTACATCTGCCGCCCCGGCGGATAAAAGGGCCGAAGCACAGGAACCGGCGGTCGCGCCGGTGGTCACAATGTCATCTAAGAGCAAAATGTGCCGTCCGGCAACTCCGGCGGCCCTAAAGGCGCCCCGGACATTATCCGCCCTTTGTCCGTGCGGAGTCTTCGACTGCCTGCGGGTGCTGCGTATTTTAACCAGCCTGGAAAAAGATAAATCCAGTCCTGCGGCCCCACCCAGGGCCGCGGCGATAATCGACGTATGAGAAAAACCGCGCTTTTTTCTTTCGACATCGTGCGAAGGCACCGGCACCACCAGGCTGTGGCTGCTTACGGAGGGAGAATTCGTCTTCAGGGCGCCGGCCATAGATCCGCCAATCATGGCAGACAGTGAGGTGAAAGATCTATATTTGAATAAGCGTACTATTTGCAATAAGTTATCATTTATCATAAAAGGCGAAATCACTCTCAATGGTCTTTCATTGGCTCCGGAGCCCGATTGGATACCGGCGGGCGCGCAGCCGGTGATGCCCGACCAAAAACGCTCGCCTCTGCTTATAAGTATTGAATCATCTTCGAGAATATACCCGATTACGCTCCCGCGGCGCGCCCTCTCCAGGCTGTCTCCGCATTTTGAGCAGAGCGGATGATTTATCAGCCGCACAGGGCCGAAATCGAGCTTAACCGGCCGGAGCACCGCCTCTTCTGGCCCGCAAGAGTTTCCCCGCGGCTTTTCCGGGCCGTACCGCAGTCTCTTACAAAGAATACACCTGTCGGGAAGGAAAAAATCAACGACCAACTGGAAGGTCAGATCCAGGGCTTCAATAATCTTTCGTGAGATTGCGCCGCAGACAGCCTCACCGTGCGCTGCCGTTTTTGCGCCCCACATACCCACCGGAGAACCGTTCCATACACTCATCATCCCTCACCTCTTCATCCGGTTCACAACGTCAGCCATAAGAAAATTGCAGCAGCCTTCGCTTGAGAACGGCACCGGGAAGGCCGGCATCTTATTTTTCAAGCTTCCCCTATGCTTACCTCCGGTTTTTTGTCTCCCCGTCTCAAGACGAGAAAACAGCCCAGGGAAAAAAGCATTATGCTCACAATCTGGTTCACAGTCATGCCGTGTATTATCATGTTGGCTTCATAATGCCTGAAAAAATCTATTACCGTTCGGTGAATACCATAGAGCAGAAGAAAAGCTCCGAATGTAGAGCCCTTCCTGTCCAGTTTATTGCCCATAAGCATGAGCAGTATAAACATAATCAATCCACCAACAGACGAATAGATCTGTGTAGGATGGATCGCCACGGGGCCGGAGGCAAAAGATCTGGCATATATTCCGCCGGCCGAACCGGGCGGGAAAATAACACCCCAGGGCATGGTAGTGGGTTTTCCGAAACAGCACCCGCTCAAAAAACATCCAACCCGCGTAAACACAAGCCCCAAGGCCATTGCCGGGCTTATGACATCAGCTGCCAGCAAAAAAGACACACCGCGCCTGTATGTGAAAATAAAGCTTACCATCACCGCCAGGATCAGCCCGCCGTATAATGTGGCTCCCCCCTGCCACAATGCGAATACATCCAGAATATTCCTGTAGTCTTCCAGATGAAATACTATGTAAGCGAGACGGGAACCCACTACTGCCGACAAAATTATATAAACGCTCAAATCGAGGATTAGCTGGGGATCCAATCCAAACTTGCGCGCTCGTCTTGAGGCAACAAATATTCCCACCATAAAGCTTGTGGCGAGCATAAAGCCGTAAGAATGGATCGAAAATCTGCCCAGATCAACCAAAGTAGGATGCATAACGAAACCTGTTCGCCAGGAGATGCTTAACAAAATTTATCATAGTAACAACATAACTTCACAAAGCACGCGGCGTACGCAGATGACCCGGATTATCTTTATTATCGAGGTCGTTTTTGTCAATGTCAATATTCATACCATCTTCCGCTGCAATTCAACAGGAAGCCCACCAGAAACATGCTTACCACCAGGGAACTTCCGCCGTAGCTCAAAAACGGCAGCGGGATTCCCGTAACCGGGGCGATGCCGGTGGTCATGGCAACATTAATGAAAACATGAAAAAAGAAGTATACAGCAATACAAGCGCACACGGTGCTGGCAAATTCGCTCTTGGACTTTGCCGCTATCGACACAGCCCTGATGATCACCACTGAGAACAGCGCCAACACAATCAGAGCGCCTGCAAAGCCGATTTCCTCGCCGAGGACCGAAAAAATAAAGTCTGTATGCCTTGCGGGAATGAAATTCAACGCTTTTTGCGTTCCCGCCAGGAAACCGCGTCCGGCCAGACCTCCTGAACCGATTGCGATTTTTGATTGAAGAACCTGCCAGCCGTTGCCCAATTTATCGGCCTCGGGGTTGAGAAAATTCAATATCCTCGCCTGCTGGTACACCTTAAGGTGGGTCCAGACCAGGGGATATGCAAGGCATACGGCAATGTTAGCCGAAATTACGGCTACGGCCTCGAATATAAGGGCTCTGCGCCAGTAAGCAACGCCGAAAATCGCCACGAGATAAATTCCCAGCGGCCATGACGAGTCTGCGACCCGCGGGTCGCCGTAGATAGACAGAACGACGCTTATCAGGGGTGAAAGCAGCATGAATATGTGCAGGCCGCTGAATCCCCGCCAGTACAACGCCGCCATCATGAGAACGAACAGGACTATCGCGGTTCCCAGGTCAGGCTCTTTGAGCACCAGAATGAATGGTAAGAGAAAGAATGCAAGAACCAGCAGCAGGTTCCGGAAATTTTCCGACTCTTTCTTGTGGCCGCAAAGAACCCTTGCCCAAACGAACAGCAGGGCCACCTTGGTGAATTCGGATGGTTGGATCTGAACCGGGCCGAGCGATAGCCAGCGGTTTGCCTGTGCTCCCTTTCCGAACAGCATCACTGCGAACAAAAGCAGAATGCACATACAGTAGATAACATAAGCCAGCGTTTCAAAGAAACGAAAGTGCACGGCAAAGCCGACAATCATCGCGATGAGGGCGATCGCGAGCCACAAAATCTGTTTCTTCAAATATAAGTAATGATTCTTTTCCGGAACGGCTCCCTGGTAGGGATGGAAAACCGAATAAATTAGCATCAATCCGATAACACACAGCAGCAAAACAGATATCAGGAGCAGCCAATCAAAATCTCGAAAAATTCTCACCGTGCCGGGCCTCCCGCAAAAGGCGCAGGATATTTCGCATTATTTGAGGAAACGGCGGAAGAGTCCGGTAAAAAATATTCTTCAAAGAAATCCCGCGCCACCGGGGCGGCGATGCTGCCCCCGTGACCGGCATTTTCGATAACGACCGCCATTGCGATTCGAGGATTAGTCACCGGTGCATAGCTCATGAACCAGGCATGATCTTCTCCATGTGGATTCTGCGCGGTACCGGTTTTACCGGCGTAATCAACCTTTTGACTTCGAGTCCAGTACGCAGTTCCTTCACGCGTCTGCACAGCCGCGGTCATAGAATTTTTTAAAATCCGGATAATGTTTGAAGATAGTCCCGGGATTTTTCGTTTCAAAGAAACGCGCCGGGGTTCGTCTTCAATGGATTTTATGAAGTGCGGGGTAACCAGGTAGCCTTCATTTGCTATCGCCGCCGCGGCCCTGCACATCTGCAGTACCGATACGAGGTATTCTCCCTGGCCGATGACATTATTGAGAATGTATCCCTGCGTCCACTTTCCTTTGCCAAACCGCCGGTTGTAATAATTCCTGTCGGGCACCAGCCCCCTGGCTTCACCGGGCAAATCAATCCCGGTCGGCGCTCCAAAACCGAACTTCCGCGATGCACGCGCCAATTCATCCACATCCAGTTCTTCGCCCAATTGAAAGAAATATGAATCGCAGGATTGGACCAGGGCGTTATAGAGATTCATATATCCATGCCCGCCGGCTTTCCAGCATCTGTAAACCCGGTTTCCGAATTTATGAGAGCCGGTACAATAGGTGATCACTTCATTGCTTGCAACCACGCCGTTTTCCAGCGCCGCGAAAGCGGTCACGACTTTGAGGGTCGATCCCGGAGGATACGCGGCCTGGAGAACTCGGTTGAACAGGGGTTTATTTGCACCTTTAAAAAGTTTTTCCCAATCAGCCCTGCTGATACCAGAAATGAAACCGTTGGGATCGAATCCCGGCAGGCTCACCGCTGCGATGATCCCTCCGTTATGGATATCCATCACAACAGCCGCTCCGGCATCCCACTTCGACATTATTTTTTCCAGCACCGCCTGGTATTTAGCGTCGATAGTCAGGCGCACGGTTTTTCCCGGATCCGGGTTGAAAGAATATTTGTCGATTTCGGCAATAGGAATTCCCTTGGCATTGACGACAACCGCTTTTTCCCCGTCTTTGCCGCGCAGATAATTCTCGCACGCGCTTTCAAGCCCCATCTTGCCGATCATATCTCCGGGCACGTAACCCCTGAGATTTACACCGGAAGTATCGGCGGCATCTACTTCGCCCACATAACCGAGTACGTGCGCAGCCATCGAGGCGAACTTATATCTCCTGCAGGCCCTTACTTCGACCCTTAAATTCGGGAAATAATCATTGTTTTCCCGAACCGCGGATATGGCTTTTTTGCTCGCGCCGGGTATAACAGAAAATGCCAGCCCAGAATTTCTCTTTTTCCATAAATCGAACCTTGCAAGCACGCTTGTCGAATCCAGGTGAAAGTAACCGACAACATCTCGAATATCGTTTAGAACCTGTTTTTCATTTTTCCATTTTATGATTATTTCGAAACGCGGTACGTTATCAACAAGCACATTACCCCTGGCGTCTTTGATCAAACCTCTGGGGGCGACTATGCGTTCGCGTTGAACCCTGTTGTTTTCCGCTTCGCCGACGTAGTCTTCATGCTGAATAACCTGCAATGAAAACAACTTCAACAGCAAGATCGAGAAGCAAGCCGCCGAAAACATGATAAGATGTTTCTGGCGCTTTCTGCCCCTGTACTCATCTCTGCTGCTGCGCTTTCCCAACGGCCTTCACCACCTTTATACCCAGCATTCTGCCCGCTTCATGGATAATAATCCCTACCGCCGCCGTATATACCGCCGAAGGGATGGTACGCGTGAAAAACATTGAAATAATTGCACCCACATCCAAACTGAAATACACGACCATATAAAGAAGATCATGTCCGATCTGGGAGGCAAAAAATATCAGAGCTATAAATGCCGGGTTTTCGGGGACCGTTCTTGCCGCAACTTCGCCTACCGTGAACCCCAAAACAGATTTGATGAGCGCATTAAGTCCCAGGAACAGGGGATTGAAAAGATCCTGAACCAATCCAATTATGAATCCGATTACGGTTCCATGGATAACGGGACGGTACAGCGCCAGAAAAACCACTATCAACGTAGGGAAATCCGGCGAAATGGAGCCCAAGGAAATTCTGTTGACCAAAACGAGTTGAAGCAGAAGAAAAAAGAAAGTAATGATAATTATCACAACCCCGCGCATTAACGCCCTCCGGTTATTTCGCGGTAAACAGCTTTATCCTTTTCGTCGTAGAAGATTCCCTTTTCCCAAGGCATTTCATCCGTTATAACAAAGACTTCTTCAAGCGAGCGGAGATTGAGCGGGCTCACTGCGCTGACTTTGCGCGTAACTCCATCGGCATCGGCGGTCACTTTCGTAACGACTCCTATGAAGAACCCTTTCGGCACAACCCCTCCAAATCCGCTGGTTATCAGGGAATCGCCTTTTTGAATATCATCCGTAATCCCCACTTCCTTCAATTCGAAATTGGATCGGGTTTTCCATTCCAGGATTCCTACTACCCGGCTTCTCTTATCCAAGCAGCTAACCGGACTGTTCCGGCTGGAAATAAGCTGAACCGAAGAAGAACTTCTGAATACGTCCACTATGCGGCCTATGTACCCCTGGTAGGACAGCACCGGCATCTTGGCTTTTAAAGAATCCTCCATCCCCCTGTCTATGAGTATCACGTTCTGAAATCTGTCGAATTTCCTTTCTATCACTTCGCAAGAAAGAAGCCGGTAATGCTGTTCTTCCTTCAACTCCGCGAACCGTCTCAGGCGCTTCCGTTCTTCACGGAATTGTATAAGCCTTTCTCTCTCGTGCATGAGACTGGCGACCATTCGTTTTAACCGCCTGTTTTCGTCGCGGACTTCATCATACTCGCCCAGGAAATGCGCGGCCTTGGCCCCCGGATAAAAGAGCGCATTTAAGGCTTTTCTGGCAAAAGTTATTTTGAAATTTCCCGGAAGGAACAACATTGTGAGCGAAACGAGGATACATGCAGCTGCCACTGACCGCTCGCGGCGTTTTTGCAGAAATAATTGGAAGAATTGCATCGCTAATTGTTTGTGCTGCGCATAAGTATACGATCATAGAGGTGAATATTATCTAAAACTTTGCCGGCGCCAAGCACAACGCAAAGCAGAGGATCGTCCACAACATTTATAGGCAGATTGGTCTGCTCTTTGAGCAGCGTATCCAGACCTCTGAGGAGCGATCCTCCGCCGGTCATGACGATTCCCCTGTCCACGATATCCGCGGCCAGTTCCGGCGGTGTTTGTTCGAGAGCGTTTTTCAGGGCCTCGACAATCTGCGATATAGGTTCGCTCAAGGCTTCGCGTATTTCCTCGCTGGTCAATCGAAGCGTTTTAGGGATGCCCGCAACCAGGTCTCTTCCCTTGACTTCCATCTCAAAGCCGCTTTCCAAGGATGAGGCCGTCCCGATCTTCATCTTTATGGTTTCCGCAGTCTGTTCGCCGATAAGCATATTATAAGTTCTTTTCACGTAGCTCGCTATTGCCTCGTCCATTTCGTCGCCTGCAACGCGGATAGAACTGTTGGACACGATTCCATCCAGAGCGATTACTGCAATCTCGGTGGTTCCCCCGCCGATATCGATGATCATGTTGCCGGAAGGCTTGTTCACAGGAAGTCCCACGCCGATGGCGGCGGCGACCGGCTCGGCCAGCAGATAAACATCGCGCGCACCGGCGTGCTCCGCGTTGTCGCGGACTGCTCTTTTTTCAACTTCAGTTATTCCCGAAGGAACTGCAATAATAATACGCGGCCTGATGAAAAGCTTTCTTTTCTGCGATTTTTTTATGAACTCCCTTAACATCATCTCCGTTATTTCGAAGTCCGCAATAACTCCATCTTTTAGAGGACGAATTGCGGCGATATGATCTGGAGTCTTGCCCAGCATGGCCTTGGCATCGGCTCCGACGGCGTAAATCTTGCGGGAGGCCTGATCGACTGCCACCACCGACGGCTCGTTGAGGACTATGCCGCTCCCTTTAACGAAAACCAGCGTATTGGCGGTGCCCAAATCGATGGCCACATCATTAGAGAGAAAGTTTGAAAATCTTGAGAACACTTTTTATCACTTTCCTTTCTCTTCCGTTTTTTGAAGACTGCGTTTCATATGAATCCAAGTTCTTTCAGGCTTTTGAACGTACCTGCGCCTACGATTATGTGGTCCAGAAGTTCAATACCTATCAACCGGCCGCATTTCGCGAATCTTTTGGTAAACTCTATGTCTTCCCTGCTTGGAGTCGGATCGCCCGTCGGATGATTGTGCACGAGCACAATCGAAGCGGCGCTCGCGCGAATCGCCGGCTTGAGGATTTCACGCGGATGAACGATGGATGCATTCAACGACCCGATCGATATTGTCTCCGTTTTTACAATATGGTTTTTCGTATTCAAGTAGGCTGCCTTGAAATACTCCTTGTCATAATATTTCATCTCTTCAAGGAAGATCCCGGCGGCATCTCCGGGTTCCCTTATAACGCGTCCGCTGGTTTCGTTTTGCCGCGATATCCGCCTGCCCAGTTCGATGGCGGCGACCAGCTGGCCGGCCCTCACAAAGCCTATACCTGGAACCAGCATTAGATCATCGATACCCGCCCGGCCGAGCGAACCCAGATCGTTGAAAGCCTCTATCAATGAATATGCAAGCGCCAGGGACCCGCTGCCGCTCGAACCTGTTCCCAATATCACCGCCAGGAGTTCTTGCAGCGTCAGGCCGGCCGCTCCGAAATTATAAAGCCTCTCCCTGGGTCGATCCTCGGGAGGAAGGTCTTTAACGGATATGATTCCCTTCAACATCATCACCCCCGCCCCATAGCAATATCCCTTAATCCATCAATCCCCCCGTGCCGGCATCTCATCCGGCCCGGATCATTGTACGCAAAGCCCGCGGAGAACCGCAAGGATTGTTTGCATAAACTCCCGGGGGTAATGTATTCTCGCGTTCATGAGCGGTTCCCTGATAGTCCAAAAATACGGTGGAAGCTCTCTGGGCTCGCCGGAACGGATAAAAGCCGTCGCGGCGAGAATCGCGGCGAGCGCCCGGCGAGATAACAGGATTATCGTTATCGTTTCCGCCATGGGCAAAACGACCGATGAGCTTTTGATGCTCGCCAGGGAAATTTCACCGCGGCCGCGAAGAAGAGAACTCGATATGCTCCTTACCGTCGGCGAAAGAATCGCCATGGCGCTCCTTTCAATGGCTTTAAACGATTTCGGAATCCCGGCCATATCGTTTACGGGATCTCAAAGCGGCATCGTTACCAGTTCCGTCCACACCGGCGCGTCAATAGAGGAGATCCGGGGCCAGAGAATAGAAGAAGCCCTTCGAAACGGCAGGATCGCGATAGTAGCCGGGTTCCAGGGCGTAAGCCGCAGGCGCGAAATCACAACCCTGGGCAGGGGGGGCTCGGACACAACGGCGGGTGCATTGGCCGGATACATGAACGCCGTCAGGTGCGAAATATATTCCGATTTTCCAGGATTATTCACGGCCGATCCCCGCTTTATGAAATCTGCATCGATAGTGCCCCGGATAAGCCATGATGAAATGCTCGAGCTTGCTTCCCTCGGGGCCGAGGTGCTACACTTCAGGGCGGCCGGTATTGCTCGTAAATACAAGGTGCAGCTGTTCTTGCTGTCAAGCTTCGATGATTCGGAGGGAACTGTAGTAGAAGGCGAACCCGATTTGGAAAATCTCGATGTAAAAAGCATAACCTGCCTGGAAAACGTCGGCATGATCGCAGCAGGCATTGAGGACGGCGGGACGGCCGATTCTGCCGTTGCCGGGGCTCTGCGCATCGGGGGGATAAGACCCCTTTTCTATCAGAGATCGTCCGTAGGCGGCAGGCGCTCGGTTTTATGCATTGTCGACGGCAGGAATTTCGAGGAACTCGAAAGCGCCTTCGACTCCGCCGGTGATAAAATGACCATTCTGGAGGCAGGAAGGGACTATGCAGTGGTATCGGCCGTGGGAAGTGGATTTGCCCGCAAAGTGGAAGGCGCAGCAATGGTGGAAAAAGCATTGGAAGACGCGGACATCCCCATGCTTCTGGTTTGGAGTTCATCCACGTCGGTATCTTGCCTCCTGCGCGCATCTTTCTGCCGGCCGGCCGTTTCGGCCCTGCATGAAGCCTTGATCAACCGCCGCGGGAAGGATTAAAACATCTTTTTCGAGCAGTTTCCTCAAACCGTTCCGGAAGCTACCAGCAGCCGCATTTGTTCCTTTGCAAAATCTATCCACATATCCTCCGGATACATTTTTATAAGCATCTTATAGCATTCCTTCGCCTCGGAACCGTCGGCGAAAGTATTCCAGTGCAGATTGGCGGAACGCAGCAGCGTGAAAGGGGCTTCGGGATGACCGGGGTATGCGGCGGCAAAATTTAAATAGGCCTTGAGCGCGAGCCCCGGCTTGAGATCCCTTTCCAAACCGAATGCCAGATCCATGTGGGGCTCGGGATGAAGTGCCATGTCTTCGAACCCTCTGAGAGCCTGGCTGAATACCGCCTCGGCTTCCCCGCGTTTTCCCGATGCAAGCAATTTCTCGCATGCCGATATATAGCTGGCCCTGGCTTCGTTTGAACTGCCGCAGAGAAGCTGGGAGCGCGCCAGGGAGGCCAGCGCCCCGCCGTCATCGGGACGCTGCTCAACGTACTTTCGGTATTGAGCCTGTGCGCCGAAAAAATCCGCTCTTTTAACCGCCTCTTCCGCCCTTTTCAACAGGGCTTCCATGCGGCCCTTTTCCAGCTGGCCGAAGACGGCGGCCATTAAAAGCCCCCACACGAAACTCGATAAATGAGTCATGTAAGCCACGTTTCCGCCGGCACCCCCGAGTTCGACCAGCCCCTGGGCGGCCTGCAAAATAAACCACAAGATAACCGCGAAAATCGCCGGAATCTCGACGAAACCCGCACGCGTGAATACCTGCAGGGGCATGAACACCCAATAGGCTATGCGGAGCCGGCTCATCATGAACCTGACGGCGAATACGGCCAGTATACCTGATATGGCCCCCGATGCGCCGATTATGCCCACGTAGTACTGATGGAAAACGTGTATATTATAATATCCCTGGCAATAATTACCCACGAAAGCCGACGACATGAATATAAACGTAAAAGCTGCCGGCCCCATGCGGTCTTCCACGTAACGACCGAAAAGCATCAAGTAGACAATGTTACCGATCAAATGCAGATAGCCGAAATGGAGAAAGGCCGCGGTGACAGCGGAGAGTATCGGGGAATTTCCCGGAATATATATGAAATTATAGAAATCTATCGGCAGGCGGCCGGATAGAAAGTGGTTGCCTATAAAAATAAGCACGCACAGCGCCGAATAGAAAACAGTCAGGAACGGAAATCGATGAATCCTCCGGTCGATTCCCACCGGCATATAATAAAAGAAATACATTTATCCGCTTTCTTCAATAATCGCTAAAAGTCTTCCCGGACGGCCGAAACGTGATTATTGAGCAAATATCGGGCCTCGGGGGGAAAAGACGCTGAATTCGAAGATTCTAAAAACCACGGCTGCGACGACGCAAAAAAAGCTCCCCTCGGAGGAGGGGAGCTTTAACTGCTTGGATAAACACTTCTTACATTAATGCCCGACTAGAAATGGTAAGTAGCGCTGATTCTCGAAACCGGACCGTTGCTATAGCCTTCATAACCGGTCAACCAGTAACCGAGGTTGAACGGAGTTTCTTCGCTGACCAACATATCGATATCGAATTCGGCAACGTGGAATCCGAGACCCAGGAACCATGCAAAGTCAGCACCTGTGTATATATAATCCTGCCCTTCCACAGGCGGCCCTGGATCGGTCGAAGTAGAAGTACTCTTGTTAAGGGACTTCCAGGCGCCAATGCGCGTGGTCATCCATGGCTTTACATCCGTTTCGAGCGCCAGGAAGAACGTGGGCAGGCTCCAGATCTTTTCCGCATCCTGGGCCGTACCGGCCGATGAATACTCCCACTTGTAGTAGTTGACCTGGGCGCCGCAAATAAGCAGGTTATTGGTATTGACATCCATATTCATGCCCACGCCGGCCATGAAGCTCTTCACCTTGGAGCCAAAGGGTTCGGTGCCAGGTTTGAGCGCAAATTCATACTGGCCGTAATCAACCATCGGAACCAGAGTTACATTGTCCTTCCATTCATAGAAGATACGCCCGGCAAAATCCAGAGCGAGTTTTTTGTCCAGTTCCTGCTTGGCCGTAAGAAGGCCGCCTTCATTCGAATAACCGCCCAAGCCCACGGTGATAGCGACGTCGGTATAAGCGGCATCACCGAGATCGGCGCGGATACCGCCGCCGAATGTCGTGTAGCTTTTCGACATCTTGGCAACGTTGGTAAAACTTTCATCCTCGGTGCTTACATCCGAGCGCGTGAACATTATACCTACGGACATGGCATCTAGTTCTTTACCCCAGCTCAGGGCGAACTTGCTCACGGGAACCGTCAGTCCGACATCGCCGAAGCCGTCGGCGGCGAAGTGAATGGGTGAATATTCGAAGAAGCTGCCGTCCTGAACCGTGTTCTTGAGAAGAAACATGCCGAATGTACCGAATTTGCCGTCCTTGCCGCACATATGGGTTATACCCAGGGCCTGGTTCAAGCTGCCGCCGTAGCCTTGCCAATTGCCGGCTTCGGCCATCACCAGATTGGCGTATGACGGAAGAACACCGTACCAGCGGAATATATTGGAATCATCATTGATGTAATCTCCGGTTTCCGCCAGCGCTATCGTGCGGGTCGTGGTGGCTAAAACAGGCGCCGCAAGACCCAACACCAGCATCGAGACAATCACAACTCTGCTAAAAACTTTAAACATTTCCTGACCTCCTCATATGGAACGGACTTGGTTACAATTTTGATCGCCCGTTCCCACCTGAACATTTATATATGGTTTACTTAATGTCGCCCATGCAACTGGATTGATATGCCCCGCCCGATACGCGGGGATAATTTAGTTTGACACCACCTCCTTATAAAAAAATGGTCCCTTTATCAACTCATGCGATTGAGATGTAGAACCTGAAACTAATTAAATTCAATATTTAACATGCCGTCCAGGCACCCTGGACCTTTCGAACGGCAAAAATACATTTCTCCCAATTTCTTGTCAACTTTTTTTATCGGTAATTTTTAATTTCCTTGGCGAGACCATTGGGGGTTGGATAATGATAGATGCGGCGGACCGGGGAAAATAACACGTAACTCTTATATTTATTTAACATTAGATGATAGCACATCTCTAGAAAATCTCCAATCTCCGGCTAATTTCGAATCGAAAAGAGGATTTCCAGGATCCATCGATCCGACCCGGACGTACCCATAAGCATGCAAAAAAAGGCTGTTCGATAAATACATGGCCACATGGGTTATTTTTGCTCCGGGTTTTCCGAAAAACATGAGATCCCCCTGCAGCAGTGTTTCCAAGTCATGCGCAGGTTTCAAAACACCAAAAGACCCCTGCATATCGGCATCCCTGGGAATGAGACGGTTGTTCAAACGAAATATCCTTTGCATGAGCCCCGAGCAGTCGAATCCCTTGGGGGTCGTTCCCCCCCAGACATACGGAATACCCAAAAACCGCATCCCCGATGCCGCGAGCTTGTCCCTGGAAATTCTGGCCTTATCCGGGATCCCGGCCAAAAAGGACGATTTTATGAATCCCGTCCTGCCGTCGGGAAGCTCGACCTTCCGCCAGCCCCTTTTGCGGCCCGGGGACACAAATACCGGCGTACCGGCAACTGCATCGCACAGCGGCAGCGCTTCGCTGTCCGGTTCCTGCAGGACCTGGGCGATATTGGCGCCTATGCGAAAAGAAGCCTTTTTCATGAATAAGCTTACCCGATCCGCCTCATCGGGCTTCAAATTCCAGCTTCTTATCCATCCGATATAGGCGTCATCCAGCCTCACGAGAACCCAATCCCCTTCTGCGAGCAGGGCTTCGAGGACATCTCCGCAAATTACCTGCGTGAGCAGTTCCGATGCGTGATCGGGCTCCTTGCGAACATCCCCTACGCTTCCGGAAACGATAAATATATCCGGCAGTTCGCCGCCGCCCGCCGGAAGCTTAACGAATGAAAACTTATCTGCAGACCCAGGAAAGACTCGTTCCAGACGGGCCGATATTCCGCGAAGCACCTCTTCGTCGCTGGCTTCGATGATCAGCCGATCTCCTCCGGGCTTTGACGGCCGCACCCTGGTGAAGCAAGTCCGCCAATCAAGCGATCTTTCCTCGAGCGCGTCGGACACGATCGCATAAGTTTTTTTTAGCATGCAAAATACCTTTCTTTTCCTTTATTCGCAGAAATCGATCCTTTGCAATATTCGGTTATGGTTCCTCTCGATCGAAGCTCCTAGCTGTTGAGCCTGGGATCAAGAATATCACGCAGCGCATCTCCGAGAAGGTTGAATCCCAACACGGCCAAAGTGATGACCAGGCCGGGGGCTATCGACAGCCACGGCTTCACGCGCAGGTAGCTGAGACCAGCACTGATCATCGAACCCCAGCTCGGATCGGGGGGCTGGGCCCCCAACCCCAAAAAACTCAATGACGACTCGGCCATGATGGCGCCGCCCAAACCCATCGAAAAAATTACCAATAACTGCGGCAGGCAGTTGGGCAACAGATGCCGCAGCGCTATCTCCCACCCGCTTCCGCCCAGGGATCTTACGGCGAGAATGTATTCCCTCTCCTTCAGGGAAAGAACCTGCGAGCGAACGATTCTAGCCACCCCGGCCCATCCCACTATGCCGATCGCCACGAACAAGCTGGTCACGCTGGGACCGACGACCGCCATGACCGCTATTAAAAGCAACAGGCCCGGGTAGGCCATCGTAACGTCGGCAAAACGCATTATTATGTTATCAATACGTCCTCCCCTGTAACCGGCCAGTATTCCCAGAAAGGTTCCCAGTATTACCGCTATAATGCGCGATAACACGCTTACGACCAGGGAAATTCTTGCTCCGTAGATCAGCCTGCTGAAAATATCTCGACCGAAAAAATCAGTGCCCATTACATGGGGAAATGAGGGGGGCAGGAGCGAATGATCCATGTCGATGGCCAACGGGTCGAACGGCGCAATAAACGGCGCCGCCATGCCTGCGAAAAACACGAGCACGACAATAATCAATCCCACCGCACCGCTTTTATGCGAAATGACTTTGCCGAGCATGATTGGCATGTACTCCGTCTTCATTGGATCAGCCGCTTCCGGACGCGCTGTCACCCACCTTGATCCGCGGATCGACAAAAGCGTAAAGCATATCCACGAGAAGATTAACCGCAAGAAAAGCCACGGCCATGAAAAGGACCGCGCCTTGAATTGCCGGAATATCGCGTTTCATTATGGCATCAATGGTAAAACGTCCCAGCCCCGGCCATGAGAATATGGATTCGGTCAGTACAGCCCCGCTCAAATAGCTGCCGAAATCGGCGCCGACAACAGTAATGACCGGGAGCAGCGCGTTTTTCAGAGCATGCTTGGACAGAATCTTCCAATTTGCCACTCCTTTCGCCCTGGCCGCCTGTATATATGCGGCATTGATTTCATCCAGCATACTCGATCTGGTTATCCTGGCTATGTAGGCGGCCGAAGCCATTGCCAACGTGAAAGCGGGCAGAATGATGTTCTTCAAGTTTCCACCGCCGAAACCGGACGGGGGCAGAAGGTGAAGCTTGATAGAGAACAGGTATATCAGAAGCACGCCGAGCCAGAAAACCGGCATGGATATGCCGATAACCGTTGTTCCCATAGTCGAATAGTCAATCCACGTCTTCCATTTCCATGCCGATACCACCCCCGCAAAAAGACCGGCGGCGGTCGCAATGAGCATGGCGAAAAAAGCCAGGCGGAACGTATACGGAAAGCGCTGTCTGATCGAATCCCAAACGGGAGTGCCGGTAACGTAAGACCGGCCGAGGTCCAAGCGAACAAGTCCGCCTATATAATAAGCATAACGAACCGGCAGGGGATCATCGAGG
Organism: uncultured bacterium; assembly: GCA_964654695.1. GTDB lineage: Bacteria > Krumholzibacteriota > Krumholzibacteriia > WVZY01 > WVZY01 > CAZZKJ01. The sequence continues at coordinate 39,404 of CAZZKJ010000003.1, read as the reverse complement.
TGCATATCGGCCCTGAGTTCGTCCAACGTCTCGGAATCGTAACGCTCCCCGACAAGACTGAGGACCGGATCTCCAGGTATTACATATATAAGCAGAAAAGTAATGGTTGCAACACCCAGGAGGACGGGTATGAACATCAGGAGTCTGTGAACGGCATACTTGGCCAATCGAATCAGCGATCCCTTCACCTTTTCGAGACGCCGAGGAAATCCTCACCCAGGTACAGCGCCGGAGCATGATAACCCTCCACATCGGGTGAAACGGCATAGAAACTCTTGGGAAAATAAAGAAAAATCCAGGGAGCCTCGGCGTACACCAGGCTGTCCGTTTGCTCATAGAGACGTTTTGCGCTTTCGGCGGCGGGCGAGTGCTGAGCGAGTGTAATCATGCGATCGACTTCGGGGTTCTTGAAAAATACCCTGTTACCCCCACCGCCCGCATTGGATGAATGAAACAGCGGAAACAGAAAATTCTCGGCATCGGGATAATCGGCATACCAATCCAGGAAAAAAGCATCGACCTTTCCCAGGCTTACGGCTTCCTTGAAAGCACTCCATTCCCTTTTCACGAGAACAGCTTCCACGTCGATTTTTCGCAAATAACCTTGAACGGCTTCGCAAACCAGGTTGCCCACGGGGCTGTCCCTCTGCCATATCTCGAACGTCAGGCCCGCGCCGTAACCGGCCTCGGCAAGAAGCTTTTTCGCAAGCTCGGGATCATATTGATATGTTTCCCTTTTCTTGAAACCCGCAAGCCCCGGCGGGACCGCACCCGAAGCCTTAACTGCCTGCCCCTGCAAAACGACATCTATGATTCTCTCGACATCGACCGCCATGTTCAGCGCCTTCCTCACTCTTATGTCTTTGAAAGCACGTTTTTGATTGTTGAGTCCAATGTAGGCAACCCGGAGATCGGTCACTTCCTGTATCCGGGCTCTGTCTTCCCGGCGGCGAAGAAACCGTTCGAGTTCGGAAAAAGGAATCTTAAGTATATCCAGTTCTCCGGATTCGAACTCGGCAATCCTCGTGAAATCCTCCGGTATAATCCTGATCCTGATCTTATCCAGATTTCCGGAAGCCAGGGGATTGAATTTGTTGGGAACGAGAACGATTTCGTCGCCCCTTTGCCAGCTTGCAAGCTTCCAGGGACCCGACCCGACGGGAGAGGCCGCAAAATCGCCGCCGGATGAATCCGCTTCTTCCCTCGGTATAATCATAGCTCCCGGCATCGCCAACAGCTGCAGCATCGGCCTGAAAGCTTCTTCAAGTTCTATTATCACCGTCGAATCATCGGGGGCATGCAGGCCTTCGATCGACCCCGCGCTGCCGGATGCGTAGGCCGGAGCACCCTTTATTCTTTGAAGCACCCATCGGCGCGGCGACAAGGTTTCTTTTGACAGCAGACGCTTAAAACTGTAATCCACGTCGGACGCGGTAAGCCTGCGCCCGTTGGAAAAACGCATGCGTGAATCGAGGTGAAAAACATATTTTTTCCCATTATTTTCGATCGACCATGACTCCGCCGCGTCGGGAACAAGGGAGGCGCCGGGTGAGAAGCGAACAAGCCCCTGGAAAATCATTGAACACACCGTTCCCTCGGATACGTCCACCACGAATGCAGGATCCAGCTTATTCGGTGAAGTTTCGAGAACGGCCACCAATGTCCGCCCTATGCCCTCTTCCCGGGAGCAGCAGCTGAGAACAGTCACGAAAAGCAAGAGAAGGATTTTTTTCAAAATGATCTCGCACTTACAAGATGATATTCTCCCAAACCGAAGCGATCAAAAAAAACAAAAGTCAAATTCCTTGAAAAATACCGCCAAATCAAGTATTCGCCCTGCATGTACGGATCGACCGTGGTTTCCTCCTGATCGGGAGGACCATATTTTATATACACCTTTCCCCGATCGGTTTTCCATCCCTTATCCATCAACGAAAAATTTTCGACGGCAAAGCGCACCCTTCGCAGGTATTCATCCAGGGCTTCGTTGACAGGTGTTTCCGGGTTCGGATCCCGCTTCTTCCAAAACTCCTCCCACGCCCGGGCCCTGTCCGCTGTATCGGCTTTTTGGAGAAACTCGAGTTCCTCAGGCGATGCGATAAGCGCGAGTATTGCCAGGGTTTCTTTGAACCTTTTGCCCAGCATAGCCCGGCTGAACTCGACTGTGAACCGCATGGAAGATGCAGCTTCCCTTCGCGGATTATCGAGAACGGCTTTTACATTCAATGTGTAATTTCCCGGATCCCAATCGTCCGCGTTCAAAAGCAGCATGTACCGGTCGTTCATCCCGGTCAGTGTCATATTCTTATTGGCGTAGAAAAGCTGCTCCCTGCTCCGTCCGATTACTTCAAAATACAACTTGCATGCAAGCGTATCGGCAGGGAGATTCTCGGTGGAGATCTCCACGAGCACGGCGGGGTACTTATTGAATTCCGCGAAAATTGCATATTCGGACTCGATGAATGCTTCGCTTCCCGCATCCGGCGCGGCAATAATTGCGGTTCCCCTGGACGGAGGCTCCAGCGCTGTCACGAAGAATCTTGGCTTGCTGACCCCCAAACCGCCGGCGATAAAATCGGGGACATCGATAACGGCAACTTTCTCCATTCTTAACATGGTGTTTCTGACGATGAGCGCGGCTTCAACCGTGTACCGGCCCGGTTTCAGCTTGAAGCTTCGGGACAGCTTGGAACTCTGCCTGTTCGACTTTGTTTCCTTGTAGCTGCGCACACTTGCTCTATCTTTCAAAACCGCTGTATCGACGACTTTGCCATTTCGGTTTTTCACCGTAATGAACAAATCATAAACCGATTCGAAACGATTGCCTTTTTTCAGAAAAACCAGATTGCCGTATGTCGTAATGGATTTGACCTTGACCGCCGGGTGCCGATCGGAGCCCATGAATGCAAAAACATGCAAACTGAACCTGCGGGCTTTTGCCGCGCCGGGGACGGCCATGCTCATAACCGCCGCCGCGGAAACGGCAATCAGAACCTGCTTCTTACAGACCGGTTTCATCAATCCGTCCTTTCTTTCCCGGTTAATTTAGCTGAAAGAGCTCGCCGTGGGCAAGAGTAATCAAGGTTCATTCATAACGCAGTGCTTCAACTGGATCCATGCCGGACGCCCTGCGGGCCGGGTATATTCCGAATACGATTCCAACCAGCCCGGAGAAAACCACGGATATCACCATCCATGGAAGCGAAAAGAAGAAGGGAAAATGCAGGAGAAAAGAAATCAATACCGCAACCCCGATGCCCAGCAGGGTTCCCACCGCTCCACCGATACCTGTCAACATGGCGGATTCCACGAGAACCTGCTGAAGGATGTCCTTGCCCTGGGCTCCAACGGCCATCCTGAGGCCTATTTCCCTGGTCCTTTCGGCAACGGATATGAGCATTATATTCATAACGCCTATCCCTCCAACGACCAGTCCTATGGATGCGATGACTATTAATACAAATCCGATGTAGAAAGTGACCTTGTTTATCATATCCAGGAAGGCCTCACTGGTAATAACGGAAAAATCGTTTTCTTCTCCCGCGCGCAGTCCTCTTTTGGCCCGCATGGCATTGATTATTTCCGACTCTCCCTGCTCTAATGTGCGGCCCTCCTTTACATTGGCGGTTATCGACGCGTTGTCAAAACGGCCTTTGAAATCTTTTGTGTACGTAGTGGAAGGTATGATCGCGAAATTATCGGACATGGAACCCAGAAAATGTTTCCTTTTGTCGAAAGTGCCGATAACCTTATATCTTTTGTTTTCGATTCTGATGAACCTCCCGATGGGATCGCCGGCAGGGAAAAGATCCTTGGCCGGACCGTATCCCAGGACCACGAATCGTTTGCGCCTGTCCTCGTCCATTTTTGTATAGAAACGTCCCTTTCCCAGTTTGAGAGAATAAATGGAAGAAACGGAAGGTGTGGCCCCTAATACCTGGAGCGGCTGGGTTTTGCGAGATTCTCTGCGAAGAATAAAAGCCTTATCCGGGGAGATCGAATAAGAAACGACATCGAGCGATTCGCAGGATTCTTCCAGGACCTCCCTGTCTTCAGCCTCTATATCCCGCCTTTTCAGAAGTTTTTCCCGATTCTCCCCACCGACGAAGAAGTCAAATTTTTGCACTATCAGATAAGGCCGGCTGGCGGAAACGAGATCCTTGTTGATCTTTCTTCCCAGTCCGGAAAGGATGGTCACCATGGCCAAAATAGTCGTGATGCCTATAGCCACCCCCATGATGAGCAGGATCGAACGCATGCGGTGAAGACGGATCACATCCAGGGCCTGGCGTATATTCTCCTTCAGCAAATCCCTGCCGCGTACGGGTCTGTATTCTGTATCGTTCATGAATCGACCTTCCCGTCATTCATATCGAAGAGCCACTACCGGATCCTGCATGGCTGCTTTGACCGCCGGATACGTACCGAAGATCAGGCCGATAAGCATGGTTACGCCAAAAGCAACCGCTACAATTCCAGGGTCCATGGAATATGGAATTGGAGTCAGGGCCGCCACGGTGAGGGCTATTAAAAAACCTGCAAACATGCCCATTGCGCCTCCTATAACCGACAGGGTGGCCGATTCGAATAAAAACTGCCATATGATATCGCGCCTTCTGGCGCCAAGGGCCTTTCTGATGCCTACCTCGCGGGTTCGTTCGGTAACGGATACTAGCATTGTGTTCATAAGGACTATGCCTCCGATGAACATGGATATACCAACCAGTGCAACCAGGGCCAGCATTATGCTGCTGCTCATTTTATCCCACAGGTCTATAAGCTGTTCGCTGGTGGTAATAGAGAAATCGTCCTCCTCCCGCGGACGCAGCCCGTGCAAAGTCCTCATGGCGAACTTGGCTTCGTCCACCGCGGCCTGCACGCCGGCAACGTCATCGGTTTTTAATCTCACTTCAACCGAGCCGCCCCCGCCGAAAATCTTCGCGAACGTTCTCGATGGAATAATACAGAAACGGTTGCGGCTTTGTCCGAGAACGGATCCGAGATCCTCGACTATCCCGATCACACGCAAATGCTTGCCCGCTACCTTAACGGTTTGACCTACCGGAGCCCGGGGTTTGAAAAGCAAATCGTAGACATCCCAGCCGATAACAGCCACCTGGGCGCTGGTTTGCACTTCGAGCCTGCTGATGTGCCTTCCGGCGTAAAGAGGAACATTATCGATAAACGGATAATAGTCATCCGCCCCGTGCACTCTCATTCCTTCCAGATATTTCTTTCTGAAACCCACCCGGGCATTCCCGGTTATGCGCCCGCTAACGCAACTCGGCACGGCGAGAATGCTGCGCAGCCGGTCAACATCATCCCACTCGATTTTAGGATTGTATTTAAGGGACCGAAGGAATTCCTCGTAATCCGTTACTGCTTGAAGATAGTTTATGCGTTCTATAGTAATGACATTGCTGCCTTCTTCGGCGACGTTCTCCCGGGCATAATGATCTATGCCCCTAAGCAGCGAAACCACCGCAATAACCGCCATGATACCAATAATATTTCCAAGAAGAGTAAGAGTGGTTCTTAATTTGTTGGTCCAGAGCGCAAAAAAAGCTACACGTATTCCTTCAATAAGCAGTTTCATTTCTTAGCGGAGGCCGGCTGCGTTTTTTTTTTGCTTTTGACGTGGGCTCCGTCTTTGAGCTCGGTGAGGATTTTAAACGGGCCACTTACGACTTCCTCGCCTGTCGCTACGCCCGATTTCACTTCGAAATGCTTTTCCCCGGCGATTCCCACGGTGATTCGCCTGAACCGGGCCGTGCCGCTTGTGACCACGAAGGCTCCTTCGATTTCTTCATCCTTTTTTGTGGTTTCGGCGGCTTTGTGGCCGTCCGCCTCAATCGAGTCGGCCGCGGACCGTTTCAATTCACTGCGTTTGCGAACCGTCAGGCATTGAATGGGAATGACCAGGGCGCTGTCCACCCTTGCAACTTTGATCTCGGCGGACGCTGACAGGCCTGGACGAATTCCCGGGATACTGTCTCTGATTGAGATCACAACTTCGAAATCCACGGACTCCCGGGCTGCGCGGGAGGGCGATGGAATGGCGCTGTTTCCAACTTCGGAAACGATTCCGCTGAAGCTCGTATCCGGATAAGCGTCAAGTTGGACCTCGGCTTCCTGGCCTTTTTGAATATGTATAATTTCCGTCTCATCAACTTCCACCCTGGCTTCCATCTCGGACAAATCGGCGATCGTGAGAAGAACCGTACCGGGATTATTCAAAGTGCCCATAATGGCGTTTTCGCCTTCTTCAACATTGAGGGCGGTCACCGTGCCTCCCATTTCCGCTGTTATCCTGACTTCTCTTAAGTCGTGCTCTGCTTTTGCCAGTGCGGCTTTTTGCTGAAAGAGGGTTTCCTTGGCTGCTTCTGCGCGCGATTGCTGGATTTCCAAAGCGACGGACGCATCTTTCAATTCGCCGTCTGATAAAAATCCCTGTGCATGAAGATCCCGGGCACGTTCATAGTCATACACGGCTTTTTTCAGACTCGCGGATTCTACGGCGAGATTTGCAACCGCCGCCCTGATTCCTGATCGCAGTTTGTCAACTGCGGTCCTGTACTCGGTGGGATCTATCTGCAGCAAAAAAGCGCCCTTGCTTACATAATCCCCCTCTTTAACTGCAATCCTGGTCACTTTGCCGATCGAGGAGGCGCTTACGTTCACGCGCCGTTTCGGCTTTATGGTTCCTGAGGCGGACACAATTTTTTCGACGGTTTGCCTGGATACCCTGGCGAGGTCAACGGCAATCTCGGATTTCTTTTTAAAACGAATGTTTAAAAAAGCGATCACGCCGATCACGAGCACTACTGCGGTAATTATCAAAGGTTTTTTCACAAGGTCCTCCCGAATATTCAGAGCTGTGAATCAGATTCGATTCGTCCGTCCCGGATTTTAACCATCCTTTTTGTGAATCTTGCAATGTACTCTTCATGAGTAACGATTATTATCGTATTCCCGTTATCGCGCAGTTTCTCGAATACATTCATTATATCTTCACCGGTTTTGCTGTCCAGGTTTCCCGTAGGCTCATCGGCAAGAATTATCGACGGCCGGTTAGCCAGGGCCCTCCCGATCGCGACTTTTTGCCTTTGACCTCCGGATAACTCGGAAGGCCGGTGCTGGGCGCGGTCTTTCAGGCCGACCGCGCCCAGCGCTTCCCATACGCGCTCCTTCCTGGTGGCGCGGTCGATGCCTGCATAGATCAGCGGGAGTTCTATATTCTTGTAGGCCGTGGCCCGCGGTAGAAGATTGAAAGTCTGAAATACGAATCCGATCTCGCGGTTGCGTATGAATGCGAGCGTGTCGTCGCTCAAGCTGGTTACATCATGCCCGTTGAGCTCGTAAGTACCGGATGTCGACGTATCCAGACACCCGATAATGTTCATAAAAGTGGTTTTGCCTGAGCCGGAGGGGCCCATGATCGCTGTGTATTCGTTGCGCTCCATGTCGAGGTCGACGCCGGCGAGCGCATGAATGGCCTGCGAACCCATTTTGTAGCTCTTTGTAAGATTCCTAATTTTTATCAGCATCCGGTATAATCCACTTCCCGAACAGTCGCCGCGGCAAAGATTATTCGGTCGTAACCCGCCTGCCGGTAGCTCTCAGGAGATCCGCTTTTGCAATCAGATAATCGCATTTAGCTTGAATCAGTGAAGCCCTGGCTTCAGTAAGGGATACTTCAGCCTCGATCGTTTCCAGTATGGTGCCCGCTCCAACTTTGTATCTTTCTTCGGCCAGGCGCTGGTTTTCCGCAGATTGGAGAACGGTTTCTTCTGACAGTGCAATTCGTTCGCCGGCCTGTTTCAAACCCAGAACCAACTGCTTGACTTCCAACACTGCATCCAGTTTTGCCTGCTGAAGTTGAAGTTCCGCAATACGCCTGCTGGAGCTGGCGCTCGAAATATTGGATTTTGTAAGAAAACGGTCGAACAAATTAAAATCCAGGCTGACTCCAACGCTCCATGAATAGTCCTTTCTGAAGAAATTGGCGTTGTCGGCAAATTCGCGGTCGTTCCAGGAATACCTTAGAAAGGCTGCCAGAGTAGGTAGTCTGCTGTTTTGAGCAGCCGTCATGGCGCTGGCAGAGGCTTTAACTCTGTGGCGGTACGCCAGCAAATCCGACCTGTGGGAGAGCATATAATCTACTTCGCCTTCGAGATTGGGCGAAACCGAAGCGATATCCAGAGAAGAATCTATATCGAAAGGTTTATTCAACGGGAAATTCAGAAGCGATGCCAGATACGCCTTGCTGTTATCTTCATCGTTTTTAGCGGTTACAAGCTCGAGCTTCGTATTTGCGGATCTTACCTTGGCCTGCAGCACATCGGCTTTGGTTTTTGATCCGATGCGAAAGAACGCCTCAACCTGCTCGAGATTTTTCGCAGCAGCGGCGACGCTCATCTCCGACACCTCGCGCAGTTTTTTCTTGCGAAGATAATCATAATACGCCCTGATCACAACCGCCGTAACAAAATCCTTTTGGTATTGGAGATCGAACCGCGCGGCTTTGGCATTGAGTTTCGATTCGCTGAGGTTTTTCGCGCTGACCCCCCAATCGAAAAGGTTCATGCTGCTGTTCAATGAAAAGGAGTATGACTCATAATCGAAACCCGAAGCTTTGATAGGCCGCCCCTGGGAATCAATGGAAATGGACTGGGAGGGGCCGATAAAAACATGTCCGGCAAACATTGATAAAGTCGCATTAGGCAAAAATCTGCCGTAGTTTCGTAAGACATTGTCCCTGGCGCTCACGTATTGCTCGCGGGTGATACCCACCTGGGTCGAATTCTTGATGGCCAAATCCAGACATTGCTCCAGATTCAAGTTGTCCTGCGAAGCAGCTCCCGCAAAGAGCAGGCATTCTATACTTATGATAATTGAGAGCATCACTATGAGCCTTTTCATAACACACCTTCCAAGAGAATATGGTTATACATGACAATGGGCATGACTACATACTTTACGAGCCTGTCGAGGTTTTGTTGCAAGTATAAGGGTTTTCAACAGCTTATTGAAGCAAAAAGAGAGAACGGCAGAAAAACGGCCTCAAGAGCTTCCCGGAGATCAATGCAGCTGGAATTGGAACGGGATCATCACATTTGCTTTTACGGGTACGGTTCTCTGTTTGGCCGGCTTGAATTTGCACTTCCGGGCCGCGGCGACGGCGGCTTTTTCCATCGCCGGCGTGACATCTGAAGACAGCACCACGGCTTCAATGACCTTGCCGGTTTCATCGACCAGAACCTTGATTGCCACTATGCCCTCGATCCCGGCGTCCCTGGCAAGTTCCGGGTATTTCGGAACTTCAAAATGCTGCATTATCGGTGGTTCATCAAATGCAAGAAAAACCCCGGAATTTCCCGTTGAAGGGGGCGGAGGCGGAGGCATATCATCAAGGTTTTCGAAAGTCGTGGGAGCGATTTCTTCGGTTTCATCGGCATCTTCGTCGGATGCGGCTTCGACAGGCACCTGGGGCACGGCGATTTCCTTGGGAGGAGGCGGAATTTCAAGGTTTTCCGGCAAGTCCACGACTTCGAACTGTTCTTCTTTGAGCGTATAAGGTTTGAACGTAAACGGCGGGGACAAAAAGAATACGAGAAAATGCACCAGTATCGCCCCTAAAAGAGCATTTCTCATGTATTTTTTATATTTATTCTTAAATATGGTGTTTTCTGTTAATACAAGCGCCGTCATATCTTACCTCGGTGGAGATTTGCTCTCCGGATCGCTGGTGAAGGAGACACGGATGGCATTGGCTTTCTTCAGTTCCTCCATGACCTGGGACACTATGCCGTAGGGCGTTCTGTGATCGGCGTTGAAAGCTATGATAAGAGATGGGTTCTCCTGCAAGCTCGCAGCCATGATAGCCTCGATGTTCTCCACATTCACCAGTTTATCGTTGATCGATATATCGCCGACAGCATCGATCCATACGTGGAGGATGCGCTCCCTTTTCTGCTTCTGAGCGGTTTCGGCACGTGGAAGCCTCACCTGAAGGCCTTCCTCCATTCTAAAAATAGTAGTCGTCATGAAAAAAATCAAAAGCAGAAATGCTATATCAGCCATTGAGGCCGTCGGAACGTTGTTTTCTACGTTTTCATTTCTCTCGAATCTCATGCTCTATCCGCCTCCAACCGGGGACATCGTCTTAAGGGAGATCACCCTGGCATGGGCTAATTTTATTTCGTCTAGAATATCTATCATCAGCCCATACTCGCAGTCGGGATGCGTTTCTATAACTACGATCAACTTTTCATTCTCTGCGAGTTTTCTTTCTACTACAGTTCGTACTTCCTTAATGCCCACCGGCTTTTTGTCGATGGTAATGGAGCTGTTCGCGTGCGCTTGTATGACCAGAATATTCTTGCGTTTTACCTTGACGTTTTTAGACTGCTGCCCGGGAAGCAGCAGAGGGATACCTTTTTCAACGGCAAAAATAGTGCTCACCAGGAAAAAGATGAGAAGCAGAAACGCTATGTCGGACATAGAAGCCGCTGAAATCTCGCTGGTTGCTTTCGATTTTGTTAACTTCTTTTTCATATCTATATGGAATTATCCTGCCGACATTTGTGTCGGATCGAGCTCAAAAAGTTCATCGACGAGTTCGGCGCTGGCCTCTTCCATTTCTATGATAAAGCGGTCTATCTGCGAAACGAAATAGTTGTGCATAACATTCATCGGAATAGCGATTATTAGACCCGTCGCCGTTGTGATAAGAGCTTCTTCAATACCGGTGGCAACCAGCTTGGCGCTTACCTGTTCGGCGGCGGCAATCGCGGCAAAAGCGCTGATCATACCCGACACCGTGCCGAGGAATCCCAGAAGAGGGGCAACATTACCGACGGTGGCTATGGTAATCAACCCTCTTTCCAGAAACGACATTTCTATGGTTCCGGCGGTCGAAATGGCTTTCTCAACCGCTTCCGGGCCCCGCCTCGACCGCATGAGACCTGAGTGAATGATGGCTGCTATCGGACCCCGTGTCTTTTCGCATTCCTCGAGGGCGGCCTTCACTCCCGACTCCCGCAAACTCTTTATCACTCTCATCATCAAGCCCTTGACATTGGTCCTGGCCCTGGAAAGGGTCCATAAACGCTCAATGATGAACAACAGGCCTATGATCGAGCACAGAAGCAGCGGATACATGAACTTGCCGCCTTTTATGAAGTTCTGGCCAATGCCGCTTCTTTTCAGGCGGTTCCAGAAACCGCTTTGTTCTTTTTTGATTATGGCCCTTATTTCAGCCGCCAGCACGGTGGAATCGTTTGGCGCCATTGCAAGCGAATCCGTTTCACTCACACCCATAGGTTCGGCCATAACCTGTTCCTCCTGGACCTGGATTTCTTCCTGTGAGAAAACCGGGAAAACAGCCGCGGCCAGAAGAGCAGTGAATACCGCCAGAATCATAATTCGCTTAAGACTACAAAACCTAAGCATTGTGTAGATCTCCTTCTCTTAACAGGTGAAAGTTTAGGGGAGAATAATTCTATTATTCGGTCAACCTAATATGAAAATAATCATGTGCGATGGGATGAACTATATAGAACTCCTATAAAAGTGTCAATTAAAATAAAGAAACCGCGCAGCAGTCAGGTGGGGTATTAACTACTTGATTAAGCCTGCTATTTACCTTCCAAAAGCGTGGAACTGACCTCTAATTTATAGCGTCCGTACCCGTCTCTGTCAACAAAAATAAACCTGAGGCCGATATCGGGGGTCAAAGCTAAATCCTTCTTGAGTATTGGGTTGCCTTTCTTGTTATAAATCCAAAGTTCATAAGGAAACGCGACGTTCCCGCCTTCTCCCACTCTGCCGATTTTTCTCCTGTCTAAAACTACTTCAGAGCCGGCACGGTCGGGAATGGGTCTTCCGCCATGAACATTGAACATGACGGGACGGAATTTATCTTTTACTTTTGCGACCGCATCGGAAGTGGTCTCCCTGTTCATGGGAATCACATCCTTTATTATTTCATCCGGAGGTCCGAATCTCATAAAAATCAAGCCTTGGTCGGTAAATATTCCCATTTGATAATCGGAAAAGTTGGCATTTGCATAGTCGAATCTTTTTAAAAAACTCTCATAGGCTTCATTGACTCCAGTATCAGGATCGGGATCCATTTCCCGCCACAGATTATTGAGTATTACTTCCTGCTCGGCCCTGTCCTGCTTTTTAAAAAAATTGAAATCCTCGTCATCCATCAGAAAACGGGCCTCGGCAAGCAGGTTTTTCTTTGATTCCTCCCAGGTTCTCATTTCCCATGCGACATCGAAACTCCCTCCCCTCACCCGAAAAGTACGCCCTCCGGGTTCTCCCAACTGGCTGTAAAGTGTGTATTTTCCGGCTGTAAAGGTGGTAAGGTCCTCGGATACAATAAAGGGGACCACACGAAATCCGTCTCTGGAACTCTTAGCGTCGGTCTGCGGATCGAATACGATACCGATTTCTTTCACTTGTTCGCCTTTTTCGTCAAGAATCAAGGCGAGGTAATCGAGTTTTCCGGTCATCCCTTGAGGAACATACAGTTCATAGAAAACCCTTAGAGAATCATTGTAGAGCCCGTACATCCGGGACGGGTTGGGATTCAAAGACTGTTTGCCGTTTACTGTTTGGATTTCCCACAAGAATTCGGGCTCGCTGAGGTCGAGTGTTTCTTTCTTGAATCCCGGAACTTCAAAAGCAGCCGTTTCAACGGAGGACTCTTTTGTAGCCTTTTTTACCATGCCGATGACCGTTAATTTGGGGGCATTCAGGTCTTCCAGCCTGCATGCCAGGCTGTAGCGCCCGGGTTTGAGTTTATACCTGGCGATAATAGTCTGGAAAGTCAGAGGATCACTGGTTCTTATCTCGTCCGCTTCTATGAATTCGAATATCTTGGATTCGCCGGCGACAATCGATCCCCCGGTACCGGTTATTTCGAGCTGCATTCGAACTCGGGCCTTCCACATTCCATCGGATTTTTTGAAGCGTATCTCACGGTCCCGTATATATATGAACAGAGCGGCCTCGGCTCTATCCCCGTTTCCTTTGAAGACGGTCTTGTCCAAATAGAATTCAAAATCTCCATCGCCGCGAACCTGTCCTGCGGAAACAGCCGGACGGAGAACCGTCCCGAACATAATCGCGGCTATTATCCCGGCCGCAAAAAAAATCTTTGTTATTGAACTGCATTTATTTTTTCTCATTACATGGTTCCCTGCAGTCAATATAACTAATGCCTCGGGGTCAGGAAAAGCTGAATCGATTCCACCGCAGAGCACTGCCACAAAGTCAGAAGCCTTTGTTAGACAAAGAAAAGCGTCCCATTGAAACGGATGGGGCGCTTTTTAGAATCGATAAAATAAGCCGACGGTATCAATAGCTGAACGCCAGGGATAGCCGGTGAATATATCCAAGTTCAGCCATGTCCGTCCACGCATAATCGAAACCTATATCGGATGTCTGGCTGGTATCGATTCGGAGTCCGAACCCGGCCGCCGCGCCGGAGGCATCGTACCCGACATTATAACCACTTCGCAAATAGAAGAACTGGTTATAAGCGTATTCCATTCCTACATTGACCCTCTCCTTGTTATCAGAGGGGTGGGAGAATTCCCCTACGGACGTAAGACTGTGAACTCCTCGTTCATATGCCGCCATGGCAAGGCCTACCTTGAACAGCGTAGGAATCTTGGATGCCCTGTTATCGTAGTCGACCTTCGATCCCAGGCTCTGGATCATCATACCCAAACGCATTCCCCGGAAACCGATTCGGTATATCAAACCAAAATCCACGGCCAGTGTATTGACACTTTGATCAGCCAGCCCGGAATGGACGAAATGCAATGTGACTCCTGATGAAAATTTATCCGTAAAAAACTTCGCATAGGACACGCCGAAAGACATGTCTCCCGCATCGAACGTCTGACCCGTACCCTCAGGCCTTTCTATGGTTCTGACGATTTGCGGGTCCAATGTCAGCGCCCGGGCGCTTACGCCGAAAGTTCCCGGAACAAAAGGGAGCGTGAATACGCCTGAAGCATAATCCAGGTCGATATCCGCCATCCAGAACGTATGATTCAGGGAAACACTCGTTTTCGTGAGATCAACCATGCCTGCAGGATTCCAATAGGTCGCGGCGCCGTCGTTCGCAAGAGCTATAAAAGCATCCCCCATGGCGGTGGCACGCGCGGACACACCGATTTTGAGAAATGTTAATGCGTATGTGCCGACCTTGGGAAAAGGCTTAGTGGTAACTCCAAAGCTCTTCATTGGGAGCGAGAAAAGCATTACCGACATAATCAGCACTGTCATTAGCCTTGCTCTCACAATCTGACCTCCTAATGGATTCGAATCAATTATACTATGCATTTTTCTTTGACTCCGGTCTTATGGCCATCCGTTTTTCTTATCAGTTTCGAAGCCCGATGCATTCTTCGCTATCGCGCCGTGTTCGGGAAACTAGAATTCAAACCCGAAACCCAACCTCCAAATCCGGTGCTGCTGCCAAATAGTAGGGTCATTGACAGAAACAAAATTATCAATGCCGTCGTTATCGGTATCATCAAGATATGCCCCTCCATACTGACCGGTTTCAGTCAGGTAGGAGCCTCCGTCCATCAGAGAATTGATCATACCAGGAAATGCTCCGGGAGCGGTGCCTCCAGGCAAAACAACATCCTGGTCCAGGAGGTTTCTTCCTTCGAAAAAGAGAGTGAGTTCCTGGCCGTATATGTTGAATCTCTTCCGGCCCTGGATTCTAAGATCATGAGTCGCCTCCAGTTTCCTCGAATTTTCCCAAAGAGGATCCTGCAGCCGAGCGAAACGGTCCACGGGCGTCCACGGAAGACCGCTGCCGTATTGATAGATCATCGTGGCCCCCCAATTACTCCTGTCCTGCACACGAAGCGTAATATTGAAGGTATGTCTCTGATCCCAATCCAGCGGCAGTTCGTCCGTCGGTAGATGGGTCAGCCCATTCGCCGAGCGGCCGAAGTCGGCATCGCTGGCAACGCCGTCGGCAAAGGAATATGTATAATACATTTCAAAACCCACATGCTTGGTAAGTCTCTTGGTCAGATTGACTTCGAGTCCCCTGGTGCTGGCGTATGATTTGTTTATGAAGCGGTAGCTCTGAATACCGGTGGTAGTATCGGTACTCAGCGTCGATGAAACGAGACCGTAGATATCCCGGTTGAACACGATGAATTCTCCGGCGACATCCTCCGTAAACTGATGAGCCACTCCGGCCTGGTAGGAAACGGTTAGCTCGGCGCCAAGATTAGGATTTCCCAGAGTACCGGTGGCGCCGATTGCATCCTGGGTCCTGAACAAGTACACCCTGCTCGGCCACTGCGTGAACCGGCCGTAATGGAAGAAAAACTTGTCCCTGTCGCTTATTGGAAACGCGAACCCCAGGCGTGGAGACCAGTTATATTTATACTGTTCAACGGTCGTATCTATTTCCGAATTCTTTATAAGCACTTTATCATTGTTGCCCGTGGAGAAGAACTCCAGACGGATCCCGGCGTTTATCACCATTCCTTCATATTCCCATTTGTCCTGGATATAATAGGCGCCTTCGGTATTGAAGTTGTGGAAGACGTTGACGTTAATTCCCTGTTGAACTTCGCCTGTCTGCGAGTTTACCCTCTGCTGGCCGGGGAAAAAGCGGTCATCTTCGTCAAGATCGTTGTAAAGCACCTGCAGACCCGACTGGATGCGGTGTCCTTTTATCTGTTTGGATGTAATATCGGTCTTCAATAAGTATTGAAGGGTTTTTCTTTTGGAATATGCAGGATAATCATACGCCGTTATGAAATAAGGATGATCGGGGTCGGTGTACCATTGGGCATTGGTTACCCCGCCCAATTGGTAATTACCGCTGGGATACAGGGTGGGCAGTCCGGCGGTAGAATAATCTTCCGGATTTTTACCGTTAACGGTTCTGAGCCGGTTGAATTCCAGCCTGCTCAGGTTGATCGAATACAGGAGATCACTTGATATATTATGGTTAAACGACAGCTTAAGGTTCAAATTGTTATTTGTGGTTTCGGGAGTATTCATGGCCGAGTTGAAGTACACGTAAGATGAATCATCCTGAAAATTGCTGAACTTGCTGTAAGGATTTTGGAATCCATTGAAAAGTTCCCACGACTTATACGTAACTTCCTGCGTAACAGGGTCGGTTATTCTTTCGTCCCAAATAATCGTTCTGTCCCGTCCATTCACATCTTTGACATCGACCGCCCTGAAATTGAAATAATGAATCTCCGTGGGATTCCCGTCTTCATCCCTCACCAACTGCACTACTTCGATCGGTCTGGGATTCATCTTTTCCGGATTATCCAGCCAGGGACCCTTATATATTGCCGCCGGACCGCCGAAGGAATATCTTTCGCCCACACCCGACCAACGCAGCCCCTGGAAGTAATACACTTTCTGCACGTAGCCGCTGATATTCCAGTTGTTATAATAGGTATCATGCTTGGAATGCGTATAAATTGCTTCTCCCGACAGCTTGTAACGGGACCTGTTGAAAGTCAATTTAGACTGCACGTTATAGCTGGCCGATTGCCTGTCGCTGAATTTCAGCCAGTCGGTCAGCTTATGTTCCGTTCTCGGCTCTATGGTCGTGTTCTCGCCGTCTTCAAAAGTAGCCTCGCCGGCGACATAATAACGAAGGGATTTCCACAGTGTCGGGCCGCCGAACCCCAGGCTGATCTTATCATAATTCGTATAGGTTTTATCAGCCCTGCCGAAATCATCGGTCATGTACCTGACTTCGCCTCCGAACGTTCGTCCGCCTTCCTTCGTTGTAATATTTATAATGGCCGACTGCGCGTTCCCGTATTCGGCATCCATACCGCCCGAAATAATCTGGAGATCGGATGCCCCCATGAGTCCAATGTCGATACCGCCGCCGCCGAGGGGGTCATCAACAGGCACGCCGTCGATCTGCATCTGAACTTCACCCGACCTGCCGCCGCGGACGTGGAGTTCATCGCCGGTTTTCACGACGCCGGAGACCAGGGCGATGGCTTCCACGACATCTTCTACGGGCATCTCTTTTATTTGCGCATCGGTGACGGATTTGGACGCATCCGTGGTCGTCACCTCGACCATCGGTCTTTCGCCCGTCACAACGATTTTTTCGGTTTTCATAACAATGGTCTCTTCGAGACTGAAATTGAGCTCGACGGTCAGACCTGCATTGACGATGACGTTGGGCTTTTCTATTGTTTTGTAACCCATCATCATCACTTTGATGGTATAGACTCCGGCCGGTACATAAGCTATGGCGAAGTTTCCATCGGGCAGGCTCATGGCCCCCAGAGTCGTTCCCTTGATAACGATGTTGGCATAACCCAGAGCCTGCTTGGTTTTCGACGAGGTGATCTTGCCGGTTATCCTGCCTGTTCCCTGAGCGAACAAAGGTGGAACGAAAACGCAACTGAAAGCAATAGCAAGGCACCCGATGACGAGCGTCCTCAAGGGATTGGCTCTGAACATGAATTGCACTCCTTTCACACCTGTTTCGCTCTATCGCTAATTGTGGGGACAATCTTAATGGGGCATGTATTTGCCCAAAAATCGGGTGGGGTTACTGTATCATACATTCCAAGACTTGCCAACCATAAGCCGACTTCCATATGCAATATATTTGAGCTGCCGGGGGTTGTCAACGAAATTATAAGTCCCGGCGGAGGTTGTGGGGATGGACCAAGAGATTATTCATCATACAGCCAGCAGCTTGTGAAGTGCCTCTTTTCGATTTCTTTGAATCTCGGTTCTTGCTTCCGGCATTTGGGCATGACTTGAGGGCACCTGGTGTGAAATGGGCATCCGCCGGGCACAAGTGCGGGACTGGGAACATCGCCGTCCAGGAGCATTCGCTCGCTCCGGTCCGATGGATCGAGGCTGGGGATCGCGCTCATTAGGGCCTGGGAATATGGATGCATGGCGCTGGCATACAGGGTTTCGCTGTCGGCGAGTTCGACAATTTTACCCAGGTACATAACCGCAACCCGGTCGCTGATGTATTCGACCACTCCCAAATCATGGGCTATGAACAGAAACGTCAAACCCAGGTCCTTCTGAAGCTCTTTGAGCAGGTTTATTATCTGCGCTTGAATGGATACATCGAGGGCACTTACCGGCTCGTCGGCAATTATGAGATCCGGATTGACCGCCAGGGCCCTGGCAATGCCGATTCGCTGCCGCTGTCCGCCTGAAAATTCGTGAGGATACCTGTTGACCTGCTCGGGGGGGATACCAACCTTGTCCAGCAGTTCGACAACTCTGGTACGAATCTCGTCACCTTTTGCCAGTTTGTGTATCTTGATGGCTTCAGAAATCATACCGCCCACGGTAAGCCTGGGATTCAATGAGCCAAAAGGATCCTGGAAGATAATCTGCATCCGCCGTCTGAGTCTGCGCATTTCATTGCTTTTCAAAGAAAAAACCGGGATGCTGTCGAAATACACTTCACCCGAAGTGGATTCCAGCAGACGAAGAATCGCCCGGGCGAGAGTAGTCTTGCCGCACCCGCTTTCTCCTACCAGACCGAGAGTTTCGCCGCGGTGAATATCAAAGCTCACCCCGTCAACAGCTTTCAACTGACCTATTACCCTGGAGAAGAATCCGCTCCGTATCGGAAAATGCTTCTTAAGGCTCTCAACCTTGAGGAGCACGCCGTTACTTTGTCTATCCACCACAGTCTCCATATTTCACCTGTTTAGAGACCCGGCCCCCAAGCCCGAATCAAATGTCTTTCCAACATCTGACCAAATGTCCGGGAGCAACTTCTCTCAATTCTATTTCCTTGTTGTCACATTGGTATTCCGCATATTTGCATCTTTCCGAAAACCTGCACCCGGTTGGAAATTCCATGGGATCCGGCACTTTACCCGGGATGACGCTTAATTTTTCTCCCTTTCTGGCCAGCCTGGGCATGGAAGCCTTGAGGCCTACCGTGTATGGATGACGCGAATCATGAAAAATGTCCATTACATCGCCCATTTCCATCACTTTGCCTGCGTACATGACCACGACTCTCCGGGCGGTTTCCGCGATTACTCCCAGATCATGAGTAATAATCAGAATTGCCATATTGAAGCGCTCCTGCAAGTCCCGCAGGAGTTCTAGAATCTGTGCCTGAATGGTAACGTCCAGGGCAGTCGTCGGTTCGTCGGCTATCAGCAGTCTGGGATTGCATGACAGCGCCATGGCTATCATGACCCGCTGGCGCATGCCGCCGCTCAACTCGTGGGGATAAGATTTTACGCATCTTTTGGGATCCGGGATTTTTACCAGTTCTAACATTCTAAGCGTTTTTTCATTAGCTTCTTTCTTGCCGACGCGCTGGTGAAGGGTCACGGCCTCCTCTATTTGGTATCCACAAGTAAAAACCGGATTCAGACTGGTCATGGGTTCCTGGAAAATCATTGATATCTCGTTGCCCCGAATTTTCTGCATCTTCGATTCCTTCAGAGCCATCAGGTCTTTGCCCATGAAAAGGATCTCTCCACCCTCGATTTTTCCCATGGGCTTTGGAACCAATCTAATGATAGATAAAGCGGTTACTGTTTTACCGCATCCGCTTTCACCGACCAGGCCAAGGGTTTCTCCGCTTTTTAATGACAAGCTTACATCATCAACCGCCCGGAATTTTCCCCTCTCCGTTTGAAAACTGCACGTGAGGTTCTTGATTTCAAGCAAATGATCCAGATCCTTTTTTTCTTCTACTTTTTCTAAAGTCTGATTCATCGTAGCACTCTAGTTATAAATTAATGTTAAGGTCAAGCGAAAACAAGGTTTAAACATTCTTTGATCAGCGTGCCCCCGGAGGTTTTCTTTGTCTCTACCTCGATTCGAAAGCATCCCTTACTCCATCCCCCAGCAGGTTGAAGGCTATAACCGCCGCTGCAATGGCCGTGCCTGGAAATGCAGCCACCCACCAGGCGGAAAGGAGCGCTTCCCTTCCTTCGAAAACCATATTCCCCCAGCTCGGAGCCGGCGGCTGCACGCCGAGACCCAAAAAGGACAATGTCGATTCGAGAAGAATCACGTTGCCCACCTGCAGTGTCGCAGCTACGATAACGGGGGCGGCGGCATTCGGCAGCAAATGTTTCCATATCAACCTGAGTCTTCCAATTCCCGTTGCGACCGCGGCGAGAAAAAACTCCTCTTCTTTCAAAGATAGTATCTCGGCTCTTACCAATCTTGCGGTTCCCATCCAGCTCGTGCAGCTTATCGCCATCAAGAGCAGGACGGTCGTGTTCGTAAAAAACGCAACCAGCAAAATCACAATGAGAATTCTCGGAAAAGCCAGAAGTCCATCCGCGAACCTCATCAGAATTTCATCAACCGGGCCGCCCGAGTATCCAGCCGCGAGGCCAATGCTCACCCCGACAACCGATGAGAGCAAAGTCGCTAGCAATCCTATGCTTATCGAAATCCTGGCGCCGAATAGAATGCGGCTGAAAACATCCCGCCCGAATCTATCGGTTCCCATAAAATGGCTTCGCGAAGGCTTTTCATACCTAATCGAGATATCTCCGGTCTGATAGACCGGATCATACGGAGCAAGAAAAGGACCGAGTAAGGAAACAAGAAGGAAAAATAATAAGAGCACCAGGCCAAACATGGCTATTTTGTTTTTTCTCAACCTGTTTACGAAATCATATTCGTGCTTCATCTCTCCTCCCCGGAGGGCCTGTCCGGCACCTTAATCCGTGGATCAGCAAAAGCATATGAAATATCAGCAAATAAATTACCGAGGACAACCATCACCGCGCCGATGAAGCCTGAGGCCATGATTACCGGGTAATCCCTTGCAAATATGGCATCCACAGCCATTGCCCCCATGCCGGGCCAGGCGAAAATCTTCTCTACAACAAATGAGCCCCCAAGAAGGAAGGGGAAACCGAGACCAATAATGGTGAGAATCGGGGCCATAGCGTTTCTGAGAGCGTGAACCCATAGAATCCTGCTTTCGGAAAGGCCCTTGGCTTTGGCCGTTGTAATATAGTTGGCTTTAATGCAGTCTAGAATGCTGCCTCTGGTAAATCTCGCCAGCGCCGCCGCGCCGCCGATGGCGAGAACGCTTACGGGAAGAACCATATGAGAGGCCCGGTCCAATACAATTCGCGCCAGGCCGGCGTTTTGCAGGTGGAACGAAAACATATTCGCCGAAGGCAGCCAGTGAAGCTTCAGCGACATGAGCGCTATAAGCAGATAAGAGAAATAGAAAGTAGGTATGGAATAGAAACCGAGGAATAGAATTTTCAATCCTTTCTCGGCAGTCGTATTTCGTCTGGCCGCCATGAAAACTCCGAGCACCAGGCCCAATGCCGTTTGCAGGACCAGGGCCAACAATGTGAGCTGCAGCGTTCTGGGAACCGCTTCCATAAGCATGCTCCTCACCGGACGGTTTTGACTGAAGCTCATGCCGAATTCACCGTGAATGAAATTCCAGAGCCACCGGCAGTACTGAACCAAAGAAGAACTGTCCAGACCGAACTGTCTTCGCACACGGGAGGCAAACATCGGATCTATTTCAGGACGATAATACTGGCTGAAAGGATCTCCGGGCGAGAGCTTCGCCATGAAAAATATTATTGTGAGTACGATAAGGACGAGAACCGCGGAATAGAAGATTCGTCTCAGGGCGAATCGCATCATATCGGCGAAGTCTTTCCGCCGGGGACGGCAGGAGGATTATTCGAGGTGCCGGTCCAGCGGCTCTGCAACCACCGGATGCCTGTTGGCATGGGCCTCTTCCACCCTGCGTACTCGGCATGTATGCGGAGCATCGACTAGAACTTTATTGTTCTTTTCGGCTTCGGCAGCAATCGCTCTCATAGCAGCGATGAAACGATCGAGGTTTTCTTTGCTTTCGGTTTCAGTCGGTTCAATCATGAGCGCCTCTTCGACCACCAGCGGAAAATAAATTGTCGGCGCATGGAACCCGAAATCAAGAAGTCGTTTGGCTATATCCAGGGTTTTAACTCCGAACTTCTTGAAAGGCTTTCCAGAAGCCACGAATTCGTGCATGCACCGGCTCCCATAAGGAATCGGATAGGTTTCGGCTAGCGATTTTGCCATGTAATTCGCATTGAGATTAGCGGCTGCGCTGGCGCGCCTTAATCCCTCGCCCCCCAGCATTTCTATATACGCCAGGGCGCGCAGGCATACGGCGAAATTGCCGTAATAAGAATGTATACTCCCTACGCTTCCCGAATCGATATTCGAGAACTCATAGCGCCCTTCTCTCATTTCGATTGCCGGACCGGGCAGCAAATGAATAAGATCCTTCATTACACCTACCGGCCCTGCACCCGGCCCTCCTCCACCGTGAGGGGTTGAAAAAGTCTTGTGAAGATTAATATGCATAATATCGAAACCCATGTCCCCCGGCCGGGCACGCCCTATTATCGCATTTAGATTCGCGCCGTCCATATAACACAATGCGCCTTTTTCATGCGCCATGGAGGTAATCTCTTTTATTCTGCTTTCGAACAGGCCCAGAGTATTGGGCACGGTCAGCATCAACACCGCTGTATCGGAATCCAGCTCCCGCTCGAGGGTGGCCGGATCGATCTCTCCATTTTGTCCCGAAGCAATCTTCACCGCGGTAAAACCGGCGAGGTGAACACTGGCCGGATTAGTGCCGTGCGCGGTATCGGGAACGAGGACCTTGTTTCTCGTCTCTTCGCGGTCTGCGAAATACTTGCGCGCAATCATCATTCCCAAGAACTCGCCGTGAGCACCGGCGGCTCCCTGCAGTGAAAATGCATCCATCCCGGCCAGAAGAGAAAGCCTGCGCTCCAGCTTATAAAGAACTTCGAGGGCTCCTTGAACGTCCTCTCCCGCCTGCTCCGGATGCAGGCCGGCGAAGCCGGGAAGCGATGCGATGTCTTCGTTTATCTTGGGATTATACTTCATCGTGCAGCTGCCCAGCGGATAAAGATCCTTGTCTACATGGTGGTTCATGGTCGACAGAGCAACATAGTGGCGAACCGCCTCCGGTTCGCTTATCTCGGGAAGTCCGATGTCACCATCGCGGGTATACTCTGAAGACAGCCACTTTCTTTCATCTTTTAGGACAGGTTCGAATTTTATTCCCCGCCGTCCCTTTCTGCTTTTTTGAAAAATAGTGCTCATTTATTTTGTCGACTTTTCCCGGCAATACCTTTAAGCACGGCAATGAGTTTTTCCATGTCGGCTTCCGTTGCCTTTTCAGTCACGGTTGTAAGCATACAGTTTTTTGCCCAGGATCCAAAATACCTGCCGAGATCGATTCCCGCAAAGACTCCCTCGGCACTTGCCTTCGCGATGATAGTTCCCGCATTCATCGGGCATTCGATTACGAATTCCCTGAAGAAAGGTCCGCTGAACCTGGCCTTGAACCCCGCTATAGAATTTATTAGCGCAAACATGCGGTGGCTCCGGTCCAGGCAGATTCGTCCAACTTGCTTGAAACCGACTTCTCCCAGCAGTGACATATAGATCGCACTCCTCAGAGCCATCAGACCTTCATTCGTACATATATTCGACGTCGCTTTTTCCCTGCGGATGTGCTGCTCCCGGGTTTGGAGGACCAGCACGTAGGCGTCCCTGCCATCCCTATCATGCGTTCTGCTGACAATCCGCCCCGGCATGGCCCGGACGAAATCCTGCTTGCACGCCATGAAGCCCAGCAGGGGACCGCCGAAGTTCATGTCATTGCCCAGGCTTTGGCCCTCCCCGACCGCAATGTCAGCGCCGTATTCGCCGGGCGGGCGTATAATCGAAAGCGAAACCGGATCGACCGAGGCTATAAGAAGAGATCCGTTGTTTTTTATATCGCCGGCTATTTCCCACGGTTTTTCGAGAAGCCCAAAATAATTCGGATTTTGTATTATCACTCCCGCCGTTTCTTCGTTCAAAGCTTCCTTCAGTGCATGAATATCAATAGCGCCGCCGGATGTAAAAGGCACCGCCCGAAGCTGCATGCCGCCTCCCTGCATATATGCTTTTATTACATTCAAATAACGAGGATTCAGATTCTCGGGATAGATTACTACCGGTCTCCCCGTGCTCTTAGCGGCCATCAGCGCAGCTTCCGCCAGCGCGGTGGCTCCGTCGTACATGGAGGCATTCGCGACCGGAAGGGAGCAGAGCCTGCTTATCAATGTCTGGAATTCGAAAATAGCCTGAAGGGTTCCCTGGCTGACTTCGGGCTGGTAAGGAGTATATGCGGTATAAAACTCGGAACGCGCCGCTAGGTGCCGAACCGCAGCCGGAATATAATGATCATAGATTCCGCCGCCCAAAAAGCTCACGCTCTCGCCTGCCGGCCGGTTCTTACGCGATATTGCTTTAAAATGCTCGAGCAGGGCCGGCTCGCTTTTACCGTTTCCAATATCGGGTGCGCTTCTCAAAAGCAGGGCGGAGGGAATTGTCCTAAACAACTCATCCTCGGATGAAAGTCCCAGGAACGAAAGCATTTCACGCCGGTCTTCATCGGTGTGATATATGAAAGGCATTCTCAATCCCTTCCGATCATGGATTTGTACGCTTCGTAATTCATCAGTTTTTCGATCTCGCCGGCTTCTTTGATATCGATCTTTACAAACCAACCTCCGTCATAGGGTTCGTTGTTTACCAATTCGGGATTATCTTCCAGGGCGGTATTAACTTCCCTAATCGTTCCCGATACCGGGGCATAAATATCTGCAACGGTTTTGACGGCTTCAATGGTTCCCATGGGTTCCATAAAAGTTAGCTCGGTTCCTTTCTGCGGCAGTTCGACGAAGACGATATCTCCCAACTCCTCCGCCGCATAATCCGTAATCCCTATGACGGCGACCCTGGAATCCTCCTGCGCCGATACCCATTCATGTTCCTTGCTGAACCGCAGCTGCTCCGGATTCATTTATCGCTCCTTTCGGCAATCTGACACCCCTCAAAACTACTTGGACCGGCTCCTGTAGAAAGGAAGCCCGGTTGGCGAGGCAGGCACAAACTTATTTCTAACCGCTATTGAATAATCGGCACCGGCACCGGCGGGATCGCTTTTAACCATTGCCATGCACAGACTTTTTTCCAGGGTTGGAGAAAAATTGCCGCTGGTAACAGTACCCGTCTGCGATTCGTTTCTGAACACGTCGAAGCCCTGCCTTGCAATGTTTCTTCCTTCAACCTCCAGCCCAATAATATGCTTTTCAAGCCCTTTGCTTTTTTGTTCCAACAGGGCCTGTTTGCCAGAAAAATTCTTTTTCGAAAATTTAACCACCCAGTCCAACCCGGCTTCCAAAGGCGTGGTACAGTCGTCCAGTTCATGCCCGTACAGACAAAAAGACGCTTCAAAACGAAGGGTGTCCCTGGCGGCCAACCCGGCGGGCTTGATATTCCATCGCGCGCCGATATCCAGGATTTCGCGCCAAAGGCCGGACACAACATCATTAGGCACCAGGATTTCAAAACCCAGTTCACCCGTATATCCTGTACGCGAAATCAGACATTTGTTGTTCCCGTATAAGAAATCCGTATGATGATAGTAAGGCAGGGCCTCCAGAATGCCTTTCGCCCCCGAAAAGGACGGGCAGCAGTTCAATATTTCCCTGGAACTCGGACCTTGAACGGCGATCAGGGCAAAATCATCGCTCAAGTTCGTTATCTTAACATTCTTTTTAGGCAGGGACTGAAGGTGTTCCCAATCCTTCTCGATGTTCGCCGCATTTACGATAAGCATGTAACTTGGCCCGGACGGGCTATCCAGACGGTACACCAGCAGATCATCCACGACCGTGCCGTTCTCCCTGCACATGACCGTGTAGAGAACTCTTCTAGGGAGCAGTTTGCTGCAGTCGTTCGTAACCAGATTATCCAGGAAGCCGAGGGCTCCCTCGCCCTCAACCATGAACTCCCCCATGTGGCTCACATCGAACAGGCCCGAAGCATTTCGTACCGCATTATGCTCTTCGATTATGCCGGAATAACTGACCGGCATAAGGAACCCGGCAAACTCCACCATGCGGGCTCCGAGTTTTACGTGTTCTTCTTTAAGAGGCGTTGCTTTCAATTCGTTTTTCATCGGAGGTTTTTCGGCTGAAAATTTCTTTCAACATTGTGCCGGTGTGTGAGCTCCTGCAGAGCATAATATCTTCAGGAGTCCCGGCGGCTACCATTCCCCCGCCATCATCTCCACCTTCAGGACCTAAATCAATAATGTAATCCGCGGCCAATATTACATCGGGATTGTGCTCTATAACAACTACCGAGTTTCCTTTATCCACAAGTTTGTTCAAAACATCGAGCAGCATTTTTACATCCTCGTGGTGCAGTCCCGTCGTTGGTTCATCCAGAATATATAATGTTCTTCCAGTGCTTCTCTTGGATAATTCCGCGGCCAGCTTTACCCGCTGGGCCTCGCCCCCAGATAATGTCGTGGCCTGCTGGCCTAGTTTGATATAGCCGAGTCCCACAGCCGACAGCATTTCGCACCTCGATCTTACCGCGGGCACGTTCGCATAAATTTCCTGGGCTTCCTCTACGCTCAAATCAAGCACATCGGATATATTGTATCCCTTGAATGTAACCTCGAGAGTTTCCTGGTTGTACCTGCGCCCTTTGCAAACATCGCAGCTCACGAATATATCCGGCAAAAAATGCATTTCCACTTTGATTACTCCGTCGCCTCTGCATTTTTCGCATCTTCCCCCAGGCACATTAAAACTGAACCTGCCTACCTTGTAGCCGCGCATGCGGCTGTCGGGAAGCCTGGAGAAAATATCCCGGATCGGAGTGAAAAGACCGGTGTATGTCGCCGGATTTGATCGGGGCGTTCTGCCAATTGGCGACTGGTCTATATCGATGACTTTATCAATATGTTCCGCTCCGGTTATCCGGTCATGCTTGCCGGGGAAAGCACGGCTCCTGTAAAACAACCGTCTAAGAGACCTGTAGAGTATATCGTTGACCATCGTGCTTTTTCCCGATCCGCTTACTCCCGTAACACATGTGAAAAGGCCCAACGGAATTTCAACATCAATGTTTTTCAAATTGTTTTCCCTTGCGCCGTGTATTGTTAGCCGCTTTCCGCTTCCCCCGCGGTATTCACGTTTTAACTTTGTGTATTGCGCCTTCTTGAGATACCTGCCCGTCATGCTCCGCTCGACTTGCTCCACCTGAGCGGGTGTTCCGGCTGCGACTACAGTGCCCCCGTGCAGGCCGGCGCCGGGGCCTAGATCGACGATATAATCCGCCGCCATGATAGTTTCACGATCGTGT
The DNA here is from genome assembly GCA_964654695.1 of uncultured bacterium. Classification (GTDB taxonomy): domain Bacteria; phylum Krumholzibacteriota; class Krumholzibacteriia; order WVZY01; family WVZY01; genus CAZZKJ01. The sequence goes on along the minus strand of CAZZKJ010000003.1, from coordinate 12,131 downwards.
TCTATTACTATAACGGTATTGCCTATATCGCGCAGTCCGTGCAGGGTATTTATCAGTTTTGCATTGTCCCTGTGGTGAAGCCCTATACTCGGTTCATCGAGAATATAGAGCACCCCCATTAGCCTCGATCCGATCTGGGTGGCCAGGCGCAAACGCTGGGCTTCTCCTCCCGCAAGCGTGTTGGCGCTTCTGTCGATGGAGAGGTAACCCAACCCCACATCCTCCATGAATGCCAGCCGGTCTGAGATTTCCTTGATAATAGGCCGACCTATTATTTTACGATTCCCCTCTAATTGTAGTTGTAGATCGCCCAGCCGGCGGCGCAGCGATTTTATGCTCAAAGAGCAAAGGTCGGCAATGTTCATGCCGCCCAGCAAAACCGCCAGACCTTCCGGTTTGAGACGGGCTCCGCCGCAGCCGCTGCAGCGTTCGCTGCTCATATATGATTCAATCCATTTTCTTACTTTTTCCGATGTGGTCTGCCGGTACCTGCGGCGCATCCAGGGTATGAGCCCCTCGTATTCGGACTTGTATTCTCCCTTGGACTTATCGAATTCGTAACGCACCGTTATCTCTTTATCATGGCCGTGCAAAATAGCGTTCATCGCGCGCTTTTTCAGATTACTGAACGGCTCATCGAGCGAAAACCCGTAAATCTCGCTCAATGCTTCGATCTGGGCCCGCCCCCATTCTCCTTTCAAACTTCCCAATGGAGCCACCGCACCGTCATTAAGGGAAAGACTCTGATCAGGAATTACCAATTCCATATTGAAATCGAGTTTTGTTCCCAGGCCCCCGCATTCCCGGCACGCGCCGTAAGGCGAATTAAATGAAAACAACCGCGGAGCCAGTTCGCCCAGGCTGACGTTGCAGTAGGGACAAGCAAAACTTCTGCTGTAAATAACCTCTTTGCCTCCCGATGTTTGAATAAGAACGAGTCCGCCTGAATAATTCGACGCGGTTTCCAGCGAATCGGCAATTCTCTTGGAGTTATTGGGAGAAACCTTAAGCCTGTCCACGACTATTTCGATGTCATGCTTTTTCTGTTTGGCCAACGCAGGAGCGCGCTCGAGTTCAAATACGACGCCGTCCATTCTTACTCGTACAAAGCCTCCCTTTTCTATTTTTTCAAGAACTTTTTTATGCTCCCCTTTTCTCCCGCGCACAACCGGCGAAAGTATTGCTATTTTTTCTCCGGGATGTCCCGATATTATCCTGTCCGATATTTGCGAAATGCTTTGCTGCGCGATTGTTCTTCCGCATTTGAAACAGTTGGGGGTTCCCGCACGGGCGAAAAGGAGTCTTAAGTAATCATAAACTTCAGTCAGAGTGCCTACGGTCGAACGGGGATTATGAGTGCCGGTCTTCTGATCGATGGAAATGGCGGGAGAAAGCCCTTCGATCCGGTCGACATCGGGTTTTTCCATTTGTCCGAGAAACTGGCGGGCGTAGGCGCTGAGGCTCTCGACGTACCGTCGCTGGCCCTCTGCGTAAATAGTATCGAAAGCGAGCGAAGACTTGCCTGAACCGCTAAGGCCGGTTATGACCACCATTTTATTGCGCGGTAGTTCGAGATTAATGTTTCGGAGATTATGTTCACGCGCGCCCCTGATGACCAGGCTGCCGTTCTTTTTCACCCGTTCCCCTTTGGTTTCCCATCCGCACGCTCGAGGCCCCGAAGCCGCTCCAAACCCTTGGCCGCAGCCTGACCCCAGTTGCTGTTGAGACCGTATTGGTGAATGACCTTTTCATAAAGTTTTTTCGCGGACTCGAAGCGCTCTATCGAAATATAACATTCCGCCGCTTTCAATTGTGCGGTCACACCCCACATAGCCTCTTTGGGTACCAGGTAGGGAACCTTGAGATACTCGGTAACCGCCGCTTTGAAGTTATTGAGCTTCTGATAGCATTCTCCCGACCAGAAATAAGCCCGGGCCTTGCCCTGGTCGTCCAAATGTGGAAGGGCCTCTCCGTAGGCTTTTATCGATTCGGTCAAATCGCCGTTTTCCATTTTGCATCTAGCTATATTCAGGGATGCCTTGCCGATATAAGAAGATGACGGGTACTTTTCGATTATTTGCGCCCAGGCTTTGCCCGCCTCCCTCCATTTGATCAGCTTTTGATAAGCCACCGCCTCGTTCTTCAGCGCTTCGAAAACAATCGAGCTGTCCCCGGAGGAAGCCGCCGCTTCGGAATAATGCAGTACGGCCTCTGAAAACTGGCTCCGCCCGGCCAAAGCGTTGCCGTATTTGAGATGCACTTTTGCAGCAAACCGGCCTAGAGGATATTTTGCGAGGAAAGTATTGGCGTTTGAAGCGGCCTGTTCGATCTGTTTCAGTCCGAACAGGCTCATGGTCTTGATAAAAACCGCTTCTTCGCACGGCATCCCTTTGGGACACTCGTCTACCAGGGTCTTTGATGAAGCTAAAGATGATTTGTAATCCCTGAGGTCGTAGTAATACCACGCGGCCTGCAAGTGCATTTCCCAAAGCAGCTGCGGAGCGATCTTTCTCCGGCGCAGTTTTTCCTCAAGATCCCGTGCTTCGTTGATTCGCCCGGTTCTGAATAGAGCCATGATGCGAACCGCTTCCGCGCGATTGCGCTCTTCAACCGTTCCTCCCTCAGATAAATCCGAAGACAATTCCAGGGCTTCTGGGGCGAGTCCGTTCGCGAGATACCATCTGATCAGTTTTTCCTTAGCCGCTCGTGCTCGAGGGGTTTTATTGAATTCCCTTACGAAGCGTTCCAAATAGAATCTTTCTTTATCCCCGTCACCTAAGGCTTCGGCCATTTTCATTGCCCTCTCATAGGCCCTGTTCCGCATTTTTCCACCTGACTTGGAGTTTAAACAGCTTTCCAGAAGGTCGAGAGCATCCTTGGTTTCTCCCATCTTGTCCCAACAAAGCGACAAGCGGTAGGTTATTTCCCAAGCAAGTTTCGAAGAGGAAGCCTTGTCCAGGGCGGCCGTGTATGTTTTCGCGGCTTCGTCGAAACGCCTCCTGGAGTACAAACAGTCCGCAGCCTGCAGCAAGGCGCGCGCGCCCATTTCGCCGTAGGGATCGCCCTGAGATACTTCCATGAAAAGCTTGCCGGCTTCTGCAAATTTTTTCATCTGGCGCAGGGCCGACGCCGACAAGTAAGCGGCCCTTAAATGCCAGATCTTTTTCTGTTCGCTGAGAACCGATTTGGATACTTCCAGGCTACCTTCATAATCACCGGTTTTCATCAGGGCATCGGCCAGACGCAGGCGTATGGAAGCCGGCTCCTCGAGACCGTCGGGAACCAGAAGCGCCTTACGGTAATAGCCTACGCGCCTGTTCATGGATCCCCTGCCGCCGAGTCTTTCATAATAATCGCCCAGCACCTCGAAGGCCTGAGCCCTTTCGCTTCGCGATGGATAGGCGGCGAGCGTACTGAAGACCTCTATTGTATCCACTTTTCCCGCTACGCTGAACCGAACCAGAATTTTCTCGTACGCGGCACGGGCGGCCCAGGAACTCTTCTGGAAGCGCGACGCCAGCTCGCCCCAGACCGTGCAGGCCGACTTCAGGGCCGACGCCGAAGCGGATGAATCGCCGGACGCGGTTGACTTGTTGGCTTTCAAGGCGTAGCAGGCTCCTTTATAATAGAGGCCCTTAGCTTCCACACTGCTTTTTCCGGTTGATTTCAAAGCCTGGTCGACCAGCGACAGCGCTCCTTCGAAATCCTTCAGGATTTCCATGCGCGCGGCCGCCAGGTGAAGCATCCCTTCCGACTGCGGGAGCGATATAATATCGCGCGCAGCTTTTTCCATACGCTTGAGAGCGTCCGCTTCATCGATGACCGCAAACGCGTCGATATATTTAAGTCTCTCCTCGGCGAGATCAGCCGCTGCGCCGAACGGAAACACCTTCGCGACGTATTCATACAAGCCGCGCGCGCGTTTGTAATCGTGGACGAGCTCGTATAAAGAGGCAACAGAAATGCAGTCCGACGCCACCCTGCGTTTCTCCACGTCCAATTTTTCCATCAGGACTTCCAGAGCCCGCGTGGTATCGGCCAGGTCGGCGGCGTATATATCCGCAAGGCGGGACAATGCTTCCACCTTGGCCGAACTGTCCGCTGCCGTCGAGGCAAAGCGGCGAAATTCGCTGAGTGCTTCTCTCGGCCGTTTCAGTGCCGCCAGCGCTTCGCCCTTGAGACGAGGCGCGTACTTGCCTTTTTCGCCCCCCGGATCCATCCTGTCGAGAAGATCTGCACCGGCCAGCGCTTCTTCGAATTTTTCCGTCGCCAGCTGTGCTCTAGTCCGGTAATAAGTCATTTCGGGCGAAAAAGATTTCTTGTTGTTCTTCTCGAAACGGGCGGCGATCGATTCGGTTTCAACAAAGTTGCCCGCATAAAAAGACGCTCTGGCGGCACCTTCGAAAAATGCGGGCTCAATTTCTATATCTTGCCTGGCCAGGAGCTCATTGTACCACTTCAGAGCCCTATCGAACTGATCCATTTCTTCCAGCAGGCGGGCTCCTTCCACGCTCGCGGGCTCGAAAATGGCTTTTTCTTTGAACTTCCTGGCCGCTGCAAATGACGACAGCGCCGCAAGACTGTCCCCATTTTCCGCATAAATCCTGCCGGCCTCCAAAGAAGCGAAACCGCTGAGAGGATGGCGGGGATAAGTCGATACCAGTAAGGCGAAAGACTCCAGCGCGGCCCTGCGGTCCCCCATTCCTTCAGCCGCCGATGCCAGAGCATAATAAGCATTGGGAGCGACTTTCTGGTCTTTGTAAGTTTTAACGAGTTCGGTCAGGTCGGCTCTCGCTTCCTCGTATTTGGCCATAGCCAAAAGAGCCTCGCCGCGACCCAGCATTGCTTCGGCCAGAAGCGGACAATCGGGACTACCCGTTATAACATCGGAAAATACTCTACCCGCATCTTCAAACCTTTTCATTTTGTGCAGCAGTTTGCCCCGGCGCACTTGAAACCTGCAACGATGGGGATCATCAGGATATGAATTGATTAGAGTTTCAAGAACTTTAACGGCTTCGTCGAGAGACCCCGTGCGGGTCAGGCAGTCGGCCGCATTTTCAAGCGCCATCGAAGCACGCTCGTCATCGGCATTTTCCATGGCGAACTTTAAAAACTGCTGGCCTGCTGCTTCATAAAGATGGTCTTGCTTGAGACTTTGCGCGAACGAAAAGAGCTCGTCCGCCGCTTGAGCGAATCCCAAAGACGGGATAGCGAGAAGCAGGATTGAAAAAACAGCGCATGCAAAAACAAATTTCGTTGAATTCATCTGAATCTTTCGGGTGAGTGTATACTTTTGAAAGAAGCGGATTTTACTTGAAACCCGGCAATCAAAGCGTCGGCAGCTCCGGTAATTTCAGCGCTCAATTAAGCCTAACTTATTGAATTTTCAAAACGTTAAACATAAATAAAGTAACAAAACTCTTTCTGATAGTCAACCGATAAGCTTCAAAACTATCTTGATAACAAGAAAAACCAATGCAATACTCGTTGAAAATCAAACAGCGCGGAGACCTTTTACGATCGACCTTCCATAAGAATCTCTTTGATAGAATGAGGGTAAATCGTGTTCCTCAAAATTCTTTCAGCATTGACGGTTATCTGCTGCTGCGGCTTTCCGATACATGCAGGAATGTCCGCCTGCGCGGCGGAAGTCGCCAGGGTGAATTCTAATGTCGATCCCGGCTTTATTTTATCTCACATAGACAGCCTTTACCGCAGCAAAGCGAGCAGTTCAGAAATGGAGATGACAATAAAGACCCCGCACTGGCAGAGAAAGCTGGTTCTGACGGTCTGGACCTCGGGGATGGATAGGACATTCATAAAAATTTCATATCCCAAGAAGGAAAAAGGCATCGCAACCCTCCGCATTGGCAACGAAATGTGGAATTATTTGCCCAGAGTCGGCAAGGTCATAAAAATCCCGCCGTCGATGATGATGGGGTCCTGGATGGGGTCGGATTTTACGAACGACGATCTCGTCAATGAATTCTCCTACAAGAACGATTATGTTTATGAATTTCAACGGCCCGAAAACCCGCATGAGGAATTGTACTATATAAAATGTGTGCCCAAAGAAGATCTGCCGATTGTATGGGGAAGGATCGAGATGGCGGTCAGAAAAAAAGATCTGATTCCCGTTTGGGAAAAATACTTCGACGAAAGAGGCCGTCTCATCAGAACATTGAACTTTAAGGATGTAAGAATGTTCGGCGGCAGGCGGATTCCGGCGGTAATGGAACTCGTTCCTGTTTCCTCTGAAGGACACCTGACCGTACTCGAGTATATCTCGGCCCGTTTCGATTTGGAATTGAACGAGCGGATTTTCTCGCTCAGGAACTTGAGAACCAGATAATAACCGTGATATGAAAATATTGTTAACGATAGCCTTCCGCAATGTCTTTCGCCAGAGAAGAAGAACCATCCTGACGATGTTGACCATGTTCGGCGGATTCACTCTCGCATCCATTTCCATCGCCTGGTCGGATGGATCGTACTCAAACATAATCGAAATGTTCACACGAAACCAGCTCGGGCACATTCAAATTCACAAGAAGGATTACCTGGACCATCCTTCGCTTTATAAGAGCATCGACCATTACCGGACAATCGGGAAAAAGGTGGAAAATATAACAGGCGTTGAGACGTGGACCGCCCGCTTGTACTCCGCCGGCCTGGCTTCGACGGGGGAAAAAACAGCCGGAGTAAGAATCTCAGGGATCGATCTGAAAATGGAAGAGCAGGCGACTAATTTCCAAAAAAAAATCACCGCCGGCAAATTTTTCACCGCCGTAAAAAGCAAGGAAGCGCTGCTGGGAACAGGGCTCTCGAAAATTCTCAAGGCCGCACCGGGAGATGAAGTGGCTATAGTCACCCAGGCAGCCGATGGGTCGATCGCCAATGAGGCATATACAATTGCCGGATTGGTGGAAAGCGGAAACTCCATGACTGACCAGGTGTCTCTTTATCTCGAGCTTTCGGATGCGCAGGAGCTCTTGGCGATGGAAGGGAAAGTGCATGAAATAGCGATTATAGCGGAGGACGCCGATTATGTTCCCGAGCTTGCGCGTGAAATTTCAGCAGCGGTGAATGATCCCATGCTCAAAGTATCACCGTGGCAGGAATTCGCATCAGCTTTTCATGAAGCCATGAAGGCCGATCAGGGAGGAATGTGGATTTCCCTTTTGATTATCATCATGCTGGTGGCAGTGGGAGTTTTGAACACAGTGCTCATGTCCGTCCTGGAAAGATCGAGGGAATATGGAATTCTCAAAGCCCTGGGTGCACGTCCCCGCCAAATTTTCACATTGGTTTTGTGTGAAGTGAGCATAATGGCCGCCGGCAGCATAATCATAGGAATAGGTCTTAGCGCGCTTATCAACCACTTTCTCTCCATTCACGGCATTTCGCTGCCTCATTCTTTTTCATACGGCGGAGTTCAGTTCAAAACCATGTATTCGGAAATCAACATCCGCAGTTTTACTATTCCCGCAGCTACAGTCTGCGCGGCCGCAGCGCTGGTAGCAATCTTTCCCGCAGTCAGGGCCGGCAGAACATCTCCGGCTAAAGCGATGAGAGGGCATTAGGAGATATCTTGCTGATTTTGGTTAAATTGGCATGGAGGAATCTGTTTCGCAACAAAAGGCGAACCACAATCGCCGGTCTGGCCATAGGCCTGGGTCTGGCCGCCTTGATACTGACAGATGCAATAATTACGGGCATGGAAAGAAATATGATCGGGGCTGCGACTGGTTCTTTTCTCGGCGAAGGACAGATTCATCGAAATGGATTCCGCGAAACCCATGACATTGAAAAAACAATTATAGACCCGGATCGTTTAATGGCGAACCTGGGAAAAGAAATAATAGTCCGAGACTTTTCGCCGAGAGTCATCTCGATAGGCATGATTTCATCAGCTGCAAATTTCAGTTCCGTATCGATAATCGGCATCGATCCATCGCTTGATAAAAACCTCACACAAGTCGATGAAGCTATTATTGAAGGTTCATATTTCAAAAGTGGAGGCGGACGGGAGCTGATAATAGGCGGCACCCTGGCCGAAACTCTGGAAACCGGCATCGGCGACAGAATCGTGCTTACCGGCAGCACTCCCGCGGGAGAATTATCCCAGGAGCTTTTCAGAATATCCGGCATATTTCAACTGGGCATAAGGGAAATAGATCAGGCCGCAGTATTCATTCGCATTGAAAAAGCTCAAAGCCTGTTAGGCCTCGGCGGACGTATTCATGAAATCGCAGTCAAATTCGAAAACCCCGAACATGGCCGGAAAAGGGATATCTCTTTTTGGAACAGGTATTCCAGGGGCGGCAACACGGCCGAGGGGTGGAACGACCTGCTTCCCGAACTCGAAGCCGCTTTCGATTTATCCGAGTTCAGCATTTACATTACCGGTATTATTCTATTTGGAGTCGTCGCGTTGGGAATAATCAATACGCTGTTCATGTCACTCCATGAACGCATGTTCGAATTCGGCATACTCAGGGCGGTTGGAACACGCCCATACAGAGTATCGCTGCTGATCATGTTCGAATCCGCATCGCTGGCGGTTTTGAGCATCATACTCGGCATGATACTTGGATTCATAATTACGATGATTCTGGATAAAACCGGTATTGACTACCGCGGCATCGAATTGGGCGGCGTGACTATCAGGGAGATGCTCTATCCGGTTCTACATACCAAGCAGTTTTTTGTGTATCCCCTGGCGGTCTTCTTGTTCACGACGGTTATTTCCCTCTACCCCGCCTTATACGCCGCCAGGCTGATACCCGCAGAAGCCTTGAGAAAAAGTCTGTAAGAAAGGTGGCGCTTTGACTGCCGTAAAAAAAGATATTGCATCTCGAGGAAACGGCCGGGCCGGTGAAGAAGTTATTACAGCCGTGGATGTAACCCGGATTTATTCAGATAACGGGATTCCCGTCGGTGCGGTCAACGGCATAACCTTGTCGGTAAAACCCGGCGAATTCACAGCCATTGTCGGGCCTTCCGGTTCGGGAAAAACGACTTTTTTGAATATAATCTCGGGCCTGGACAAGCCCACATCAGGCACCGTCCGGCTGAACGGCAAACCGATTTCCGATATGAGCGGAAATGAACTTTCGGAGTTTCGCCGGGACAATGTCGGCTTCATCTTTCAGGCTTATAATCTCATTCCCGTGCTGACTGTGGCGGAAAATATCGAATATGTAATGCTGCTGAAGGGCATCGACCGCAAAGAGAGACGCAGCCGCATAGGCGGAATACTAAAAAAAATGGACATGGAAGGATTCGAGAATCGACTTCCCACGCAGTTATCGGGAGGTCAACAGCAGCGCATCGCGGTGGCAAGAGCTATGGTATCCCGCCCCGTGCTGATACTGGCTGATGAGCCGACGGCCAATCTGGATTCAACGACTGGAGGCGGGCTGCTGGACATGATGCATAAAATGAACCGGGAAAGCGGAATAACATTTGTATTCTCTACCCATGACGAAATGGTAATGCAGAGGGCCAGGCGTCTGATAACACTCAAGGATGGGCAAATCGTCAATGATGAAAGCAGGTAGTTGAATTTGCGGAAATTTTCGATTTCGTGCCTGCTTATAATTGCCGCAGCCGTTGAGCCGCCCGGCATGCGGGCCGCGGCCGCGCAAATTCCGGAATGGTCATGCTCGGGTTATTACAAGAATTTTTCTATCATCTTGGATCCTGCTTCCGCGAGTTCCGGCGGACTGCTGGGAGCGGTGAACAACAGGCTCCGCGTTTCGATTACCGCCGAATATTCCCGCCGCTTAATGATGAAAATCGCTTATGGCCTCATTCCCAGGTTAAAAGATTCTCGCCTGGATGCGAATTTGTCATTCGCATCCGGTATCGATCCTGGGATATACCGCGTGCGCGATCTCGACCGCCGGCTCTATGCCGGTGGCGGTTCGAGCAATTTCGACGTTCTCCAGAACCTGGACCGCGCTTTTTTGACCATCAAAACAAAAACAGCGGATTTTTCTATCGGGCGCCAGGCCCTTTCGTGGGGCAGTTCCAGGATGATAAATCCAACCGACCTGATTGCGCCGTTTGCATTCGACGAGTTGGACTCCGAAGATCGAGCCGGCGTGGACGCACTGCGAATGAGGGCGCCGGTGGGAAACCTGGGCGAGTTCGATGCCGGCTATATTGCCGGCAGGGACGCAAATTACAAATCGAGCGGTTTTTATACCGGAATCAGGTTTAATGCATTTAAAACAGATGCATCCTTGATGTTTCTCGGGTTCAAAAAAAACCTGATGGTGGGTATTAATTTGGCTCGATCAATCGGCGGAGCCGGAACCTGGATGGAAACCGCCTACGTATCGACCGGAATACTCGCAAAGGACAACAATAATAGAGGGGAGAATTATCTCAGGCTGTCAACCGGCATAGATTATAATTTTTTCAAAGGAATTTACTGCATTTTTGAATATCATTTCAATGGAGCCGGGGGAAGAGGGGCGGATGAGTATTCGAAGGTGCTGGCAAAAACCGCTTACACCGATGGCTCGGATTATCTTTTAGGAAGGCACTATGCTGCTTGCTCGGCGGCTTACAGGGCAACACCGTTGATGACTGCGGATACCCGCGTGCTTTGGAATCTGAACGATTATTCCCTGCTGCTTTCGCCCAGAATCGAGTACAACATAGCAGAAAATATATACGTGGAAGCCGGCGCATTTGCAGGCACCGGCCCATCGCCTCTTTCGGTGCCAGCGCCGCCGGTCCTTCCCTTTAAGCCGCGCTCCGAATTCGGCTCGTACCCGGATGTTTATTATACGTCGATTCGAGTCTATTTCTAAACTCGGAAGAATATTACGGGTTCAAGCGATTCAAAAGGCGCGGAAAGGGTATTGCTTCGCGAAGGTGCTTGAGACCACAGATATAGCTGACCGTTCTCTCCAGGCCGAGCCCGAATCCGGAATGCGGAACCGATCCATAGCGCCTGATATCCATATACCATTCGAAAGCCCCGCGCGGCAGATCGAACTCCTTGATCCTGCGTTCGAGAAGCTCGGGATCATGAATTCTCTCTCCGCCGCCAATAAGTTCTCCATATCCTTCGGGCGCAAGCAGATCTACGGACATCGAGTACTTGTCATCAACAGGATCGGGCTGCATGTAAAACGCCTTGATTCCTGAGGGGTAGCGGTGCACCAGGATGGGTTTATCGTGGGTTTCGCCTATAATAGTCTCATCGCCGCCTCCAAAATCGTTTCCCCATTCAAAATTCACTCCACTTTTTTTCAGGATCTCAACCGCTTCGTTATAGTGAAGTCTCACAAACGGGCGTTTTATATTCTCCAGCCTGGACAGGTCTCTTTGCAGGATATCCCCCAGATCTTTACCGCATGTTTCCAGGCATCTCGAAACAATGTATTCCATGAATTCCTCGGCCAAATCCATAATATCATCAAGATGAGCGAATGCTACTTCCGGTTCCACCATCCAGAACTCGGTCAAATGTCTTCTCGTCTTGGATTTTTCCGCCCGAAAGGTTGGACCAAAACAATAAACCTTATTGAACGCCGCCGCCGTAGCTTCATTATAAAGCTGCCCGCTCTGTGTAAGGTATGCCTTATCTCCGAAGTAGTCAGTTTCGAAAAGCGTGCTGGTGCCCTCGCAGGCATTGGGCGTAAATATGGGTGTATCTATATTCAAGAACCCGCGTGAATTGAAAAAATCCCGAATCGCCGCGACCGTATGATGCCGGACCTTCATTACCGCTGCCTGTTTTCTGCTTCTCAGCCACAGGTGCCGGTGGTCTAGCAGGAAGCTCGATCCGTGTTCCTTTGGCGTGATTGGATAAGGTTCGGACTTTGAAATCACTTCCAAAGTGGAGACCAGCAGCTCGTATCCACCCGGTGCTCTCTTGTCTTCCCTGACCGTACCCCTCACTTCAACACTCGATTCCCTGGTGAGCGCCGCGGCGGTTTCAAATAATTCACCGCCTGCATCCGCGCGGCTCAGAACCATCTGGACCTGCCCCGTTCCGTCGCGGAGAATTATAAACAGAATCTTGCCGCTCGATCTGGAGTTATAAACCCATCCCTTCAGTCTGCATTCAACGCCGCTGAACATGGCACGGTGCTTTATGTCATAGG
>CAZZKJ010000002.1:83988-127127 GCA_964654695.1 uncultured bacterium | reverse complement strand
CCCGGGCGGTGTTTGATAACCCGGCGGGTTCATATCGCTTTAACTAATATATAACCACAGTTCTGAGGCTTGTGGACAGAACCCGCGGGGCGCCTGAACGCTCCCAAAAAGATTTCTCTTAAAAACAGGCGGGATTTGTACTATATTATAGTTTCTTATCAATTAAGTAAGGTATTGACCCAAGCCTCAACAGCCAAAACCGTTATCAATGCTCAAGGAGGACCGATGGAAGGTATTGTTGGATATGGAGCCTACATTCCCCGCAACCGCATAAAGGTCGAAGAGATTGCCAAGGTATGGGGGGCGGATGCTCCGGGATATAAAAAGGGCCTTATGCTGGAAGAAAAATCTGTGCCGGGTAAGGACCAGGATGTCATAACCATGTCGGTGGAAGCCGCGAGAAGAGCCGTACTCAGAGCTGGTATTGATCCCAAGGACCTGGGGGCTATGTATATAGGTTCCGAGTCCCATCCCTATGCCGTGAAACCCAGCGGTACCGTAGTGGCCGAAGCGCTGGGTGCTACCCCGGATATCCACTGCGCGGATTTCGAGTTCGCATGCAAGGCCGGTTCCGAGGGCATGTTCGTGAGCTTCGGCCTGGTCCGGGCCGGGCTTATCAAGTACGGCATGGGCATTGGCGCCGATACTTCCCAGGGCGCCCCCGGAGATGCGCTTGAATATTCTGCTTCCGCCGGTGCGGCCGCGTTTGTTTTTGGAAAAGATAAAATCATCGCGTCGGTTGATGCCACATTTTCATACATGACTGATACTCCGGATTTCTGGCGGCGTGAATACCAGTTTTATCCGCGCCATGCCGGCCGGTTCACCGGAGAGCCCGCTTATTTCAAACATGTTCTCGGCGCGGCTCACGCTATTATGAATGAAACCGGACTTGCGGCGCGGGATTTTCGATGGGTCGTGTTTCATCAACCGAACGGCAAATTTCCGTTGCGGGCCGGTAAAACATTAGGATTCTCGAAGGAACAGATAGAGCAGGGGTGGCTCGTGCCCAAGCTCGGCAATACCTACTCCGGAGCTTCGCCCCTGGGACTCAGCGCCGTTCTCGATGTCGCGGAACCGGGAGACAGGATTCTCATGGTTTCATACGGTTCGGGATCCGGGAGCGACGCGTTCGTTCTTACGGCGACCGAGAGAATCAAGGAAGTTCAGGATATGACTTTCAAAACCAGGGAAATGCTGGATAACAACAAGCGCTATCTGGAATACGGAGAATATGCCAAGCTGAGGGGCAAAATAAACAAAATAGAAGACTGATCCGCGGATGCACCACGCAAACCGGCACGGGGTATGGAATATGGTCCTGAACGGCGAAGCGCTTAGGGAGCCGCCGCCGATCCGAGGGACACTGCGGGATTTCATAGAAGTTTTATAAAAAAAGAAATAAAACAGGAGGCAAAACATGCGGGAAGTTGCAGTAATCGGTATCGGCATACAGAAATGGGGAGAACTCTGGGAAAAGTCCATGCGGGATCTTTTCGTCGAGAGCGCTCTGGCAGCCGTTAAGGACGCCGGTGTAGACAGGATCGATTCGATGTACGTCGGTACCATGAGCGGGGGGCTTTTCGCCGGGCAGGAACACATCGCTTCGCTCCTCTCCGATTATCTGGGCATAAATCCGGCCCCCGCGACGCGCGTTGAAAGCGCGTGCGCGTCCGGCGGTGTGGCCCTTAGAATGGGAATGATGGATGTGGCCAGCGGCATGAATGACATTGTCCTGGTAAGCGGTGTTGAAAAGATGACGGATATCGACGGAGGAGAAGCTACGTACGCGCTGGCCACAGCCGCCGACCAGGAATATGAAGCTTATAACGGCCTGACGTTCCCGGGGCTTTACGCGTTGATGGCCACCGCCCACATGCACAAGTATGGAACCACGCTCGAGCAGCTGGCTGAAGTCGCGGTTAAGAATCATGACAACGGCGCCGATAATCCACACGCCCAGTATCCCTTCAAGGTGACCGTCGAACAGGTGATGAACTCCACCATGGTTGCCGATCCTCTCAGGCTTCTTCATTGTTCTCCCATTACCGATGGAGCAGCGGCTGCGGTCATAGTGCCGCTGGAAATGGCCGGGAAAATGACCGGCAAACCGGTAATCAAGATATCCGGATCCGGGCACGCAACCGATACCATCGCTCTTCATTCACGCAAGGACTTGACTTTCCTGAATGCGACCGCCGTTGCGGCTGAAAAAGCATACAAGATGGCCGGCGTGGGCCCAAAGGACATTGACTTTGCCGAAGTCCACGACTGTTTCACCATAGCCGAGATTTGCGTAACAGAAGCTCTGGGATTCTTTGAAAAAGGCCATGGAGGCAAAGCCGTGGAAGCCGGCAAAACCAGGATAGACGGCGAAATCCCCGTGAATCCCAGCGGAGGGCTGAAGTCCAAGGGCCATCCGGTAGGGGCGACGGGCATCGCCCAGATACATGAAATCGTAACACAGCTTCGACAGGAAGCCGGCAAAAGACAAATCAAAAACGCAAAGCGCGGTTTGGCCCAGAACATGGGTGGCACCGGAGGATCCGCGCTTGTGCACATTCTGGAGGTAGAATAAAATGCTTACACCTGCAAAATACTGGAGAGAAGTTCCGCAGAGATACCGCCTGGAAGCCGGAAAGTGCTGCGGATGCGGTAAGATATTCTTCCCTCCAAGACTGGTGTGCGATGAATGCGGCAAAGAAGAATTTGTAACAGTCAGACTTCCTTCTGAAGGCAGGATTGTTTCGCACACGGTCATTCACACCCCCGCCCCCAACTTTTCCGACGAGGCTCCTTTCGTGGCGGGTATAATAGACCTGGGCGGCGTGAAGATAACCGCGCAGGTCGCGGACTGTTCCGCGGACGAGATCAAAATCGGAATGCCGGTCAGGCTCGAGTTCAGAAAACTGCAAAAAGCCGGTGAATCGGGTATTATTTGTTACGGCTACAAAGCCGTTCCCGCGTAGCGAAAAACAAATTTTCGCATACAGGGATTTTATTCATATCGAGCAAGCGCGGGTGGCATCGATGGGGCCCCTGCGGCGCAGGTTTTTCACGAGCACAGGGGTGATCGGTGACAGGACCCGCGCGCCACTCAACAAATAACAATCGCACGCCGCTTGCGGCCTTGGGAGAAAGCCGGCAGCATGTACAAAATCGAATCCAAAATCAATACGTCCAGCGCGGAGTTCAAGGAAAATTATTCATACAACAAGAAAAAGGTGGAGGAATTTCGCGCTCTAATTGAACGCGTAAAAAACGGTGGGCCCAAGAAAGCCGTAGACAAGCACAAGGCCCGCGGAAAGCTGACGGCCAGGGAACGGCTCGGGAAGCTTTTCGATAAAAACACTCCCTTTCTCGAATTCAGCGCTCTTGCCGCTAATGGGATGTACGATGGTGCCGCGCCGTGCGCGGGCATAATCACCGGCGTAGGTATCGTGGCCGGCAGGGAAGTGCTAGTTATAGCAAACGATGCCACCGTCAAGGGCGGGACGTATTTCCCCATAACCGTGGCCAAGCATGTCCGCGCCCAGGAAATAGCGCTAGAAAACAGGCTTCCGTGCATTTACCTGGTGGATTCGGGCGGTGTTTTCTTGCCGCTGCAGGACGGAGTATTTCCCGACAAGGAACATTTCGGAAGAATTTTTTACAATCAGGCCCGCCTGAGCGCGCTCGGAATCCCGCAGGTGTCCGCGGTAATGGGCTCATGCACGGCCGGTGGGGCGTACGTTCCCGCTATGAGCGATGAAACGATAATCGTAAAAGGCGAGGGAACCATATTCATAGGGGGCCCTCCGCTGGTAAAAGCGGCCACGGGCGCGGACGTTACCCCCGAGGAACTGGGGGGCGCGGATGTACACTGCAGGATATCGGGCGTGTCGGATCATTATGCTCATGATGACGAACACGCAATCCAGATCCTGAGGAACATCGCTGAGAATTTTCCCCCGCAGCAAAAACATTTTCTCGAACGCTCCGAGCCGGAGACACCGGCATGCGATCCGGATGAGATATACGGAATACTGCCCCGCGACCTGACCAGGCAGTTCGATATGAAAGAGATTATTGCCCGTATAGTGGACGGCAGCCGTTTTCACGAGTTCAAGTCTCTTTATGGAACCACCTTGGTGACGGGATTCGCGAAGATCATGGGCTATCCCGTCGGAATTGTTGCCAACAACGGGGTGCTCTTTGCCGAGAGCGCGCAAAAAGGAGCTCATTTCGTTTCTCTGTGCGCGGTGCGCAAGATTCCGCTTCTTTTCCTGCAGAATATAACCGGATTCATCGTGGGCAAGGAATTCGAACACGGCGGCATCGCCAAGGACGGAGCGAAGATGGTTCATGCCGTGGCCAATGCGCAGGTTCCCCGTTTTACCGTGATTGTGGGCGGCTCGCACGGGGCGGGCAACTACGCAATGTGCGGGCGGGGATACCTCCCGAGACTGCTATGGATGTGGCCCAATTCGAAGATCTCGGTGATGGGCGGGGAGCAGGCTGCAGACGTGCTTGCCGCGGTGAAAAAAGCCGCGCTCAAAGCCGAGGGCAAGAAGATGACGAGCGAAGAGGAGGAGAAGTTCAAAGCCCCCATATTGCAGAAATATTCGGAAGAGGGCAGCGCCTATTATGCGACGGCCAGACTGTGGGATGACGGCATCATAGAGCCTCTCGACACGCGTAATGCCCTGTCTCTGGCAATGAGTATGTCGCTCAATACGCCGATTCCCGACCATGAATTCGGAGTATTCAGGATGTAATGCTCCAGGCTTTTCGGTTTCCGGGGGACGGCGGTCTCCGGTGTTTCCTTAGGATATTTTCGGAGAAGAATCATGCAGTTTAAAACCTTGAAGATTACAAAGACAGAATTCACCGCTACCGTGAAGCTGTCCCGGACGGAAGTAAGAAACGCTTTTGACGATGTTCTTATCGCCGAGCTCATTCGGGCGCTCGCTGATTTGGCCGCCGCCGGAATGCGCGTGTTGATCCTCACCGGCGGGGGAGAAACATTTTGCGCCGGGGCGGATTTGCACTGGATGAAGCGGATGGCGGGATTTGATTATGAAGAGAACCTGGAAGATGCGCGGCGGCTGGCGGAACTTTTGGAAGTCCTCTATAATTTCCCCGGCGCCACCATCGCCCGAGTGAACGGACCTGCTATAGGCGGCGGCGTAGGCCTGGTGGCTGCGTGCGATATTGCGGTGGCGGGAACGAACGCGGTTTTTTCGTTGAGTGAAGTTCGCCTGGGGCTTGTGCCCTCGTGTATCGCGCCGTATGTAATCCGAAGAATAGGCGAGAAGAATGCCCGCGAGTATTTTCTGACCGGCTCCAGGTTCGATTCCGCTAAAGCCGAGCAAATGGGATTGGTAAATACCGTCGTTGATCCCGGCGCCCTGGACGGGGAGGTTAATAAACGTACCGGGAATTTGCTCAGGTGCGGACCTGAGGCGGTGAAATCATGCAAGGAGCTGATCGCCCGGTCCTCTATGGAAAGTATTTCAGAACTCAAGGAATACACTGCACGGCTGATTGCGGATTTGAGGATATCCGCCGAAGGACAGGAAGGCATAAGAGCTTTTTTCGATAAGCGCCGGCCTGCATGGGACAAGTCGGAAGGATAAATATTGCAAAAAGTGCTGGTTGCAAACCGGGGTGAAATAGCGGTCCGTGTGATCAGGGCCTGCCGGGAACTGGGAATTCCATCCGTGGCGGTTTTTTCGGAAACGGAC
This sequence comes from uncultured bacterium, assembly GCA_964654695.1. Classification (GTDB taxonomy): domain Bacteria; phylum Krumholzibacteriota; class Krumholzibacteriia; order WVZY01; family WVZY01; genus CAZZKJ01. The sequence continues at coordinate 121,401 of CAZZKJ010000002.1, read as the reverse complement.
AGGCTCGGCCTGCACGTCCGTCTTGCCGATGAGGCCGTATGCATAGGTCCGCCGGCTCCTCTTGAAAGCTATTTGAATATGAACGCCGTGCTTGATGCCGCGCGCCGGACCGGATGCGACGCCGTCCATCCGGGTTATGGATTTCTAGCGGAAAACGATGCTTTTGCCGCGCTGTTGGAGAAAGAAGGAATTACGTTCATAGGGCCTCCGTCCAAGGTCATTCGAACGATGGGCAGCAAACTCCAGGCGAGAAAAATAATGAAAGAGGCCGGCGTCCCCATCATTCCCGGCATGCTCGAAGGCAGCGATAAAGCGGACGAGGTGATTGCGGCGGCTTCAAAAATAAAGGGCGACATATTTATAAAAGCCTCGGCCGGGGGCGGCGGCAAGGGAATGCGGCTGGTAAGGGACAGGAAGAAGCTCGAATTAATGACCCGCGAAGCTATCGGCGAAGCCCGTTCCGCATTCGGTGACGGCACGGTTTATATCGAGAAAGCCATCAAGAATCCAAGGCACGTGGAGTTCCAGATACTTGCCGACAGCACCGGTCGCGCGGTGCATCTCCACGAAAGGGAATGCTCAATTCAGCGCCGCCATCAAAAAGTTCTGGAGGAAACACCGTGTATTTTCCTGGATACGGATATGAGGACAAAAATGGGCGAAGCGGCGGTTAAAACCGCCCGCGCCGTCGGATATATAAATGCGGGAACCGTTGAGTTCATGGTCGACGGCGATAAGAATTTTTATTTCCTCGAAATGAACACAAGAATCCAGGTGGAGCATCCCATAACCGAAATGACGACCGGAATCGACCTGGTAAAATGGCAGATTAGAATTGCCGGCGGCGAGGAACTGAATTTCGGTCAGCAGGATATTTCGCAGACCGGGCATGCGATCGAGTGCAGAATCTATGCGGAGGATGCGGCCCGCAATTTCATTCCCTCATGCGGCAAGATCCGGCTGCTGCGCGAACCCGTGGGGCCCGGGATAAGAAACGACAGCGGTATTTACGAAGGATGGGAGGTCAGCCCGTATTATGATCCCATCCTGTCCAAACTGGTTGCTTGGGGCGAAGACCGTGAGGCCGCCCGGCGCAGGATGCTGCTTGCGTTGAATGAGTACGTTATTCACGGAGTCAACAGTTCGATAACTCTTCACAAGAAACTTCTCATGAATGATGATTTTATAAAAGGCGAAATACGCACGGATTTTTTCGAGCTCCACAAGGATGAATTGACGGCTGTTGTCGAAAAAGAAGCGCCGAAGGAGGCTTTTATTGCCGCAGCGCTCTTCGAGCTTGCGGAGCAGGGACGCGGTTCCCGTACCGGTTCCATTCCCGAGGCCACTCCCTGGCAGGAAATTGGGCAATGGGAAATAGGGGGCGGTGGGTAACAATGGAGCTGTCGATAACCATAAAAGGCATAGAGAAGATAATCACTGTCGAGAAAAAAAAAGATTCGTACATGTTTTTACTGGACGGGGAAAAGTACGAGGTAAAAACCGGCATTGTCGAAGCAAATATGGTGAGTTTTATAATGAACAACCGTTCTTTCGAAGCCGTATTATCGAAAAACGAATCGGGACGGCATCTTGCAATCGGCGGCCTGGACTACATGATTGAAACGGTAACTGATGACGGCGCCGCTGGATCTTCGCGCGGAGACGGTCATGGAAACGGTTCCGTGGAATCTCCAATGCCTGGAAGCATCGTTGCAGTCAACATCTCCAAGGGTGATAAAGTCGAAGCGGGAGACGCCGTGATCGTTATCGAATCCATGAAAATGCAAAATGAAATCGCAGCCCCGGTAGGGGGCACGGTAAAAAGCGTCAAATGTTCGGTTGGCGACCAGGTTGCTTTCGGCGACCTGCTGGTTGAAATCGAGAACGATACCTCGAAATGATTCTATCCTGAGGTTTTTTCCGCCCAGATTGCAGCGAGGTTTACGATTACTTCCACTGATTTTTCCATTACCTGCACCGGCACCCATTCTATTTTGCTGTGAAAAGCCTCTCCGCCCGTGAACAGGTTGGGGGTCAGAAGCCCTTTGTAGGACAGCGTCGCGCCGTCGGTTCCGCCGCGCACCAGCGGGTGGTTGGGCTCGACGTCCGATCTTTTTATGGCTTCTTCCGCGTATTCAACCAGGCGGGGTTCTTCTTCAATTTTATAGCGCATGTTGCGGTAGGATTCCTGAACTTCGAGGGAGATTTTGCATTTAGGATAAAGCTCTTCCATTTCTTGCTTGATATTCTCGAGCAGAGTTTTTTGTTTTTCAATTTGGGACATTTCAAAATCCCTCAGCAGAAGCTTGATCGAAACCTGTTCATTTTGTCCTTCGATTACGTACGGATGAATATAGCCCTGGCGGTCTTCGGTTGCTTCCGGGCTCATATCCTGCGGGAGCCTCTTTATTAATTCCGCCGCTATCCTTATTGCGTTGACCAGTTTGTTTTTCGCGTAACCGGGATGAACTCCTATGCCTTCGATTTTGAAAACTGCCGCGAATGCATTGAATGTCTCGAACTCGATGTCTCCGAGCGGACCTCCGTCGACGGTATATGCAAAATCGGCTCCGAACGCCTCGACATTAAAAAACTTCGTACCGTTTCCCACTTCTTCGTCCGGCGTGAAGCCGATTTTCAAGGTGCCGTGTTTTACTTCCGGATTCCGAATCAAGACATCGACGGCCGTCATGATTTCCGCGACGCCGGCCTTGTTATCCGCGCCTAACAGCGTAGTGCCGTCGCTGGTAACGATATCCATGCCCTTATAATTCTTGAGATTGGGATATTCGGCCACCTTGATGGTCTGGCTTTTGTCGGCCGGGAGCGTTATATCACCGCCGCCGTAACTTTTATGAACGATGGGTTTTACCCCGGTGCCGCTTACGGCCGGGGAAGTATCGACATGCGCGATGAATCCAATGACCGGAGCCGCGGACAGGGGCGGTCGATCGGGATTCGGCGGTATTGTTGCGAAAACATATCCCTTATCATCGAGCGAGGCGCCGTCGATGCCCATGGCTTTGAGCTCTTCGACCAGCAGGCGGCTGAGGACCAATTGTTTTTCGGTGCTGGGAAAAGTCTCCACATCTTCTTTTGACTGCGTATCTATCTTTACGTACCGCAGAAAACGGTCGAGGACGGTTTCTTTTGGAGGGTTGAACGGCATTGGAACTCCTTCCTTTGGCAGAGTATTTTCTGGCGCTATCGAGCGGGAAAAAGTATCCTTGGCCTGAAAAAGCGGCCATGGAAGCAGAATAGTACTACCATGACCGGCGTCAGTCAATTCCAAACGCAGTACTTTCGAGCGGAGGTGCATGTGCCATGGCAAACAAATTGAAAAGCATAGGATTGGTTTTAATTATTCAGATGCTGGTAATGTTAACGGTAATTGTAATAATGAGTATTTCGTCGCGGGCATCGACGGCAGCGGGCGAAACATCGAAAAGACCGGTGCACACTTTTTCTATAGTGGCCAGGGATTCGATCAGCGGGGAAATAGGAGTGGCGGTTCAGTCGCACTGGTTTTCGGTGGGATCGGTGGTGTCCTGGGCGGAGGCAGGTGTGGGGGCCGTGGCCACTCAATCGCTTGCCGAAATCTCATATGGGCCATTGGGGCTGGATCTCATGCGCGCCGGCAAGACCGCGGAACAGGCGCTGAGGGCGCTTCTCGAAGCCGACGAACATCCGGAATGGAGACAGGTCGCGATGATCGATGTATCAGGAAATGTCGCCGTTCACACCGGGGAGAAATGCATAGCCGAGGCCGGACACATAAAGGGAGCCCAGTATTCCGTACAGGCCAACCTCATGGAGAAAAAAGCCGTATGGCCGGCGATGGCGGCTGCCTACGAGAACGCGAAGGGGGGGCTGGCCGATCGCATGCTTGCCGCCCTCGAGGCCGCGCAAAAAGAAGGCGGCGATATCAGAGGAAGCCAGTCGGCGGCGATATTGATCGTGAAACCCGTGTCATCGGGCGCGCCCTATAGGGATCGAATCGTCGATCTTAGGGTCGAGGATAATGCTCATCCCGTCAGGGAGCTGAAAAGGTTGATGGGCTTGAATAAAGCCTACAATCTCATGAATGAAGGCGACGAAAACATTGCCGGAGGAAACATGAAAGCAGCTCTGGATTCTTACTATGCGGCCATGAAACTTGCGCCTGATGTAACAGAGCTCAAGTTCTGGGCGGCGGTGTCGATGTTTACGGAAGGAAACGAAACAAAAGCCCTGGAGTACTTCAGAGAGGTGTTCGAAGCTGAAAAGCGTTGGGTAGAGGTGGCCGGAAGGCTTCCCGCCGCGGGGCTGCTCCCCGCGGATAAAAACAAGATGGAAAAGATTTTGAGAACCGCTCCTGAATAATTGAACGCCGCAGCCGGATTGGCTGCAAGTAACCGCCATCACGGCCCGAGGGTCCGATCCCCAGCCTTTCAATCAAGAACTTCACGGATCTTTCCCGCCAATTCCTGGACTTTGAAAGGCTTTTTTAGAAACAGGATTCCTTCTTCGGCAATGCTCCTGGCGGGCAGCGCATTTTTAATATGACCGGATATGAACAAAATCTTGATATCGTCGAATCGTTGATATTCTTTAGGTTTTATGCTCCAATGACAGCGTGCCCGTCCCGGCTGACAATGATTAGTGCTTTTATCCTCAACTTGTTAGAGGCTTTAATATGACATCGCATTTCGGCGAGACCGCCGCGCTTCTCACCGCTGTTTTCTGGACTGTAACCGCCCTGAGCTTCGAATCGGCCGGGAAGCGTGTGGGATCTCTTGCCGTCAATCTGCTCAGGCTTTTGATTGGTTTCGTGTTTCTTTCCATTTTTACTTTTTTTTACCGCGGCATGGTATTTCCCGTCGATGCGTCGGCGCATGCATGGATATGGCTGGTCCTGTCGGGCCTGGTTGGTTTCCTCGTGGGTGACCTCTGTCTGTTTCGTGCATTTGTCGATATAGGGGCCAGGATATCCATGCTGATAATGGCGTCGGTCCCGCCCTTCACCGCGCTTATGGGCTGGTTGATCCTGGGAGAAAAACTCTCGTACAGCGAATGGGCAGGTATGGCTCTTACCATTGCAGGCATCTCGATCGTGATTCTCGAAAGAAAGCCCGGGGAAAAACAGGTGAAGCTGAATAAACCCGGTCTGGGAGTGCTGCTTGCATTTGGCGGAGCTATAGGACAGAGTGTAGGCCTGGTCTTGAGCAAGTACGGAATGGAAGACTATGATGCCTTCGGCGCAACCCAGATAAGAGTGCTGGCGGGGATTGCCGGATTCCTGCTGCTTTTCGCCGTGCTCCACAGGTGGCGCCCCGTCGGAGCCGCTTTTGCAGACAAGAAAGCAATGGCGCTTATAAATACGGGCGCTTTTTTCGGCCCCTTTCTGGGGGTTTCGTTCTCGCTGCTTGCCGTTCAATATACAGAAACGGGTGTTGCATCTACGATCATGTCCATTGTCCCCGTGCTGATAATACCTCCGGCGGTTGCCTTATTCCACGAACGCGTGACTCTGAGGGAGATAATTGGAGCCATGGCGGCCGTAGGCGGGGTGGGCATGATGTTTCTCGGATAACCGGCCGTCGGGGATTCAAAAACTTGAAACGCCGTCAAAAGGAACCGCTGCCGTAAATACTTGAACCGCGTGCTGTTGTATCAGAGCTATTCCAGTCATTGTTTGAAAAGATCGGCAATCCCCCTTGCTATGCCGGAGAAATATCCCCGCATATAGATCTTTTTGACCTTGTTGACGGGAGGATTGAACCTCGTATCTTTTTTGGAGCGCTTCCACGCAAGTCTGAAGCTCTCGTATTTCCAGAACAGCAGTTTGAGAGCGAAGAGGTCCATGCGGATGATATATTTTATGAGAAACGCGGTCCCGCCGATGGCATAGTTCCTGCAAATTCTTTCTATCGATTCCGCGTCGTGGCGGCCGTGATCATGAAAAACTTCAATGCCGGGATCGAAAAGTATATCGCCGCCGTTTTTCAGTATGCGGTAGAACATATCTATATCTTCTCCCGAACCGGCCCGGGTGCCTGCGCCCAAACGAGTATCGAACGGCCCGGCCTCCAGAAGGGTTTTTCTTTTGAAAGCCATGTTGTTGCCTCTGCCCGTGTCCCATGGTTCGGACGGGAAAATGAATCTCTTGCGCCCGGGCGGAAAACTGGATTTGAGCGCCGGATGAGAATCCTCATGGATGCTAACGGGACCGGCAACGCACGCCGGTGCGGGCGGACTGAGAAAAGCCGCATAAATTCCACCGAGCCAGTTATCGGAGAATATCATGTCGTCATCCGTGAACACGATGATATCTCCGCTGGATTCTTTGATACCCCGGTTGCGCGCATTGGATAACCCGCTTTTCCCCTCGAAAAAATAATGCAGCGGGCGGGATGACCTGGTCTGTTGCGTTCGGACCACCTGGGCGGTGGCGTCGCTTGAATTATTATCTACGATAATTATCTCGAAAGTTTTGTCTCGTGGAAGGTTTTGGCCAGCCAGGAGTTCGATGGTTCGCTGCAGAAGCTCACATCTATCCTTTGTGCATATGACAACGCTTATATCCATAATATTTCTTGCATCTTGCCCGGAGCGGAATTGCCGGCGTGTTTCCAGGATTTTCAATTCTTCCATGTCACCTGCTTATAATCTTTTCCACCCTGTCCAGCAGGCTGTTGAACCCGTTTTGCGCCGGCCGCGGCAGACGGGCGGACAATTCCCGCAGGATTCGTACATCCTGTATTTCTACCATTCTCCAAATGAATGCTCCGAGAATATATGTTATTCCTCCGGCCAATACAACGAGAAGCAAAGGAACGATCCCGTAAGCAAAGCCGTGAAGAAGATAAACGACGGCTCCCATGGTCAGCACGTTCGCCCAAATTTTGGCCAGCGATTTGACCGGCATCGTGAACCCATAGTACTTGTATATCAATATCGGTCCGGGAATGAGGGCGACTATCTGGGTGGAAGAATTCGCGATAGCGGCGCCTACGGCGGCGTACTTGGGAATCAGCAGAAAATCCAAACCGACATTGATCGCCGCCCATAACAGCGTAAGCTTGGTGAGAATGCCGACCTTGCCCGTGCTATAAAAAACGCTCGAAAAGGCGGTCCCAACCCTGCCGAGGGATGCGGATGCGAAGAGAATCATCAGGACCGGTGCCATCGGCAGGAATTCCTTGCCGTAAAAAGTATCGGCCATAGGCTTGGCTAGCGCGATCCCTCCTGCAGCCAGCGGGAGCGTTACCATCGACAGATATCTGAGGGATTCCTTGTAGATCCTGTGGAGCTGGTCCCGGTCATCTGCACCGTGCGCCCGCGATTGTATGGGCATGAGGACACTGGTGAATGCGCCGCCGATCACCTCCATGGTCAGTATTGTGAATCCGAAAGCCAACGAATAGAATCCTACCTGCTCCATGCTGCTGTACTTGCCCAGGAAAAAAACTTCCGAACGCTGCCATACGATCGCATCCAGGACATTCATTATCATTACCGCTCCGCTGAACTGAAGTACGGATTTTTGCAGGCGGGGCCCCAGCGGAGAACGCTCGCGCATGGGCAGTTCCCTGTTAACCGCCCAGAGGTAATAACAAAAATGGAGTGAAAAAAGCACAACGCGCCAGCCTATAAGCCCCGTGACTCCCAGGCCGCCGGACAGCACGAGCGCGCAAACACCCAGGTTCACGGGCGATGATATGATCGTCAGTATGGTCGAATAGTGGTACTTCTGAACCCCCAGCAGGGAAGCGGCAAGAAGACTTTGCAGGGCATTGGGCACTATGGTAAATGCGGCGATTAAAAAGAAGAGTCTCGCCTCGGGGGTGTTGAAGAAATTTGCTAGAGCTCCGGCGCTCAGGGCAAGGGCAAGTGCGAGACCTATCGACACTCCCAACCGCAGTTTAAGCGAGAAAAATACAATGCCCGTGGCAGTTTTTCGTTCTCCTTTGCCATCGTACTCCGAGACGAATTTGGTCGCGCTCATTCCTATCCCCATGTTGACGAGGATGTCGACGACGCTTAGGGCCCAGAGGATGGTGTGATACTTGCCTAATCGTTCCGGACCCAGGAAGCGCGAGATGAGTATGGATAGAAAGAGACCGCCTATCAGGCCCGCGACAGTGGTTCCCAGGCTCAGAAGTGCATTTTCCGCGGCTCGCTTGGATATTTTGCCCATAGAGTTTCCGGTTTCAGGATTTAAGGAAGATTTTTCCGGACGCCTGGCCGCAGCGCATCGCCAGCCACCGGCACGCGCGAGCGGCCCTGCCAAGGGCCGGCCCGGGCCTCGCGTATCCCCTGGCCGCTAAAAACCGCGCATACCGGTACAAGGCATATGGATGAGTGTTGATCAAGCGCTTCGACCTGCCGCCGCGTATTATGAAATCTATCATTTCCTTTAGTTCCCTTCCTTTTTTCCAATGCGGAAGAGAAAATGTCCATAAGCACGAATCGATCGTTCCGATCAGGCAGCCGGGACCCCCGCCGATGAACAGCTCTTTCTCCGCTCGCTTGATATCCGCGATTGATTCAACGTCAATAAAAGGCGACCACCCCCGCCATTTGCCGGCAGTCTGCCCGAGTATGAATGTTCCACCGCCGTCCTCGGGCTCGTTTATACCGCTTTGTTTCGAAAGAGCGTATGCGAATCCCTTCTCCGCAAGGACCCGCCGGATATCATTATCAGCCTTCCCGGGTTTGAATCGACCGAAAGGCCGGTCACGTATAGTTTTTTCCGGAGACGGATTATCATCGAGAGCCGTATCCAGGCATGCCCACCATCCCCGCGGGCGCATGTTTTTCGGAGCCGTGCTTACCAGTTCTTCCAAGGATTGCTCCAGGTGGGAACGGAAAGCGCCGGCGGGAAGGAAGCTTTCAAGCGAAAATCCGAGGCCGGAAGATGCGAGAAGAGGTTCGACCAGTGGAAATACGCCACCTCTTTGCACCGGAAGAGCAAGGAGTCCAAAGGGCGTCGACGCTCCCTGGGAAAAAGTCTTCGAAGTTATAGCGGCACCGCACTTAAAGCCGGTAACCGACAGGATCTCGAAAAGGCGGTGAAAGTTTTCGATTTCGCGGATGCATCCGCTCCAGAAAACGAGTGATGTAAATATATCTCCCCGCCGGGCATGTTCCTCCAGTTTTTCATCGGATGTTTGTTCATCGATCCGGTCGAAAATATCGAACGAAGCGTCGGGCCATTCTACCGGAGTCGCCGCGGCGGGAAAAGAAGGCCTGCCGGGATCTACGAGCTGCCAGCAGCCGCCAAGTCTGGAAATCTCGAGTGAATCGTCATCACTGTACATGCGGCCGTAAATAATCGGGTTTTTGGGGATTCCCGGCATAATGCGGGCGTTGATGATTTTATTCAAAGGTTCGCTGTACAGAGCGAGTTTTTGATTCTTTATTATAAAAGGAAGGAAATATGAAGTTACAACCGGATCGCCGAGAAAATAGCCTTTGTACCGCTCCGCGAAAGCGCCGGATAGTTTTTCGGAAAGAGCGGTCATGTTTCCTGCGGCGAATTCGCTATTTCTCGCCGCCTTGATCCCTCTCGATGCGAGGGATGTTATTTCGGAATCAGAGCACAAAACCATCTCTATATCCGCCCGGTCGAACGGACCCAGCTCAGTTGAGCGGAGATCTTTCGAATAATGTACGGCTGCGGACTTGTCCTGTAAAATAAGCGGAAATATGTACGCATCCTCTCCTTTGCTTCCGCCGCAAATATGGAGTTTCCCGGGAATTCCCAGATCCAGGAATCCGGCTGTTTTTTCAAGCACCCGCAGGGGATCTTCGCTCGATACTATCAAGGATAGATCCAGCGATTCTATCCACGGAACGAAATAACTGCCGCCCATCAGTACGAAATGGCATTCATACGTACAGAGCAGCCGGTGAAAAGCATCCGTATGCGAATGCCCGGTTGCGGTGCTGCCGAAAGATCTTCCCGGCAGGGCACGATCCAGGGGCCCTCCGCCGAAATGATCTCCTATACGGAAAGCGTCATAATAAACGTCGAATTCGAATCCTCGGGCATCGGCCATCCAGGCGAGCGAAGCGGCGACCGGATTCTTGTGAGGATTGCTGAAAGTACTCAATAATATAATTATCTTTTTCATTCTGCTGTTTGGTTGAAATCCGGACGCAAAATTTTATATCAAACTCTCGTAAAGCTTCAAAAAAGCATGCGCCATTGTTTCCCTGGAAAATCGACTGCGGGCTTTATCGACATTGGCACCGCCGATTATCTTACATGCTTCCGTGTCGCTTAGCAATTCCAGTATCGCGCCGGCGAGCGCGCTCTTGTCTCCCGGAGGAATCAGCCTGCCGTTTTCGGGATCCTTGATCATCTCGGGCCCGCCGCCGGATGTAGTTGTGATGACGGGAAGCCCGCAGGCCATGGCTTCCATGATTGTATTGGCGAAGTTTTCATACAAAGACGGCGCTGCGAATACCGAGGCCGATGAATAAAGAAGCGGCAGTTGGCCGTGTTCAATCCTGTCCAGGAAGAACACGGATCCCTTGAGATTCAAGGATTCAGACAGGGATTGGAGATATAACTTCATGGAACCGCCGGAAGGAGCGGTGTCGGTGTCGCCGCCCGCAAGAAGAAGCACGCAGTCCGGTGCGGCGCGTTTAACTTCGGCAAAAGCTTCAATGAGAATGTGTGCGCCCTTGCGGTATTCATAACGTCCGGTGAATAGCACCGCGGGTTCATCCTTCAATCCAAGAGATTCCTTATAACGAGCCGCGTCGGTTGCCTGCATGGGTTTGAATTTTGATGTGTCGGTCCCGGTAGGTATTATCTCGATACGTCCTTCGGGGTTTGTGTCCTCTGCAACCATGTCGGCCAGGCTCTCACTCGGCGATACGATGCCGGATGCTTTTTTAATCGGCTTAAGTTCCAGGTGTTTCATGAATTTCATGGCTGCTTTTCTGCAAGCGCCGGATTCGCCGCCTGCCGGGATTCCTGAAGCTCGGTTTATTCTTTCCACCATGTAAAGAGGAGTGGCCAGGCGGACTACGGATGGTATGTTAGAACCCTGCCCGATAAAGTGGTAACCCTCGCCCTTGTAATCCGGAAATTGTACGACATTTATTTTTTCTTCAGCAATTATCCTGCAGCATGCTTTGCTAATCGATTTGCTGTAGAGATAGCAGTCCAGGGGGAGGTAGAAATCATGAAACCGCCAAAACCATCCGGGTTCGCGCTTGAGGCGCTTTTTCTTTTTATGGATACGGTAAACCGTGAATCCGTCGGGACTATTTTCGGGATCCGGATTGGTTACGGACGGACCGGAGCCTTCGAGTGATGAGAGGATTACGGGATTCGCTCCCTGTGCCGACAGCCCCACGGCCAGGTTCCTCATGGCGTTGCCGAGGCCGCCCGGCGATTCGGGCGGATATTCAGCTGAAACAAGGAGAATATTCATGCGACGGGTTTTCTGCAAAAAGCGAGATGCCACTTTGGACAGTAAGAAGGACCCAGATCTATGAAATCTACGATAACAAAACCGGCTCCCCGCAGGTAATCAGTAAAAACGTTTCTTTTGAGATGAACGATCCTGTCGGCCCAGTTGGGGAGAATCCCGCCATTGAAGAACGTCCGTATGAACTTTACGGGGCTGCTCATCCAATTCACATATTCGGGATAGGCGAACATCCAGAAAGGCACACTGTTGGAATTATCTATAACCGCAGTCCCGCCCGGTTTTAAAAGAGCGAACAACCCCTCCATGCACGCCTGGGAGTTCTTGATATGAGGGACGAGGTCTATAGCAAGAATAACATCGAAAGATCCGGCATCAAAAGGAGGACGCTCCGCATCGCAGCATATATAATCAATGCTTCCCGGGCCGGATTCGGCCGTGCCGTCCCCCGCCTGCTTGTTCATGGCTTCTTCGATCATTTTTATGGATAAATCCGCCATGATTACGGTGTTGCCGTGTGAAAGCGGCAGGGAAATCCGGCCTCTCCCGCCGCCGATATCCAGAATCCTTTTGCCGCCTTCCGACAGGCGGTCCAGGATCAGCCGTTTCTTCTCTTCGTACACGCCCGCGAAGGGAAAGGTTTTCTTCTCCGGGGCGAAGTACTTTGTATATTCGCCGCTTTTATAAAGATCTTTCTTGTTCACCGCGTCAGTGCCTCGTTTTCTCTCCGCCTCTGCCGTTTTTGGAGCCGAGTTTTTCGAATTTTATAATAAAACTGCACACCGGATTCCAACCATGAACGGAAAGGTAAATGCTTCCCGTGTTATCCATGGCGATGCCCTGCACGTCTTTGAGGTTTCCGTGAAACAAAGCGATGGTTTGCAGCTTGCCGGCGGAAGTATCATACCCGTAAAGCTTGCCGTTTTCGTTGTCCGTTATATATAAAGTCCCATTTGCCCAGCAAATCGATTCGGGAGCGGCTAGACCGCTGCCTGTATCTATTACTGTTCTCAACGATTTTGCGGGAGATAATTCATAGACCAGGGCCCTTCCGTCATCGGATATGTAAAGATTCCCCCTGTCGTCGTACGCCATGCTCTCCGGCTTGTCGATTCCGTATTCGCTGCCGAGAAATACACCGACGCTCCCCTCCGCTGTTACGTTGAAGATCGCATGACGTTTGCCGTCGCCTACGAGAACGCCGTCTGCGGAGAGAGCAATTCCCTCGGTCGATATCAGCCCCTTGCTTTTGCCTGCTATCAATGAAAGCCGCCCGGCGGAATCATAACGCCACAGCCCGCCGGCGGAATCATCGGTAAAGTAGATATCCCCGCGTTCATCCATCACCAGGTCTTCAGGAGATATCAACCCGCCGGAAGAGTCGCAAAGCACTTCGACTTTTGAACCCCGGCGCCAGCGTTCCAGAGCGGAAGCGCCTTCGTCCGCCATGTATATGAATTCTCCTTCTATCAGCATGCCATCAGGAGCCGTGAAGCCGTTCTCGTTAGAGGCCAGTATGCGCGCGGAATAGGAATCATCCATCATGACGATGAAAGGCTCGTACTCCGACAGGCATGCCGGAACGGCTGCGAGGGCTGCGATCGGAACAACGAATTTTTTGAATAATCGGCGCATAAATTTACGAACTAAAAACTTATGATACGTTCCGCCAGAACGCGTATATAAGAAAATATAGGATCAAGGTGATCCAGAGTGCTGGCGGTTTCAAACACAATTATGAAAACTACCGCGCTGCTAAAAACCTGGTGTTTCAAAGTCCACCGGGCGGCTGCGGTGAAAAATCTGTCCAGAAAGTAGTCCGCTGAAACCTTCATGCTGAAAAAACCCGCAGCCGCCATCGCGGTCCCCGCCGCTACGTCCATGGGAAAATGCTTGCCTGTGAATATCTTGGCTCCAAGTATGAAAACCAGGGTCCACATCATGGCGATAAAGCCGGCCGTTCTGTAGGCAAGGATGATGCCCAGCGCTATGGTTATGAAAAAACCCGCGTTGTCGCTGGGAAAAGTGCCGAGGTGGTTCACGGTTATTCGGCCATCCAGATAGTTCGAATACAATCCCTGGTTGATTTCATCCAGCGGTATATTGAAAACGATCTTATCCAGTTTGGCGAGTTCGTTATTTTGCAGGTGATAAATGGTATTAGATGACATATAAGGCCGTGGGTAAAAAATTGTGTGAGAAAGGAGCTTTGTAGCCGTCAAAACCATAACAGCGGCAGTTATCGTAATCAGCAGCAGCCTTCGAACCTTGATCCTCTCTTGGTGTTTTGTGCCGGAGTACCAGGCCGCAGCAAAACATGCTCCTATAACCGCGCCCTTGGCGAGTTCATTGTTTTCGAGTATGGAGACGAACGAATCCAATGCCCACGAATGACCGGCCAGGCCGTTGATCAGGCGGAAAATGTATTCATTGAGAGGCGATAGAGGCATTAAGCGCCGCCCTGTAGAATCTCGTTCAAGGCATACTGGGCCATGGCACTGAAATAGAAAGCCATTCCCAGCATTTCGAATCCCTCTTCAAGAAAAGAGAAATTTACGAACGCGTCCAGCCCGGTTGCCGCTAAATGCAGCAGGACTCCTGTAATTAACATTGCAACGGCCCGCTTGCAGCCAAAAAGGTAATCCTTGAATCGAATAATTACCAATAGGGCCAGGATGAAATATGAACCGATTACCATGTCATCAGGATGATGGGTCAGTTTTATTTTATCTATAAAGGCAATATTATCGCCTATAAGTTCGTGAATCCCAAAATATTCATCCATTGCGAGAAAACAATAACCCAGAGAGAAGATCAGCCACATAATCCGGGTCGAAGGAAACTTCGTATCGATATGTTTCATGAGCCCCAGGTAGTGAAGACCAAACATGATGAATGAAACCGTTCCGGCCATGAAAAAAAAGAAGCAAGTAAGAAAATCCGAAGTTCTGAATTCGTCGGTTTGAATAATGAGATCAAAACCGAGCACTTTGAATACGGCCTGGTAGTTGGTGATGGGCTTGAGCATGACCATGTTGTTTCTGAAAAATACACTGGACGCGAATATGATGAGTCCCGCAAAGGCGAGCGCTATTGTTAAAACAGCAAGCCTGCCGGGTTCCGACATATTCCTCCACCGGGCAGAAATGGACCCGCCCAGCCTGCCTGCGAAAATCAACAGGGCCAGCCCGGCTGCGACAGAGGCGAGTCTCATAATCACAAGCATAGTAGCGTATTGTTCGGAAAAAGTATCTGATCTGAAAAACCAGTTTCCTACATGGGAGCGGGTAAAAGCCGCACCGATTACGATTAGTAATATCGCGCTTAATCTGAAAATAACCGCCGCTGGATTCATGTTTTTTGAGAACATAGTAATATTTGCCTGTTGATTCCAATTCTCTTGCATCAGTCTTGCAGCATTTTACACTAATTAATCGATTAAAGCATTTATTATTCCCGGCCGGGGATAGAATCGCATCAAAACGCCAGGTGAATATCGTCCACATCCACGAATTCATGATCGCTCAGTTTGCCGTGGAAGGGAATAACTTTGTCGATATCGCCAGAAACCCGGCCTCTTCCGCGGTACTGATATTCGTGCAGCGGCGCATACCCCTCGACTCCTTTAGCGTCGGGGGAGAAATTTTCCTCGGGTTCGAACTCGGATAGACTCAATCCCCGGGGAAGAGTGCGAAACAAACGCTTCAGGCCCGCTGCGATCTTTTTGCTGAAGGTATCGCATTTGAATTCAAAAGACGCTCCGGCGAGAACGCGCTCGGCGGATAATGTCATGTTGAGTTCCTTGGGCGCCTGCTTGACCGCCGAAACGATTGCGGCCCGCAGTGACGCCCTGCAAAGCAACTGCTTGGTTCCGTGATGATGGATCAGGTCGCTTAGATGGCCCAAAGAAACATTATGTTCGCTGCTGAAAAACACCCCGCTTTTTATTTTCCTGCCGGAAATAAAACCTTTTATGAATGCTTTTGCCACTTTTTCATCCGCATCCAAAACCAATTCATAATATCTGGCGGCCATGATGACCTCCCCTGTTACCTGAAGAAGACAAGCGTTATAAGAACGAATAACGGCATCAAAATTATAAGCGAATACTTGAAAATATAACCGAAGAAACTCGGCATTCGAAGCCCCGCCTCCTCTGCTATGCTTTTGACCATAAAATTGGGAGCATTGCCTATATAAGTATTTGCTCCCATGAACACCGCTCCGCAGGAGATGGCCTTTAGAAATTGGTTTTGCTGGGCAATGAGCATATGAACGGATTCATTCGCGGGGACGGTACTGAAGAATTTGCCCAGGGCCGTGTTGAAAAAAGTTAGATAAGTCGGGGCGTTGT
Organism: uncultured bacterium; assembly: GCA_964654695.1. GTDB lineage: Bacteria > Krumholzibacteriota > Krumholzibacteriia > WVZY01 > WVZY01 > CAZZKJ01. The sequence continues at coordinate 105,618 of CAZZKJ010000002.1, read as the reverse complement.
CCAGAAAGCTCGAAAGCACCCCGGTAACCCAGAAATAGTGGGCCGGGTCCTTCATCGATATTATTAGCGGTGCCAGAGCTCCGTTTTCGCCGGCCCTCAGAATCGCCAGGGCGGGAACGATCGTCATGAATATGCCCGCGAATAAGTATGCGACTTCCTTGATAGGGAACCATGTAAATTCGTTTTCCTTATGTATAACCGAACTGGTGGAGGCGAGGGAGAAAATCCCCATCAGGATCATTATTGAATCCCTTACCAGGCTCTCTATTGGCAAGTGAACGCCCAGAAGAACGACATCCCCGGGATGCCAGAGCCCGCTGAGCAGAACCGCAAAAATTATTCCCAAAAGAAATACTATGTTATGAAGTCCATCTATTTGCAGAGGTTGTTTTTTGAAAGTCTTGTCTTCGGCTTCCTCTCTCCGGTAGTAATAATTATCAACCAGAAAGAACAGAGCCAGCAATGCGGCCGCCAGGAATCCCATTTCGGGCAGTAAATGAAAAGTCCAGAAAAATGGAACTCCGTGCAGAAAGCCCAAAAAGAGAGGCGGATCGCCCAGGGGGGTCAGCGAGCCGCCGATATTGCTGACCAGAAAAATGAAGAAAACAATAATATGCACCTTGCGCTTCCTCCATGCATTCGCCCTTAGGGTCGGCCGGATCAGCAGCATCGACGCGCCCGTCGTGCCGATCCAGGATGCAAGAAAAGTCCCTATTAATAGAAAAATAAAATTAAGACGAGGCGAACCCCGGAAGGTGCCTTTTATATATATTCCGCCGGATACCGTAAACAGCGCCCATAGAAGTATTATGAATGGAATATAATCCAATAGATAGATTTCAAAGATATGCAGGGCGGCTTCCGCCCTGTAGGCGATAATGAATGGAACGGCCAGGAGGACGGCCCAAAAAGCAGAAATCCTGGGAAAATGATCATGCCAGAAATGAGGGGCGAAAAGCGGAAAAAGAGCGATTGACAAAAGCATTCCGGCGAAAGGCACGATCCACCAGAGCGCAAGCTCCCTGCCGAATTCTTCGCCGGCCGTAATGCCGGAATGCTCATCGGAGCCTGCGGACGCGTTTTCATCCGCAGGAGAAGCGGTTTCCTGAAAGGCTCCGGCCGCAGATGCCGAATCAACCTTGTCGGGTGCGGGAAAAGCGGGGCTGCCGCAGCCCGAGATCGATAATATCAGGACCGCGCCCAAAAAAATCAGGATTCTTTTGTTGATAAAGCGGGAACACGTCATAGATGCGGCGGCTCCTTCCAACTGCAGGTATGCATGAATGGCTTTGCGGAAAACCATTGCCGGGCAAGGAATAACCTACTTGAAGCGGCGGTTTTTTGCAAGATGGAAATGCGGACGGCGTTTAACCGGGGAATTTTTTGCGCAGAAGATTACGAAGCTCCGGGTGGATAGTGCTGGTGCGCATGAGAATTTCTATGTCGTTTTTGCTCAGATCGGGAATATATTCCATGGATACGGTGGGAGGAGTGCGGGGATTGGTCAGAACCGCGAGCCTGTTCGTACGGTTCGCAAACAGGGCTTTCTTTTTGCCGACCGTCCTTATTACTTCTTGATTGACGTTTTTTTTGGTGGCGATGCGAAGCGCCCGATCAGGCGAGTTGATATGCGGTATCGTCTCCCTCGCGACTTTGTACACGGGATGACCGGCCAGTTCGTACCAGAAATGTCCGTCCCTGGCGATCTTCCTCAGAATCACTGGCGGCACTCGGCCGAAATCCATCAACGCGGATTCCAAAGATCCGGTTTTTTGCTTGGCATCTTTTATCGCGGCGATATGCACGGCAAGGAAGGGCTCTTTTATTCCAAAATGTCTTTCCTTGTCTTCCATGTAATCCATGAGCTTTATGAGTTTTTCGAAATAATTGTCTTCCATGAAGAAATTGAACTTCGAAAATATTCTGACGATTCCCCTGGCATAAAGCACTTCGGAGCGGGTTGTTAGCATGAGCAGTCTTCTGTGCACGGTGTCGAAGAATATTTTGCGGAAGTTGTCATCGAATTCTTCCGAACCCGCTATCCTTTCCAAGAGGCTCAGCAACGCAGCGCATGGTATAAAAGCCGGAGTTGCGCTTTTCCAAAGATTTTCAATATCGAGGTTCGTAACCGCGTAACGGCGGATCCCCTGGTCCGGATGCATTATCAGGCATCTCAGGATTCTGCTGCGGTCTTCGGATGCGGTCCTGTTGAGCGATGCTACGATCGCTTCATGCGAAAAGCGCCTGTTCGAGCGCCCCGAGAAAAAAGCTTTGACCTTGGCAAATCCCGCCGGTTGATGGGAGGAACATCTGTCTATGAGGATATCCGTAAGCTTGGAATGATACTTGTCATTCCAGTAATCATTGGCAATCAATATCTCGGGCCAGGTCCACAGCTTTTGAGCGAGTTTGTCGCTTTCTTCGGGGCTTCTTTCATTCAAGAAGTTTTTGAAAAGCTGCCTGAAAGGCCCGGCCAGGTTTTCTGCTGCGTCTTCGGTATCGAATTCGTCGCCGCGTTCGAGGGCTTCGAGTGTATTTTGAAAATCATCTGCATCGATATGCCTGGCCACGCCGCTCAAAAAAGCATCCCAGGGATATGATTCGAGGTGTTTGCTCCATGCGGATTGAAGCCGGGCATAATAATCCGACAGTGGTTCTCCGATTTGAGCTTCGAGTTCGGACAGGGTGCCGTCTAGGGCCAGATTGCTCGAAGGGATGCTTCCAAGGTAGGCCATGCGCAGGGTGGTATTAAAGCACTGGAGTATTGAACGCCAATCCATGTAAATATTTTCGGCTTGCGGTATAATACTTCGCAGTGAATCTTCGTTTTCTCGCGAGGAACTCTGTTCCAGTTCGAGATACTCTGAAAAGACTTCTACCAGCGCAGCTGCTTCTTCGCGGATTGCCCGCAGGCTGCAGCCTTTGCTCCTGTTTGTCTCTATTCTTGAGATGATGCCTGATCTGCAGGCACGGATTTTTCCGGCATGGGATGAAAGAATTTCGTCCATAAATAGGGCTCTGCTAACGTAACTTCTTTATTTATACGATAGTATTCAAGGCAGAAAAGAGCAGCTGCAATTAGCATGCCGCGAGAGAGGACCGGTCTAATCGATGCCGTGTTCGCGTTTATACTGCAGCCAGTTTTTTTTGAGATGTACGAAATCTTCAAAGGTTCCGCACAGGATGAAGGGATTGGTTCGTTTCTCGTTTCCTATCGTTGAAAAAGGATGGATACCGTAATCATGTCCGGGGTAGATATTGATACGGTCGTCAAGAGTCAGGATTTTATTGTGCAGGCTGTTCCACTGCTGCTTTGCGCCATTTTTGAAATCCGTGCCGCCGACTTTACCGACAAACAACGTATCTCCCGTTATCAGGCTGCCGCCGGCAAGGATACACATGGAGTCTTCGGTATGTCCCGGCGTGTGCAGAATCTTGAGATTGATGGATCCCACCTGTATCTCTTCGGTATCCCTCACACGGCGGCAGCCGCTGAGGGGACTGTTTTCGTGAACGCGAATCTCTGAGCTTCCGCGCTTCCTGGCTTCATCGATGCCCCATGTATGGTCGCTGTGTGCGTGGGTAATAAACGTATCCGTCAGGTGCAGGCCGTTATCCTCCAAAACGCCCTCATAAAGAGAGCCGTTCGGAGGAGGATCGAAAATCGCCGCTTTGCCGCTTTTTCTATCGCCGACAATATAGGCGAAATTTCTGTCGCCTCCTGCATTGATCTGGTGGAAAATCATAAAGACCTTTTAACCTCAGATCCGGCCGCCGCTTTCGCCGGCTATTGGATTTCGAGTTTACTCACGTTTTGCATCCGTCCGAAACGAAGATGTTGAGAAGTCAGATTCTCATCATGAGCTATCGTGATATCAACAATCCTCCCGTCTTCGATTACAGCGGTCAGGCGGGGAAAGACGAAAGCCTTGAGCTTGGGCAGGTTGAGGTGGCTTTTACGTTCGGTTATGTTCGACTTCCACGAGGAATTTACTTTCGTTCCAAAACGGTCGAATAGCTCGGCCGCCGCCGCCGCATCGCCTGTTGATTTTATGACCTGCAGCTTGCCCAGCAGTTCCCCTATTCCCAAGCGCGCTTTGGAAGTGTCATTCAGTTTGACATAGAAATTAGAATCTTTTTCGATTACTTCGACCCCGAAATCCTTGGCCGGATCTCCGCCGTGCTCTGCCAGGTACATTAAAACCAATTGGCTGCCTTTGTTATGTGCTTCTCTCACTTCATCGCCTTCTATTCGATCATAGCGCGACATCCAACCCTGCAGGTAGCTTATATACATGGCCTTGACGATCTCTTTTTGATCCCCTCTGTCAAAGGCGCCGATTTCCGGAAGTTTGGGGTCGGAGATATGGTACAGGGCCACGAGATCGGAACGGCATTCTTCAAGGGAGGAATAGACCCTTCCCAGCATGTTGCGGGGATCTCCGCCGAGATCGGGGTCCGGCTGGCCGGCACCGTGACCAATGACTTCGTGCATGTATACTTCCCAGGGGCGCACGGCTGTCAGCCCGTATTTCATGATTATCTTTCGGTATTCAGGAAGATAGAATTCATTGACTTCCTTCTCCATGAGTTCTCTGGACCGGGATTGTTCTATGTTGAGAAGTATAATGTTCTTACTGCCGAAATCCCTTCTGATGTCGTTGTAGTTCGGCAGGTTGTAAGCAGCCGGCGATACCGGTCCGGCATCGCCGGTCTCAACGAGCACGTTGACTATTTTTGCTACCGGTTTGTTGATTTTTTGTCTTTTGTAGCGATCGGGCCACGGCATTTTCCGTTCAAAATACAGCGCATTCTGAGCGAGACGGTCGACGGGTCCTGAGTCCGCTGCGAAGCTCACGTTTGCTTCGAAATTGCCGATTATTCCCCGGGGGTCGATGTACTGCTCAATAAATCCGTTGAGATAATCTATATCCGTGCTCGATTTTAGCCAATGAATGCTGTATTCGCGGAAAAGGGCTTCATCGCCGGTCGAATAGAAATCAAGAAGCGACTTTATCGACGCTTTTTGTTCGGCGTTTTCCGAGTATGGCAGGGCCAACTTCAGAAAATGACTTATAGTTTCAAGTTCCTCTGAATACACTCCGCCGATTTTATACACCTGAGGAGAAATCACGCCGCCGACCTTGGCGAAACGTACATTGAGCTTATTGCGCCAGTAATCGATAAGCGAAGCGATATCATCCCCGGTAACCCCGGGAGCATACATGTTGTTGGCGCTTGATGCGATTATATCTTCTGATTCCGACTGGTTGGTCTGAAGCGGTTCGAAGGCTTGATCGAAGATCGATCGCTCAAGCCTGTTGAGTTTATCCTGCAGGCTTTCGCCGGGCATCTTCGTTATCGCCGCTCCGTTCTTCGCGGCCAGTTGGGCGGCTTCCAGAAGACCTTCTGCAGTAAGCTTGTTGGGAACGAATTTGACGTGGTTGTAATGGTGATATTGGCCGTGGTGGATCCATACGTATTTCAAGTAATCGTGAACTTCCTCCTTCAGATCTTCGTTCATATCCTTGGAGTGCGTGTATATCTCTTCCATCAGCTCTTTGATTTCCAGAGCGTCGCGGTGATTCTGCTGGTACATTATGTTATCACCGGCTATCGCAGCCCTGTAGAGGTAATATGCTAATATTTTCTTGTTCAGCGGAAGGTCCTCAAACCCGGATGCATCGACTCCCAGGACAATGGCATCCCTTCCACCGGGTCCAAGTTTTTCGAGTTCGCCGACCATGGTTTTTTCTTTTTTCATCGTGCATGTACTCCCTATAAGGATGGCTGTTATCATAAGCGCCAGAATAGTAAATAAAAAAAGCGGCCTTTCTTTCACCGTTGAGAACATATTCGCAGGACCTCCTGATTAGTTGGATATAGCTCGTCGACAGACTATATAGCAAAATTCGAGAAAAGTGAATATGATTATGACTGGTGCATCTACCAAAACCGCTTGATTTTTGCTAAAATGATCCGGTCGGATGGGACCTCCTGGTGAGGTAGAGATGCCGGCGTTTTTGTCAGTTAACAGCGAAAAAACCATGAAACCCGACAAAAATATAAGCGAAGAGATCAATAAATTGAGAGAAAAAATACGGTATCACAATTATCGTTATTATGTCCTTGACGATCCCGTGATCTCGGATGCCGAGTATGATCTTCTGTTTCGGGCGCTGGTGGATTTGGAAAAAACGGCGCCGAGGCCCCCGGCGCTCGACTCGCCGACTCAAAAAGTCGGCGCAGAACCCCAAGCGGGATTCAGAGTTGTGACGAGAAAAAAAGCCATGCTGTCGCTGGAAAATGTAATGAACGCGGATGAATTCACGGAATGGCTGGAACGCCTCATCAGGGCCCTCGGGGGCAAAAACACCGGAGATTTCGTTTGCGAACCAAAGATGGACGGCGTGGCCATTGAAATTGTTTACGAGCATGGGATCCTGAAGCAGGCCTCCACCAGGGGGGACGGCATCAGAGGCGAAGACATCACAAATAATGCAAGGACCATACGTTCGATTCCGTTGAGGCTGCTGGGAAAACAGAATCCCTCTCTTCTGGGGGTGCGCGGCGAGGTTTTTTTAGATAAAGAGGATTTCGAACTTATCAACCGCAGGCGGCGGGATAAAGGCGAGAAACTCTATGCCAATCCCAGAAATCTCGCCGCCGGATCCCTGAAGCAGCTCGATCCCAGGGTGACGTCTTCCAGATCTCTTAAGTTTTTTGCTTATGGGCCTGGTGAGATTGGGGGATTCGAAGTAAAAAGCCAGTGGGAATTTCTGAAGCAGGCGCAACTATGGGGATTCCCGGTAAATAGGCTGTCGAAAAAATGCAGGAATAGCGAAGAAATAGCGGCTTATTTTAATAAAATATTTTCGACCCGAAATGAACTACCCTACGAAATAGACGGGTTTGTCGTAAAGCTCGATGCTTTTGGAATGCAGGAAGCTGCAGGTTACCGCGCGAGGTCGCCCCGGTGGGCGGTCGCATGGAAGTTTCCACCGCAGGAAGAACGCACGAAAGTTCTCGATATCCTCGTGCAGGTAGGCAGAACGGGCGTATTAACGCCCGTGGCAAGATTGGAACCCGTCTGCGTCGGCGGGGTAATGGTATCCAGCGCAACACTGCATAATGAAGATGAGATAAGGAAAAAGGGTATAAAAATCGGCGACGCTGTTTTCGTAAGAAGGGCCGGAGACGTGATACCCGAAGTTGTATCCGTAATAACCGATGCCCGCACCGGCAAAGAGAAGCCTTTCGAAATGCCTTCGAAATGTCCGGCATGTGGAACCGGAGTTTTGCGAACCGGAAGCGAGATCGTAACCAGGTGCCCAAATTACGCATGTTCGGCTCAAGTCAAAGAGAGGATAAGGCATTTCGCATCCAGGGAAGCGCTGGATATAGAAGGCCTGGGAGAGAAACTAGTCTCACAGCTCGTGGATAGCGGTCTGGTAATAGATTGCTCCGGGCTCTATCGACTCAATACCGGTGATGTGGAATCTTTAGAACGTATGGCTAAAAAATCCGCTGAGAACCTGGTTGAAGCAATAACCACTTCGAAAAAAGTGACGTTGTCCAGGTTCATTTATGCTCTTGGTATCCGCAATGTCGGAACAACGGCCGCGGAGATTCTCGCCGGGGAATACCTGTCATTGGAAAAGTTGATGTCGGCTGCGCAAGAAGAGCTGTCCCAGGTTTTTGGAATCGGAGATATAATTGCCGAAGAAATCACCGGATTTTTCGCTGATGAACGCAATCAAGAGCTGATCCGGAGGCTGCTGGAGGCGGGCATAGAGATTTCTGGTTCCGCTTATGGCGGAAAGACCTCGGATCTTGCCGGTCAAAAATTCATTTTTACGGGAATGCTGTCCGGGTTCTCGCGAAAAGAAGCCGAGAGCGCAGTTAAGAAACTGGGCGCCAAAACTCTTTCGCACGTTTCTTCCGGCGCTACGTACGTAGTCGCCGGTCGGAACGCGGGATCCAAGCTCGAAAAAGCCCGGAAACTGGGGATAAAAATTATTGATGAGGATGAGTTTGTTGAATTGATCGGCAAGGTTCGCTGAGGGCATGCCGGCACTATCAAGGAGGAATTCATGCGATTAGCTACGGCGGCCGCGGTTATTTTTTTGTTGATTGGATCAGGGGCCGGTGGTGTAAGCGGGGCGCGTTTCGCAAAATTCAAATTCCAGCCCGACAGGAAATACAAGATTACTATTTCCCAGACAGGAGAGATGACGACTTCCGCCCCTGCAACCGGCGCGCAGGCGGATGATAAGATCGGGCCCTACCGTAAATTGGAGCAGAAATTGAGAATCATTATCGATCTCAAAACATATACCCTGTCGGATGAACGAAATATACCTTTGAAAGTCCGGTTTCATGATATGGATATGACGGTCACCAGCGGCGGGCAGACGGTGCCGATGTCCATGCCGCGGACAAATCTTGAGGAGCGCGAATACGACGGAGCATTGAACGATACGGGCGATATCGAGATCGTCAGCGACATGTCCGGACTTGCTCCCTACCAGGCCAGAGGGGTTAATCTGATGGATCTGCTCTACCTGATTCCGGATCTTCCGGAAAGGGATGTAAAACCGGGAGATGTGTTTGAAGATTTTAATCAGAACGCCGGTTTGGCCGGTCAGGCTGAAGGGAATTCTGCCAAAATCAAGTACAAGGTGGCCGGAATAGATGGAGATAACATTACTCTGGCCACGCATATGACGTCGAAAATTACCGAAAAAATCGACGGTGGACAGAGGTTGAGCAGCGCAGGCTCGGACGGTACGATTGTCTATTCCTTGAGGGACCAGATTTGCAAATCCATAAAAGTCGATATAACCGTAAACACGATAACCACGTTCGATAAGCGCGCCGTCGCAGAAGACGACAATCAAAAAGCCGGGAAAGTTCCGAGCGTCCTTGTGAACAAAATGCATCTGGATATAAAAGTTGCGCCGGCGAAATGAAGGCTCGGGCCCGATGCAGCATCTGCCGCTCAGAAACTGAATTCAGCCCGGGCTTTTATTTCATGCCGGGATTTGATGATCGATAACTCGCCCCCGCCGGTGCTAACGCGGGCTTTGAATTCGAATTCGCCGCCCGGATAGTATTTTGCGCTGAGGTTGTGGTTCTTGCCCGAATGAGCTATGTGCACTGCCGCGGTTCCGTTTTTGGTGAAGTGCAGCCCGAACGAAAGGCTGCCGGTTTTTGTGGTTACCTTGCCGTTCAGCCCGAGCTTCTCGCTGAAGGCGAGCTTGATATCGTGGGTTTTGTTTTTGTGGGATATTCCGAACAGGTTGGTGCTCTTGGTAATTTTCCCGAGGCGCGCCGTAAGGGTCATGGTTTCGCCCGGTTTTTTATGAATGTATTCCAGGGTCCAAAGATTGGCCGTTCCCAGCGCGATCTTTGCGGCGAAATCTCTTCCCGATACAATCGATGAGCCCGTCAGTTTGCCGTTTTTTAGTTTGACATGACATGCGAATCCATCGCTGAAAAAATCCAGGCTGCCCTGGGGAGAGGGGCCTCCGATTTTTACATCAACAAAATGATGTTTACCGGCGGCTTTTTTCCTGGAAGGCTGTGCTGTTCTTTTATTCATTCGCTGATTTCGGCCCGGTCGATGCAAAGATTACAATCACAGATCGGCCCCGAGGGCTGCCGACCGGAAAGCCTGCTATTTCTTGCCATCTTTGCCTGCCTGATATGCTTTTTTTATAACCACGGGTTCGACCGGAACATCCTTGTAATCTCCATGGGTCGTAGTCTTGACGGAAGCAATTTTATCCACTACATCCATGCCTTCGACGACCGCTCCGAATACCGCGTATCCGAAGCCCCGAGGTGATTTGTCCTTATGATCCAGCCCTGTATTGTTCTTGTGGTTGATAAAAAACTGGCTGGTGGCGCTATTTATGTCCATGGTTCGGGCCATTGCGATTGTGCCGCGTTTGTTCGACAGGCCGTTTGCAGCTTCGTTGGCGATGGGAGCGTTGGGCTCTTTCTTTATCATGTCCTTTGTAAATCCGCCGCCCTGGATCATAAATTTCGGTATTACACGATGGAAAACCAGGCTGTCATAGAATTTGTGATTAACATACCAGAGAAAATTTTCGACGGATTTTGGCGCTTTATCCGGGTAAAGTTCTATCTTGATTTTCCCCAGAGTGGTTTCCATTATGACGATTGGGTTTTTGGCGCTTTTGGCTTTGCTGTTGACCGGGAACAGAAGAAGAGCTCCTAACAGCGAAATCGAAATTGTCATTACGGGGATGAATTTCATATTAAAACCTCCTGTGATTGTTGAATTCTCGCCTTTTTGGTCCGTCGCCCGGTTCCGGGCGGCTCGCATTATAATCGATTGACCGGGATAATTTAAAGGAAGAAATTACTCGAGTCAAAAGCTTTTTCGGAAAAGACTGATGGATTATATTCCCGAACAGCCTCTCAGATCGGGATCGCCCGGTCATGAGGTGAAATATTTATCATAGAAATCAAGGGTGACACTGGCGATGCTTTCCCAGGAAAACCGCATACGTATGGTTGCCATGCCTTTTGCACCCAATTTGGAAGAAAGCTCGCGGTTGTCGAGCAGCTTGAGAAGCGCGGAAGAAAGTTCCTCCGGATCGGAAGGATCCACAAGCAGGCTGTCCACGTTATTTGACAGGTTGTCACGAATCCCGCCGAAGCGGGTTGCGATCACGGGAGTTCCGCAGCTCATGGCCTCGAGAACCGTCATGCCGAAGGGTTCGTATTTGGACGGAAGGACGAATACCTCCGCATCCCTGTAGAATGTCGGGAGATTATCATCGGGTATGTAGCCGGTGAACTTAACCCGGTCTTGAATATTGTGGCTGCTTACAAGATTTGCCAGGTCGGCTTTTATGTCTATTTCATGCTGCTTTGGATTTTTTGATCCACCGCCGATAAGCAAATGGACGTCGCATTTATCATGGATGAGGGCGAATGCATTTATCATGTAGTCGAGGCCCTTGTTGGAATCGATCCGGCTCAGAGCGAACACATATCTTTCGGGAACATCGATATCCGGATGGCGATCCTCATCTCGAAGCGGTCGAAATCGTTTGGTATCGACACCCGGAGGTATTATTGCCAGGTCAGGACTTTCGAAATCATAAAGCCTCTTGTAATTTTCAAGACCGTCCCTGGTAGTTACCGTCTGGGCGGCCGCGCGCCTGAACGTTATATTTTCCCAGTGGATTCTTTCATCGAACTTGAATAGTTTTTCCATTTCTTCCGGATCGCCGCCCATTTGTTCTTTTTTCCATGCCCCCAAAGAGTGGGCGGTGTGCACGAACGGCTGTCCGTTGATCTCGCACAGCTTCATGGCTGCATAACCTGCGTCCCAGTAATGGGAATGATATACATCATATGCCAAGCCGTGTTTTTCGATAAAGGCTTCCATATTGGCGACGAATTCGTTCAAGTGGGGAAATAAATCTTCTTTGCGGATGAATTTATCAGGACCGCATGGAATTCTAATTACACGGACTTTATCGTTAACGGGCGCGATTTCACCGCGTCCTTCGAACTGCCTGGTATAAATATCGACGTTGGGGCCCAGATAGGAGAGATGCTTTGCCAGTTCCAGGACATATGTTACCTGGCCGCCGGTATCGGTCGCTCCAAGAATGGGCTCAGGATCAAAATAGCCGTGTACGCTCAGCATGCAGATAGTCTTGATTGAATTCATGGGATTCCTTTATTGAAGGTCAGGTCCGGTCCGCTGTTCGGGCGTTGTAATCTTTATCAACGATTACCGTGGCCATTTTTTTATGCTTGGAAATGATATCATGCTCTATCTGCATAATTTTCTCCGAGAACTCGTCGATTTTTTCCCGCGCCCTCTCGAGTCTCGCCTGCATGGTGTCTCTGAAAGTCCGGTCGATGAACACATGGCAATCGGCGCCGGTGAGGCACGTGGTGTATGTTCCCTCGGCTATGGCCAATGAGTAATCTCCGGGGTTGATCCTTTCCCGCGACAGCTTGTCCTCCTCGAATATAACAAGTGGTTTCTCGAGCGGCTTATTCGGCGACGATTTGAAATGCTCCAAATGGCGGTTGAGCAGCGCCAGGTTGACTTCTTTCATACCGATGTTTCTAATGTTCTTCAAACGCATATCATGGTTGGTTTTCGGAGGATAGTGAAAGTAGTCATCCTGTTGAAACACATAAGTGTTGAGGTCCGCCGTATTGAAGAGTTCGGCAAGTTCGTGGGCTATCTCGCTCTTACCGCTTCCGGATTCGCCCGCTATGGTGAGCGCGGACCTGCGTTGGGCGAAAGATTCGCTGATGAGATCGAAAATCATTCGAGCTGCGCGTTTATGATGGGGCTTGGCAATTATTTTGTCGCCTATCATTGGTTTCCTTTTCTGGGCGGACCCTGCTCATTCGATCCCGTCACCCGGCCCGATCTCCTGGTGCCGCGGGGTGCCCCCTCGGTGCCACCCGTGCTGATTGGGATTTCCGAACATTCCATCAGAATCTAAATCATTTCGATGATTTGAAAAAGCAATAATTTCCTTGAGACTTTTTCTCAAACCTGTTGCAATTTTTGGGCACAATAGGCAAAATAAAAATGAGGAAGGTGATGTCCATGATACAAAAAAAGAGCAAAGAATTTCTCGGCATTGTTCTCATTTTGACGGGACTGCTGTTCCTGCTGGCGAATTACCATATTTTGTGGATCAAGTGGAAGGCTATATGGCCCGTATTCCTGCTCCTTTTGGGTGGGTTTTTGCTTAGGGTCTTCATCGCGCAAAAAAAGCCGGCGGTGCTTTTTGCGGGATTAGTATCTTTGTTCCTCGGTTTTTTCTTTCTCCTTTTCACTATGCATATAGTCCCATGGGGAGATCTCGATGCTCTTTGGCCGACTTTTCCCCTCATCGGCGGGGTATCGCTTCTGGCCATTTCGGGTTTGAAGCAGGAAGCTCCGGGTGCTCTGGTTATCGGAGCTGTCGTTGTCGTCTTCTCCGTGGCATGCTATATATACGCCGGAGGGATGATTGGTTCGAGGGTTGCCGGGCATTTCGTAAAATTATGGCCGTTGTTCCTGGTTGGAAGCGGAGCGCTGGTAGTACTGCGGGCCAGAAATATGAATGATCATCCGCGAAATAAAGGGCAATTCCAAAGTGTGGATAATGCAGGCGCCGCCAAAGAGAATGAGAATAAACCTTAGTTATTTTCTTTAAGCCATTTTGATAGCATATCAATAAATAAGAGGTTAAATCCGCATAACCGGATACGCTTTATCTTCTTTCAATCCATAATTCGGCGGTTTTGTCTGATGTTTTATTAATACTATACTATTGACTATATTTTTATGTCTAAATAGGATTAGAGAAGGATGTTAGAAGTGAGCAAAAAAATATTACATTATAAACCGGCAGGCAATGTTTTTATAACATACAATTAAATAATAAGTTATACCACTACCTCCCTTTCCTTCTCTCCACTGAGGGTAGTTTTTGTAAAATATTCTTTACAGTGTCCGGTTTTTTATGTTATCACGGATTCTTGACCCTGCATCCTATAGGCCGTTTTGCAGGGCAAGGGGAGAACTTCATGAGCGAAGCGAAGAATATTGTTGAAAAGACGAGGATACTGGTGGTAGATGACGAGGCGGTGGTTTTGGATTTAATGAAAGAGATTCTTTCCATCGACAAATATGAAGCGGTTTTGGAAAGAGATCCGCGCAGGGCGTTGCATCGGCTGGGCAGCGAAGAGTTCGATATAATCATAAGTGATTTCCGTATGCCGGCAATGACTGGAAAAGAATTTTATAACAAAGCCATTGAGATTAATCCCGGTTTCGAAAGAAAGTTCGTATTCACGACCGGCGAGATGGACCCGGTTCGAAAAAAGCAGTTCATACGCGAGATCGGAGCTCCGGTCATATCGAAGCCTTTCCGCATCGAAGAGATAAGGACATTCATCAAGTCCTTCCTGAAAGGCGGGGACAAAACCGCTTGATTATTCTTTTCTCATCAGGCCGTCCAGATCATTCTTGATCCGCGCCAGGCGCGTATCTTTATCCCCGGCGAATTTTTTTATGCCGTCAAGAATCCATTGAGGGGATAAGTGCGCCTCTTCGAGGACTTCGCCCAGTGTTCCTCCCGTTCGCCACCTGTCGTCCCAGTCAGCGCTGATAGAGTATTCCGCCTTATTTTCAGTAGGAACCCAATCGGACATCAACCTGCGGGCGCGGTTGGTCACGACCATGGTATCCAGTTTTTCGGACTGCGGGAAAACCCGGTCTTTATATTCGTCATCCTGGAGCGCGAAGAGCTGGGGACTTATGGCGGCGACAATTTTTACATTGATTCCTTCTTCGTCAAGCCGGGGAAGTATTTTCAACAGATTATTTGTTGTTGAAGTTCCCTGAACAAGAACCGTCCCCATCCTCGGCAGACCCCGCTTGTAGGGGCGTATTATATAAGCCCCTTTGGCTGCGTCGAAATGAGAAGCGATCCCGAGGGCCGACCTGTCCGGTATTTCTATCGGAGGCCTGGTGAGGTGAAGAATTATTATGCTGCAGTCCGCTTTGAGAGCTGCCGCTATTACCACGGGTACCTCGTTGTGTTCCCATGGATGCAGGTTGATAACCGATCCCTGCGGAAAGAGCTGGGTTATTCCCGGCGAATATATGCCGAAGTGTGTCCGCGAATCGTCCGCCGTCTCGGGTCCGCTGTGGCCGGCGACCCAGAGCAGCTTTCCGACTTTGATTTCGGAATCCTGTGCAAGTTGGCTGAATAAGCGCATAGGTCCGTACTTGAGATAGACAAAAGATCCGTAAGTGGAACATGTGGATAAAAACCCGTTGAACTCCTTCATGGGATCGTTTGAGAAATTAACGCTCGTTATTCCCGCGCTGATGCCGGCGTTGGCGAATTCGGTTATGCACTGCGGGAGCAGCACACCCCGGGGATTGGCGGTGCGGTTGTACCAGCCGAGGCCCTTCGAGCCGCCGAAATCCTTGGCGAAACCGGAGATATTCGTAGAATCGGCCAGATCGGCGCTCATGGCGATGAACAGAGGTCTACCGTATTTTTTTTGGCACCAGGTGTTTGCCCACGCTCCAAAAGATGCGAGCCCCGCCCGGTTGGGTTTTTTGTCGCCGGGTTTGGCGAACATCTCATCCGGGAAATTTTTATAATCATAGAGCCCGTCATCATTAAGAGGATTCCTCGAGGTATCGAATGCCAAGGATGCCAGTTTCTCCGGCACGGAATCGCCGAGACCGACGAGGGTGTCGGCTATATAATCAACGAGTTCCTGGTCGTTTCTGATTACATCCGCCACCTTGCGGAAATTGGCCGCGGCCTGGGCTTTGATGTCCGCCGGATTTTCAGGAGCCTCTTCGCCGAAACCATCGAACTGAACGCCGTATTTATCCATAAAAGGTTTTTTTGTCTCCCAGAAAAGTTCGCAGTTCATTTTGTGGGGGCTGCCGTGCGATTTATTGTCGTACTTGTTGTATCCGCG
Source organism: uncultured bacterium (assembly GCA_964654695.1). GTDB lineage: Bacteria > Krumholzibacteriota > Krumholzibacteriia > WVZY01 > WVZY01 > CAZZKJ01. The sequence continues at coordinate 90,111 of CAZZKJ010000002.1, read as the reverse complement.
GCCTTTCCTGGTTTTCATGAACATCATATTGGGAGCGTCATCAGAATTATCTCCAAAAGAAAGATCAAGGACCGCCCTGCCTACGGATTCCCAATCCGATCCGTTTTTGGCTTCGACCACGCGCCATCCGTGCGAACCGAACCAGTCTCTCGGAGTTCCATGAACGACGGAGCTTATTTTGTGGTCGTCTATCCCGTAGTCGTTCCAGTCGATGACGAACATGAGATTCGACAGCCCCAGTCCCCATGCTGAATTCATAGTCTCATGATTTGCTCCGGGGGTAAGACCACCTTCACCCTCGAAGGCGAACACCTTCACTTCCCCCGCCCCGGCTCTTTTCAATGCAAAAGCTTCGCCCGCCGCCACCGGGGAACCGTGGCCGGATGGCCCGGTATTGAATTTCAGAAAAAGAGTTTTACCGGCCATCTCGGCATGACCGGGGAGCCCGCCAATATGGCGGAAGCCGGTAAGGTCCTCCCAGTAAAGCGCCTTGTTTTCCGCATCGGGGATCAAGTATTTTTTATCTCCGGTCTGTTCGTACTTGCAGCGCAGGGCTTCGGTCAGCACCGGGAGTGTCGCATAAACCAGAGGTATTGTATGTCCGGCCACGAGAATGAATCTGTCGGCGAAAGTCTTCTCGGGGTGGCGTATGTCCCAGCGCATGGCGCCGCTCAGGAGGGTTGCGACAAATGCGTGGACCTTGGAACGGGAACCGCCCGGATGCCCGCTCTGCCGGTAGTTGAGCATAAGATCAATATTTTGATCTATGCAGTCCTTGATTTTTTCCCATTTCGTGAAATGTTTTTTATTGTGTTCGTAGAGCTCCGTGCTGCTGATTCGCGTATCTAATCCCACGGTACTTTCCCCCTTCTCCATTTTGTTTTATCGGCTTATTACGGAAAACATCCTTCGAGGTTTTAATGAGGCTTGTTGTGGAATAATTGCATAATTCGCGTTCCAGGTCAAAAGAAAAGGCCTCTTCCCAAGGAAGAGGCCTTTTCATAAAAAGAATCAAAAAAGCGATTTAGTTATAAAGCGCTTTTATCTGTCCCCAGCTGGAGTCGTTTGCCGGTGTTTGACAATCGCATGACGGATCCGGATTGATTATCATCTGGCCGCCGGTAGCGGCAACGAGATTGCCCGAGGGGGTACAGTCGACCGTCCACACGCTTCCCGGAGGAATCGCGGTCGGGTCGGGCACAACGGATATAAACGTACACGGCGCACTAAGACCGTTGGTAAAAGTGTTTATTGAGCCGAGATTAATATTACCGACAAGGCAGGATTGATAGGATATCGAAACGCCGGCCAGGAATGTTCCTATAGAAACCGGGAAATTGTTAATTTCTCCGAGAAACGTAAGAGTCGGAGGAAGATCGACCTTGAACTGGCTGGCAGTGCTTCCCAGCGTAAGCACATGAACAACGTATATCGGCAGCAGACCAGGAGCCATATCAGAAGCGTTGCACACGGTCGCTCCCGGATCGGCAAAAACGCCGATGGAGCCGCCCTGGGCGAATACGAGGCTAGAAGAGAGAAGCAGAACAACGGTAAGTAACAAAGCCTTTTTCATAGCAGTAACTCCTTTTCGGTGAAACTGGACGCAACACAAATTGTAAGCAAGCGATGATTAACTTTAGAGCACTCTTGCATGGAAGCCGAGATATTTAGCGAGGGAATACCCATATTGCTCCGCATTGCGCTCGATGCATTCTACTGCCGGTCTCATCACCTCCTTCGGGGCCGGGAATTATGCGTTGATCGAACTCTTGAAAATCATCTAAAAAAGCACCGGCGGCGCCCACTCCGCGAAGGGCGGAGCCGGTTTATTCAAAAACAAATTATATCACGCCCTAAGTCTATTGTAAAGAACTAATTATCGGGCACCTTGACAAATGGCAAAAGATAATGGAGTTATGAAATCGGACCGGGTGGTCGGGAAATTCGGGCATCCCGGAAATCAATTCTCAACATAGAAAAAGAAAGCTATGGCCACGTGGACGGCCATGAAAATGAACATCACTATGGACAGCCAAATGTGCGTAGGCCGCCAATATTCGAGGAGCTCCTGGTATTTCTCCAGAAGGGCTATTTTCCTCTTGATGAGAGCGTGGCTGAAGAGCAGGTTCGACACGGCCCTGCGCATCCGTCTTGATATTTTGAACCTGCGGAATAAAGCCCTCTTCTCTTTTTGGAACCTGACCCTGAACGTTATATTGTCGATTATCATATGTGACAGGATCAAGAACGGTCTTTTTACCTTGATGCTCACAGATCCGGCTATGCGGTCCGCGATAGCATCAAAATCTATTTCCTCCATGTGAAGTGTTTGGATTCTCCTGAACAGGATCCGTGAGCGCTGGTTCAAATCATCGACCCCCAGTTCGTTTCCGGCGATGCTCCTGGGTATTTGCACGTACAGAAATCTTCCAATAACTCCACTCATCACGACGATCACCATGCTCCAGTAGCTCACGCTCACTAGTCCGCCGATCTTGAACGTCGTATGAAAAGTGATGAATACCGCGCCCAAAATACCCAGGAAAATATGGGTATCGAGCCAGAATTTACGCGAAGCGCAGCGGGAGAACCAGGCGTTTCGTTTGCGAAGGGCGTAAAGCTGGGAGAGAACCATAAGCGTGCTTCCGGCGTATCCGAGAGTATGCCCGAAACCCTTACCCGGTTCCATAGGAGATGCGGGTTCGCCTGACAATCCCAATAAGTGCAGCAGTTCAGCCAGGGAATACGAGGGCAGGTAATAGCGGCAGTAGGTTTCGTAACCCAGAACCGAGCACGCCGCGATAACGATCAGGTACAATGAGCCGATGTATATTTTATATTTTCTGGATACCCTCGGGATATCGATTTTATCAACACCGGAGGCTTTTTGAAATGTTTTCTTTTTTTTCGCCAAGCTCATCCTGTCTTGTTATGTTTCTTGTTGCTTTCGCAGCGGATTCAGCGTCCGGTGCAGCAAAAAAGGAGCCATTGGTCCGCTTGGATTCTTTATGTGAAGGGCGGCCGGAACAAGGATGAATTCAATTGGATCGGCATTGCAAGATGCTATGCTGATTATACAATAAAGCCCCCCCAGGGTCATTACTATCAACCGCGGGTCCGAGCCCGAAGGAGCCTCTTTCGGTGATAAAACTCGAAATCCCGGACGCGGCAATCAGGATATATTTAATTTATTTATATTCAATAGGATAAAAATGCAAATCTTTTCTTGCCACATTTTCGATTTATGGGATATGGTAGTGAAGCTTTAAGTAACACGGGATTTACAGTTTGGCACCCCACTTGCGAAGAAGCACGGATTCAATCTAAAGCCCGGTACGGTTCAATTTTCGACCCCAACGATAAAGGCTCTCTGCGTCCAAGGAACGGGGTTATATCTGCATGAAGGTACCGATTATCGGCCGTTTTTTCTATTCCATCCCCCTCCATAAGGCGAAAACCGCCCTGAAATTGGTGTCCTTATGCTGCCTTGGTCTTTCCATTTCCTCCTCTAATGGAGCCGCCCAGGATGCCAGCAAGCTGTTGAGTCCCGGCCCTCTGGCCAAGGACCATGCGAAATATGACAACCTGAAAAGCTGCTTGAAATGCCACAAGATCGGCAAAGGGGTCCCGGACAGGAAATGCCTGGAATGCCACAAAAAGATAACGCTTCGCATAGCCGAAGGCAGAGGTCTGCATCGGTCTCTGGACAAGCCCTGCTTCAAATGCCACACGGATCACAAGGGCAGGGATTATAAGATTATAGAATTGGATAAACGGAAATTCGACCATGCCAGGACCGGTTTCGCACTGACCGGGAAGCATTTCGAATTCAAGGAAAAATGCAATAAGTGCCACAAGACGAAGAGCTACCTGGATAACAAGAAGAACTGCCGCACATGCCACAGGTCGCGCCACAAGGAGAGCGTAGCAAAAAGAGAGTGCTCTGCCTGCCATACTTCCGAATCATGGAAGAAAGCCAGATTCGAACACGATAAGACCGAATTCGCGCTGACCGGTTCTCATAAGAAGCTGGCTTGTAAAAAGTGCCATAAGAACCTGGTATTCAAGAAGCAGGACAAGCTGTGCCAGGCATGTCATGTTTCCAAACACAAAAAGCAGTTTGTAAAACGGAAGTGCACGGACTGTCATAATACCGCTTCGTGGACATCGAAAAAGTTTGCTCATGAAAAGACGCGGTTTCCTTTAAAAGGCAAACACACCGTTCTTAAGTGCACTAAATGTCACCGGGCAAAGAGACCTGTTTTTCCAAAAGATCGAGATATTCTTTGCACTGCCTGTCACACGGACCGGCATAAGGGACAATTCAAAATAAAAGCGGCCGGCGGGGCCATGATCCTTGAACGCTGCACCGACTGTCACAGCGAGGACGGATGGAAGCCGTCCAAATATGATCATAACCGTTCCAAATTCAAGCTTGAATGGAAGCACCGCGACGTCGCATGCAGACTTTGTCACGGCCGCGGGCGGTACAAACCGCTCGACGCGACATGTGCGGCGTGCCACAGGGATAAGCATAAGGGTCAGTTCAAGGTTAAAGTCAAAAAGAAGGAAGTTCCCCGTCCCTGCGAAGACTGTCATATCGCCAAAGGTTGGAAACCGTCAATATTCGATCACAAGACATCCAGGTTCAAACTGGAAGGAAAGCACAAAAATATCGAATGCAAGGTCTGTCACCGCAGGGGCAAATTTAAGCCTATAGATACCAAGTGCACGACGTGTCATAAAGATGCTCACAAAGGTCAATTCAAAACCAGGAGGAAAAAAATCAAGGAGTGCGACGGCTGCCATTCGACCAAGGGATGGAAGCCGGCCAAATTCGATCATGATGGGGCAAGATTCAAGCTCAGGGGGGCTCATAAAAAAGTTGACTGCTACAAGTGTCACCCGGGCAAGAAATTCAAGCCTGTCGATTCGCAGTGTACGGCCTGCCATAAGGATAAACACAAGGGCAAGTACGGGTCCAACTGCGGCCGATGTCATAACGCCGAATCCTGGAAGCTGAAGACGGATTTCCACGAGGTGGTATTTCCATTAAAAGGCGCGCATGCGGAATTGGCCTGCAAGGACTGCCACGAGGATACCAGATCCTACAGCAGTGTCGCCTCGAAATGCCTAACATGCCATGTCGATCCTCATGAAAACAGATTCGGCGCCGAATGCGAAGACTGCCATAATGCTTCCGCCTGGCGGCCCAGCACTTTTTCTCATAACGAAACGGGATTCCTGCTCCTGGGGGCACATGGAGGCGTTCCCTGCGAGCGCTGCCACGAGTTCAATGCAAGCCGGCCCGCGCCTCAGATCACAACCGGGCAACCGGCTTTCGTTTGCTATTCATGTCACGAGCAGGACTACCTGAGGGCCTCAAATCCTGATCATATCTCGCTGTCATATTCCAAGGAGTGCCAATTCTGCCATCTCTACGAACAGGGAACCTGGGGAGAAGGGAATTTCAACCATGCGAGCGCCGAATTTCCACTCGTTGGAAAACATAATAATCTGGATTGCAGCCAGTGCCATATAAACCAGCAGTGGGCGGGCACGCCAAAGAACTGCGATGCCTGTCACTGGGAGCGCAGGCAGGACGATCCGTGGACGCTGCAAATCGGCCGGGACTGCGGGCAGTGCCACAGTCCCGCGGGATGGCTCCCGGCCAATTGGTCGCACGGCCAAAGCCCGGCATCGCTGCCGCTGGAAGGGCTGCACGCGCAACAACAGTGTTCGACATGCCATGCCAACTTCCAGGCCGCGGGCACACCGGCGGACTGCGCGTCGTGCCACCAGGCCGATTACGACTCGGCCGTCAATCCCGATCACCGGCAGGCGGGCTATTCGATATTCTGCGAGCGCTGTCATAATTATTCGGATACGTCCTGGCAGGATGCAGATTTTCAGCACGATCAGTTGGCGTTTCCTCTGGAGGGCAATCACTTGAACGCAGCCTGTGATCAATGCCACATTGGCGGTCAGTATGCCGGCACTCCCAAGGACTGCTATACGTGCCACTGGGTGAGGACGCAGGACGACCCGTGGACGCTGCAAATCGGCCAGGACTGCGGGCAGTGCCACAGTCCCGCGGGATGGCTCCCGGCCAATTGGTCGCAC
>CAZZKJ010000002.1:0-83888 GCA_964654695.1 uncultured bacterium | reverse complement strand
GGCCAAAGCCCGGCCAATTGGCAGCTCCGCGGAGTACATGCCCAGCAGCAGTGTCTGCAGTGCCACGCCAACTTTCAAACTGCGGGCAGGACCAAGGACTGCTACAGCTGCCACCAATCAAACTACAACCAGGCGCAGGACCCCGATCATGCGGCTATCGGTTTTCCGATCGACTGTACTCTTTGCCATAACGATTACGATCCGGACTGGCACCAGGGGACTTATGATCATCAGTGGTACCCGCTGGATAACAGACACGCGAAGTTTCACTGCAGGGAGTGCCACCCTACCGCGAATAATTTCGATCTGGGTGCAACCCGCTGCCTTGGCTGTCATGATAAGCACCATAAGCACGATCCATGCGCGGAATGCCATTACGTAGACCGCTGGAAGCATACCAGGTAGCTTTATGAAAAAGAGTTTTTTGAAATATGCTCTAATGACAAGCGTTTTGCCCGTTGTGGTACTGCTGTTGGTTTCGCTGATACCCGCAAGAGCCGTGGAACTATCAGGAAGGATCAGCACCGATATAGTAGGATACGGAACCACGCTGTCTTCACTCAATAATGACAATGCCAGTTTGAAGTTCTATGCGACCATCACACCGAGCAAGAGCATGGATGCGGCATTCATCATAAACGCGGAGAGGCGCACTTTTTTCAACGTGTCTGGACTTCAAAATTACAACTACAGGGAGCTTTATCTCCGCTACCGCAAAGGGCGCTTGTCAATGAGGCTGGGAAGACAGTATCTGCCCGAAGCCCTGGGTACCAATCTCGACGGCGTACGCGTTCGGCTCAAATCCAAGTCGCGTCTTTCAAGCGGATTTTACGCCGGTATCAAGGCCGACCCATACAGGCGCGGAATCCAGCGCGATTATTCGATTTACGGGGTATATGCTGCTTTCAATGGGCGCAAATTAGATGCGAGCGCTTCGTACTCAACGGAGTTTTATAAAGGCAGTTTCAACAGGGGATACATGACGCTGCAGTCCAGCGCCAGGTACAAGAACAGAATGCGCCTGTACGGCAACCTGACGATTGACACCGACGGCGAATACAAACCCAATTACCTGACCTATATGAATCTCGGAGCCAATGTCACGCCCCACAGGCGGTTCAATTTTTCTCTGTCTTACTCTCGCTACCAGGCCTACCAGGAATTCGCAGTTCCTGACCTTTCATATTTTACAAGCTTTTTCCCGGCCCACCGTTATTCTCTCCGCGGGCGCGCGAAGATAACCGATAATTTTAGCATCGACGCTTCCCGAAGCATCAGCTTGAGGGATTATAACGACACCCGGACACACTATTATTCAATCTCTTTGAATTCTTGGGGTTGGGGAGTTCCGGGCATGAATGTCTACATATCCCGCGCCCGCTCATGGGGCGATTATTATTTCAACGTAACATCGACAATTGGCGCATCATATGCATTTGCAAGTAAATACAGCATAAGCAGCAGCATTTCCCATCAATGGAACCAGACAAGATTTGCGGCTGCCGAAGCAGCGGGTTATATTGTTTACAATTCATTTCGGACGAGTTTTTGGAAAAGATTTAATGTTAGTTTGTCTCACCACTACAACAGCTCGGCCGGCCCGGCGCAAAACGGTCTGTATACTCATTTGGGTTACAGATTCTGAAAGGGACCATGAAAAGCATAAGCGCACTTGAATACGGGCAGCAACTCAAAGAGCGTGCCGATTCGGCACCATCGACACTCGCAGAAAAAATTCTCGAGGCGGCAAATCCCGTTTCGGAATTTATTTTGAAAAGCGGATCGGTAATCATTTCCGAAAAAGCGTACGATAAAACCCTCTACTACCTGAAGGAAGGCAAGGTCGAATTTCTGCAGGAATCTCCCGACGGTGTTCACAGAATCAAAAGTATTTATCCCGGCGGATTATTCGGCTTGTCCGCATATCCCAAGGGCGGATTCAATTTTGCGTCCGCGGTTACTCTCGGACGTTCCGTTGTGATCAAGTATGCCTGCAGTGATGTAAAAAAGTTCGTCGAGAAAGACAGCGAGCTTTCCGCTGCATTCAAGGAAGAATGTAAAAGAGAGAGGCTGGATATCCTGCTTGCCAAATCCGGCCTGTTCGCCGGCTTGAAAAAGGGCGACAGAAACAGATTCCATGACAAAGCGGAGATTTTCGATTTTAAGCGCGGTGCCGAGATGCAATTCGGGACGGATGACCATATATTTATCCTGTTCGGCCAGGTTGCCGTCAAGTGGCGCGAAGGAACTGTGGAAAAGCAGGTTCTCATGTTCGAGAACGATTTATGGTGGGGAAGGCTTTTGGATATAAGCAATCCGGCATTGATATCCCATACCGACTGTATCGCCGTGAAGATATCTTCGCGGGTCGTGTCCGATTTATTTTACGGAAAAACCTCTTTCGGGCAGGAACTCAAAAGCCGTGTCTTCGCCTTGAGATCCAGAATCGAAGAGATCAGAAAGAACTTTGTTGTTCAAAAGAAGCTCGATTTTATGATAAGCAGCGGGCTTTCATACGCCAAGGCGCCGCCCGTCATCGACTTGTCCCAGTGCATCAAGTGCCGTTCATGTGAAGAAGCTTGCAGGAAGCGCCATGGAGTAAAAAGACTGGATATCGATAAAGCCATAAAACTGGATGTGTTTTCATTTCCCAATGCCTGCCATAAGTGCGAGATACCGATGTGCGTATCTAAATGCGCAAAAGGGGCCATGCAGCGTCAAAGTGACGGTGAAGTTACCGTGGACCTGGATTTATGCAAGGGATGCGGAGCCTGCGCCAAAGGCTGCCCGTTTGATTCGATTTCAATAATTCCCGAGGACGCGCTTCTCTACGGCGATGTTGTGTCACGAACAAATGAAGGCGGCCCTGCCGCGAAGGAATCGAAGAGGGTCCCGAGGCTGGCATCCAAGTGCGATCACTGCAGCGGCTACTGCGACCAGGCCTGCGTCCGGGAATGCCCTACGGGTGCCATATCCAGAATTATTCCGATAGAGTATTAAAATCGGCGCAGAAACGGAAAAACTTCAGTTCTTTTTTTCCATCACTTTTTCGAGAAGGGTTTTATCGTATGGGCAGTAAAGATAGTCGGAAGGAAACACCCTGCGGTCCGACGGACATCTTTTATATACGATAGGTCCTTTTCCGAGAAATATCTCTTTTACGGATTTGAACGAAATCTCTTGATCCTCGAGTTGGCCGGTTTTGGAGTTGCGGATCTTGATTGTGAAATTCTTTTCAGGAAAATAAGCGTTCTCAAGAACGGTTTTCCCACCGTTCTTCAGCGTGATTTCCATTGTGCCGCTTTTTTTTGTAAACTTTGAGTTATCGAAAACGTAATCGACGCCCTCGGTAAGAAGCCTGATTTTGCTCACGCTGCTTATTCGCACTTCTTCCTCTTTACCGCTGCTTTCGCCGTATATGATCTCGTCGGGAACGAGCACTTTTACGAAAGCTTCAACTTTGATAATAGTCCCGTCGTCGAGGAAAAGCGTGCCGCACTGCATCAATGTTGAAGCCGCCGTGTCGCGGTCCGGCGGCGCCGCCGTAAAGACGCAGGTCAAAACCATTAGTACCAAGATTGATATTCCGATTGTTGAGTTCATAATCAACCCCTTGTGAAGCACTATGCTTTAATTTTACATTGATTTCCGGAAACGTCAATTCCCGGAATGGGTAAATTTTTCGAAGGTTGCGACTTGTTTCCCGGCATATGAATTTAGCTCTCCCAAAATAGCTTCCAGTATACCGCGTGCCTGGTTGCAGTCGAACCGGTCGATTATGCGGCGGGCGTTTTTGAGGTATGCGTGTATTTCAGCAAGCGCGTTGTGAATCGTTCCCAGTTCCAGGCATATAGACACTATTCTTAATTCGTCGGTTCGGGTAAAATCCGCCTTATTAATGATGCCGACGAGATCATCCTTGTGCCCGTCCTGCAGGTTCCCGAGGGCCTGGATGATGGGCAGGGCCAGATATCCGTTTTTCAAATCACAGTCGTCGGCGTTCTTGGGCAAATCCAGCATGTCATCGAGATCGTCGATCATCTGGAAGGCCATTCCCAGGTTCCAACCGAAATGCCCCAGTGCGTCGGAGTATTCCGAACGGTGGGACAGTGCCCCCACCTTGCAGCTGAGCGCGAACAATGAAGCGCTCTTTTCGGAAATAATCTCGTAATATGCCGCGTCGCTCATAGAATAATCAAACTTGTGGAGCGTTTCCAGGCTTTCGCCTTTCACCAGGACCTGTATGGTTCTCAAGAATTCCGGCATGGTATAGCTGTGTTTACTCCGCCCAACCATGACAAGCGCTTCGGTCAAGGCATAATCGCCGGCAAGTACTGATGCATGGTTGCCGTACTTGGATCTGGCGCTGACGTTGCCCCTTCTTACATCAACCTGGTCTATTACATCATCATGAAAGAGCGTGGCCAGGTGTATAAGCTCGATTGCACCTGCCAGGGCAACCATCGAATCGGATACTTCCTTGATGCCGTCTTTCTCGGTAACCGTCGATGACAGAAGCATCAATGCCGGGCGCAGTCTTTTGCCGCCGTTGGCAAAACTTTCCAGGGCAATAGCGGCTTCTTTGATGCTGCTGGATGATAGAGTCTCCCGCACGTGGGTGTCGCATCTATCGATCAGATTTTTTAAAGGGCCGCCGTTTTGAAGAACACCGAGCATAAGGAGGGGTTCCTTAAGTTTAAGGTGAGTTTGATTCTTCGCTACTTCGTGTAATCACACTATCGCTGAGAATGAAGGCCTCAAAAATACCCTTTACCGTTTCGACAAGGTTTCTCAACTTGTTGAGGCGCTTGATATAAAAATCAAGCTGTTCATCCACCGTCTGGGAAAGCTCCCTTGATGAAACAGCCGCCGAAAGGGCGCTTTTGATTATATCGAGGGCGGGATCCAGTTCCTTTTTCTTTTTGCCCTCGGCGATCCTCATGGCGACTTTTCTTATATCTTCTTCGATGGTGTAGTAATCCTTGCGGTCCCCCTTTATCAGGGATTTTTTTACCACACCCATATCCTGCAGGGCCCTGACATTCAAGCTTATATTGCTGCGGCTGGTTTTGAGTATGTCGGACATTTCTTCGAGGCTCAAGGGATGAGAACTGAGATAAAGAAGGGCGTAGATCTCTCCCATGACCTTGTTGATGCCCCAATGGCTGCCCATTCTTCCCCAGCCTTCGATAAAGATTTCAAGCGGATCGTTGTTATTCATAATGTTAATATGTTTTGGATAAATCAATTACAAATGTTTCTGAACGTACTGGACAAGTAGAACAAAAATCAACGCAGGTGTCAAGCGTATTGACCGCGGTAGCGGAAGCATTGCCGCACGCGGGCGGAAAATCGTTAAATTATAGTTAATAACGGCGGGCGCATACGAAACGGCTTTTAAAATAAGGAAGATCCATGCGGTCAATTCTTACCCGGCGCGCTCGTGTGGAGGCGTGAACGAATTTGCTCCCGCCTATGTATATGCCGACATGAGTGACGGCGGCGGACCTGGTCGTGGCGAAAAAAACCAGATCACCCTTTTCCAGCGAATTTCTGGATACGGTTTCTCCGCCTCTGGACTGGGCGAGCGAAGTTCTGGGAACCTCGATTCCTGCACCGCTAAAAACCGCTACCACCAACCCGGAACAATCTACGCCGCGGCGCGAGGTGCCACCGCTCCTGTAAGGAGATCCAATATAAGAAGATGCGATGTGGACGATTTTATCCCGGCCGCGGCCGTCCTCCGGCCGCATATTTGGCTGTCTTTTAGTGTATCTCGGGGCGCTCGAGCATGCGGACAAGCATAAGGTGCTTATAATTAAAAGGATGAGTTTTTCTTTGCAGAGCGGCATGGTTCTTTCTCCGTGCAGTCCAAACGCAATAATCGTACCTCTTGTGAAAAACCTCAGCCGGATCTCATGTACGTTTAGAGCATAGTTGACGAGGTACGGACGGAAGGATGTTATATTGACATGATGCAACCCGCGCAAGTATATATTCAATATACAGTGGAATCTCAAAAAGAATCTACTCAAAGATGAAGTTGAAAAAACAACAACTCACGGTCGCGCGGGTCCTGTCATCGATCACCCCGCGTGCTCGTGAAAAACTGCGCCGCGGGGGCCCCATCGATGCCACCCGCGCTGGAGGGGAAGATCTTCTTCTCTCTTAGAGGCCGGGTGATGGTATGGGGGTCGACAGCGAGTTCCGCAGCGCGCCGAGAGTGAATGGCTGCAGTATTAAATCGGAGCCTTTGCTGGCGCGCGAGGACTGTTTGAGCGGGAGCGCCCCCATGCCGTCGCCCGGCCGTGCCTCGTTGTGCCGCGCGGGTCCTGTCATCGATCACCCCGCGCGCTCGTGAAAAACTGTGCCGCGGGGGCCCCACCGATGCCACCCGCGCTTGCTTTGATTGTATTCGGAGGTAACGGGTATGTCCTTGCGGCGACCGTGAACCGAAAGCGGAAAAGGAGCATTTCTTATGGGGTTTAAAACCGAACGCGCGGCTGTAATCGGGGCGGGAGTAATGGGAAGTACCATAGCCGCCCACCTGGCGAATGCCGGTATCCGTACCTTGCTTCTGGATATCGTTCCGCCGGAAAGCAGCGGGCTCAAAGGTGATCCGGCATCGCGTGTCTACAGAAATGCCTTTGCCGATAAAGGTTTGAAAACCGCCCTCAAGGCAAGTCCCAAGGCCTTTTATGAAAAATCATCCGGCCGGCTTGTAGAAACCGGCAATCTCGATGATGATCTGGGAAGGCTTAGCGAATGCGATTGGATAATCGAGGTTGTAATTGAGAAGCTCGATATAAAAAAGAATTTGTTTGGCAAAATTGCCCCTTTCATAAATGAAAAAGCTATTCTCAGCTCGAATACCTCAGGGCTTTCTCTGAATGACATGGCCGAAGGGTTGGACGCTTCGCTGCGGACGCGGTTTCTCGGGACCCACTTCTTCAACCCGCCCCGCTACATGCGCCTTCTGGAGATCATCCCCTCTGGGTATACGGATGCGGCGGTCGTGGATCATATTTCGCAAATAGGAGAGGATCTTTTGGGCAAAGGAATTGTCTACGCCAAAGATACTCCGAATTTCATAGCCAACCGCATCGGTGTATTTTCCATGATGTCGGTGATTCGAGCAATGCTCGAAGGCGGATATACGGTGGAGGAAGTTGACACCCTTACAGGCCCGGTGATCGGCCGCCCCAGGAGTGCTTCCTTCAGAACCGCCGATTTGGTGGGCCTCGATACATTTATGCATGTAGCCAAAAATGTATTTGACCGCGCAGAGGATGATGAATGCCGCGAATTTTTCGACCCACCCCCTTTCATTGCAAAGATGGTTGAGAAAGGTTTCCTGGGGCAAAAAAGCGGACAGGGTTTTTATAAGAAAATAAAAAGCGACGGCGGCCGCGAGATTCTTACGTTGGATTATGAAAAACTCGATTACCGGCCACGGCAAAAAGCATCGTTTCCATCGCTGGAAATGGCGCGCAGCATCGAGGATTCCGCCCAAAGGATCAAGGCTATAATTAAAGGCCGGGACAGGGCCGCCGACTTTTCATGGAAGACTATTTCCGAGACGCTCATTTATGCGGCCAACCGCGTGGGGGAAATAGCCGATGATATAGTTAACATAGACAATGCCATGAAATGGGGATTCAACTGGGAGCTTGGTCCCTTCGAACTCTGGGACGCGCTGGGAGTGAAAAAAACCATCGAGAGGATGCAGAAAGACGGAGCGAAAATTCCGGAGATGGCCGCAGCGGTTTTAAGCAGCGGCCGCGAGTCGTTCTACTACCGGGATAAAGATCTGAAAAAATATTTCTTTGCCGCCGCCGGACGGCACGAAGAAATAAAAGAGCCCAAAGACGCGGTTGATCTCGATATTTTGAAACTCAAGGGACGAGAGGTGAAGAAAAACGCCGGCGCAAGTCTCGTGGATATGGGAGACGGAGTGCTGTGCCTCGAGTTCCATTCAAAAATGAACGCGATCGGCGCGGATACTATAAGCATGATAAACACCGCCGTCGCCGAAACTGAGAAGAATTTTGAAGCCATGATCATCGGCAACCATTCGAAGAATTTCTCGGTCGGTGCGAACCTGATGCTGCTTCTGCTTGAAAGCCAGGATGCAAATTGGGAAGAAATCGATTTGATGGTGAGGAGTTTCCAAAAAGCGAATATGGCCCTGAAGTACTGCAAGAAGCCGGTTGTGGCCGCACCGGCTGGCATGACCCTGGGAGGGGGCTGCGAAGTGGCCCTCGGTGCGGGGCATGTGTACGCGGCCGCAGAAACGTATATGGGACTGGTCGAAGTCGGAGTCGGACTCATACCCGGCGGTGGCGGCACCAAGGAACTGCTTTTGCGGAATCTGGAGGGGATGCCGCCGTTAAATGAAGTAGATGTATTTCCTTACATGCGTGCAACGTTCGAAACCATCGGCATGGCCAAAGTAGCGGCCAGCGCCGAAGAAGCCAGGAGCTTGAAATTTCTTCGAATCTCGGACGGCGTATCTTTGAACCCGGATAAAGTCCTTTTCAAAGCGAAGGCGATGGCGATGGGGCTGGCCGGACAGGGATATAGTCCCCCGGACCCGACTATTGAAGCGCTGGTAGCGGGCGAGGGAGCGCTGGCGGCGATTAAGGTCAGTCTCTTCAACCTGCAGGACGGCAATCAAATCAGCGAATACGATCGATATCTCGGTGGCGAGCTGGGGAGGGTGCTTTGCGGGGGGGGGCTTCCCGCAGGGGCAAAAGTAACCGAACAGTACATGCTGGATCTCGAACGCGAAGTATTCTTGCGTCTCTGCGGTCAAAGAAAAACCCAGGAAAGAATGCAGCACATGCTGAAAAAAGGCAAACCGCTTAGGAATTAATCGAGGGAAACCGGACGGATGGGCCCGGTAAAAATAAGGAGCCGTGATGGGTGAAGCATATATTCTTGCCGCTGTAAGAACTCCGGTAGGCAGGGCGTTCAAGGGAACGCTCAGGAACATGCGTCCGGATGAAATGGCCGCGGCCGTAATAGCCGAATCGGTAAGACGTGTCGAAGGACTGGACATCGTCGATATAGGCGATGTCGTTTTGGGGTGCGCCATGCCCGAGGGTGAGCAGGGGCTCAATATTGCCCGCGTGGCGCTGCTTCGGGCGGGCCTGCCTAAGGAAGTTCCCGGCATGACGATCAACAGGTTCTGCTCCTCGGGGCTAGAAGCTGTAAACTATGCTGCAGGCAAAATCAAAACCGGCCAGGTTGATATTGCCATCGCCGGAGGCGTCGAATCCATGAGCCTCATTCCCATGGGGGGGAACAAAGTATCGCCAAATCCGCACCTTGCCGAAGAATATCCGGAGATATATATTGGCATGGGGTTAACAGCTGAGAGGGTAGCCGATAAATTCTCGGTATCTCGCGAGGAGCAGGATCACTTTGCACTCTCCAGTCATATGAAAGCGGTGGCAGCGATTAAAGCAAATAAATTTGAAGAAGAAACGACTCCGCTTACGATTAAGAACAAGCTCTTAGGCGAAAAAGGCAAATTAGAAGAAAAAGAAACGGTGTTCGCAGTGGATGAGGGCCCGAGGGAAGATACATCATTGGAAGCCTTGTCCGCGCTAAAACCCGCATTCAAAATGGGCGGCACGGTCACTGCGGGTAATTCTTCTCAGATGAGCGACGGGGCAGGCGCGCTGGTTCTTGCGAGCGCCGCCGCGGTAAAAAAATTGAAGGTGAAACCTCTGGCAAAATTCATTGGGTATGCCGTAGGGGGCGTTGAACCCGAGCTTATGGGTATCGGCCCGGTCGTTGCCGTACCCAGGGTCCTGAAGCAGTGCGGGCTCAAGCTTGCGCAAATCGGGCTGATCGAACTGAATGAAGCATTCGCATCGCAGAGCATCTACGTTATCAAGGAACTCGGACTTCAGGGAGACCGTGTGAACGTGAACGGCGGTGCAATCGCACTCGGCCATCCTCTGGGGTGTACCGGCGCCAAGCTCTCATGCACGATCCTGCATGAAATGAAACGGTGTAAGGAACAGTACGGTATGGTAACAATGTGCATAGGCGGTGGTATGGGGGCTGCGGGGATATTTCAGAGCGTTTCTTGAAAATTGAGGCGAATATTACGGTGTTAAAAGCATACAATCCTCCGGAACGATCGAATTAAAAGGAGCATCATTATGTCAGAGGGAAATGTACCAAGAGGCGGGAGCTTTCTGATTGAAGATTCTGAGCCCAGAAGCATTTTTGCTCCGGAGGATTTTTCGGAAGAACAAAAGATGTTCGCGAAAACAGCCGAGGATTTTATAAACAACGAGGTAATTCCCAAAATTGAGGAAACGGAAGCGCAGGTCGAGGGCGTCATGGTGGAACTGGTTAAAAAGGCAGGAGAACTCGGCCTGTTGATGATAGATGTTCCTGAAAAATTCGGCGGCTTGGAGTTGGACAAAGCGACGTCGATGCTCGTTTCCGAAATAATATCCAGGGGCGGGGCTTTTGGTTCTTCCTTTGGCGCCCATACCGGCATCGGTACTCTTCCAATCGTGTATTTTGGTACGGAGGAACAGAAACAGAAATATCTACCGAAGATGGCTGCCGGCGATCTTCTCGGCTGCTACGCGCTGACCGAAGCAAACAGCGGTTCCGACGCACTTGCCGCCAAGACGAGGGCGGAACTAACGCCCGACGGCAAATATTATGTGCTGAACGGGGAAAAACTCTTTGTTACCAACGGCGGATTCGCTGATCTCTTCACGGTATTTGCCAAGGTAAACGGCGAGGATTTTTCGGCGTTCCTGGTGGAGCGGTCTTTTGAAGGCGTGAAAATCGGGGTGGAAGAAAAGAAACTGGGCATCAAGGGGTCCTCTACAGTTACAATGATTCTGGAGGATGCCAAAGTTCCTGCAGGCAATCTTCTCGGCGAAAAGGGCAAAGGCCACAAGATAGCTTTCAATATTCTTAACATCGGCCGCTTCAAGCTCGGTGTGGGGGCAGTGGGCGCTGCCAAGCTGGCTTTGAATGACTCGATAAAGTACGCAAACGAAAGGCACCAGTTCGGCAAGCCGATTTCATCGTTCGGTATGATTCAGAGTAAAATTGCGAGTATGGCGGCCGGGATTTTTGCTGCTGAAAGCATGGCGTACAGAACGGCCGGCTTGATAGACGGTATTCTGGAGTCGGTCGATAAAAGCGCGGAGAGTGCCGGCAAGGAGACGATAAAGGGAATAGAAGAATTCAGCATCGAGTGCTCGATTCTGAAAGTCAAGGGCAGCGAGATGCTGGGGTTCGTGGTCGATGAGGCGGTTCAGATTTTTGGCGGATATGGTTACAGCCGTGAATACCCGGTCGAAAGGTACTACCGCGATGCCAGGATAGCCAGGATATACGAAGGGACGAACGAGATCAACCGTCTGGTTATACCCGGGATGCTGATAAAAAAAGGCATGAAAGGCGTTCTGCCCCTTATGCCCGCCGCCAAGAAGCTGCAAGCCGAACTCCTGGATTTTCCCTCTCTGGGCGAAGAATCCGAAGAAGGCTTTCTTGTAAAAGAAACCGGCATTGTCGCGAATGTCAAAAAAGCGGCTCTTCTCACTGCGGGGGTCGCGATGCAGAAATACATGGAAAAACTCCAGGATCACCAGGGGATACTTGGTAATATCGCCGATATGATTATAGAGGCGTACGCAATGGAATCGGCCCTTCTGCGCGCAAGAAAGATCGCGGATGACAAAGATGAAGAGGCGGCCGCTTCCGCAGGCAGGCTAGCCTCTCTATACATATACGAAATGATAGGCTCGGTCGATTTGCTCGCGCGCGAAGCGCTTGCGGCTTCTGCCGATGGAGACGAGCTTAGAACGCTACTCGCCGCTCTGCGCAGGCTGATGCGTTTCGTTCCCGCTGATACGATTAGAGCGCGGACTGATATCGCTTCGATCTTCATAGAAAAAGAAAAATACGAGATTTAAAGTGCCGCACGGGTCCTGTCGCTGATCACCCCTCGTGCTCGTGAAAAACTGCACGCGAGGGGGCCCCATCAGCGCCACCCGCGCTGGAATTCAAGAATTTCCACCCAGAGGCTCTAGGGGGTGACCGGAATTAATGCTCCCGGCAGGGATGCATTGAAGCTCGCGTTTATCACTTTTATGAATTCATTTGCCACCAGGTTGTATCCGAGATTCGTGGGGTGCAAGCCATCCACAGTGAAGAGACCGCCGCTAATATAATCGGTAGTGAAAAGGTCCCCCCGTATAAAAGCACCATTGGCGGTCAAATCGTTGAAAAATGAGTACATGTCAACGATCGGAATATTGCGGTTCGCGCACAACGAGTCTATTGCCATATTGTATTCCTGCACCCTGGTCCGAATATTGGCTCTCTCGACCGCATCGACGATGAGCGAATCGTCCAGGGGTATATCCGTACCCCCCGGTACTATCGATGGAATACCGATACCCTGGGCTATATAAGGACCCGCGTTGAGGAGTACCAGCGCATCCATGGGCAGCGGCCCCGGAATCCCCTGCACGACTCCGATAAGGGGTATGGGCTGATTGGTCTGCGGGTTGAGTATGGGCTGGTGAGTTATGGGATCGACGAGAATCGGCGGGACGGTAGTCGAGTATGGAGAGATCGTTATATCTAGTACGTTTGCCGCGACGACCCCGCTGCTGTGTGCCCTGAGAGAGTCTATAAGCGTCCGGAAGTCATCATTATAAGACGCGGCCGGTGTCATCAACTGATCGCTGCCTTTGAGCATTGACTGGAGTACGTCGTTTGCTCCGAGCCAAACCGTCGCGAAAGTAGGCTGAAAATTAATTGCCTGCTCCAGGGCGGTTGCGCCGAGACCTTGATCCCTCAAGACCAGCGCGAAGAATGGATTTATATTCTGCGGAAAACCCGGTCCGGCGGTCAGAATCTGGTTTAAAGTAGCGCCGGGAATTCCCAGGTTATTGAATATGCCTGCATATGTGGAGTTCAAGGGAACTCCCACGCCGCTGAGCGTATCCAGCACGACGGGCGTCAAAGAAGCCGGAAACATCAGAGGAGGAATTCCCGGCTCTGATATCAGCGGCATCTCGAATGTTCCAACCCCCGCGGCCCTGGCTATAAGTGCAGGATAACTTGCCTTTTGGAATGTTTCGACAAGTCCGCCGGACTGGTATCCCGCCGTCAGAGAGTTTCCCAGGGCTATGTATCGCGAAAAGTCCGCCGATCCGGTATCAACGGCCCCGGGTGATGCGGGGTCGAGATCGGCGCAGCCCGCCGCAGCCACGATTATAAGGATACTTGCCGATAGTAATAAGTGTCTGGTTATTCGCATCGCGAGCACCTCTTTCTGATTTTAAGTTCAAATTAGAAATTATAGCCTACATTTACGCCCAGCAGGTTGGCCCATGATGAATATGTTCCATTGTAACCGTCGCTGTTTTTGCCTTCCGTGTCTCTCTGTTTGAAAACAAGTATCAAGTCGAACGCGTCTATGGTCCATGCTCCCGTACTGTATCCCAGCCCCAACGTTATTCCGTGGCGGTCGCTGTCGGGAAGAAGCGGGCTTACAGAGCTTGCCGGCTGCGGACTGGGGTCGTAATAGTAACCATACCGCAGTGCCAGGTTTTCCCTCGCGCGGTACTCCGCTCCCGTTCGAAGACTGAATTTGTCTTCATAGTTCTGAGGGCGGGAAGTATCCAGGGCATTATCGGTTTGAAAATCGAAGGGAAGGGCGTCGAACGTCGACCATCCCACCCAGTTAAGATCGATTTCGAACACCCAATCGGCGATTCCTTTATAGGCAAGGCCCACGGAAACAAGCGGCGGAAACTCGATCTTGGTGTTGACCGCCTGGCCGGCCGGCAGTCCGGCGGCGACTGCGGAATCCAAAACGGCGTTTCCGGTTGATACCTGGGTAAAGCCCGCGTCGCCTTCATAGTCAACTTTGACATTGCTTCTGTAGGAGATGCCCAGGGAAAAGTCTTCATTCGGTTGAATGAGAATGCCGGCGTTGAACCCGAAATCAATGGTGTTGTTGCCGTCGAGTTCCACATTGGCGACATTAAAAAAGCCCGACCCGGTAATGATATCCCACTGTTCTTTGTACTGCTTTAGTTCCACGCTGGAGTAGACGAGCTGGGCTCCGGCGCCGAAAGATATTTTATCATTCACTTTCCATGCGAGTGTGGGATTGAAATAGAATGTCTTCAAATCGACCTTGTATGCTATGTGGCGTCCGGTAAAGGTTTCGGGGTCCTCCCAACTTCTTCCCAGGCCGAAAGGATTGAATACTCCAATTCCTGCCGATAAGTTGTCATTTATTTTTCGGGTGTAATAGAGAGAAATCGGGTTGAAAAACTGGGTCTCAGTTTTTTCAAGAACTCCGTACCCGGGATCGGGATCGACACCCGCGAAGTCCGAGTTGGTGATAATGCCGGTTCCCCCAAGATATAGAGAGCTGCCGTTCAATTGGCAAATGCCGGCCGGATTGAAAAAAACGGCCGAAGGATCGTCGGCTCTGGCGGTGAAAGCTCCGCCCGCTCCCAGGGCTTTCGCACCCTCTTCAAAGATCAGAAATCCCGCCGCCGGGGCGGCAACCGGAATGATAAGCAATGAGGCGCAAGCTATCAATTTGAAACAGTAATTTCGCATCATTCCCTCCTGTCGTTGAGGTCTGAGCACTATTCTGAATAGAGCTCGTCTATTTGACTTTTATATTTTTGCTCCACGATGGAGCGTTTGACTTTCAAAGTCGGAGTCAGTTCGTTCATCTCAAGTGAAAAATCTTTGTCCAGAAGGAGAATTTTTTTAATCCTTTCAAAGCCGGCAAAACCTTCGCTTTTCCTGTCGATCTCTTTATGAATTTTGGACGCAACTTTTTCGTTCTTCACGAGCTCGGCTAAATCGTTATAGGATATGCCCGCGGCATTTGCGAATCTGATCAGGTTCTCGAAGTTCGGGACTATAACCGCAGAAATGAAATTTCTCCTGTTGCCTATCAACACGACCTCGGCTATGTATTTGCTGGTCTTGAGGGAGTTTTCAATTGGCTGCGGGGCGATGTTTTTGCCCGCGGACGTGACAATGATATCCTTTTTGCGGTCGGTGATAGATAAGAACCCTTCGTTGTCGATTTCGCCGATATCGCCCGTATGGAACCACCCGTCTTTGATAGCTTCGCTGGTCCGGTCCGGTTTTTTAAAATATCCCGCCATTATGTTCGGGCCTTTGGCAAGTATTTCTCCGTCCCGGGCAATCTTGAGCTCGACTCCATCAATGGCTCGTCCCACGGTGCCGAACTTGAATTGCTCGAAAGTATTCACGGCCAAAACGGGCGAGGTTTCAGTCAGGCCGTATCCTTCAAGTACGGGAAGGCCGGCGGCGTAGAAAAACTCGGCTATGTCTCTTGCCAGGGGGGCGCCGCCTGACACGAAGAATCTCAGCCTGCCACCGGTTTTGCCCTTCAGCTTGGAAAAAACCAGTTTGTTGGCGACAGCATACTTGAATTTGGTCAGGGATGATATTTTACCGGCAAGCTTTTCATTCACAAAAATCTTTCCGACTTTCACGGCCCAGAAGAAAAGGTTCTTTTTTACCGCAGACCCGCTGGTAGCGGTTTCCATTATCCTGGCGTACATTTTTTCGTATAAACGCGGAACGCTTATCATTACCGTCGGACAGATCTCGAGCAGGTTCTGTGGGACCGCATCTATGCTTTCGGCATAGGCTATAGTGACCCCCGCGTAAAGCATGGTGTAATATCCGGCGGTTCTTTCCAACACGTGGCTGAGAGGCAGAAAGGACAGGCAGGTGTCATTCGGCCCGATTTTAATGATCGCAGCGCATGTAAGTGCATTCGAGATAAAATTGGAATGGGTCAGTATAACTCCCTTGGGATCTCCGGTGGTTCCAGACGTGTAGATGATACTCGCCCAGTCCGATGAGCTTATGGTTGCTATCATTTGTTCGAGCCCCGGGGGATCGGTACTGGACGAGCCTTTTTCAATCAGTCCGTCCAGGGTCAGCGTATCGCCGGATGTCCCATCGGGGTCGAATATTATAACCGTGTTCAGCATTGGAAGATTGGGCCGTATTTCCTCAATTTTTTTCATTTGAACGGCATCGGATACGAAAACCGCTCTTGCTTCGGAGTCCCTGAGTATGTATTCGATCTGGTTGGCGGGAAGAGTTGCGTATATAGGCACGTTTATGCCGCCCATAGATAGTATCGCCAGATCGGATATCGCCCACTCCAGCCTGTTTTCTGATAGAAGAGCTATGCGGTCGCCTTTGGCCAATGCCAGCATGGACAGTCCCAGAGCCGCTTTATGAACTCGCTCCAGCACTTCGGCATGCGATGAGTTGAGATAAGCGTTTCCCTGCTTGAATTTGAACGCAGATTGCTTATTATACCTGCGGGCCGAATGAAGGAGCAGTTGAGGAATTGTATCTGCTGCCATCGGGCTAATCCTCCCGCGCAGTGCCTGTAGAAAGGCGTGTTTGATATGATTTAACGAACTCGATTTGTGCCAAGTACTGCTTCAGCGGACGCTCCCATGAGGATTCATATTTAGATTGAATAGCGAAAAGATATTACATAACCTGAAAGTATCTTATCCACCCCGGGCTCTGTCAACAGAATTCGATACAGCCGAATAAACGAATGGAGATCAAATGCGAAAAATAATATCCGGAAGCGGTTCGGTAATATTGCATATCTTGCTGGGGTTGACGATGCTTGTCGGATTGGGAATCGACGTTTTCGCAGCGCCCATTCAGGGCGATAAAAAGGAAACACCTCAGGGGAGGGTCCGCGCCCTGCAATTCATCGCCGCCGGCGACAGCGCTTATGCGGCACTCGATTTCGCATCGGCTTTATCAAGCTATCAGGCGGCTATAGCGTTTGATTCAACGCTCAGCGAACCTTTATGGAAGAGCGCCCGGTCGTTTGTCGACGCCGGGGACAAGGCGGACAAAAAAAATAAAAAAGACCATTATATCAACGCGGTTCGGTTTGCCCGGTGGGCGGTGCGAATCGATCCCGGCGATTCGAACGCACACCTTTTTAATGCGATATCAGTGGGCAAACTCGCCCTTTTCGAGGGCGGAAAGACAAAGATAAAACTATCGGAGGAAGTAAGAAAAGAAGCCCTTATAGCAATCTCCCTGGATCCGGATAATGACAGCGCGTATCATGTAATCGCGCGGTGGCACAGGGAAGTTGCAAACTTGAGCGGAGTGCTCAAAGCGTTTGCCAAGATTCTTTACGGCGGAGTGCCCGCCGGCGCCTCGAACGACAGCTCCGTGTTTTATTTCAAGAAAGCCGTCAGTTTAGCCCCAGAACATATCAACCATTATCTGGAATTGGGCAGGACATACATGATGATGAAACAATGGGAGCCTGCAAAATCCCAACTTGATAAGTGCCTGTCCCTTCCCTCCTCTACAGTAGGTGATCCCGCTTACAAGAAGGAAGCCCGGGATTTGCTGGCGAAAGTTAATAAGAAACTCGATCGATAAATATCGGCCGGTAAGATTCTGATTATGGAGGTAAAAATTGAACAAAATCGAACTCAATGCCGTAATCAGCCAGAGAATAAACGTAACTCCGGAACTCATGATACTGCGCGTCGTTCCGGATGGATGGGAACTTCCCGAGTTCGTCCCGGGCCAGTTTGCCGTCCTGGGGCTTCCGGGGTCGGCGCCCCGGAGCGAACTTTCAGATCCTGAAGAGAATCCCGGAGATCCCGCAAAGCTTCTCCGCAGAAGCTATTCCATAGCCTCTTCCTCTCTCGCACGCGAGTATATAGAATTCTATATCAATATCGTACGCTCAGGATCGCTGACTCCAAGGTTGTTCGCTTTATCGCCGGGAGACAAGGTCTGGTTGGGCAAGAAGTTTACGGGGATTTTCCGTCTGGAGGACGCGCCTGATGATGCAGACATAATCATGATCGCAACCGGAACGGGTCTGGCGCCTTACATGAGCATGTTGCGTACGCACCTGGCGGCCGACTCGACCCGAAAGACCGCTCTTCTGCACGGCGCACGCCATTCATGGGACCTGGGATACCGCTCCGAACTCATCAGCCTGCAGAGATTGGCGCTGAATTTTGCCTATCTGCCGGTAATAAGCCGGCCTGGAGATGAACCGGTTGCCTGGTCCGGCCGGGGCGGGCACGTACAGGACTTATGGTCATCGAGGGAAGTGGAACGCGTATGGGAACGCAGACTCGATCCCGGCGATACTCATATATTCTTATGCGGCAATCCCGATATGGTCGAGGATATGGTTTCGCATCTGACTGATGAAGGTTACAAAGAACATTCCAAGAGGGATCCGGGCCAGGTTCACGTCGAAAGATACTGGTAGGGAATCGAAGGAGTTCAGAGGGGAATGATCTTGGTTCTCAGTCGGAATGCTTCATTTTCCTCACGATGTCCGCGGCCCCTTTGTAATCGGCTCCTTCTTCCGCCAACACTCTTTTATAGAAATCGCACTGCAGGCAGCTGATCAATTTTGTTGCGAATGAGCCCTGGACCTGATTATCACAAAAGGTTCCGGATACCGCCCAGCAGGCGCGTCCCCCGTTGATGCCTCCGTTGATGCCGTCAACCTTGCTTTCGATCGCCGCGGCGCGAAGTGTCCGCGTCATTGTTTCTTATATTTTCCTACAATCTCGGTTTCGGCAATGATGTGGCCGCTCATGGCTTTTTCAAGAGCGTCTTTATCGGGCCTTTTCAAATCCGGTAAAACCATATCAAGGGCGTAGAGCTTATGAAAATACCGGTGGATCCCGATAGGAGGACAGGGTCCTCCGTAGCCGGTTCTTTTCCAACTGTTTATTCCTTTCAGTGTGCCTTTGGGCAGATCTCCGGATGCCGCTGCTTCCCGAAGGCCCTTTGATTCGACCGGGATATTGTAAAGCACCCAGTGAACCCATGTCATTTTTGGCGCTTTCGGGTCGGGCGCGTCCGGGTCGTCCACTATCAGAACGAGGCTTCTGGTATTGCCGGGAACATTAGCCCACTCCAGCGGAACGGATATGTCGCTGCCCTGGCAGGTATGCTTCTTGGGAATCTCGCCGCCGTTTTTGAAAGCTTGTGAAGTGATGATCATTTTCTTTGCTTTCTTTTTTTCGGACTTTCCGGCCTTTGCCGCCGGCGCTATATAGTAAAAGGAACAGCAGATAATAATGAGAATGATTATCTTAATCGGTTGTTTCATGGTATCCCTTGATAATTATTTTCCGCGTAGATCCCTGCTCGAATTCCCACATCGGCCTGAGCATGCTTATCTATTTGTCCGGGCGGCCGCGCACCAGGGATTCTTTCTTGGTCTCGGGTTCGTTTTTTCCCGCTCTTCCTTCCAGATGGTTGTTATAGAACCGCTGCGTTGGATAAGCAAAATCGATATCATCGTGTCGGGAGAATTCAAGGAGGATATCTTCGCTTATGGCATTCTCGGTGCTGCGCCGCCGGCGGGGTTCGCACAGGTAACGCACCGTCAGCAGAACGCCGCTGTCCCTTATGGTGGTGTAGACATATGGAGAAAAGTGCGAATAAAAAATCATGAACCGCTTATTGGCCTCCTTGACTCTTTTTTCCGCTGACTTGCTCAGGTGTTCGGCATGCTTGGCCGCAATGCTCTGCAGCATGTTTTTTGCATTTCTCCAATTGCTTTCAAAAGTGACCAGCACCGGGATTTCGTGCCATATATATTGGAACCCCTTGCTGTAGTTTGCAAGGGTTTTGGATAGGACCCATCCATTGGGAACATGGATCACCCTTCCGGTGCTCTGATCCGCGTCCACCCAGTTGCCGATTTCAAGAAGTGTAAATTGAAACAAGCGCGTGTCTATTACATCCCCCGTACATTCCCCAACCTGTATCCGGTCGCCTATAGTAAAAGGTCTCCTTGCGATCAGGAAAACCCAGCCTGCAATGTTGGCCACCGTATCTTTTAAAGCAATAGCCAGGCCGGCCGATACCAGTCCCAGAAAGGTTGTAAAAGACTTGAAGCCTTCGAACCATATGCGGCTCACCAGAATGACGGTCAGTCCGACTTCTATGTATATGAGGCTTTTTCTCCATAAATACCGGGTGCGGATGTCTTCCGTGCGCTTCCAAACCAGTCTTGAAACCAAAAAGCGAAGAAGCCACAAAACGGCTATAACGATCAGAGAGATGAGTATCTTTGATTGGGCGTGGGTACTCAACCTGAGGGTCGTTTCAATCCATGTGGAAACGCTGCTCATTGCATCCTCCCGCTGTGAGGGACCACCATTTTAATTATCCATTATTTGCTGCTCGAAGTAAAGAAAATGCTCTCCGGTTCTCCGGTGTGTTTTAATGCTCCGGAGGTCCCGAAGAGCCCTCCTCCAGGGAGATAATATAGAACGAACCGGATGCGCGCCTTTTATTGAGTTGAAGCCCGGCCTCTTCAAGGCGGCGCTCAAGGGATGTATTGTTTTTGCGAACTACGAATACGGCTTTTCTTCGTTCGGAACCGGTCTTGATGTTGTTTATGACAGCTTCAAGATCCACGCCCGGCCTCCCGGTGTCGGATTGGCCGCGGACCCTTTCGAGCGAGCCGTCCAGATAGAATTGAAGTCCGAACATATTATTTTCTCTGTAGATAAAATAATCCGTCCGACCGGGAACGGCCGCCGGCATGCTGTTATAAAGCCTGCGCATATCGAGGTCGGACTTATAATACTGCGAAAAATTCTTGGCGGCCGCAAGAAGCAGCGTGCTGCAGGCCGCCACCAGAATAATTTTTCTCTTTTGCGAAGACCCTCCGAGCATCCTTATACTGCGGGCAATACCCAAGACGATGGCGGGGAAAAATGGAAGCATATAGAGAGGAAGCCGGCTGCGTGAAACAGAAAGAACGAGCAGGGGGAGAACGCACCATATTGCTGTGAAGAATTTTTCCGGAGATGAAGTCAGCGATCGCGCAAACATAAAAGGCTTTTTTAGTGCTCCATATCTTCTTAAAATCCCGGGTATAAACGCGAGCCATCCTCCCAATCCAAATACAATGGGCAGTATGTAAACGAAAACAGGCGAGTACCAATGTGGATTTCGGTGAAACTTGCCTGTGAAGATACGCTCGAAAACTTCTTGTCCCAAAAAGTATGAGGCGGTGCCCGAATGCTTGAAAACCGAGAATACGTACCAGGATAATCCGGCCGCCAGGAACAGCAATACGCCGGGAAACGCAAAGAGAGATTTCGGCTTTTCGCTCCTGCGCTTGCAACAAAAATGAAATACCAGTATGGAAGCGGGGGTGAGCAGCGAAGGCGGCCCTTTGGTCAAAAACCCCATAGCCGCAAAGAACCATGCCGAAAGCATCCATATCCTGCCGGTACCGGAGGTTTGAGCCCTTTGGGCTTTCCAGTAGCCCATCACCGTCAGCACCGACCAGAGAGCGAGGAATATATCTGTAGAAAGGCTGTTTTCTCCTGCGACCGCGAAAGGCGATGTTGCAAAGACCACACCCGCCAAAAGCCCGGTGCGGTCATCCCACATGAGCGATCCTGTTCTGTAGAGGGCCAGCGAGATCAGGATGAAGGCCAGGGCGCCGGGCAGCCTGGCCCCCCATTCGTTTCTGCCGGCTGCTTTCAAACCGGCGGCAATAGCCCAGTATGCAAGCGGAGGCTTGGACAGGTGGGGTTTATAATCGATCTGGGGGGTCAGCCAATTATTGGTTTCAGCCATCTCCCGGGCGCATTCGGCATAGCGGCCTTCGGTAGTTTCATAGAGTCCCCTGGAGCCCTGGAATGAAATGCCCGTTACGGCCGCAACGGCCAGAACGAGAAGCAGATTATGCCTGTCTGACCGCAGGGCCATGTATATCCTGTTTCTGCCGGCGAATGAGATAAAGGTTGCGGGAGTATATCAGGAATCCTGTGGACTGGCCCAATATGAATACGGGATCTTTCTTATGAAGCGCATAGACGAGAAGACAGGCAGCCCCGGCTATACTCATGTACCAGAACGCAATCGGCACATAGCTCTTGCGAGCTCTTTCGCTGCTTATCCATTGGATCACAAAACGTCCCCCGAAAATTACTTGTCCCAAGAATCCCACTATCAGCCAGAGCTTATCCATCCCTAGTCTTCCTTTTCTATGGATTTCGATTCGATTTGTGGATTGATGCGCCTGAAACAGTACCACCTTATCATAAGTGTATCCAGTATGCCCACCCACAACCGGTTGCTGACGCCGTATTTGGGCCTGCCGTAGCGCCTTTGGCGGTGATTCACATCTGTTTCCATGATTTTGCAGCCGTTTGATTCCGCCAGCGTGGGAAGAAACCTGTGCATTCCCTTGAAAAGAATAATACCGTCCACGCATTCCCGCTTGAATATCCTCATCGAACAGCCGATATCCGTCACCCGGCTGCCGGTAACAATATTACGGAAACCATTTGCGATTCGAGATGAAAATTTTCTTGTCCGGGAATCCTTGCGGTTTCTGCGCACGCCGTTTACCATGTCTGCGCCGCTTTCTAGCAGCAGTTTGAGCAGTTTTGGAATATCCTTCGGATCGCTTTGCAAATCTGCATCCATCGTTGCAATGATTCGTCCCGAAGCATGCTTGAATCCCTCAGAAATGGCTGCGGATTGTCCGAAATTATTTTGAAACCGGATAAAATGATGGCAGGAATTCCCGTCGCGGATTTTTTTTAGCTCCTGCAGTGAATTATCCGTTGAACCGTCATCGATCCAAATGCATTCCCATGGAAACTCCAAACCGTCCATGACCGATTGTATTTCACAGGCAAGCGGAATGATGGATTCGTGCTCGTTTTTCAATGGGATTACAATGCTGACAGAAAGAGGTTTAGATCCATCCATATAGGAGCAATCCGGAGTATTAATGTGTCCTGTATTTTTCATCCAATAACCGTCCCCAGCGGCGGTCATAGGGATGAACCCTGTAAACCCTGCCGCTGTCGGAATAAACCGGTCTTCCTTCATTGGCCCATTGGAAAATGGCCCCCTCCAGATTGAATACCTTTGAATAGCCGCGGCGGCGCAGCTTGTCCGCCAGCTGCGACGACCGATAGCCGACCGAGCAATAAAGCACTATCGGGCAATCTTTGTCTATGTTCTTTAGAACTTCGATAGCATCGCGTTCACTTTCGGCGCGTTTTGCGCCGCGAATACGGCTGACCTCGAACTCCTCAAGTGCGCGAACGTCAATGAGAACGGGTTTGTTTCCGTTTTCAACCTCCATAAGTCCTGCCAACTCTTCGGTGGACATCTGCGCGACATCCGGGAAGCGGCTGCGGATTTTGTTTTTTACGACCGGCCACTCCAACTCCTCTTCCGGCCCGCATGCAGTAATAACCAGAGTGAAAAATGCCGGAATAAAAAATAAAGCTTTTATGCGGCGGGAATAACAGCCAATTGTGGGCGGTTTTGTTTTGATAATAAAGTCCTGCCTTTTGGGATTGTAATTTGGGATTACATCATATGGCAAATAAGAATAATTGTCCAGGCAGCCCCAATTATCGGGCTGCGATTTTGGGGATGTGTACGATAAGGGCTGTTCCTGAATCGATACGGACCAGGGCTTTTTCTCCCGTAAAAGAGTTGCTTATGGGCTCGGTGCTGCCGAGGTGAAAAACCGAGTCTTTCGCCGGCCATTCCAGACCTTCGAGGGTCACGCCGTTCAATACTTCACTGAGTGGAATCAACGAGAATATATCACCTTTATCGCCGGCAATCTCTATCTCGTCGGGGCCGCGTATGAGAACTGCTGCTTGTTTTCCTTCCGCCAATTCAATCCGTATGGGCTGCCATTCAGGTTTCGCCAGCAATAGGATATTTGCCAGGCTCTGATCCATCCTGCCGCCGAGAGCGGTGAGGACTAAAATACGAGACGCTCCTCTTGCCACCGCCAATTGCACGGCGAGTTCCAGGTCGGTTTCGTTTTTTTTTGATGGCTTTTTAATAATCTGGACGCCGCGTGCACGCAGGTCGTCGGTTGTTCCCTTCGGCAGAGAATCGCAGTCTCCAATGACGATATTTGGGATTATTCCCAAGGACAAAGCGTGAACGGCCCCGCCGTCGGCGCAAATAACCGTATCCTCCGGATGGATAAGATCATCAACCGGTGGTTCTTCCATGGGGCATCCGTTGGCGAATATGACGGTTTTAGGCATTTTTTTGATGAGCGGCTTACTCCAATATCGTAAAATCCGCTTCCCTTTCGGCTTTATTTCCGGACAGGTTGTCCGTGATTATTACGTTGAGAGTATACTCTCCCTTGTCGAAGTTGTCCGAACCAATATCTATGTGAACCTGGTCGCGGCCGCCGCGGCATGCTGCCTGGAAACTGGATGATATATCGAACAACGGTTTTGCTCTCTTGAAGAGACCCCAGAATCCCGCTTTTTTCAATTGGCGGGAAACGATCCTGTACTCAACAGTATACGAAGCGGATCCGTTTTGATCATTAAACAGGTTGTAAACTTCAAAATAGACGGGAATGCCGACCGGCTTGCGGTAACGGGATAAAGGATGCGGAACAACCTGAATCGCCCCTCTGTTAAACATTGAGTTGCCTTTGGCGGGTGTTATTTTCCTGGCGAAAAGCACATCGCTTACGGACAGATTGTTTTCGAAATCCCTGCACGTAATATCTTTGCGATATGAAGTCAACCTGCCGGTGCCTTTCTCTTCCATTGTAACCGCCAGGAAATAGAACCCGGGAGGAAGGGAAAACGTCAGCTGCGTCGGTATAAGGCGCATGTCCGCGGACGCGGCTAGCGGGGTTGGAATTTTTATGCTGCGGGCATCGCGTCCGATTTCCTTTTTGTCGGTATTCATGCACACGGCCGTCGCGGTGTATTCCATGAAGTCTTCTTTGTTTTTGACCGCGGACGAATCGGCTGAGAACTCGATATTGACATCGACCCGGTTGAGCGACGCGCCTCCCCGGAAATCGGCCGCCTGGAAAACAAAAGGAAGTTTGAATCTCCGGGATTGATAGCGGGATGAGGCGCGGATTGACCGAGCCACTTCGGTGAAATTGTTGAGTTTTTTTTCAATCAAATCCAAGCGGGATTCTACGGTAATTCTGGGTGGAAGAATAGTCTCCTTGCCGACCGGAGCGTCAATACCATCACCGGCTATACCGAGGGACATCCCGCGCGCGGCTCTAATGTGCTTCAAAAAGCAAGTATATTCGCCGTTGGATAAAGCGTCTTCAAAGAGAACATACATATCGAACTGCCCGTAGTACCATATTTCTTTCTTGGGAATCGGGCCCATAATAGTCGTTTTGGGTTCGATCGCTTTGCGGAAATCGGGAGGACCGAAGCGGATGTAAACTTCTCCGCGCTGGTCCCACATCGGCCAGCGCGGTATGTAAAAGTTGGATTCCGCATAAGCAACGCGCTGCTTATGTTCGGTCAGGCGTTCGTTCTCCTTCGTGGTGAATACCGGATCTTGAGATTCCCAGAATTCTCGAATCCACCTGACTCGCGCGTAATCGGTGCGAAGCTTGAGCAGTTCGAGCAGTTCCCCGGGTTCAAGCAGATACTGCAGCGACGATATTTCGTACCGCATATCAGTTGACATCTGTTCTATCAAAAAGGAGATATGCTTGGGATCCACGCCTTTGTGCGCGGCCGATGTGGGCGGGGGCCCAATTCCGGCCGCGATCGCTACTGTAAAGCACAAACGGAGAAGGCACCGCAGCGAGGAAAGCCCTTCATATTTATTCCGATACTTCAAGTTCACGGATCTGTCGGTATCAGGGGTTTTCATTTATAACAAATTTGCTCTAGGCGCACTAAAGCAGGTAGTTTTTGCTCAAGAAATCTAAATGGTGGGCGGCATGCCCGGCGATTATATGGAGTATGGATCGGACTGTGAAAAAATGTCCACTGGCCCGGCCTTTGCTTCCAAGAATATTTTCATCAAATCCCTGAAAAAGCCTGACATTATAATCGAAATATTCCGTTTTTGCGGGACGCCTGCTGAAACAAGCTTTGTTCATGAGAGGACTCTCTAAGAATGATGTGTTCAATTCGTTTTGTGTGGGGCTCCTGCTGTTTTTTGAACGGTTAGAGAATACAATAAAAGCTGCGTATGTGCAATCCGGGTTTTAGCTCAAATGGATGCAGCAACCGATATCCCATGTCAAAGCGCCGGCTGTGGATTATGATCCGGGGTCGTAGGGAGGGAATGGCCGGGCTGTTTCTTTGGGGCCGGCATCTGCCGGCTGCGCTATGTATCCCGATATATCTCCCCGGCCGTAGAGAATGGAAAACTGCTTCTGTATTCCTTCCGCGATTTGATTGAAGTACTGCGAATCTTTTCGAACCGCGAGGCCGCACATATAGATGCGCGGGATATAATCGAAATCGGCTGCGAACCGCGGGCTGTCCAGGAATTCAACAATAATACGGGAGTAGTCCCAGTGCGGGAACCAAATAATATCTGGCTTCTGTTCGAGGATATGATCCAGCGAGAAGCCTTTTTTTGCAATTTTTTTATCATGAAGTCCTACAAGGTCTATGATTTTTTTCTCCGGTATGCGCGAACCTACAAAGCCGTATTCGGACCCTGCGAATACGACTTCGGCGGGCAGGCTTTGCAGCAGATCCGCAAGCGATCCAACCGCCTCCCACCATTCCGGAAGCGGAAGTTCTTCCGAAGTCCCGTCGGCTAAGACGTACTCTCTTTTCGGGAGGAATTCCTGCCCTCGCGCATCATGGATTTTGTTCCACGCGAAGTCCGTGACATACCAGAAAACGGATCCCGCAAAAATCACCAGCGCCAGAACGATTACCAGCATCCGCACGGCGAGCGACCTTGCGTCTGCAACTCGTATCCTGCCTCCCGAAGCCGTGAAGGAATTGAGTGCAAGCATAGCGGCGGTGAGCATGAACGGCAGGGATGGATAGTAGAAACGCGATTTGTAACCCATAATCTGAACTATTGATGAAAAGTAAGCGAAAGTCAGAAATAAAGGGATCAGGATTAGAAAGATCTTTTTCAGGACGGTACGGCCGCCCAGGCATATGATCGCGAGAACAAACGGCAGGCTTATCCTGAAAAATGAAACCAGGAACTCGAATGCGTTCCATTCATGCATCCCCAGGTATCCTTCATAAAATCCGTTGGACTTGGCGAAGAAAGGCAGCGGAATGAATCCTCCAAACAGACGGATCTTGATCAATGCATCGATTGCCAGGATTGCGACGCACGAAGCTATGTATGCAAAAGTACGTTTCAAAGGCAAGCCGCCCCAAAATATAAAAAAGACCGGCGGGAAGAGAATCCAGTATATCCCGGCGTCAGGACGGGTAAGAAAGCTCAGATAACCGGTGACGAGGATTAACACAAAGCGAAGACGGGTCTGTCTCTTCGTATACTTAAAAACGAACAAACAGAAAAGAGTAATCAGGAACAGGGCGAGGTTCGTTTCCATGCCCGTTTTGCAGTGGTAGACAAACTCTTTGGTAGCGACGACGGCGGGTACGACGAGAAGGGGAACCCATGCGCGGCGCAATCCCGGGGATTCCAGTATGGAGTGGGCGAGAGCCGAAAGGGCGGTGACTGCGGCCAACCCGGACAACAGGGATGTTATTGTCAGCACCGAGCCGTCGGATAGTGAGGTGAGGCCGCGTTCGAGGGTAATAAGGAGCAGATAAAGAACACTTGTACATCCATAAGCGGAGCCTTCGGAAATATTCCAGGAAAAGCCGTATCCATCCAGGAAATGCCTCGCATAGCGTATGTACATATATGCATCATCGAATTCCGTCCTGCCCATCTGATAAAATTCATAAATGAAAAAAGGACATACAACCAAGAAAATGAAACATATAATCGCCGTACGAACGGATTTGATTCCACTCGAGACTTCATTTGCAGGCCGGCTTTGGTTGATGGGCGGCAAGTTCGAGCCTTTCATAAGAGAAGGCGCCTATTGGATCTAAACAACGCCAGCTTAACTATAGGGATGATTATTTGCAAGATGTGATCAAGCCGGATTGCGGGGCGGAGCAAGAGTCCACATGTTTGCCCCTTCATCGCGCGCCGTTTGTGTAAGGAACAGCCCGGCCGCTAAATAGAACGGGATTCCCCAATAGATGGTAAACCACGCGCTGCCGGCGTACCCAATTACCATAAGCGCCGTGACATCGCGCGCCGCGTCGAACCACTGGTGCATCCATCCCAAAAGCGGCAGGCTTTCCGTCTTGTACCATACCGACCCAAAGAGTGCGCCGAACAACGCATTGGAAACAACCAGTTGAAATACAAAGATGACGGAAAGCGCTGCCAATCTGGCGGTTGTTATTTCTCCGGCCATTGTTTGGGCTACGCGGGGACCGATCAGAACCGGGATATGCCAGAGCCCGCGAATCATGCCGGCTGCGATGAGAGCGCGGCTCTTTCCCATGCGGGGAGCCAGTCGAGGCAGCAGATAGGCCGTCCATCCGGTTTCTTCTCCAAGTCCGGCCAGCCATCCTATTGAAAAACTGGCGCCGATAACCACCCATGCAAACGTTTCGACCGGTGAACGCAAAGAAAGTGTATTCCCAAAAATTAAGCCCAGCAGCGAGGGAAGAGTCCAAATAGCAAGCATCGAGCCGGCCGCCAGCAGGTAGTATTTGGGACGGCTCCATTTCCACCTCGGGAAGTGTTCTTTGTGGTAAAATTTCCAGAGAATCGCTGAAGCAAGGGCCGGTCCGGCCATGGCGAGCATGTGGCCGAAAAGAGCTATTAACCAGACCTTCGCGGTGTCCCCGGCGCGAAACAATCCGGGAAGTATAAAGATGTCGACGATTATGAATATTATCCAGGAGTAGGAAAAAGCGATCAAGCAGAAGAGCTTTACTCCCCGCATATCCGTGAAAAATTTTTGTTCAACTTTGTCGGGCATACTGGATTATGTTTTCAATCAGAACCCAAACATGATTCCCGCCGCCATGGCCGGGTTAAAAGGAAAAACCCAATTCTCGCCCAATCCGTGATTCTGGTCTCCGCCATATAGAATACTGCCTTCGCCGTAGAACGTCCACCTCCGGAGCTTGACATTCAATCCCGATCCCAGCCACAGGTAGCCGGCCGCTCCGTCCGGATCAAGGGAGTATTCCCCTACAACATGAATAATGGCGCCCCCGGCAAAGAAGAACGGCCGGTAGCGGTGTTTTCCGCGCTCCCACTGCAGGCGTCCGCCTGCTGAACTGATCAAGAAAAAAGTTCCCGCGTGCAGACGCAGGGCGAAACCCGGTTCTAACTGCCTCTCATATGTCAGGGCAACCGTCTGCGGCAGGCCGATGCCAATGCCCAGAGAATTGCGGGGCTCGGGAGAATTGGCGGATGGGCCGCCGGCTGCGCACAGAACGCTGCAGGGACCTGCCAGCAGGCTAAACGCAAGTGCGGCCGCCAATGTGTTAGTTGGATTCATAAGTAAAGTTCAGATTATAAAATGCAAGTTTTTTCACGCAGGAGCACGTTGAGAATCGAATGGTTAAGCGAATAATCAACATCAAGATCTATTACATGAATCCCTTTTGCAGCCAAACAGTTTTCCAGGATCGAGCAGAATTCTTCACAGCTTTTGGGTTTGTATCCTGCAGCTCCGAAACTCTCGGCGTATTTTACAAAATCAGGATTATTAAAGTCCAATCCAAAGCTGTCAAATCCCAATCCTTCCTGTTTCCACTTGATCATTCCATATGCGCCGTCGTTGAGAATAATCACGACCAGATCCAAATCCATGCGAACGGCCGTTTCCAATTCTTGTGAATTCATCAAAAATCCGCCGTCGCCGCTTATCGATATTACTTTTTTCCGGGGATGGACCATTTTAGCGGCCAGGGCGCTCGGGAGTCCCGCGCCCATGGCGGCAAGGGAATTGTCGAGCAAAAGAGTATTGGGACGATAGCATTTATAATTGCGCGCGAACCATATTTTGTAGACTCCGTTATCGAGCGTGACGATGCCATCTTCGGGGAGCTTTTCGCGAACGATATTCACGAGCCTTTGCGGAAGAACCGGGAAACGGTCATCACCGGCATATTTCCCTAGGTGAGCGTCCACTTCGGTCTTTATCCGATCAAAATAAGACAAATCCCAGCCGCTCATGTTTTTTATATGGCGGGCTATGTGTATTACCGACGTAGTAATATCTCCAACGACGTTGAGTTGAGGAAAGTACACTTCGTCGATTTGTGCAGGGAAAAAATTGACATGAATGACTTTTTTCCCGCCAACTTCCATCAGAAAGGGCGGTTTCTCCACTACATCATGACCGATGTTTACTATCAGGTTGGCCCTGTCGATGGCGCAGTGGATAAAATCACTGTCGCTGAGAGCGGCCGTGCCCAGAAATTTTGGATGCCTCTCGTCGACCACGCCTTTGCCGATTTGCGTATTGAAAAAGGGGATTCCGGTTTTATCGATAAATGCCGTCAGGGCCTTGCTCGTGCTTTTGCGGTTGGCTCCGGCGCCGATTAAAAGCAGCGGCATGGAAGCCTGTTCTATCATTTTTGCGGCCTGGCGCGATACTTTCTCATCAGCATCCGGCCTGCGGTACGTGTCGGCTTCGATTATTTTTTCTTCTGCATTTTCAACGGCGATGTCTTCAGGCAGTTCTATATGAACCGCGCCCGGCCGTTCTTCCGTGGCCTGGCGAAACGCCTCCCTGATCACCGATGGAATATTATTGCCGTTTACTATCTGCCGCGTAAATTTCGTGATGGGACGCATCAATTCTATTATATCCACTATCTGGAATTTGCCCTGTTTGCTTTTCTTGATGGGTTTTTGTCCGGTTATCATCATCATGGGCATGGCGCCGAGCTGGGCGTAGGCCGCCGGGGTGACAAGGTTGGTGGCGCCCGGCCCCAAAGTCGATAAGCACACTCCTGGTTTTCCCGTAAGCCTTCCGTACGTGGCGGCCATGAATCCTGCACCTTGTTCATGACGGGTGATAATCAATTCAATGGAGGAATTCTTAAGCGAGTCGAGCAGATCCAGGTTCTCTTCGCCTGGAAGCCCGAATATGTATTCAACCCCTTCATTCTCCAAAACTTTCACGAACAGGTCCGATGCTTTCACGATAATCCCCGTTCCTTGATTTGCGTAAGGGCTAATACTGTGAGGATAAAATAAACCATATGGCAAGAAAGGCAAAGTCAATTGTGAGAAACGGTCCCTGCCCGGCTTTTTCGAATTTGCGAAATCTTCAAAGTAAAAACCCAAACGTCGTGGTAGGGAGGGGCGCTCTTCTCGACTAAATAATATTTATGGTGCAAAGATGCCGAAGCTAAAGTTTTTTCATAGCAAGGCAAAAGTAACTTTTTAGAAAATACGACGCGAATTTATTGCCGGTGATAAGCTGTCCCAAAGAACCGAACCGGTTGAAAGAAATCCACTTCGTCCGCGGCCTGCCGAACCCCGCTTCGATTAGCATGGAGATCCACACCGACGGAGATTGGTGTTTATGCCATTCTATATTTGGAGTCAGGGGATTCCTTATGCCCAACGAAGCGAAGAAATTGAAGCGGGAGCAGTCGCATATGATCAGGGAAGCCCCGGTATCAGCCATAGAAGCCAGTTTATGGAAAAGATTTTTGTAGGCAGTTTTCGATGAATCGTTATTTAGCAGATTGATACAAGCGTCTTCATCCAGGTGGTTGATAGAATCATGGAGCAGTATGATGTCAAAAAGTTTGTCCCGGGGTTCAAAATCCTGAAACGTTGCCGGTTCGAGATCGACGTTTTTGACTCCCAGTAAGCTGCTGATCCTGCGAAACTTTTCCACCACGCCCGATGTACTGCCGGCGGCTTCGGGTTCGAGGCAGATGACTTCGAGCGCACCCCTGCACGCGGCGTAAAAACTGTGCAGGCCGCGGCCGCCGCCGACTTCCAAAAAACGCGCGTTTTCAAAGTTAATTTCGTTGAAAACCATGCTCAGATTGAACTCGAGGTTTTTCTCGTTTGAATACAAACCCTCAGCCACTACTGTGCTGTAATAATGCTGCAGGTCGTGTTTCATAGCGTTGGCTTCTCTATTAAGCGGCGCATTGATTCTTGAAGTAGTATTAATTTAAGCCCGGCCGCGCGGTTAACTTGGCCATGATCTTATTAAGGGTTGCGTTATGATGAAGCAGCCGCATCCGTCTTGGCGGCCATGACAAAGTCGTTGATGTGCAGCCCTCCTATTTTATGAGTCCACCACGACACGGTGACTTTGCCCCATTCGGTCAGAATTGCAGGATGATGCTGTTCTTTTTCCGCAAGCTCCCCGACCTTGTTCGTAAATGACAGGGCATCAGCAAAATTATCAAATTCAAACGTTCTGCTCAACCTGTTAATGCCGTCTATTTCGACTATCTCCCAATCCGGAATCTGAGGCATGAATTCGTTGATCTGTTTCCGAGTCGCCAAAGGCGCCCCGACCCGGCACGCTTCACATTTTTGTCCAGATAGATCGCTCATTTGCCACTCCTTTCCAACTACTAAACGTTTAATCTTCTAATGATTTGTTCATAATGACCGATACTATCGCCGCGTCATCTTAAGGTGTTAGTATTACAACAGTTGACGGCAGGTCGTCCTTCAAGCACGCATCATTGGTCATGATTATGGCCACGATATCTTCACAAATTTATCATGTTTTAACCTCCCTTGCAGGCATACAGGGCCCGGGCTACTGCTGATGGAAGCAAAACCTAAGCGCCGGATATCATTATTGACTATATTGCCGTCCGCGTGGCGTATCCGGGCCGCACCGGGAAAGCCCAAAAAATCAGGAGCTGCGCGAGCTTATCAAATGATTGATTCCGGCCACGAGGATCAATAAACATATGAGAGACGAGAAACCGATTTAATTCTCTTCCACTGCAAGAATTTGTCTTTATAACTGAGATGAGCGTTGGCTGGGCTGGTGGAAGGCATGATCAATATGCCCGGCATTCCGGATTTGGGAGGAAGCTTTGGAAGCACCAGGCGCCCGAACAGATCGGCGGCTTTCTTGCCGTTAAAGAAGATCCGCGTAATTCCCGGATGCTCGGTCAGGAATAATTGCAAATTATTCGGCTTCGCGCTTTTCATTTTGATATTGGAGTCGAGCGAACCCGTGCGCTCGCATGCTCCGAGTACGTCCCATAGGGCCACGCCGTTCGATGTCAGACTTTCGAGCCTTATTTGATATTGCGCGTCATGAGCGAATCCGTATAGTTCTCCCATGATCCTCCAAAAGGCGTTGCGGGGATGGGCGTAATATTCCCCCGCGCGGAGCGATTTTTCGCCCGGCATGGTGCCTAGAATGAGAGAGTGTGCGTCCGGGGCCGAGACTGCGTCGAAGCCGGTGATTGTCATATTGGTTCCTTTGGGTCTATCGTCACTGTATCCAGCCACTTTACCATCACTTCCAGCGAGAGACCGATATTCCCGACCTGGCAGTGATTCTGTGCATTCTCCTCTTTTGTGAACATTCTCGATGCCACCGATCTTGCGTTTATCAGCGCATTCTCCTGCATGGCCGGCATTTTGTTCGGTATAAAATGATCACCCTCTCCCGACAGCAGCAGGATATCCTGCATTACGAGTTCCGAATGAATGTTTTGCGCATTCATCAACAGATAGGTCTCCAATGCGTCCAGAGGTTTATCTTTTTTGGTTATATACATCAGATGTTTTACCATCCATCCCGGAATGCTTTCCTTGGAGCTCATGAACTTCTTCTCGGTCAGACGCGTCATGAATTTTTTGTGTTTTCTGTAGAGCCACATGTGCAGCCAATAAAATATAGCGTTCATGCTTTTCATGTAATCAATCGCGTGTCCCGCCGCGATCACTCTCGTTATCCGCCTCTCGAAAGCCAAGGATAATTTATTCAATCCTTCATGCCGACGATAATCAATAGTCGATTTTCGGGTTGATTCTCAATATCTAATCAAAACCCGACCATAGCCCATGTTGCGAAAATGCAGCTTATCACGGAAATAATTAGAGTAATGATGCCGGTTTTTCTGGAATGGATGAAGCCGCTTATTCCTATCGTTACAAGAAAACTGCAAACGCCGATAAGGAAAAAAAGAACTGTTACTATTCTCGCGTGCAGAATCGAAGCATTTTCAGCCACGGATGCCGGGGCGTTCGGATGGAGAGCGGCTGCGAGCATCGCTGCAGAAATGGCGGCTATCGTGAATGCTCCTGCAGCAAGCGCGGCCGTGCGAATGGCCTCGCCGACAGGACGAATCTTTGATTCTGTCATCAATAGAGCGCCCAGAAAAGTTGCGGAACAGCCGCCCAAAAACGCGCTGATGAAACAAAACTGTCTAGCCAGGTCGGAAAGATATTCTGCAGGAAGTTTCTGAAGAGACATGCTTGTACGCCTCCGGTTGGATGCCCTGCGGTATCCTCACCATATCGCAAAAGGTTTTATTGGAATCGATATTCATCATATCACAAATATCCCCAATTTCAACAAGTTAACCCGAACGGCGGCAAAACTTTACAAAATTTCATTTTCTCCTGTTGTCCGGATGGTTTATATATTACTTATCTTTTTTCAATCATGTATCGATAGAACGCACCTCAGACATAATAACGGTTGGCAAGGCTAGTGAACCCAAAGGGAGGATTTCATGCGAACTTACAATCAGGATCACCCGCTCCATTATATACCCACATTACTTTCCCTTGGTAATCCGCCCCAGATTGCGGCGAAACGCCGGTCGAAATCCCTGAATAAGCTCTTCGCCGCTGCGGCGGCAGTACTTCTGTCGGCCTCCCTGATGACACAGGTGAGCGCCGAGAAGTTCTCATACCCAGAGGCCCGAAAAGGCGATGTCGTAACGAACTATCACGGCACGGATGTTCCGGATCCATACCGCTGGATGGAGGATCCCGCGTCCCAGGAAACCATGAATTGGGTCGCCGCGGAGAACGAGCTCACGCATTCGTTCATCGATGCTATCCCGGCGCGCGCGCGGATTGAAAAGCGCATGAAAGAACTATGGAACTACCCGCGCTATTCTCTGCCTTATAAACACGGTGACCGCTATTTCTTTTCAAAGAACGACGGCCTGCAAAATCAATCGGTTCTCTATATGCAAAAATCCCTGGACGGCGAAGCGGCGGTTGTCATCGATCCGAACAAGCTCTCCGAAGACGGGACCGTAGCCCTGAGAAATCAATCCTACAGCGAAGACGGCAGGCTGCTCGCCTACGGACTGTCCTCCAGCGGCAGCGACTGGCAGGAGATACGGGTGCGTGATATCGACAAGGGCCGCGATTACGATGAACTGATAAAATGGTGCAAATTCAGCTCGATCGCATGGAAGCACGATAACTCCGGATTCTTTTACAACCGTTTCCCCGCCGAGGGCGAGGTTGCCGAAGATGACCGCAACAGCTTCAGCCGCGTTTACTGGCACAAACTGGGTACTCCGCAGGCAGAGGATGTGCTCGTATACGAAAGACCCGAACAGAAAGAACTCGGGTTCGCTCCTATGATAACTGACGACGGCAGGTATCTCCTTATCTACGTTTACCACGGTACTGATGACAGGAACGGTATCTACTACCGGAAAGTGAACTCGAACGAGCCTTTCAAGGTACTGATGGAAGTGGAAGAGGCGGAGTATTCTCCGATAGATAATATTGGCACGGTATTCTATTTTCAGACCAAGCTCGATGCGCCCCGGGGCAAAATAATCGCAGTCGATTTGAAAGATCCCGGCAAAGAGAACTGGCGCGATATCGTGCCCCAGCAAGAAGACGTTATCGATTTCACAACTATGGTTGATAACCGTCTTGTTGTCGCCTATATGCACGACGCTCATAATATAATGAAAATATTCGATACCGGCGGCGGATTCGTGCGCGAGATAGAACTGCCGACCGTCGGGTCGGTGCGGGGGCTCTCGGGAAGGCGCGAGGATAAGGAAATGTTTTTTGGTTTCACGTCATTCCTGTTTCCGTACACGGCATACCGTTATGATTTCGGTTCCGAGAAAGTCGCGGTGTTCCGCAGCTCCGATATTGATTTCGACCCATCCGGTTACGAGACACACGAGATTTTCTCCTCATCCAAAGACGGCACAAAGATTCCCATTTTTATAACCCACAAGAAGAATATCAAGATGAACGGTGATAATCCGGCCATCCTCTACGGCTACGGGGGGTTCAATATCAGCCTGAAACCGTATTTTTCGACTTCGGTTCTGCCATGGCTCGAAAAGGGGGGCATATACGCGGTCGCGTGCATGCGCGGCGGCAATGAATACGGCGAAGAGTGGCACAAGGCAGGGATGCTGGGGAATAAGCAAAACGTGTTCGATGATTTTATCGGCGCCGCCGAACACTTGATAAAGAAAAAATACACCAGCACGAAAAAACTCGCCATTATGGGTGGCAGCAACGGCGGACTCCTGGTCGCGGCCTGTATGCTCCAAAGACCCAATCTTTTCGGAGCGGTAGTAAGCCGGGTCCCGGTTACCGATATGCTGCGCTACCACAAATTCACTGTAGGCCGCTACTGGACGCCGGAGTACGGCAATGCCGAAGAGAATCCCGAACACTTCAAATTTCTATACAAGTATTCGCCGCTGCATAATGTCAAACCGGGCATGACATGCCCTCCGACATTGGTAACGTCGGCCGACACCGACGACCGCGTGGTTCCGATGCACGCCAAGAAATTCACCGCCGCGCTGCAGGCTAATGACACGGGCCGGAACCCCATACTGATCCGCATCGAAACCAAGGCGGGTCACGGCGGGGGCAAGCCTACATCTAAAATCATCGAAGAACTGAGCGATGTGTACGCATTTCTTGCTCAAGAACTGAAAATTAAAATGTGAGGTCCGCTATGGAACGCACTCTGGTCGACAACTTCGATAAAAAAGTGGCTGTAAAAGGTGGGGAGGGGCTTTACAATGCAGAGATCAAGATCATTCAAGCGAATGTAGGGCTGAAGTGCAACCAGGAGTGCATCCACTGCCATGTATCCGCATCTCCCAAACGCAAAGAAGTGATGAATTGGGAGACTATGAAAATGATAACACGAGCGGCTCTTGATACCGGCTGTGAACTCGTTGATATAACCGGAGGATCGCCGGAACTGAATCCCAATTTCCGGCGTTTCATAAAAGCTCTCAGGATCGAAAATATTGCCGTGCAGGTAAGAACGAACCTGACTGTGCTGCTCGAGCCGGGCATGGAAGATATGGCAGAGTTTTGCCGGGATCACGATGTGTCGCTGGTGGCTTCGCTTCCGTGTTATCTTGAAGAAAACGTAAGGGCCCAGCGCGGCGCAGGGGTTTACGAGAAAAGCATCGATGCGATCAAACTTCTCAATGGAATCGGCTATGGTATCGAGCCCGGCCTGCCGCTAAATCTGGTTTACAATCCCGCCGGGCCGGTTTTGCCTCCCGGCCAGGGAGCGCTGGAAGAAGATTACAGGCGGGAATTGGGAGACAATTACAATATAATATTCACGCATCTCCTTACGATTACGAATATGCCCATCGGCCGCTTCCTGACGGATTTGAAGCGCCAGAAAAA
This sequence comes from uncultured bacterium, assembly GCA_964654695.1. Classification (GTDB taxonomy): domain Bacteria; phylum Krumholzibacteriota; class Krumholzibacteriia; order WVZY01; family WVZY01; genus CAZZKJ01. The sequence continues at coordinate 46,349 of CAZZKJ010000002.1, read as the reverse complement.
GGATAAGGAGTACATGCGCACGCTCATCGGCGCTTTTAATAGCATGACAGTGGATGGACTGATGTGCCGCCATCAGCTGAGCGTAGATTGGGACGGCAAACTCTACGACTGCGATTTCAACCTGGCGCTGGGATTGTGCGTAAACCACGGGGCGCCCATGCATATAAAGGATTTCGATATAGGAGCGCTCAGGGAGAGAAGGATCATGACGGGGAGCCACTGCTATGGATGCACGGCGGGCAGCGGATCGTCATGCGCGGGCGCGATTGTGGACTGAGTGATACCGGGGTCGAGCCGCCCGACCTGCTGCGAAACGGGGCAAGGGTGAATTGAGCTTAAAGCAGGCACCCGGGGCTTTTGTAGCGAGCACGAACTCAAAATCCGGACAATTTTGTTGAAATGTCTCTATTAGCTGATATCACGGTTTATCTGTATTTTGCCATTCTGCTTCTGCTGTCGATATACGGGCTGCACAGGTATTTCATTCTCTATCTCTATTTCAGGCATTATAAGTTCGGCAAGAGGCTCGAAGTCGGCTCCCTGGATGAAAAGGACTACCCCACGGTAACTGTGCAGCTGCCGCTTTTCAATGAATATTATGTCGCCAGGCGGATCATTGAAGCTGCTGCGAATCTCGATTATCCCCGGGAACTGCTCCGCATACAAGTCCTCGATGATTCCACGGATGATTCCAAGGCTATCGCCCGCAAGGCTGCGGCCGAATTGGAAGCCAGGGGGGTCCGCGTTCAGTATATTCACCGCTCGGACCGCAAAGGATTCAAAGCGGGCGCGCTGAAGGAGGGGCTCGAACACACCGACGACGAGTTGATCGCGATTTTTGATGCAGATTTCGTTCCCCCAGAGAATTTTCTTAAGCGGATCGTGCCCTATTTCCGTGATAAAAAAATCGGCATGGCGCAGGCGCGGTGGGGTTACTTGAACCGCACCTACAGCCTGCTTACACGTCTGCAGTCGCTTCTGCTGGACGGGCATTTCATTTTGGAGCATACGGCCAGGTTTTATTCCGGGAGGTTTTTCAACTTCAACGGAACCGGTGGGGTATTCAGGCGGCGGGCGATCCTGGATTCAGGCGGTTGGGATGGGGATACGCTTACCGAGGATCTCGATCTCTCGTACCGGGCGCAGATGCGGGGATGGAAGTTCGCTTTCGTTCCCGAACTGGTTGTTCCCAGCGAACTCCCGGTTGATATTTACGGGTTCAAAACCCAGCAGCACCGATGGACGAAGGGATCGATCCAGGTGGGCAAGAAGCTCCTGCCCAGGCTGTGGAAATGCTCCGCGCCGCTGAAGGTCAAGCTCGAAGCCACATTTCACCTGACGGCCAACTACTGTTACGTGCTGCTGGTGCTCCTGTCGGTTTTGCTCCCGTTGTCAATTATATTTAGATACAACGCAACCATTCACAAATACCCCGCGCTTGAAATGGGAATATTCCTTTTTACAACCGCATCAATCAGTTTTTTCTACCTGGTATCGCAAAGAGAACTTTATCCGGATTGGAAATGGCGATTGAAAGACATCCCTTTCATTATGGCGCTTGGTATAGGTATGTGTCTCAACAACGCGGGTGCAGTACTCGAAGCGGTTTTTTCGCGCAGGACTCCATTTATACGCACCGCCAAGTACAGGATAGAGACCCTCAAGGACAGCTGGAAGGGCAAGATCTACCGCACCGCGAACAAGAAGTTCCTTCTGACCGAATTTGCATTCGCCCTCTATATGCTCATCTCGGTGACCGTTTTGGCGCTGCTTGGCAACTGGGGCGCGCTTCCTTATATACTGCTTTTTGTGATGGGATACTGCTACATATTCTGTCTCAGTCTCCTGCATTCTAAATGATCTGAACCCCGTGCGGGGTCTTTGGCCTGTCCGGATCTACGAAGCGTTCGTGCCCGGAGGCAAGCCGACAATCCGGTTCGATCAAATGAATAAAAACAACACCTTGATCGTAATGCTCCTGGGATTCGTTATCACAGGGGTATTCATTTATATCGCAGCTCTCGGTGATCTGGGGGCTCATATCATCCGTTTTTTCGCCGCCTTTGCGGCTGCATTCGCAGGTTACATTCTGGCCGTCGCTGAGATCTTCAAGAATCCCGGGAATGATTACAGACGGCGACTTTTCATTATAATTATTTTCGCCGTCATCTTCCGTGCGGTTCTTCTGCCCTGCAGGCCCGTGCTGTCGAACGATATATACCGCTATCTCTGGGAGGGGCGTGTGAGCCTGTCAGGTGAAAACCCTTTTTCCCACGCGCCAGAAGATCCCGCGCTCGCGAATCTCCGCGATAATAATTATGAAAACATAAATCATAAAGACCTCGAAGCGATCTATCCCCCGCTGGCGCAGGGCGTGTTTGCCGTGGGCGCGGCACTGAAGCCATCTATTACCGTGCAGAAGATAATCTTCGTGCTGCTTGATCTTATGCTTTTGGTTCTCCTGGTGCTCCTGCTTGCCGCGCGAAAAATCGATCCCGCGCGCTGCGTCATGTACGCGTGGAATCCGCTGGTTGTAATTGAATTTGCTCATTCGGGCCACCTCGACTCCCTGGGCATGTTATTCCTTTTCTTGGGCATACTATTAATGGAAAAAGGGAGATGCGGACGCGGTATCGCCGCCCTGTCACTGTCGTTTCTCTCGAAGTATTCTTCCGGCGTGCTGGCTCCGTATTTTCTTTTCAAAAAGAGGTATTCAAAATGGCTGGCACTGTCTGTCCTGGTGGTTCTTGCCGGGTACTTGCCCTTTGCAGGTGCGGCGGGGAAGCTGATCAGCAGTCTCAAAATCTATGCTTTGCAGTGGGAATTCAACTCAGCCTCGTTTACTCTCTTGAGAATAACCGGACTCGATACGATGCTGATTCGAAGAGTGTTGTTTCTTCTGCTCGCGGCATTTTCACTCTTCCAGGGATACAAGAGCCGGGATTTTCTGAGGTACAGCTATTTGGTGATAGGCTGCGCCCTGTTACTCAGCCCCACGGTTTATCCGTGGTACGTGTGCTGGATTGTTCCGTTTCTGTGCTTCTATCCAAACCGAGCTTGGATCATTTTTACAGGTCTGGTCACGGCGTCATACTCCGTGGTCTCCTTTTATTATAATACGCATTTCTGGGTATTGGATGAGAAAGTGCTGTTGATCGAATATATACCCTTTTATTTTTTAATGTTGTTCGGTCTTACGGCCGGCAAAGGGCGATTGGCGGCCGGAACTAAGAAGAGCTGAAAAAATGAAAGCTGCGGTTATCATACCGGCTCTAAACGAGGAAGAATCGATCGGGCTCGTTCTTCAAGAGGTACCAAAGGATCTGGTTGGTGATATAATCGTCGTCGATAACGGCTCAACCGATAATACCGCCGAATCGGCCGCCCGGTGGGGTGCGCGTGTTGTTAAGGAAGATCGCAGGGGGTATGGAGCGGCATGCCTGCGAGGAATCGCGGCGCTGCCGGCAGACGCAGATGTGGTCGTGATCCTGGACGCCGACCATTCCGACTTCCCCGAAGACCTGGTGATTATTCTGGGTCCCCTCGTCCGGGGCGAAGCGGACATGGTGATCGGTTCGCGTGTATTAGGCGAAAGCGAAAAGGGAGCCCTTCCGTGGAACCAGCGTTTCGGCAACCGTCTCGCGTGCTCGCTCATGAGAATTCTCTACGGGGCGAGGTTTACCGACATGGGTCCCTTCAGGGCGATCAGAAGAAACAGTCTTGCGGAGCTGAATATGACCGACCGGAGCTTCGGATGGAACGTAGAGATGCAGGTTAAAGCCGTAATGAACGGCATGAGCATTATGGAAGTCCCGGTCAGGTACAGAAAAAGGATCGGACGTTCGAAAATTTCTGGCACCGTAAAAGGTACGGTGCTCGCGGGGGTTAAGATAATCGGTACTATTTTCAGGCATTATCCCCGGCACGTTGTAAGAAAGGAGAACAAGCAATGAAAAAAGCAGGACCGGCATTTTTATTATTATTTTTCCTGGTTTCAGTGGCGGCGGCTCTGGAATCGGAAGCTCCTGCCAAAAAAAATAGCCTGATTTTTCCCAAGGACGATTTTGCGGCCGTTCTAAAGTCCCATACCGACAGCACGGGCATGGTTGATTACAAGAGCTTAAAAACGGACAGCGCTATGCTCTACAGCTTTCTCGGAAAAACCAGCCACCTGCTGTCCGCGGCATATAACCGTCTTGACCGGAACGAACGGCTGGCCTATTGGATCAATGTCTATAACGCACAAACGATGAAGGTGATTATAGACAACTACCCGAAGAAGAGCATCCAGGAGATAAAAGGAGCATGGGACCGCATTACATTTATGGCTGCAGGAAGGAAGCTGACCCTGGACGGCCTTGAGAACGACATATTGAGAAAAGAGTTCAATGAGCCCCGAATTCACATGGCCCTGGTTTGTGCCGCTGTGTCGTGTCCGCCCCTGAGGAGCGAACCCTACAGCGGGGAAAAGCTGGAAGAGCAGCTTGCGGATCAAAGCCGGCGCTTTCTTGCCGATCCGGGAAATTTCCGTATCGATGCGGGACAGGGAGTACTATACTTATCGTCGATATTCAAATGGTTCGGCGATGACTTCGCGCGTGTTTACGGGCAAAACGGCAGGTTCAAGGAATACGGCTCGAAAGACCGCGCGCTTATGGATTTTATAAGCGCAAATGTCGTTGAAGATGTACGCTCGGCTCTCGTTTCCGGGAAATGGAAGATAAAATTCATGGATTATAACTGGGCATTGAACGAACGCAAACCCAAGAACCTGGATTAGCCGGAAAGATGCCGAATAAACTGGAAATAAAAAAACTCGATTCCTCGCACGTTTCCGCGATTATTGCGTTATGGGAGCGTGCGGGGCTGCCGTTCAAGCCAAGGGGGCGCGATCTGTCCGGCAGGATCACAAGAGCCGTCGATAGCGGAAGTGATTGTTTTTTTGGAGCTTTTTCGAGCGGCGAGCTTGCAGGTGCCGTACTCGTTACCCATGACGGTAGAAAAGGATGGATAAACAGGCTTGCGGTCGATGCGTCACTAAGAAGAAAAGGGTTGGGAAGGGCGCTGATCGAACGAGCGGAAAAATATTTACTCGAACAGAAGATCGAAATATACGCCGCACTCATTGAAGACTACAACCAGCCGAGCCTCGAATTGTTCAAGGCCTGCGGTTATGTACTCCACAAAGATATTTATTACTTGAGCAAACGCGAACATTCCGACGTCTGATAACCTGACATGATTCTTACGGTTTCTTTAGTCTACGCGGCGCTTATCCTGGGTCTGGGGTTCTTCCGGAGCAAATCGGACGGCGAGGACAACTACTTCGTACTGGGACGAGCGATGACGCTTCCGGCGTTCGTTGCTTCATTGGTGTCCACGTGGTACGGAGGAATTCTGGGAGTCGGAGAGTATACGTATCGCTACGGTATATCCAACTGGCTGGTTTTCGGCGTTCCATATTACCTGGCCGCGTTTGCCTTCGCGGTGTTCCTCGCAAAAAAGGCCCGGGAATCTAGCTACTATACAATTCCCGATCTGCTGGCCCGCAGATTCGGGAGGAATGTTTCCATCGCAGGAGCGGTGGTTATTTTTTTCATGACGGTGCCCGGCGCTTATGTGCTTATGCTGGGCATTTTAATAAAAGCGATCTTTGGCTACTCGCTGGCGGCGGGAGTCATAGCAGGCACTTTTTTTTCCATCGTTTACGTGTACAGGGGCGGTCTTCGTTCGGTGGTCAGAACCGACTTGCTGCAGTTTGTTTTGATGTACGCTGCTTTTTTTGCCGCCCTGGCGTACCTGGTGTTTCATTACGGGGGCATCTCGATACTCCCGGGAATGCTTCCCGGCGGCCACCTTACATGGCGCGGCGGGCGTTCGCCTCAATACGTTCTTGTCTGGTATGTGATAGCCCTGGCAACACTCGTGGAACCGGCCTTCTACCAGCGGTGCTTCGCGGCCAACAGCGCCAGGACGGCAAAGCAGGGCATCATCATATCGATATTTTTCTGGATGATTTTCGATGCCATGACTACCACAGTAGGCCTTTACGCGCGGGCCTTAATGCCGGCGCTTGATGACCCCGTGCTGGCTTTTCCCGCCCTTGCACTGAATCTCCTGCCCGCGCCGCTGGGGACGGTTTTTATACTCGGTCTCCTGGCGACGGTTATGTCGACAATCGACAGCTATTCTTTTTTGTCCGCGATAACGCTGGGGCGCGATATCATCTGGCGCGCCAAAGGCCGGAAGGATGACGATTCGAAACGATCGAGCGCCGTCGCGCTTGTCGCCTGTGGCGCGGTTGCCGTGTTCTTCGCTCTGAAGCTCAGAAGCGTTGTGGACATATGGCACCATTTCGGGTCAGTGGGCACTCCTGCACTGGTTTTTCCGATTATTGCGGCGATGTCCAAAAATGCTGTTATTAAACCGGGTGAGGCGATGAGCATGATCACGGCCGGAGGCGGGGTTTCACTGTTATGGCTTCTAAGCCCGTATATTTTCAGCGGCCTCGGAGGCGGTTATCCGCTCGCGATCGAACCGATTTTTCCGGGGCTGGCGGTGTCGGGCGGTATCTTTACTTTGGCATTAAGAAAACGCCGAATCGTGAATCCGTCCGGATTTGCCAATAATCCGCAGTAAGGCAGGATTTTCCAATCGGTTTTGATTAATCATCAATCATTCCGTATCCCATGGGCGAACGAATCTTAAAGCGGTTTCATTTGCCTTTGTTTCCTCAGTTTGGCCTTGATGAATGCGAGGCAATCGTTTATTTTACTTGGAAATAATCGGTATAATGGGAATAGATGGGCAGCGCGGGAATGGGCCCCGGCGCTGTCACCAGGAACACAATATGGAGAAAAAAAAAGTATTATTCGTTTGCATAGGCAACATGTGCCGCTCGCAGATGGCGGAGGGATTCGCCAGGGCAATCGGGGGGGATTTCGTCGAACCCTTCAGCGCCGGCACGAACGCAACCGGTATGGTCAGCGACATTGCTGCGGCGGTGATGTCGGAAGCGGGCGTGGATATTTCCACACAGTGGTCGAAACCCCTGAGTGAGGTTCCTATCGACGAAATGGATTATGTGATTACCATGGGCTGCTGCTCGGCCAACAGTCTTTGCCCGGTGGGTTATATCGGCTCCAGAATTGATTGGAACATCGAAGATCCCATTGGCAAGCCCATCGAGTATTTCAGGCGGGTTCGCGACGCAATTGAGGCCAAGGTCAGGGAATTCCTGGAAGCAATTTGGAAAGAAAAAGAACCGACGCGAAATTGATATTTTATGACTGCTCATAACGGCCGTTTTTGATTCGCTCTCGGCCGTTGTTTGATAATCCCCGGGCAGGCCGCCCGATAACTATTAAAAAGATATGATAATTTATTTACACATGCAACCTGGGCGGGTACGCGATGTTTTTGCGCGTAATTAATATATCAATCATTCTTGCGATGCTGCTTCCGGCGGTGCATGCGAACGCAGTGCCGTATGAGAACACCCGAACAGACACTCTCTTTTTGAGCCTGGGTACGGCCGTGAAGATGGCCCTCGAGCACAATGAAGACATAAAGATCGCCAGGTCTGCGTTTGACAAGGCCCGGGGGCAAAAACAGGAAGCCTTTGCTTCCGCGCTGCCGAAGTTGTCCGCAGAACTGGGATATACGAGAAACATCCTTCGGCCGGTAATCTTTTTCCCGAATCCCGAGACCGACGAGATAATGCAAATCGAAATCGGCGAGAAAAACGATTTTCGCGCATCGCTGTTATTGACCCAACCCCTTTTTGCATTCGGCAGGATCGGCGGTGCGATAAAAATCGCGGATTATTTTTTGAGAAGCTCCGAAAAAGATGCGGAAAGCGTCGAGCAGACTGTGGTGCTGCAAGCAAAGGAAGCCTACTATGGTGTTCTTCTCGCCCGCGAAGCGCTTGTAATCAGCAGGCAGACACTCACTCAGGCGCAAAGGCATTTCAGAGAGACCATGCTGATGTTTCAGCAGCAGATGGCGTCCCGCTTCGATTCGCTGCGGGCCGAGGTAAGTGTAAAAAACACGGTGCCGGCTGTGATTGCCTCGGAGAACGCGGTCAACCTCGCGCTTCTCGATTTGAAACGAACGATCGGTATCGACAGGTCGACGCCGGTGAAACTCACGGGCACGCTCGAGTTCGAATCTGTCCGGTACGATCTGGAAAGCGTAATCGCAAAGGCTTACGAAAGCCGTCCTGATATTCAATCCCTTCGCCTCAGAGTAAACATGGCGCAGAAAATTTACAAAGTAACCAGGCGCTTCAACTATCCGTTCCTGTCCGCGTTCGGAAGTTACTTCGTGGAAGGCCAGGAATCGGACAAGTTTTTTCCCTCGTCGGATAAAATCGCGAGCAGTTTGGGGGTGGGGCTGTCGCTGTCGGTTCCGCTTTTCGACGGTTTCGCCAACCGCGGCAAGATAAAACAGGCAAAAGCGGATTATAATATTGCCAGGTATTCTCTGGATAAGATCGAAAAAGCGGTGGCCCTGCAGATCACTCAGCTCTATGACGAGCTCGCGGCGGATGTTAAGAATCTGAACAGCCAGAAAGCAACCGTGGCCATGGCGGAGGAAGCCTACCGCCTCGCCGTGGCACGGTATCGAAACGGGGTGTCAACTTCTTTAGAACTCAGTGATACGGAGCTGGCTTTGACTACGGCCCGTTTAAATTATATAGAAGCGAAGTACCGGTGCATAATTACCGGGGAAAGACTTGCAAACGCAATAGGTTATTGATCACGAGGAGCAAAAAGATGTCTGCAAACAAAAGAGCAAGATTCGTTATAGCTGTTATTATTATCTTCCTGGTGATCGTGTTTGCGCTGCGGTTCATCGCGCTCCGCGGCAAGACGCCCGTCCGCAGCATCGATGAAATCCAGGCGCAAGAAGGCATTCCCGTTGATGTAATGACGGTTGAAAGGAACTCCCTGAGCAGATACATGCGTCTTCTGGGCGACATCCAGGGATACGAACAGGTGGAACTCGTAAGTTCTATGGCCATAGATGTAACCGGTATACTGAAAAAGGAGGGTGAATCGGTTAAAAAAGGCGATGTGGTTATAAAGCTTGCCCGCGACCGCAGGGGGAACGCCTACCACCAGTTCGCCCTCGCGGAACAGGCCCTCGGCAATGCCGAGCGTGATCTCGAACGTTCGGAGAATCTCTACGAGGAAGGCGCCATCTCAGCGCAGATGCTGGAAAAAGCGCGTCTGGGATACAAGAACGCGAAATCACAATACACGCAGGCGTTGTCAATGGTAGACCTGATGAGTCCTATCGACGGCGTGGTTACCCGGGTGGATGCGACAAAAGGAACGGCCGCGGCGCCGGGCCTGCCGCTGGCAACGGTGGCGTCAACCGGCCGCGTGCGCGTGCGCTGCTTCGTTGGACAAAATGAAGTCGGGCTTTTGCAGAAGGGGCAAAAGGCTTTCATCTGCCTCAATACTCCGCGCGGCGACGCAATTGATAATCCCGAAAACTGCGGCATCGAGGGTGTGGTATCTACGGTATCCCTGTCGGCGGACACGCAAACCAAGCTTTTTTTGGCCGAGATAACAGCGGAGAACCCCAATGGACTTCTAAAGCCAGGACTTGTAGCAGCGGTATCGGTTCTTGTAGAGAAAATGGAAAACATTGTAACCATTCCCGGCGATGCGCTGGTAAAACGCGAAAGTGGGAATTTCGTTTATCTGGTAAAGGAAGATAGGGCGGTCTTGACCAAAGTGGATATTGGAATGGGGAATGGGCGAAGATTCGCTGTGAAAAATGTTTCCGTGGGCGATCAACTGGTTATTAGAGGACAATTCAAGCTTGCCGACGGGGCGAAGGTGAAGATCCACGGATCGGCCGGAGGGAACGGCAAATAGACCCTGCGGGTACGGCCGCAGATATTATAAAAAAGGCGGAACAAATTGTTTCTTGCGAGAACAGCGGTTAAAAAACCTGTGATGACTACGATGCTCGTCCTGGCATTCGTGGTTCTCGGTCTCTTTTCGTGGCGGAGGCTGGTAATAGACCTGCTTCCCGATGTCGAATTCCCATTTGTGATTGTAACCACGGTTTATCCGGGCGCCGGCCCAAACGAAGTTGAAACCCAGATTACCAAGAAAATCGAGGATGCGGCCAGCACCATCAGCGACCTCAAAACACTGGAAAGCATTTCGCAGGAAAACGTATCGCTGGTTATCCTGGAGTTCGAACTGGGGGTGGATGTAGATGTTGCCGCGAACGAAGTCAAAGATAAAGTTGATGCTATTACGGCCGAATTTCCCGAAGACGCCAAGCTGCCGGTCATTCAGAAGTTTGATATCAATGCCGAGCCAATCATAGATCTAGCCGTTTCCAGCCCGCGGCCGCTCGACGAGGTATATCAAACCACCAAGGACGTAATAAAAGATTACCTGTCCCGCGTCGAGGGCGTAGCGAGCGTGGGCATTATCGGCGGAAGACAGCGCGAGATCCACGTAGCGGTGGATAAACGTCTGCTGAGGGCTTATGGTTTGTCTCTTCCCCAGATTTCCGGAGCGGTTGCCGCCGAAAATCTCAATGTTCCGGCCGGCCGCATTATTGAAAAAAGAAAAGAATACACGCTCAGGCTCCTGGGAGAATTCGAGAATCTCGAAGAGTTGAGAAAAATAAGGATACCTCTGAAGGATAATGGTTCCATAGCCCTCGAAAATATCGCCGAAATAATAGACGGATTCAAGGACCAGCGCGATCTGGCGAGATTCAACGGCAAGCCCAGTGTCGGCGTTGAAATCCAGAAACGTTCGGGTGCCAATACGGTTGAAACATCCGACGGCGTGTACGCAGCGCTGGAAGAACTTGCTGACATATTGCCTCCCGATTATAAAGTTGATGTTGCGCAGGATCGTTCGCAGTTCATAAAGGACGCCGTAAAGGACGTTACTCAGAATATTTTCATCGGAATCATTCTCACAACCATCTTGCTGTATTTATTCCTGCACAGCCTGCGTGTGACGACGATAGCCGCAGTGGCGATGCCCACATCCGTGATTGCGACGTTCCTCTTGATAGATTTTGCAGGGTTCACGCTTAACATCATGACGCTTATGGCCCTGGGAATCACCGTGGGCGTTCTTGTTACAAATGCCATCGTGGTTCTGGAAAATATCATGCGCCACCTGGACATGGGAAAGAGCCCTGATGATGCGGCGATCGAGGGGACAAGCGAAATAGCTCTGGCGGTTGTAGCGTCGACTCTTACCAACATCGTTGTTTTCACCCCCATCGCCTTCATGTCCGGAATCGTGGGCAGGTTTTTCTATCAGTTCGGTCTTACAGTGGTGTTTGCTACCATTTTTTCCCTTTTCGTATCCTTCACGCTTACGCCGCTTTTGGCGAGCAAGTTCTTCCGCGCCCGCCGGAGCCGAAGCCAGGCGGATGGCGAATCCAACGAAGGGGCGGACAAGAATAATGGATCCCCGAAAGAATCGCCCGGCGGACCGGCGGCAGGCGGGACCGGCCTGAAAAACAGATTCGAAAAATCCTGGGACAATTTTTATAACGCGGTTACCGCACTGTACAAAAGCAGTCTCGAAAGCGCCCTCAACCACCGGGCGCGCGTTGTGGCGGCATCGGTATTGGCGTTATTTTTTGCTGTTTTTCTTCTGGGCAAAGTAGGGGGAGAGTTCATGCCCACTTTGGACGAAGCCCTCATCACTATTGAAATAGAAATGCCTCCGGGCAGCAGTCTCGATGAAACTGACAGGGTAATGAAAGAAATTGAAAGCAAGTTAGAAAAAATCCCCGAAACGATATCGGTCCTCGCTTCCGTGGGAGGAGAGAACAAAGGTGTGGAAGACGGCACGATAGTGCTGAGGATTGTTGAAAAGAAGGAGCGCGATCAAGGCATCGTAGAATTCACGAGCTCCCTTAATCCTCTTTTGGCGTCGATACCGGGGGCAACGATAAGAGCAAAAGCCTCCGGGGGAGAAGAAGAACAATCCGATATAGTATTGAATATCACCGGAGCCGACATAGAAGTCCTGAAAAACCTGTCGAAAACTATTTTCGACTCGGTCGCCACGATACGCGGATTGTCTGGTCTCCAAACCAGCTTTAAAGAGGAAAAACCCGAACTTGCGTTCATTCCGGACAGAAAGGAGCTTGATCGTTTCGGATTGAGTTCCTTGATGCTGGCGATGGCGCTCAGGACGGGCTACGAAGGAGATATTCAATCGCGCTTCCGTGACGGGAATGATGAGTTCGATATACGGGTTCGATATTCTGATAGTGAAAGAAATGAAGTTGCGGATGTGCTGGCCACCGAGATAGCCGCCGGCGATTACATGGTGCCTATTACCCAGCTGGGTTCCGTCGAGTTCGGATCCACCCAGCGCCAGATTCTTCGCAAAGACAGGCAAAAACTTATACGAATTGAAGCAAATATAGCGAGCGGCACATTGAATGAGCTGGTTAAAACCATAAGGAGCAAACTCGAAGGCGTGGAAATGCCGTCGGGGTACAGGGTTCACTATGGCGGTCTGGTGGAAATGCAGGAGGAATCATTCGCATCCATATTTACGGCGCTTATTTTGGCAATAATACTTACGTACATGGTTTTGGCGGGCGTTTTGGAGTCCTTCCTCCATCCCGTTACGGTCATGATGACGCTTCCGCTGGGGCTGGTGGGTATGGGTTTCGGGCTTTTCATAACAGGGCAAACCATTAATATTTTTTCTCTCATGGCGCTGGTAATGCTGGTGGGAATAGTGGTAAACAACGCCATCCTGCTTCTGGATTATACTTCGGTCCTGAGAAACCGGGGTATGGGGCGGCGCGAAGCCCTGATAGAAGCATGTCCCGTCAGACTGCGGCCGGTAATCATATCCAACCTGGCCATCGCCATCGGCATGCTGCCGCAGGCTCTAGGCGGAGCCGGCAGCGAATTCAGAGCGGTAATGGCGATTGTAACCATGGGCGGCGTAATGGTTTCCGCGGTATTTACGCTCTATGCAATTCCGGTGATTTATGATTTACTTGACCGCGGTAAATAATAAGTAATATTAAGTGAAGGCGGGCGGTGCCGGCATGAAAACCCTCGATTCCATTTTCAAACCAAAATCCGTGGCGATTGTTGGAGCGACGGCGCGCAAGGGCAGTATCGGCCATGAGCTTCTGCATAACTTGATAGAGTTTGAATTCAACGGCAAACTCTTCCCGGTAAATTCCAAGTATGAATTCATTCACAGCATCAAGGCATATCCATCGGTTTTGAGCATACCCGACGAGATCGATCTTGCGATTATCATCGTTCCCAAGGAAAAAGTCCTCGAAGTTGCAGAGAACTGCGGCAAAAAAGGAGTCAAAGGGCTGGTCGTTATTAGTGCGGGCTTCAAGGAAATCGGCGGGGAAGGCATAAATAGAGAAAATGCGCTTACAGATCTGGCGGGCAAATACGGCTTCCGCATAGTTGGACCCAACTGCATGGGGCTGATAAATGCAACACCTTCGGTGCGGTTGAATGCAACTTTCGCGCCGGTGGAGCCTGAGGCCGGGGCGCTCGCAATGATGAGCCAGAGCGGAGCCCTGGGCGTTGCTATTCTGCTGGCAGCCAAAAAACTCAATCTCGGGCTTTCCTATTTTATAAGCGTGGGAAACAAAGCCGATGTTTCCGGAAACGATCTGCTGGAGTATTGGGAACACGATGAATATACAAAAGTCATAGCACTCTACCTGGAGTCGTTCGGCCATCCCCGCCATTTTACGCAGCTTTCCAAGAGGATATCGAAGAAAAAACCGATCGTCGTCGTTAAGTCAGGAACCACCGCGGCCGGAGCGAGGGCTGCTTCCTCTCACACCGGAGCGCTCGCGGGAATGGAAATTGCGGTCGACGCGCTGCTAAAGCAGTGCGGTGTAGTCCGGGTGTCTACGATAGAAGAGATGATGGACTTGGTCCTGGGGTTTACCAAGTCCCCGCTGCCGATTGGCGACAAAGTAGGCATTCTTACAAACGCCGGCGGTCCGGGCATCATGGCGGCGGATGCCGTTGAAACGCAGGGTTTGAAAATCGCGCCCTTGAGCGAGAATACCTGTAACAAACTGGCCGGTATCCTGCCGGCGGAAGCCAGTGTCAGTAATCCCGTCGACATGCTGGCCGGTGCGGGTGCCGGAGAATATGAGCGCGCCGCCGCGTTTGTTCTGGAAGACGGCGAAGTGGATATGCTTATTGTAATTTTTGTTCCCCCTATAATGATAGAGCCCAAGGAAGTCGTGAGAAGACTTACCGAATCTGTGCGCAAGTTCGACAAGCCGGTATTCATGGTGCTGATGGCTGAGGATCGATACCTCGAAGAGCTGCCGATTGAGATAAAAGATGCGCCTCCGTTTTATATTTTCCCCGAGTCCGCCGTCAAGGTGGCTTCGCTGATGCATGGGTATCAAAAATGGAAAAACCGGCCCGAAGGTGAAATAAAGCACTTCGAAGCCCGGAGAGCCGGTATCAGCGATATCATATGCGGCCGGCAAAAAAGCGGCGGCGGATTCCTTGCCCCCGTTGAAGTCTATAGAATCCTCGCTGATTACGGATTTCCGGTATGCCGCCATGCCGTTGTCCCCAAGAAAGGAGACCTCATCGAGGCTGCGGAATCTGTGGGTTATCCTTTGGTTCTTAAAGTCGAAGGCGAGGGAATTATCCACAAGTCGGACATTGGCGGGGTGGTTGTGGGAATAAAAAACAGCGATGAGCTGCACGCTGCCAGGAAAATAATCGAAGAGCGCGTGGCAGACGCAGGCGCTGTAGACAGAGTAAAAGGATTCTTTGTCCAGGAAATGGCTGAAAGCGGAAAAGAAGTCATCCTGGGTATGAGCATGGATGATAAGTTCGGACCGCTTATTATGTTTGGAATGGGCGGGAAGTACGTCGAGACTTTGAAAGATATTTCTTTCCGCGTGATGCCGGTAACAGGGCTGGATGCCTGGGAAATGGTCCAAAGTATCAAGGGCTATCCAATTCTGCAAGGTGTTCGAGGGGAAGAGCGGGTGGACATAGAATATATAGTGGA
Source organism: uncultured bacterium (assembly GCA_964654695.1). Lineage (GTDB taxonomy): Bacteria > Krumholzibacteriota > Krumholzibacteriia > WVZY01 > WVZY01 > CAZZKJ01. The sequence continues at coordinate 31,299 of CAZZKJ010000002.1, read as the reverse complement.
ATCCATCCAGCGGTTGTCACAGCTAGTGTCCGATGTACACTGTCTGGAAGAGCTGGACATCAATCCTTTTATTTTCACGCCCGACCGGGAAGGCTGCAAGATCGTCGATGCGAGGATAAAGATCAGCCCTGCGGAGCTCTACTGATCCGGCTATCCAAAAGCTACATCCAGGATCATCATGACCACGAAGCCGATCATCGCCCCCATGGTCGCGGTGTCGGTGTTTCCGCCCCGATGCGATTCGGGAACGACTTCCTCCACCACTACAAAAATCATTGCGCCGGCCGCGAATGAGAGAGCGTAGGGTAATATCGGTCTCGCTATTATTACCGCAGCCGCTCCCACAACCCCGGCCATGGGCTCTACTACTGCTGAAAGCTGTCCAAAGAAAAAGCTCCTGAACCGCGATAAGCCTTCTCTTCTGAGAGGCATCGCGACGGCAACGCCCTCCGGAAAATTCTGAATTCCGATACCCAGGGCGAGGGCCACGGCGCCGGCCATCGTAGCGGAGGGAATGCCGGCCGCGACAGCGCCGAAGGCCACGCCCACGGCCAGGCCTTCGGGAATATTGTGCAGGGTAATGGCGAGCACCAGAAGAGTGGTTCGCCGCCACCGCGTGCTGACTCCTTCGGCCTCTTCGGTCGGAAATCCAAGATGCAAGTGCGGCAGGATCTTGTCGATACTGCGAAGCACCACCGCCCCCAGAAGAAAACCAACCGCGGGAGGAATCCAAACCGGCAGTGATTGGCCCGCGGACATCTCTATCGCCGGGGCGAGAAGCGACCAATAGCTGGCTGCGATCATTACGCCCGCAGCGAAGCCGAGCATGCCGTCCAAGAGTTTCCTGTTAATATCCTTGATTACAAGTACTATTCCCGCGCCGAGGGCCGTCAGAAACCATGTAAAGGACGTGGCGACCAGGGCCTGAATGACCGGGTGGAGTCCGGCAAAAGATTCTCGTATTATCATAAGATCTCCGGCTGAGAAAAAAGCTCTTTGACAAGTTCTTAGCAGAGTGCCGCTCTTATACTGTCGTAATCTCGAACACCGGCGGATTCATTATGTGCTTCTTTACCGCGCAAAGGTTGGCGACTTTTATTACCGTGTCTTTGTATTTCTCGGGAAACTCCGGCGGCAGGGAGATTTCAAGAGTGATTCTGTCGATCATACTTCCCCCTGAACTGCGCGCGGTCCGGAGTGTAATCGCGAGTTGATCCAAAGAGATGCCGCGCTCCGAACAGAAATTGCCGACATATAATCCCGCACATGTGCCGATGGAGGCCAAAAAGAGATCGAACGGTGTCGGGGCGGAGCCGCTTCCGCCGGCTTCTGCCGGTTGATCGGTTTTGACGGTAAATTCCCCAAACGCCGCTTCTACTTTTTTGCCGCCGGCAAGTCTGATGGTCATGTCCATAAGGAACTCCCTTTCTCAGCAATTTAATTTAACCGGTTAAAGAATCGTTGTCGAGCATGAATTAGATAGGATTTTGCCGAAAGACGTGGTATTATCGACCGGCTTAAAACGGGAATCCGATAATCAGCCGAACGGGAGTTACGACTTTATCCCTGGAGATAGCTATATGAACCGTGTGCGTTTTATTAATATTTGCGCCGTTTTGACCCCAATGCTTTTCTCGGCACCAGTTTTCTCCCAGGAAACGGAATGCATTGCCCCCGGCTGTCATGAGAACTTCAGGGAGATGGAAAACAAGCACCCGATTCTCGAAGAAGGATGCGATAACTGCCACGAACTCACAGACGAGAAAAAACACGCATTCAATCTGATGGAAGAAGACAATGCGCTTTGTCTCCTCTGCCACGAGGAAACCGCCGCCGGAACCGTTGTGCACGGTGCGATCGAAGCGGGGGGATGCACGATGTGCCATGATCCTCACGGCAGCGGCAGCAAGAAGATGCTCACTATGGATTTTCCTGAAGGTCTTTATGCTCCGTGGTCCGAGGAAGCGTTTGCACTATGCTTTTCATGCCACGAAGTGTCTCTTGTAGCGAATAAGGTTACAACGGAAGCAACTTCCTTTCGCAACGGCGATAAAAACCTGCACTCGGTCCACGTCGGCCGCCCCGATAAGGGGCGTTCGTGCAAGATCTGCCATTTTCCCCACACCGGCCCGAAGCCCGCTCTATTACGCGACCGTTCCCCCTTTGGAAAGTGGAAGATGAGCATCAGTTGGGACCAGAACAAAAGCGGGGGAAGCTGTTCCCCTTCATGCCACAAGCGCCGTATCTACGATCGTTCCGGATCATCTTCCAAGTAGAAACCCATGGTTTTACCCATGTTTCGATGCCGCGATGGAGTCGCCGTCAGCGGCCGGAGCTACGGTTTATAGTCTTTGGGATCGTGGTTTTTCCTGTGGCATGTCAGGTAACACCTGCCGCGGCGATAACCGTCGTCGATGAATTCCAGCTTTCCGGATTTGCTCGGTGTGACTTCGAGTGTGTTGAAGTTTATCAGGTGCGTGTTATTGGAGGTATTTCCCTGGGTCGAGCTTATACCATGGGGATCATGGCAGGTAGCGCACGATGCTTTTTCTCCGTCTATATGCTTCTTGTGTTCCTTGAAGCTCCGGTTGTCCAAAATATTCTGACGATCATGGCACTTGTAACACAAGGCGTATATATCCGCGTTTTCCCTGAGGCCGTTGGAAAGTTCGAAACGTCTTTCCAGGATCGGCTCCCATGCGGAACCGTGCGGGCCGCTTGCGCCCTGGCCTCCGGCGCCGGTTCCGGTATCGCTCGAATGGCAGTCCGTACAATAGATGATGCTCGATGTCGTGTAAGGCGACTTGAGACTGGGGCAATCCTGGTTTCTGCCGGCGGCTTCGACCGGGTGGTATGAAGGATTGCCGGGATCGAATTCGAACCTGGTATCGGTCTGGGCGATGACCCGAGGCACTTTCGCGGAAGCGGAGTGCTGTCCGGCGTGGCATTTGAAGCATATTTCATACTGGTAAACCGCTTCGGCCGTAAAATTATTTGAATTCGTAACCCCGGATACACCTTTGGTCTGGCTGCGGTTTGCCGGGGGTTGTTCGTTGCCGAGCGCGTTCGCGACATGGGGGTTATGGCAGTCGAGGCATTCGACATGCTTATTCATGGCCGCGGGATCTTCGCCGGGCTGGTGGACCGATTGATACATGTCTACGGGATGGTAGGATATCTTGGCAAAATCCGCTTCGACGTTCTTAGATGCAGCGTGCCCGTTATGGCACTTGAAACAGTTCTGTTCTTCGATCGCATTATAGAGAAGCCTCTCCGGTTCGCCGGCAAGATGCGGGGAATGGCAGTTGGCACATGCGTTGTCGGCTACGGTCTGCTCGCCGGTATAGGGCCATGGATCCGGAGCGGCGCCGTTCCAGGATTTCGTTGAAACCGCGTGGCTGCAGGTGTTCCATCCATTCTTAACATGACACCGCCTGCACAGCGCGGACCGAGTATTGGATTCTCGCAGGAAATGTCCGTGAATATTGTTATGGGCATCGTGACAGGAATTGCACTGCATCTGCTGGTTCATATCAAGATGCACGTCGGGATTTCCCACGGGGTCTATCAGTTCCGGATTCGCGGCGGCAAGTCCGGCATCGTATAAAAAACTGACCGGATGATCGTCTCTTAGATCCGTGCCCAGCAGGCTCCTGCCGGTAGGGAACTGGAAGGTCATACCCAGTTGGGCCTGTTCGCTAACCAGGAGTCCCAGGGCGATTGTGCCGTCATGGCAGCTCAAACAGAGTTTCGAGCTGCCGGCGGGCTGGCCGGGAAGAACGTGCATGCTCGTGCTTTGATAGGGCAGGTAGCCGGCCTGCGAATCCATCTTGTTCCACAGCGGGCCGCTGCTGCTTGCCCTGTGGGGGGTGTGACAGAAGATACAAATCCTGGTCTCGTCCACGGCTTTTACCGATCCAGGTCCGCTTATTGATAAATTATGCTTGGTCGATACGATTACACCGGACTGCGCTCTGATTTCCAAAGTTGCGCAGGTAGAAGCCGCGAAGGCGGCCAGGAAAGCCCCGGTAAATAAGGCCCCAGTAACTTTTCCGGGAGTACTGCGGCGATTTTTCGAACGCCTAAAAAAGATACGTACGCCCTTTATGCAGCGGTTCCCGCGCGGCATCAATCGGCATTCCCTTCCGGCATGTAATCGAATACCTGGACGGCCCGGTTGAAAGTGTCTGCGATGAATATCCTGTCGTTGGAATCTATAAATATTCCGCTGGGAAGATAAAAACGGCCCGGGCCGTAACCCGACGAGCCGAAAGCCAGGAGCAGCGTCCCATCGAGCGAGAACACTTGAACGTTATCGAACATCGCGTCTACTACATAAATATGCCCTTCACTGTCGACCGCCACGCCCCTCGGCTTTGAAAAGGTCCCCGGCCCGTCGCCGGCGGTTCCTATTGATGCCAGTGGGGCGCCCCCGGCATCCATGATTTGTATGCGGAAATTCATTGAATCGGTTACTATGATTCGGCCGTCTGCGGACACGGTTATGTTTGTCGGATAATTGAATTCCCCCGGGGCCGAGCCTCTTTTGCCGATTCGCTTCAGAGCTTTTCCGTCCGGGCTGGTTCTGAAAATGCAGTGCCCGGCGGTATCGACGGTATACAAATAACGTCCATCCGCTGATGCAGCGATCCCTGTCGGCCGTTCGAAAATGCCTTCGCCGATAGATCCGATGATTTTGCCTTTTTTGTCGATGATGAAGACTTTTTTCCTTGCGGAATCGGTAACGAATATCCTGCCGCCGGTGATAGCTATATCTATCGGCGATAAGAGGCGGTGGTCTGCAGAAAGTTCGCCGAGTTTGCGTCCCTCCTTTGAAAAGATAATAATTTTCCTGAGCCCGGTATCCACTACATAGAGGCTGCCGTCGTCCGCGGTTTCCAGACCGTAAGGCTGCTGCAGGGAAGGAGATTTGCCGCCCGTGATGAACCTTCGCAGGCTGCCGAAGAAACCCGGTTCGTGCTCTAATCCCTCCTGCGCAAAAAAGCCTGTCACGAAACGCACGCGGGCCCTTTCGGGATCGGCCGGCCAGGAGATCCGCGTTTTCTTGGGTGAGGCGGCTTTCCTTGAACATGAGAACGCGGCCGTGCATGCGATCAGGACTGCTGCTATTACGGTTTTGTTGTTCATAAATGATTTCATAAGCCTCAAAAATATCTTCTCAATTGGGTTTTTAAAAATATTCTATTTCTCTTTTCAAATCCTTCGATCCGGCCGTATTCGAACGCGCCCGAAGCAAAGAGTTCAACCATCCGGAACCTGTATCTGAGTTCGTTCTCCAATCCATAGATCACGCTGGTATCGCCCTGGCCGCGGTGCTCCCGGTAATAAGAGCGAAAGTTGAGTTTCATAGACCGCGAGAGCCTGCTTTTGAAACCAAGAATAACGTCCCATAAAGTAGCGGTGACAGGCGTTCCGGTAAAATCAATGACTGTGTAATCTGCCTGAAGGTTCATCTGGGTTTTGCTGGAAAAATTATGGAAGAAATATTCATTTATCCTCCTGGCATTGAATGGATTTATATCGGCCCCGTATTTCTGGTACTCCATGGTCGTTGTGGAGCCTTTAATAATTGTCTGAACCGTGAGCGTGTTTTGATTGATATCCTGGAGGTTCCCGGCGTCGATTCCGCCGAGCAGAGTCTGATCGTCGGCGCTTTGCTTGTAGCTGATGATGAGTTTATTTTTAACATTGATTGATGTATTCCACTGAGCGGACAAGGTTTTGAACGACAGCGCGGGGTCCACCTGGAACTGGTAACTTACCTGCAAAAACGCGTCGCGCGGAATATTTCCGGCGGGAAGAATGATAATCTCAGTGTAACTGCTAAAAGCCCTGATGATATAGTCGATGCCTTCTTCGTATAGAATAATGCCGGTTTCGTCGCGTATCTCAATGGTTTCGGGTTTAATCAACTGCCTGTCGAGAAACAGCGGAACCCCAGGAATAAACTGGTGCGATTCCTTTATTATTGCGGCGAGATCTTCTTCGAAGTCCTGCCATTCTTCCTGATATCGCGCCGTGTACCCTGCTTCTATTTTGCCGAAAGGCACGAATTTATGATAGGAAATACCTACCCTCCCTCCCCTGTCCGTTTGTTTCCCGCGGTCGAAACCGAAGGACGTCCTGAAGAACTCCAGCGAGCTGAGAAGGCTTTCGTATAACCTGTGTGACAGTATACCCTGAAATACTTCGGTCTTGTTGCTCAAATTCTGTGAAGTTCCTGAAGAATTGGAATAAGACAGCTGCATTGACAGGCGCGATGTCAAGTGCATGTTGAGGTTTTCCAAGACGCTGAAATTTTTCGTGTTGTAGCCGTTTCTCTGCCGGTAATAATGGACGTTGGATACGAGTTGAGCCCTTCCCATATTGTTTGGATTGAAAATGTTTTGAATCTCCGCCTGGTCGATTTTACTGTTAACGTTTTGTTCGGATCTCCAGATATCGGCGGTTTCGCCGCTTAACGTGGTGCGTATGAACTTATTGTTGTTGGAAATGTCAAGCCGAAGATCTTTGCGTTTCTCCCGGTAATAATAGAAACCAAATCCTTCCTGTTCGGTGGTGCTTGATTGGAGCGAGGCGGGAAGAAGAAGGGACCTTAGATTTATTCTTGCTCCCAGTCTCCTGGTAATAAGATCGCGTTTAGACCAGTAAGTATTGTCGATGGTGGTAGTGATCCGCGATGCGAAAAGCTGGAAATTGACCGGAAGGCGTTTGAAAAGCTCCGCATCCGCGCTAAAATCCTTTATGGCAATGCCGGTGTTGTAGTTGGGAGCCGATTCATTGGACAGAAATTCCTGGCGCTGCGTCCATGTCAAAGAAGTTTTGATTTTTGCAACGTTTGGATGATAAAAATAACTCCAAACATCAAGAGAAGGTTCTTCCGTGAACCTGTGATTCTTTGCGAGCAGGTTCTGAAAGCGCTGGGATTTATCCCACATTTCCCGCTGATACTCATAGCCGAAGCCCAGGTAACCTTCATATGCAGTAATCTTGAAGAGTCTCACTTCCTGGGCCTGTGAATACCGGGGGAAAAGGGCCGTCAAAACCAAAGCGATGAATGCAAGCGCTGCGGTCCGGTGCAAACGGGTGCAGCCGGTTTTATTATTTGTTTTTTCTTTTCTTGCAGGGGGCATTGTAAGCCTCGAGCTGCTGATTCTCAAATGCTGCTTTCGCCGGTCGCGGAGGATTTAGTAATATCGGCGCTTTTCTTCAACATATACTGCCTGCTGCTCGAATGAGGATCGTGGCATTCGATGCATTTATTATTCGCCGTGCCGGCAGATCCGCTGCCGGCATCGGCGTTCATGTGCTTGAAACTCTTTTCATTTTCGTCTCCATGGCAGGACGAGCAGAGCTCCCAATCCGGAGATTTTAGAAGCATGAACGGTCTGGGCGACTGATGTGGATGATGGCAGACGATGCATTCTCCGGCCGCCACGGGTCCGTGAAGAAACTTGTCATTATTATCGGGATTGTCGGCGGATTTTTCATAATGGCAGTATGAACAAAGTTCTTCTTCCGGCCGGAGAAGCCTCCCCATTTTATTCGCGCTGCTGGAATAAGACGGAACGGCATAACTCTTATTCATGCCGTTTCTAAAACTTTTTGTTTCAGGCAGGTTGTGACAAGCCCCGCATTCTTTTGCAGCGAACGGCCCATGGGCGTAGGTCGTGATTTGTTCCAGCTCCCAATCCCTGGATGCCCTGACTGACAAGCTGTCCGCATAATCAGAGACTGCACTTATGGGTGGCGGAACCCCGTCGAATACTGTGCTCAGCACATTATACCTGGTTTGTGAAGAGCAGTTCGCCGTAGCCCATCCGATAAGACAGCACAATATCCAGAGGGCCGCAGGCGTGTATTCCCGCCGCCGGCGGATCGCGAGAGATCCCGGCGGATATACAGATACTTCGGATGTGAGTTTCCACAGAGCCGCAAAAAATCTGTTCGATGCCTTTTTTCTAATCAAGATCCTCCGCTCCCGTTCTTGGAATGGCCGAAACCATATACGTTGATCTTCATTGAACCGTACTGGTTGGTTACGAAAATCAAATATTCGATTTCAAAATCATCGGCCGCATGCTTTTGGAAATATTCAATATTGTCGTAATCTATATATATATCTGCAGGCAGATACATCGATCCCGGATCCGCTCCGGCTCCACCAAAAAACATCAGCACATCCCCGGTTTGGTCAAAAATTTGAACATTTTCGAAGGCGCTGTCGACAACATACAGGTTATCCATTTTATCGAGCGCGGTTCCTTTTGGACGCGTGAAAGCTCCGATACCGTCGCCGGCCTTGCCAAAAACGGTCAGCAGATTTCCCCTCCGGTCGAATTTCTGCACGCGGAAATTAATTGTATCCGTTATGTATAGGTTCCCATCGGAGTCTAGAGATATATTCGTTGGTTTAAGAAACTCACCTTTTTCATTGCCGCCTCTGCCGAACTTGAACAGCAGTTCGCCGGTGCGTTTATTCCTTGCTTCGGCTTCATTATCCTTTGTGTCCGCTATAAACAAAGTATCTCCCCAGACCGCCGCGTCGGCTGGGAGTAATTCATTCTTGGTGCCGATCGTTTTTATATATTTGTTTTGATCGTCAAAAACCACAATCTGTCCTCTGCCGATGTCCGATACATATTTGAACCCATCGCTGTCGATTGTAATGTGTATCGGTTTGATCAATTTGCCTCTGCCCTTATCGGGGAAAAGTTCGAAGGTCTTTTTGTCCAGATCAATCACGACGATCGATCCGATCAAAGTGTCGCAGATATAGATTTTGCCCCTGTCGATTGTGATGCCGTAAGGTTTGCCAAGGCCTTTTTGAAGCTGCTTGGAGCCGACAACGGTTTTTGCGAACCATGATTGCTTGTCTTCGATATCGGCTGATGAATTGAATGATTGCAAGAACTGTATTTTGGGTTCTTCCGGTGGGGGCGGGTAGAATACCTCTATCGAATCTTTGCTCATACGAGCCGTCGAGCAGCTGGTCATGAGCGCTGCGGCGGCCAACAGTGCCGATAATGCCGTTGAAATGACAATGAGCCGACGTACTCCGGGATTATTCTGGTAATTCATTGGTCACACCTTTTATGATACTTTCTGGTCGATCCACACGGTTAGATAATGCGTGCCGGACGGGATATCCCAGCGGTTCGCCGTAACCGGCAAAATCGGTTTTGAACCTTCCAGAAGAGGGCTGAGAACGAAATATCAGCGGCGCTTTGGAATCCCGTCTGGTTGCGCTTCGTTTTTATGTGCAACTTGTGTACCTTGACTCCGAAACCCCGGTATTACCTGATTGCGAGCAACCGCGAAACTTCAATGAGCATTTTAAGGTATTGAATGTATGTATTTTATGGTATTATTCTATGAAACCGTCCCCGCTTGTTTTTTCCAAGGCAGAAACGGTTTTTCAGTCCGGGAGATGAGCCATAGGACGCAGAACTGAGTGAAATGACAGAATCAGAGCTCCCTCCCGAGGGAACATTTCCACAAGATTTTGAACCTTTCAGGATACGATTTTAATAGTGATAATAAGGACATAAAATAGTATAATTAAAGGCGCATAGGGTTCGATCCGATATATTATCGTTGACGGAAACTTTTATCCCGATATAAAAACCGCATGAGAGGCTGTTTTTCCTCCTGAGAGTACACATGGTTTTATGATCGCTAGAGGAATCGATAAAACTCTGTCTCAGAGCATTTGGGGGCTGTTCAACAATTATGAGAAAAAGCTTTGTGCTTATAGTAGATGACGAAAAGCTCGTTCGCTGGAGCCTGGTCCGCGGATTGGCCAAACTGGGATACCGTACCGATGAAGCCAGCAGCGGCAGCGAAGCTATTGATTCCATTAAAAAAGAACTGCCCGACCTGGTGGTATTGGATCTCAAGCTTCCCGGGATGTCGGGTTTGGAAACACTGGCCAAGCTCAAGGCATACTATCCCGATTTGCCTGTGGTTATGCTGACCGCTTATGCGGATGTCGGCACGGCGGTGGAAGCGATGCGCCTGGGAGCATACGATTATGTGAATAAACCTTTTATTATTGATGAATTCAAGATTGTTATCGAAAAAGCGCTGGAAACCTCGAGATTGAAGCTCAAAGAATCGAGTTTCGTAGCCAGGCAGAAAAAAGCGTTTTCATTAGACAGCATAATCGGCGAGTCGAAGGCGATGAAAGAAGTCAAGAAGCTCGCCTCAAAAGTTGCCAGAAACAACCTGTCAACGGTTTTTCTTCAGGGTGAGAGCGGATCGGGCAAAGATCTAATCGCGCAGGTGATTCATTACGAAAGTCCTCGATGCAGCCACCCTTTCATGGCGATAAACAGTCCTTCGCTAATAGATAACCTGTTCGAAAGCGAGCTGTTCGGCCATGAAAAGGGCGCCTTTACAGATGCCAAGACCACAAAGAAAGGGCTTATAGAACTTGCCGATGGAGGAACGGTTTTTCTTAACGAGATCGGGGATTTGCTGCCCAGCGCGCAGGTTAACCTGCTCCATATACTCGAAGAAAAAAAATTCCGCAGGGTCGGCGGTATAGCGGACGTCGATGTCGATGTCAGGATAGTGGCGGCTACCAACAAGGATCTCAAATATCTCGTCGAAGAGGGATCGTTCAGGGAAGATCTGTACTACCGTTTGAACGTGATACCGGTCTTTATCCCGCCGCTGCGGGAACGCAAAGGCGATGAGATCCTTATAGCCAGGCATTTTTTGGAAAAAACCAGCAGGTCGTGCGGAAAGAAAATAAAGAGTTTCACCGCTGAAACCGAAAAGGTCATAAGCGATTATCACTGGCCGGGCAATGTGAGGGAATTGAGAAACGTGGTGGAAAGGGCCGTCCTTCTATGCGAAAAAGATGTGATCGATAAGGAAGATTTTCCTCTTGATACCGGGCCCAAGATTAAACGCGGAAACGGCAAAGGATCCTTCAGCCTTCCTCCCGAAGGCATTTCCATAGAGGATGTTGAAAAGCAGCTCATCGTCCAGGCCCTGGACCGGACATCGTGGAATCAAACGCGGGCTGCCGGCGTTCTTGGTATCGGCCGCGATGCCTTGCGATACAGAATGAAGAAATTCAATTTGCTCAAAGAAGACTGACCTCCTGTTTCTTCCTCCGGTTTGACTTCGGAAATAATTGCTCTTAGTTATATCACACAAAATATCGCCATATAACGCTATGTTCCGTTTTGCCCTTTTCTCCCTATCAATGGCGTATACCCCCTAAACTCTTAAAATATGAACAGGTTGTGCAGACACTTAAATATGCTTAATACGTGGCACCTCTCTTGCCATTTAGTGCGGACACAAATCAGTCCGCGGGAAGGAGGTGAAGTGTTGAAGTCGAAACAGCGTTGCTGCGGACCATTGCCGATACCTTCACGGTATCTGTTTTGTTTCGACGACAACCATGACCATATGAAAGCATTAAAGCTTCTAGTTGTTTCGTTGGCTCTCGTTTCCTTCTTCGGAGCGACAGCTTTTGCCAGCGGCAGCGGATCCGGCATTGTTGGAAGCCCTCATGATTTTAGCGCTGAAGGTTGGAATACTAAACGCGTCGAGATTTGCCGCGTTTGCCATGTTCCTCATGACCATGGAAGGACGCTAGGGGACAATGGATTGCTCTGGAACCATAACGTTACCACCCAGACATTCACCATGTACTCTACCATTATGCCTCCCCTGGATGGAACGCAGGATACCCAGCCCAGCGGTGTTTCCAAACTCTGCCTCAGCTGCCATGACGGAACTGTGGCCATCGATAACTTCGACGGCAATTCGGCCGGAACGGTGCTTATCGATGATTATGATGCCGGCTACAAGATCAACGCAGATCTGAACAGAACGCATCCGATCTCTATTACTTATAATACGGCGGATGCGGGTCTTAACCCAGTTACAACGACCATGGGCACCTCGGGAACAATCGAGGATGTCCTGGACAATAACAAGGTTCAGTGTTCAACCTGCCATGATGTGCATGATTTGGAATCGGTATCGGGAACCCACTTGCTTCGCGTTAAGACGAAAGGCGCTGCGGGAACGGGCGTCGGGGCAAGCTCTCTTTGCCTGGTTTGCCATATTAAATAATTCGTCGCTCAGGAGAGAGCCTGCGGCGAAGCACCCCCGACCGGTACACATCGGAATCCCGTTGCCGGTCGGGGTTATTATTATGGTGTATTGCAGGGAAGGCTTTCCCGCTGTAAGATCAAGGTTTAATTCCCGGCGAATGGCTTTCCGCCCGGAGGTCTCAACAGGTTTGGCGCTGCTATGAAACCCTTTTATTGGCTTGTTCTCAGTACTATCATCATCGTTGCCGTCGCTTGCGCGTATTATCCGGGCCTGTCCGGATCTTTCGTCTGGGACGATCACGATCTGGTGGAAAAAAACACCCAGGTACTTTCCGGTAAAATAATAGGCGGAGTGTTCGGTTCGGACTTCTGGGTTACTTTCGATGATCCTTCCCGTTTTTCGGAATTTTACAGACCGCTGATAAGGAGCAGTTTCGCCATCGATCACCGAATCTACGGTCTTAATGCAGCGGGGTTCCACGCGACCAATTTGCTCCTGCATGCGCTGGCCGCGCTCCTGCTTGCAGTTGTCTGCATGCAGCTGACCGGGCGGTTTTCAGCCGCTCTTGTGTCGGCATTGGTTTTCTCGCTTCATCCCGTCCATGTCGAATCCGTGGCCTGGATTTCGGGACGGACCGATGTGCTGTGCCTGGTGTTCGCGCTTGCGTCTCTGGCCGCCGTATTTGAGGGCCTCTCGCGCAAAGGCCTGCGGTCTTTTTTCGCGCTTGCTGCATCAGTAATTTTTTATGCAGGCGCTCTTTTATCAAAGGAAACGGCGGCGGTGCTTCCGTTTGTGCTGCTGGCTTTCATTTTCCTCAGATCCACCGGCGGGAGGCTGAAAAAAGGCATGTTGGCGGCGGGACTGTTCTTTATAGAGCTTTCAGTGTATACCGCTATTCATATTAAGATAACCGGTATCGACCTGGGGGGGGATTTTGGATCGATAGGGGAGAGATTCACGGTCTCCCTCGCATCTCTTTTATACTATTTGAAACTTCTCATACTGCCGTATCCGCTGAAGGCTCACTACGGTGTGGAAGCCGTCGAGCCGTCCTTCGACACCGCAGCCGGGGCGGTAATTCTTTTGTTCGCAATTTGCGCGGTAATAAAATGGAGAGAAACATTCAAGAAAGTGCCGGGAAAGAACATTTCACATACGGACTTTGAACCGCTTTTTGCATTTGCCGCTCTTCTGCTGGCGGGCACGCTGCTGCCGGTCGTTGTTTTTCCCCCATACTCGGATCCGATTCTCGCCGAGAGATTCCTGTACTTTCCCGGTGCGGCATTTGCCCTGATTGCCGGGGGTGCCGGGGCGTACTTTGTCGGGCGGCGCAGGTTGCGTTGGCCCGCGCTGGTGGCAGCGGCGATGATCGCCGCCGGCTATGCCGCCGCGGACAATGTCCGTTCACGCGACTGGTTGGACGATTACACATTGTTCGCCGAAACTGCCCGGAATACGGAATCGCCGATGATTCACGGCAATTATGCCAACGCCCTCCTGGAAAGACATCAAATCAAACAGGCAATATCCGAGTTCGAAATAATTGAAGCGGGGGACCCTTATGAATGGCGGGCGCTGCTGAATCACGGCAGGGCTCTTGTTTCCCTGGGGGATTACGAAGCGGCCGGAACGAAATTCGAAAAAGCGCTGAAAATAAATCCCGAGTCGATCAACGCAGCCGTGCAGCTTGCTAATGTACTCGATATCCAGGGGCGCAGGGAAGATGCATCCAAAATGTACGATCGAGCTTTGTCGATATCCGGCAGTTTTGCACCGGCTTATTACAACCTGGGAGTGTTTTACGAAAAATCGAAGGAATACGGTCCGGCCCTGACCCAATATAATAAAGCCATTAAGCTTGATCCCTATTATACCAACGCCTACCTGGGAGCCGCAAATACATGCTACCTGAGAGGCGGCTATGCCGAAGCCGAAAAATATTTTCTCAAAATCATAGAACTGGCGGGTCCGGACGGTCAGGTTTTCTACGATCTTGCATGCACCTATTCCCTGCATGGCGAACTCGAAAGCGCCTTTGGCGCATTGGCTCGGGCTTTTGAGAACGGTTACAGCGCATTCGAGTGGGCCTACAAGGATCCCGACCTGGAAGCCCTGCGCAAATCCGGCGAGAGGTTTGCTCTGCTCGTGGAATCAAGCAGGTCGGGATCGAAGGCCAGATGATTTGATTATATCAGCAGTTCCCCTGATTGATGATGAGCTCCAGCATAATCCCCTAACCGACTACGTACGGATCTCTTGTGATATCTTTTCCGGAGAACCTGTCCAGGCCAAGCGTGTCAATCGGGAGGGATGTTTCCCCGGTGGTTATCAATTCGCTCATAAGCTTTGATACAATGGGGGCGAGCATGAACCCATGGCCGCTGAAACCGCAGGCATGATAGTATCCGGCGACTTCTTCAACCCCGCCCAGAATCGGGCGCGCGTCCGGAGAAACATCATAAAGGCCGGCCCACTGCCTGATAATTCTTGCTTTGCCCAGGGGTGGAAAGATTTTGCGAAGGGCCGCAGAATAGTTGAATAGGAATTCGCACGAAGAACCGATGCCGCAGGAGGATTCCTCATCGGCATCGCCGATACCTCCCACGATTTCGCCCCTCATGCTCTGAGAAAAATAGAAGCCTTTTCTTATGGATATTATCATGGGCTCCAGAAAAGGCTTGAGTGGCTCGGTGACTGCTATCTCGTGCCTGATGGGCTTCGTGGGAATGGCTATGCCAAGCATGGCCGCCACTTCGCGCGAGAAAGCGCCGGCGGTGTTTAGAATTACTGGTGCCTCATAAATATTGCCTCCCGCTTCGATATTGAACCCGTGTTTTTCCTTCTTTATGCCGGTGACGCGAGTGTGCGTGATGATCTCCACGTTCCTTCTGCGCAGCGCTTCTGCATATCCCCATAGAACTGCATAGGGATAAGCGGTCCCATCACTGGGACAGAAAGCCCCCGCGATTACACCGGCCAGGTTGATTCCTTTGACCAGCCTGCCAATCTCCCGCGGAGACAGCATGACCGTGGGCACATCCAACTCGTTATGGCGGGGAATGGTGCCGGATATGATTTCGTATTCCCTGTCGTCGGAAATGAGCATGAGATACCCGCCTTGTCGGAAAAAAATATTGAATCCAAGTTCGCCGGATAGCTGTTCGTAAATCTTGACGCTTTCCCTGGCCAGGATGATGTTCTCATCCAAACCCCACTGTTGCCGAATCCCCGCTCCGCAGCGGCCGCTGGCCCCGCATCCGATATAGCCGCAGTCCAAGACGATAATTCTTCCTGCACCCATCTTGGACAGGTTATAAGCGCCTGCGAGCCCGTTGACGCCGCCGCCTATTATGATTACATCAGCTGTTTTCATTCGCTTCGTTCTCACGGTCCCCGCTTTTTGGGGGCGAGGATGTTTCAATAATCTCGTCTATCCTCAAAGGAAGAACCGGCTGTCTGATGGTGGTCAAGGTGGGGCGCTCTCGTTCTTTCTCCATCGCAAGAAGCCGTATGAGCTGTGTGAGACAGCATTTGCCCTGGCATTTCCCTGTGGCTATTCCCGTGTATCTCTTGATGGTCTCGATATCTCGATAGCCCTGTGCTATTGCAGAGCGGAGTTCTTCCACCGTTACATCTTCGCAGTGGCAAATGATGATTTTTCCCATAGAGATTCTTTACATTCTTGAAGCCGCCCATGCTGCGGCTTTTTTCCCCGCGGTGGTGCCGTGAGCGATCTTGCTCTCCCACTTCAAAACACCACCCAGTTCTCCTGTTAAATGAAATGCCACGCCCCGGTCGTTTTCCCTCTCGGTTGATGTGGGGATCATTACACGGTTCTCCTCCACTGCGCCGCCGCCGAGTTCAAAAGAAAATCCAGCCTGGTAGGGCAGCTCATAACTGGGCTGCCCCCGGAAAGCTGTGCATATCAAATCGCAGGCTTGTTCGACATGGCTCGGCCGTTCGCTTGGTGATGTCATAACAGCGTATTTCACCCAGGAGCCGCCTCGTGCGGCGGTCAGCCGGGCCGGCCGCATAACCGAGCCGGCGCTTTCTCTTGCTTTCCATTCGCCTTCGGACGGCGATGCCGACAAAGTGGTTTTTATTCCTCTGTAATCGAGGAGATCGGCGAGATTTTCGAGTTCCTCGCCTTCTCCATATAGAACGGCGTGCTTGCCCGGGATGAGATCATGCCGTTCGAGAAGGACCCTCAAAGCCCTGGCGCCGAAAATTCCGGGCATGTCGTTGTTTTCGAACAGGGGGACGCAGTCACTGCAACCCCCGGCGAAGATGAACGCGCGGGATGAGACCCTTTTGATATATCCCCCCGTCTTCACGAGAAGGGTGCCGGGAGGATAGAAACCGCATGCGGTTGTTTCCGGGGAAAATGTAATGGAAGTATCGTTCGCAAGCTTCGAAGCCAATTGATCGCGCTGCCGCGCCAGCCGCTCATCGTTCTGATGACCGAAAGAATGTCCGCCCGGCTGAGGATACTCATCCACGACCAGCACATCAGTTCCTTCTAGGGAGGCGGCATTCGCAGCGGCCATACCGGAGATGCCGGCTCCGACGATGATTATTCCATACGAATCCTTCAGATGAGCTTTAACCGCCGGGGCGAAAGAAGTGCGAGTAGGGTCGGTTCCGTATTGCATTCTTCCCACTCCGGCCATGCTTCGGAGAAAACGGAGAAATAATTTGTTTATGAATCGCGGCCGTGTAAGAGTTCTGTAATAAAAACCGGCCGGAAGCGGAATCAGGCGCGCCGCAGCTGCCGCCGCCGGTCCATAAAAAGGCTTGAAGTCTTCTCTTATTATGCGCATTCCCTCCCGCAGCGGAGTCGTGCATGAGGGTACTCCCGGAACGCCGTCAATCTCGACATGGCACATGCCGCACCGCCCGCGCAAGCAGCTTATGCCTCTGGGCCGCCGGTATTTTATGCTTAACGACAGGGTGCGTATTCCATTATTAAAAAGAGCCTTGGCGACGGGTTCCCCTGCGCGGCCCGAAAGTCTGCGGCCGTTGAAAAAGAATTGGACGCTGCCTGGCGAAGGATTGTTGCTGTTTCTTTTTGAACTCATGAGCTGTTCCCCCGGGTTGTTCCGGGCCGTAACTGTTGAATGATTATCTCCGGGGCGCCGGCTGAGGGCCGAAGGACTGCGAGGGTGCCATGTTAATTGAAGCAGAGCGAATTGGCAAGATATTTCAATATGGCCGGAATTAATGTATAAGGCTTAATTGCCTTGACATACGTGTCGGATAGATGGTACAAATATTCCACCACATTTGCACGCGGTGAATCTCCTGTTGACAACCCCGCTCACCGTGCAATTGATAATCTTGCTGATCGAATTCATAATATTCCGAAAAGGGAGGTCCCATGAGAATAATAGGTTTAATGTTTCTGATCACCGCCATGCTGTTTTCAGCGGCCGCGGCCGGGAAACCTGCGGGCCATATAGATTACACTGAAGATGTTCTGGATAACGGACTGCGTGTGATCATATCCGAAGATCATTCGGTGCCTATTGTTGCAGTCGATGTCTGGTATCATGTTGGAAGCCGCAATGAAGAACAGGGAAGAAGCGGCTTTGCGCACTTGTTCGAGCACATGATGTTCCAGGGCTCTGAAAACGTGGAAAAAGCCGAACATTTCCAATTCGTGGCTCGGGCCGGCGGCAACTGCAACGGTTCGACTACCGAAGACCGGACGAATTATTTTGAAGTTCTTCCCGCAAACAGGATGAATCTTGCCCTGTGGCTCGAAGCCGATAGAATGAGATCCCTGAATATTTCTTCCGAAAATTTCGAAAATCAGCGCAAGACGGTAAAAGAGGAGCGCCGGCTCAGGGTCGACAACCAGCCCTACGGTGCGGCTTTTCTGACTTCGGATACGTTGTCGTTCGATTACGTTCCTTACAGCCACACGGTCATAGGCAAGATGGTCGATCTCGATAATGCGGAGGTTGGGGACGTTCAGAAATTCTTTAACATGTACTACGCTCCCAATAATGCCGTGCTGGTTATTACCGGAGATGTAAAAACCAAAGATGCGTTTAAAATGGCGAAGCATTATTTCGGCGATATTCCCCGCAGCGCAGCCGCTCCGCCCGTTACCGGTAACGAGCCTCCCCATGATGCGGAACGGCGCAAAGTCATCGATGATAAGAATGCCAATGTTCCCGCGATTTTCATTACTTATCTTGTGCCGCCCCACCAGCACCCCGACACACCCGCTCTCAGTATTCTCAGCAGGATTCTCACCGAGGGCGAATCGAGCCGTATGCACAAGAGGCTTGTAAAGGATGAAGAGGCCGCGTTCGTGGTATGGGGTGGAACCGACAGCCGCAAGGGCCCGGGGCTTTTCCGGTTTATTGCTGCTTCGAACGTGAATGTGGAAATCAAGACCTGCGAAGATTTGATTTATGACGAAATCGATATACTCCTCAAAGAGGGGATTACCGATAAAGAACTTGATAAAGCGAAGATTCAGTTCAAATCGGATTTTATAAAGGGGCGGGAAACCGTTCTCAACAAGGCGGAAGCACTCCAGCATTACGCCTGGTTCCACGATGACCTTGCTGATATAAACGGGGACATCGATAGATACATGAAAGTGACCAAGGAAGACATAATGACGGTCGCAAAGAAATACTTCCGGCAGGAGAGCAGAACTGTTGTAATCGCAAATCCGGCCGGTAATAAGTAGACATTGATACATTAAATTCCCGTTTTGGCAGGGATAATATTGTTCAAGGAGGAACTCATAATATGAAAAAACATGCTGTAATGATCGGGTTTTTGCTGGCGGGGGCTGTCTTGCTTGCCGGGTTCTCTCTTCAGGCAAAAGAAAATCCTCCGGAGCCGGCGAAGATAAAGAAGCTTTCCTTCCCGTCATTCAAAGAATTCAAAACCGATAATAACGTCGATGTAGTAGTTGTCGAACATCACGAACAGCCTGTGGTTACAATCGCGGTTGTTCTCAAGTCCGGGTCCGTGCTCGATCCCGACGGCAAGGAATCGCTGGCCGATTTCACCGCAAATCTCCTCAACAAGGGAACCAAAGACAAGAATTCAAACGAACTGGCTAAGTGGATCGAATCCGCAGGCGGATCGGTCAACCTGTCATCAAGCGATGATTTTACTACCATTTCAGTATCGATTTTAAGCGACTACATCGGCACCGCTTATGAGTACCTGCAGGATATTATTTTTAATCCGGTTTTTCCCGAGGACGAGCTGCAGGAACTGAGGAAGCGCACCAAGACCGCTCTTGAACTGGAGCTGTCGCAGCCGAGCGCGGTGGCCGGCAGGCATTTCAGCGAAATTATTTACGGCGACCATCCCTACGCCAAGCATCCGTCGGTCGAATCCGTTGAGGCGGTAACCAGAGAGGACATAGAGGCCTTTTATAAGAAGAATTATGTGGCCAATAATGCCCTGGTAGCGGTTGTAGGAGACGTAAAATGGAAGCGGGTCAGAAAGGATCTAAAGAAGTATTTCGGCTCCTGGGCGCAGGGCGAACCTTCCGTTGTGGAGTACACGGCCTCTCCCCAGGTAGAGACCAACAAGATCTATATGTATCACAAAGCCGGGGCTGTTCAGACCAACATTCTTGCCGGACATACCGGCTTGATGCCGGTGAATCCGGACTGGCCGGCGGTCGTGACCGCCAACCGGGTTCTTGGCGGCGGGGCCGATGCGAGGTTGTTCATGAACCTGCGGGAGGATAAAGGCTGGACCTATGGAGCTTACAGCAGGTTCACGGCGGGTAAAGATCTGGGTTATTTCAGGGCCAGCACTGAGGTCAGGACGGAGGTTACCGACAGCGCTCTGGTCGAATTGATGACCGAACTGAAGCGAATAGTAAATGAGCCGGTGAGCAAGGAAGAACTGGATAATGCCAAATCATACTTGATCGGCAATTTCCCGACCACCATCGAAACACCGAGCCAGATAGCTTCGCAGGTGGTCCGAGTGAAGCTTCTCGGCCGCGGCAAGAAGTATCTGGAAGAATACAGGGATCATGTCGAAAAGATCGGTGTTGAGGAAGTCGCTTCGGCAATGAAAAAATACCTGCATCCCGAGAAAATGAATATAGTTCTTGTAGGCGATGCCTCGGTTATATATGACAAGGTAAAAGATATCTTCCCGGTAAAGCTTTTCGATCTGGAAGGCAGCCCCCTGTCAATTGCGGAGCTGAAAGTTGAGCCGGCTGATTACGATTACGATACATCAGTTCTAAAGGACATGCAGTGTACGTACAGCCTCGCAGTTCCTCAAATGGCCCTGGGCGATCTTCAAGTGAATCTGAAGAGGACCGAGATCAGCGGCGAAAAGGCATTCGAAGTTTCCAGCTCGATTGCCGGAATGATCTCGATGAACGAGACGCTCTCATTCAAAGCCGTCGATTTTACGCCCATAAAGGTAGAGAGCCGCATGGCGGCCGGCCCCAACACTATGAATGCCAGCCTGACCTGCGAAGGCAGCAGGGTAACCGGAAATATCAAGACCATGCAGGCTAAAGAGGCCAAGAGTGTCGATAAAGCCATGGTGGAAGGAGCTATTTTTAGCGGCGAATTGGAGTACGCGCTTTCCGTGCTGCCGCTGGAGGTCGATAAAACTTATAAGTTCCCGGTATTTCACACATCCACCGGGGGCTTGAGCAACGTCCAGGCCGTGGTTGCCGGTGAAGAAAAAATCTCCGTTACCGCTGGTGATTTCGCGGTATATAAGGTAAGTGTAAAACAACCTGAGGGAGAATCTTTTTTATATCTGACAAAGGATCTTCCTCATATAATGATCAAGCAGGAGATGCCTGCGCAGGGATTGACTTTCGAACTGAAGAAAATCGCCAAGTAGGGCGGCTGCAACTCAGAGGCACGGGCAAACTGCATTCTTGGTTCCGGGGAGGTATTAATTGTTGGATTTGTCCGGGCGTGGTTCAGTAAATATTTGGTTCGTAATAGTAATTTAATGAAAAAAGGCCGCTTGGTGCGGCTTTTTTCATGGAGGTGAAGGCATAATGACTATCGATCGCAGGTCTTTCCTGTCATTATCCGCACTGTTTGGCGCGGGTTTGGCCGCAACATTGGATAAGACCCCCGTTTTTGCGGCCCGAAAAACCGGGAAAAACAGGGTAATTTCCACATGGAAACATGGTTTCGCCGCCAATGAAGCCGCCCAAAAAGTAATAAACGGCGGCGGAAGCGCTGTCGATGCAGCGGAACAGGGCGTGCGTGTCTCCGAGGGAGATCCGGAGGTTACCGGTGTCGGTTACGGTGGTTATCCGGACGAAAACGGTCATGTAACTCTGGATGCCTGCATCATGAATTCACGCGGCAATGCAGGCTCAGTTGCGTTTTTAGAAAACATCAAGCATCCGATAAGCGTGGCGCGTAAGGTAATGGAAGAAACCGACCACGTCATGCTGGCGGGGGCAGGCGCCCTGGCATTTGCCAGGCTTCATGGATTCAAGGAAGAGAGCCTGTTGACGGACAGGGCGCGGCGCGCATACCTGAAGTGGAAGGCGGCTTTGAGCGATAAAGACGACTGGTTCCTGCCAGTAAACGAGGATAATCACGATACGATCGGCATGATCACCCAGGACTCGCAAGGGGACCTGGCGGGCGCATGCACGACCAGCGGCCTCAAGTGGAAGATCCACGGCAGGGTAGGGGATTCACCCATCATCGGTGCGGGAATGTACGTGGATAACGAGGTCGGGGGTGCGGCTGCGACGGGACGCGGGGAAGCCGTTATAAAAAGTTCGGGTAGCTTTCTGGTCGTCGAGACTATGCGCCGAGGTGCTTCACCCCGGGAGGCGATAGAGGAAGCTCTGAAAAGAATTATCCAGGCCAACAGAGGCCGGCCCGATTTTCAAGTGGCCTATGTGGCGGTAAATAAGGCCGGTGAAACCGGCGCTCTGTCTCTGCATAAAGGCTTTCAATACGCTCTGTACGAGAATGGATCAAACGTCCTTCATGACAGCGAATCTCTGATTTGAGTTTGGGTGGGCGTCTGCTGAGTGTTGATGGGCGATTGAGCATTGGTTCCCATCTTTGCAGGATAAGTACGCCAAATGGGAGAATAATCCGCGCGCTGTTCCGCCATCTCCATAATAACTTCCTATAATGCAAAGCCTTTACACTAAAACGCCTGAAAAGTGAGCAGGTTAGAAGAGCCGCCCGGGCAAATAGGATTCCGGATGGCATTAAAAGTGCATAGGCCGATACGGATTGAGCATGTTGCCGTGGATCGTCTTTAAGTCTGCTATTATGAAAAAAATACTCTTTTTATTGATCATAATCGAGTGTCTCATATTGCCCGGACGCTCATGGGCTTCGCTGTTTTCGATTCCGCACCGGCCGAAGCAGGCTGGGGCTAAACTGGGAAAAGCTACCGACCGTGATGTTGATGTGTTGAGCAGACAGATCGATTTGAACAGGGAATTACAAAAACGAATTGATATAGAACTGCTGAGAGGCCGGATCGTTATCAGGGAAAAAATCGGCAATTTCCAACCGGCATCAGGTGAAATATTCAGCGTGGAAGATGCTCGGGCGAGGATTCTCAAGAACTTGTTCATCTTCGAAGACGACAGGGCTTATCCGGGCGGAATGAATTTTACCAATCCTGCGGGGCTGCATTACATGGACTTTAACCGCACAAGAGATATTGAGTTCTACAAATAAAGATTGGAGTGTTATAGAAGGTGGATAGAACCGCACCCGATATATATTTTGTTTTCCTGGAGAGTTCAACGCACGAGGAAGAAGTGACTTGGGAGGATCTGAAAGCCGGTATCGAGTCCGGACGAATAAAGTCCGACAGCCTGGTTTTCAATAGTGAATCTAAAAATTGGGAAAAAGCAGGATCCAGAGACGAGCTTAAGATTCTCTTTGACAATACTCGGGTTCCCGCCGCCGGAGAAACTGCAGGTGATGGGCTCGATGAAGAATTCGTAAAAAAAGAAAATTACGATAACATTATCCGCGAATTGGCTTCCGACCCTAATTCGCTTGATCTGCATATGAGAGCGGCGCGGGCCGCATCCGCAATCGGCAGGCAAAAGGAAGCCCGGCTTCATTACCAGCAGGCCCTGAATATCAGGCCCTACTATCCGCGTCTGGCTCAGGAGATAAAAAGAAGTCTTCCACCCAAAATATATAATAAATTTAGCCTGCTTGAGCGCAAACCGCCCTGGTGGGAGGATCCGGCCGCCCTGGCCGCGTGTCCGATTAAATCAGGATGGCGAAGTATTTCGGCGCTGGCGGCGTTTTTGGGTGCGGTCCTTGCAGCGCCCTTCGGCAAATATCTTTTTGTCCCGCTTTGCTTGATCGTCTGCGTGCATGTTATGAAGAGGTCCTTCCGCGGTGCGGCGGATTTACTGCCGCGCGGCCTGCATTCGATACCTATGGTTTTCTCAACTCCGGCGCTGCTCGCAGCGGCTTTTCTATCGGCAGTGGAAATATTGAGTCCTTTTTTGATTGGTGCTTGTGCCGCGCTGTTCGCTTCGGGCGGAAGTATGGGGCAGCTCTCCGGATATATAGCGGGAAGCCCGTTGATGAGCGTTTTACTTTTCGTTTTGTTCTGCGTTTATTACCCAGGAGCGCTGGTGGTAAGCATGGGAACCAGCGGAAACGTTCGCAGCGCCGTCAATCCCCTGCTGGTTGTAAGAACTCTTGCAATTATGGAGATGGAATACCTCGCATCAGCGGCCTTCTTGGCGCTGATAGCCCTACTCTGGCTCGGTTTCTGGAGCTTGATCGGCAGGATACCCATATTCGGAGGATTTGCCGCAGCCGCAGCGGCCGCATACGCACTGGTCGCGGCAGGATTTATTCTCGGCAGGTTGGCGGGACGCTACGCTCATCTTTTCAATTCTTCTGCGGGCATTCATCCGGAAAAATCCAGCAGTTCTTCCACGGTAAAAATCGACTCCAGCCTGTAGCCCATTTTCGCAAGATTCTCTGAAGCGCCCTCGTCACGGTCTACTACCGACTGGACTTTTACAATTTTGCACCCGCATTTTTCTGCCGCCTGAATGGCCTTGATCGACGATGAACCTGTTGTTATGACGTCCTCGATTATGACGACTTTATCGTCCGGGCAAACGGGACCTTCTACCATCGACATGGTGCCGTGATTCTTTTGCGCTTTCCTCACGAGAAATCCCTTGAGTTCCAGGTCCTCCAAACCGGCGAGCGCAAGCATGGCACCGACAATCGGATCGGCCCCGAGCGATAGGCCGCCGACAGCATCCGGGATGTTGTCCTTGAGCAGACCAAGCATTATTCTGGCTGTCAGGTATGCTCCCCTGGAATCCAGCGAGCAGAATTTGCCATTTATGTAATACGAGCTTTTTGCCCCGGAGGCCAAAGTAAACTCGCCGCGTTTCAATGCTTTTACAGCCAGAAGCTTAAGCAGTTCATCTCTATGGTGCATATGTTTCTCCTCCTTACCGAGGGAGATTAAATATGTCTATCGAAAGCGTCAAGGGGAATTACTTGCGGAGTGGGCGGTATTGCTATACCTTCCGGAATTGAAAATGATCAAACGGAAATGGAATAGAGAGCGTTTCCTGGCGTCTTTGGATAATTCACTGCAAGCGGATAAAAGATGGATAGCTTTTATTTTCTTGCTGGCGTTCATTCTCAAAGTAATTTTCGTTCTTCAGAACTCCGAGTCTCTTCAGGCGCGCGTACCTATTTTAGACGCAAAGTACTACGACCAGATGGCCCAGAGCATCATCCGGGGCGGCATCATCCGGGGGGAGGCTTTTTTCATGGGCCCTTTGTATTCCTATGTTCTTGCGGGCATCTATGCCGTTTTCGGCAGAAATCAATTGATCGTTGGCCTGATTCAAATGCTGGGTGGAGCGGTTACAGTTGTTCTTACTTATCTCGTTGGCAAAAAAGTTTTTCGTCCGACTACCGCTCTGCTGGGGGCGCTCCTGTTGATTTTTTACGGCGCGGCAACTTTTTACGAAGGCCAGCTGCTCATGATGTGGCTCGGTACGCTTCTGAACATGCTGATGCTTTTCTTCCTGTTCAAAGCGTCTTCCGGAAGATCGTTTCTGCTATTTGCCGCCGCCGGGTTGGCTATGGGTTTGTCAGCCCTCGCCAGAGCCAACATTTTGATATTTGTGCCGCCGGTACTGATCTGGATCCTTTATTTCGGAGGCGCCGGCAGAGGAAAAGCGGCCGTCGCGGTGTATACGGCGGCGGTTATTGGTGCAATCGTTCCGGTGACCCTGCATAATTATGCCGCCAGCAGAGATTTTATTCCCATTACTTCCAGCTTCGGTGTGAACTTCTATATAGGCAATAACGAAAATGCTTCAGGCGTGTTTTATCCGCCCATGGGGGTAGACTTCAACAGCGATGCGACCACCAGAAGATATGTCGAGCGAATGCTGGGCAGGGATATGAAGCCGTCACAGATATCCGGATATTGGACGAAGAAAGTTTTAGGATTCATGAGGGAACAGCCCGGGCGGGAGCTTCGGCTGCTGCTGCGCAAGACGGCGCTATTTTTCAGCGGCTTCGAAATTCCTCAAATCGAGAGCTACGATTTGTCCAGAAAACGCTTCGGTATATTTAAATTTTTGTTTGTTGATTACTGGTTTTTGTGCGCTTTTGGTTTGGCCGGTTTCATTTTTGCATTCAAAGAATGGAAGCGTTTTATTCTGCTCCATTTGTTTGTTATTTCCTATTCCTTGTCCATAATAATTTTTTTTATAACGGCTCGGTACAGGATCCAGATCGTGCCTGTTTTGAGTCTTTTTGCAGCGTACGGCCTGGTCGACGTGCTTCCTTCCTGTTTTCCTCGACCCAGGCGGTTAATGATACTGACTTCGTTTATTGCGGTAACGCTCTATGTGAATCGCCCCGATCGGATGGCACTCAGCGAAGATCTCGTTCTCTGGCGGGAGCATATTCATACGGGCAGGAGGTGGAATGAAATAGGACGAACCAAAGAAGCGATAGCCGAGATAAACAAGGCGGTTGCGCTGCGTCCGCAAAATCCGGAATCTTATATCCACAAGGCGATTATCCAAAAAAAAGCCGGGAAACTGTTTCAGGCGATAGAAGATTTTTCAAGAGCTCTTGAGATCGATCCCGGCTCGGCCAGTGTGCATTACGATCTAGCGCAGGCAATGAGGGAGGCAAGGATGTATGAAACAGCAGCGGAAGAATACATCAAAGCAATTGAACTGGATTCCCTGATGATTGAAGCCTACAATAACCTGGGTATGACTTATGGGGTTATGAAAAAGCATGAGGAAGCTATAAAATTATTTAAGAAAGTCATAGGGATGGATCCGCGCTATATAAAGGCATACAACAATCTTGGGGCGGCCCTCGCCGAAAACGGTGATCTGGATGGAGCGTTGAGGAGTTTCTCGGCAGCACTTGATTTGGATCCCTACTATGCAAACGCATATAAGAATATGGCAAATGTTTTCATAGAGAGAAATATGCTCAGCCAAGCCAAAAGCGCAATGCAAAAATATTTGGATCTCAGCCCGGGTGATTACTCGGCCGGGAAGATTATCAGCAAAATAGACGCCGTTATCCAGAGGGGCGATACCTTGAGCGGTGATGAGCGCTGATTCGAAGTTTTGAGATTGGGGTAGTAGGAGTTTGCCCGCCGGACAAAGCGGCTTTGTCGGTTCGTTTACGTTTGGCTAATTCAAATACAAAAGAGCTCCCAAAGATATCTGGTAAAAGCGGGGATTCTCATCCCCTTCGGTGTAGATTCGTATCCAATCATCCGCGTCATCTGAAGTCCATAATTTATAAGCGGCGAGGTCCATACCTATCTTGAAGGATGAAGCAAGTTTATAATAAATACCGGCGCCGATGTTCAAACCGACATGATACTGAGTGTCCTCGGCACTGAAAAGTCCGGCATTTACCAGGACCATAACTCCGTATAAACCCGCTCCGGCTGAGAAATCGGCGGACAGACCACCCGGAAATTCAATATTTATAAACGGAGCTATGTTCAAATAGGTTATGTTCATTTTAACTTCATAGTTGGGCGAAAGGAAAATTTTTTGGGAAATATCCCCGCGGGAAGTCTCGCCGAGATACATGGATCCAAGAGTAAAATCCAGCCCAAAAGGCCAGCCAAGCGTTTCGGTAAAGTGGAGGGCGAGAAGAAACCCGGAGCCAAAGGAATCATTGAGTCTTCCCGTTGGTTGGATATAACCGGTTTTAAGTCCCAGGCCCTCGCGGGCCGTCGCCAGGGGAGGATGGATGTTTTCTGCGGCTGCTGCAGAAAATAATGCTATAATAAGAATCGTTTTCTTCATCTTTTTGAAGCACCAGCCGGTTGCTTTGAATTCAGCAGTTCTTGAACTGTCTGCGTCCGTGCCGGAACGGTCTTTTGAAGCATAATGATAATGAGAGCAGGAGTAAAGCGGGAATTGAACGGCGAATCATGGGAAGAATACTATAGAGACTACCAGTTTAAACTGGCCGAAGATTATTTGATACCTGTTCTGGAATCATGGGGCGTTGAGCTCGAAGGGAAGAGAGTACTGGAAGTTGGGAGCGGCAATGGAGGATGCGGTGAAGCCATGTATGAGCACGGAGCCGAAGTTACCGCCCTCGAAATCGATGGAAGACTGGCGGACTTATCGAAAACTTACAATGAAAGCAGGAATATAAGAATTTCCGTTTATCAAGGTGATATATGCGACAGCTCATGTGCGGTTTTCGATAGGAGCCCTTTTGATTTTGCACTGATGCGGGATGTGATCGAACATCTTCATGACCCATGCTCCGCGCTCGATAACATAAAATCCATCCTCGCAGACAGCGGGACATGCTTAATAGTGTTTCCGCCGTATTATTCTCCTTTTGGAGCTCATCAACAAATTTTGTCCGCGAAGAGGTTTTTCAGCATCCCATATAATAAGCTGCCGTACATTCAGCTTCTCCCGGATCTGCTCTTTGGCAAGATAGCCGGAGGGCCGGACCGCCAGTCGGTTGAAGTTAGAAAACTCAGGACTATTCGCATGACGATTTCAAGATTTCTCCGCTGCGCCGAGAAGTCGGGTTTTAAAATCCGCGAGGCCAAGTTGTTTCTCTCCAGGCCCACGTTCGCTGTAAGATACGGGCTGCCGGTTATAAATGCATCGATACTGGGAAGAATACCGCTGTTAAGAGAATTGGTGGTCACCGCCGCTTATTACCTGCTCGAGAATGAGGATTGATTCGGGGAGATTATTGAGCGCGGCAACGAGATAGCGGGGATAACGGGACTGCTATCTGAGGAGGGCCATTTTCTTGACAGCTATGACTTTGCCGTCAACATTGAGCCTGTAGAAAAAGATTCCGGACGGTTGTCTTTCTCCGCGCGCGCCGGTGCCGTCCCAAGTCAAGTAGTGGGTTCCCGGGCCCTGTTCTTTTGACACCAGCCGGGCTATGCTTCTTCCCAAAACATCGAATATTTCCAGGACGACGCGGCTTTTCTGCGGCGTGTAATATGAAATCGTAGTAGACGGATTGAATGGATTCGGATAATTCTGGAACAGCCGCGGCAAATCAGGTATCTGCACCGATTCGACTTTACCGCTAATCCCTCCCGGTTTTTTCTTGCCCGTTCCATTGCCGCCGCCCTCATTCAGGTTTAAGATGTTCATGGATTCGCGAATATCATCACAGTTTATGTGACCCATGGCCGCGGATGAAATATCGGAAATTTCTATATAAACACTCCGTCCCTTATAAGGCGAAATATCCCAGAACCTGCGGTCCATATGATCCGTATTCTTGCCGGTCTCCTTGAATAGCGCGGCTCCGGTAGATGCGTCGATCATGGCTACATAACACTGATCTGGGTAGTTGCCGCCGCCGACCAGGAGGTTCATGGAATTGCCTGTGATCGTGAATGTTTTTGAACGGATAACTCCCTTGGCGCCGTCTCCTTGCGTTCCTCCGGGAGAGCCGTACTTTAGAGGTCCCTGGTATCTCTCGTAGGTTCCTATCCAGCAGTTGCCCTCGAAGTTGGCATCGGTGGTGTCACCTCTGGCATAAAGATTGTTTTCGAACGTAGGCTGAAATGCAAAAGCGTTGCCCCACACCAGATTCCAGTTATTGATCAGGGGCCAGGAGTTATAAACATAGGGCAGATCTCCTGCCCACTTCAGCGTGTCCAGGACTATCACATATTCCATTGATCCCTGGTTATCATTATAGACAGTATGCCGGGAAATGAAGTAATTGCCATCGAATAAGTTCACTTCCGGAGCATGTCCATTATCAATGACTGTTCTCGAATTGATATCCCATCCGCTGTAAAGCGAATCCGAGATCATGTGCGAAGTTCCATTTACTACTTCTTCTGTGAAGAATAAGTGGAATTTATTGTTGCGTTGAATCAATTGAACCGACTCGAGAACATGCCAGCTATTATGTACGTACAGGGGCCCGTTGTCCTGCCACGTAATAAGATTATCCGAAACGGCGCTGCCGATGGCGCCGAGATTGTTATTGGTTGTTGCGGTTACGAGCATGTAATATTTGCCGTTATAAGAGAAAACGAAGGGATCGCGCCCGTTGGCCCATGCGGTTTCACTCCAACTGGCCCAGGAGGGATCGGGATGATAAAGCGGCCAGGGAAGTTTCGTCCATGAAAAGAAATCCAGTGAAAAAGCCATACCCGTTTGCTGAGACCAATAGTTGTTTACACCGGTGTAAAACATGTAATAGAAGCCGTTGCTTTCAATTACATGCGGAGCCCATAAAGCCATGTTATCCCAGTCCCCCTCTTGAACATAAAGAACCGGGTTCTCTATGTTCCAGTGGGTTAAATCGGTGGAAGTGGCATGGCCTATATCAACCGCAACCGAACCACGCAGATAAAAGAGATGATAGGTGGAACCGATTCGGATCAAGCTGTGATCCTTGATGATCTCTCCCCGTTCCCTGAAGAATTTTTGTTCGAAGTCAAAATTGACCAGGGCGCAGACATTGCTTGCAGCGAGAAGAGTGAGGATGGTTAAAGAGACGGCTTTTAGCAGTCGATGCATGGTAATATTTTTAGTTGCTGTTAGGGCCCCGGATGTAAATAATGTTCATCTGCCAGTTAATGCCAAGTCCCCTCCATTGGGGGCAAGTATAGCATATTGATTTTATAATCGCAATGCTTATATTTGTTTATGAAGCTGGGTATCAACAGGGGACCAATTTTTTCGGGCGTTAAGGAAGGGATTACAGAACATGAGATATACCTTTGGTTTAGGATCCTATTTTGGCATACCCGTCAAAATCCATTTAACCTTTCCCTTGATCCTGATCGCTTTCGGACTGGAAGCGGGGCTCAGAGGCGGTTGGAGCGCCGCCGGCTGGGCGGTGTTGCTGGTATTGGCTGTTTTCGTCTGCGTCGTGCTTCACGAACTGGGGCACAGCCTCCAGGTAAAGCGTTTCGGTATCAATGTAAGGGACATAGTCTTGCTGCCGATCGGCGGCATGGCCAGGGCTGAAAGTATACCCGACGATCCGCGCCAGGAGATTATCGTTGCTGTTTCCGGACCGCTGGTCAATTTTGCACTGGCCGGACTGTTTCTGCCTTATGTACTGCTCAGGTTCGGTACCTTAGATATGGAAAACGATTTCATAGCCGCTATCGTGTCAATAAACATCGTGCTTGGCACTTTCAATTTGATTCCCGCTTTTCCAATGGACGGCGGAAGAATACTCCGCGGTCTGCTTGCCATGCGCCTGCCGTATCTTACGGCGACGCGCTGGGCGAAGAATATCGGCCAGGCAATAGCAATCATTTTTGTTGTTCTGGGGTTTTTATATACGAATTTGATAATGCTTCCTTTGATCGCGGTCGTGGTTTTTTTCGGCGCCATGAGCGAAGAGAGCATGATTAGAGCCAAGATAAATCTTCGAGGGAAATCAGTATTTGATTTCATGCGTGGAGATATACCTCTGTTCAATTTGGATAACACGGTTGATGCCGTGGCTCCGTTTTTCCAAAACGAAGCCGTGATGGTTCTTCCCGCGACCGACGACCTCCAGAGAATTCCCGCCGTGGTTCTAAGAAGCGATATTCCCTCAGCCTCCTGCGGCCGCCGGCTCCCCCCCCGCCGGGGAGAAGCTTCTCAAGCTGAAACACACGTCTCAACACGATTTTCTTCTATGTGAGAGCCGCGCGCGCGCGCATGGCGTGCGGTGT
>CAZZKJ010000001.1:0-132467 GCA_964654695.1 uncultured bacterium | reverse complement strand
AACGTCGCGGCGACCGGATGGTTCTCGGTCGGCCGAGCGACGATGACGATGATGCATTCGGCATCCTTTGCCGCGGTGAACGGCGCGGTCACCGCGCCGGAGCCGATGCCCTCCATCAGGGCTGCCACCGAGGAGGCGTGACAGAGCCGCGTGCAGTGGTCGACATTGTTGGTCCCGAAACCCTGGCGGATCAGCTTCTGGAACAGATAGGCCTCCTCGTTGGAGCATTTGGCCGGGCCGAAGGCGGCGAGCGCACGTCCGCCGTCGGGGATGCGAAGCCCAACGAAATGTTTCAGAAGCACGCTCTTTCCGCACCCGCTCTGTCCCATTACGACAAGAGTCCTGCCCGAACGGGCCGATATGTTTACGCCTTTGAGCACATTTTTGTTATAAAAACTTTTCCAAAGGCCGGCGCATTCGATCAGCATGCTGTTCCCTTGATTTATGAAGCCCTGTAGAAAATTATCCTGAAGAGCACCGTGGCTAGGAAATAGTTGGTTATGAGAATAAGCAAACAGCTCGAAACAACCGCGTGCATTGTTGATTTGCCTACGCCTTCTGCTCCGCCATGAGTGCGGAATCCGTTGTAGCATCCCATGAGGGCAATAATTCCTCCAAAAGTCACCGTTTTGAGAAGTCCGCTCACGACGTCTTCGGTATAAAAGAAAAGACGCAGCCCTTCGGTGAACGTCGCAAAGCTAACACCGATAGAAATATTCGCCACCACCATGCCGCCCATGATCGCAAGAAAGTCCGCAAAAATCGTAAGCACCGGAAGCATAATGATTCCGGCGATCACTCGGGGGAGGACGAGATACCTGATCGGATCAATCGCAAGTATTTCCATAGCGTCTATCTGTTCGGTCACCTTCATCGTTCCGAGTTCAGCTGCTATAGATGCGCTCACGCGTCCTCCAACCACCAGCGCCGTCAAGACCGGCCCCAGCTCCAGTATGACCGACTTACCAACAACCGTTCCGAGGAATCTCATCGGCACATAATCCTGAAACTGGTAGGCCGCCTGGACGGCCGCCACCGCCCCCACGAACAGAGAAGTAACCAGAACCAGCGGGATGGAACCGATGCCTATCTCTTCCATCTGTCCCAATGTTTGCTGCATGGTTCTGGGCAATTCGCGAACGCTGCGGAGGATCCTCCCCAGCATGATAAAGGTTCCGCCGACATCGCATAAGAATGTTATGAAAGCCCTGCCAACCGCTCTGAGCGTTTGCTCCACTATGAAACTCCCATAGGCGTTTCGTTCAAATGCAATAGTCCCGGGCCTAAGAACCCGGAGCCAGGTTTTCAAATCGTGTAAATTCTTTGAAGAAGGCCAGATTAACCGTGCCGGTTGGACCATTTCTCTGTTTGGCTATGATGATTTCCGCTTTGCCCGCATTTTCGGATTCCTCTCCTTCATAGATTTCCGCTCGATACAACATCAGAACAACATCGGCATCCTGCTCTATTGATCCGCTCTCCCTGAGATCGGACAGCATCGGCCGCTTGTCTCCTCCCCGGGATTCCACAGCCCGGGACAATTGAGAGAGGGCCATCACGGGAACATCGAGTTCCTTTGCGAGCGCTTTAAGATTGCTGGATATGATCGAAATCTGCTGCTGGCGGTTCTCGGCGCGTTCCGTGACGGTTATGAGCTGCATATAATCAATGATCAGGCAGCCTATATTTCTTTCGGCCTTGAGCCTGCGTGCTTTCGACCGCAGTTCCATCATGGTCAAGGAAGCCGAATCATCGATATAGATCGGCGCCTCGTTCAAGTATTGGGCGACCACCGCTAGTTCGGCATATTCTTCATCTTTCATGTATCCCGTTCTCATCCGGTGATAATCAACACGAGCCTCGCTGCACAAAAGACGCATAACCAGCTGCTCATTCGACATCTCGATGCTGAACACTCCAACCGGGATCTTGTCTTTGATCGCAAGATGCTGCGCAATATTAAGAGCGAAACTGGTTTTCCCCATGGACGGCCGGCCGGCCACTATTACGAGGTCCGAGTTTTGAAAGCCGGATGTGTAAGAATTGAGCTCATAAAAAGGAGAGGATACGCCGGATACGATGGTTTTATCTTCACGATATTTTTCTATTTTTTCAAATGTGGTTTTTACTGCTTCGCTTATGGGAATGAATCCTTTTCTTATGCCTCTTTCGGATATGTCGAATATTGAACTCTCGGCCTTGTCCAGTATGGTCCGCGCTTCATCTTCCGCCGTGTAGCAGCGTGTAGCGACTTCGTTAGATACCGTTATCAGCCTGCGCAGAATATACTTTTCCAAAACCAGCTTTGCATAATACTCGACGTTTGCGGCGGTGTGGACCTTGTCCATGATGGAAGTGAAATAAGCAGGTCCGCCCGCGGACTGGTAGGATCCCAGAGTCTTCAATTCCTCAGCGAGGGTGATGATGTCTATGGCCTCTCCTTTTTGGGACAGGTTCGACATTGCCAGAAAAATATCGCGGTGGGCTTTTTTGTAGAAAGTTTCGGCATTGATATATTCGCTCGCCAGGTGAAACGCGGTGTTATCGAGCAGAACCGCTCCAATAACTGCCATTTCAGCCTCATCCGAATGTGGAGGAATTCTATCCAGCCGCCCGGGCGCGCTTTCCGCCATGCACCTACCTCTTTTCAAATAATAATATTCATGATTCTAATCTACAGAACTTCCAGCCGGCCTTTTAATTTCTTGAAATCCTCCCATGCTCCCCTCTTCAGTTGGGGTTGACGAAGCAGCGCGGCGGGATGATATGTCACCATGACCGGAATCCCCTGGTATGTATGCTCGCTCAAACGCATCGATCCCAACGTTGCTTTGCTTCTGAGCAGCCATTGCGCGGCGATCCTTCCCAGAGCGCAAATGATGCCGGGGCGTATCAACTCGATCTGCTCGACCAGGTATTTCTCGCAGCACCTTACCTCATCTTCCGCAGGATCCCGATTCTGCGGTGGACGGCATTTCAACATATTGGTTATATAAACATCTTCCCTTTCCAGGTCGATGGCTACGAATATTTTATTCAGGAGCTTCCCCGCCCTACCCACAAACGGCTCTCCCTTGATATCCTCATCTCTTCCCGGGGCCTCCCCGATAAAAAGCACCTTAGTATTCGGATTGCCCGTGCCAAAAACCGTGTTGGTACGCTTCTCATGAAGAGAACATCTGGTACATAAACCAACCCTGTCGCGCAGACGCGCAAGTTCGGCGATATCGCATCCACCGGCGGCGGCAACCTGGCTGTCCTCTGTTCGACGGGCCATTGCTTCCTCCTCTCCGGACGAAACCGGGCGTGGAAAGTATACAGACTTTATACCTTTACTCTGAAGCTTTCTTAAGTATGAAATCACTTCAGAATAAAATTCCTGTGGAAAAGTCATACCTGGGCTCTTTCAGTATAAAACGATTCGATCGGTTGGTGACAACCGGGAAATGTGCGGATTCACCGCTTAATCTTTATGTTTTTGAATGCTTTTTCATCCTGAGCAGTGCGCAAAATGATCTCGGCAATTTCGATTTTTGATTTGATCCCGGTTGCCAATATCCTGCCGCCCTGGTTGAATATGGTTACTGCATTTGTATCACATCCGAAGCCTGCTCCTTCTTCACCGGCGTTATTGGCGACAATCAAATCGCATCCCTTCGCATTGAGTTTGTCCATCGCGTTGGCATCGGTGTTTTCAGTTTCCAGGGCAAATCCAATAACGAACCTGCGTTCTTTTTTTTTGCAGAGTGCAGCCAGAATATCCTCCGTCCGCGAGAGTTCAAGCGCCCAGGTTTTTGCTTTATGTTTATTCGCCTCTGGGTTTTTGACGGTGAAATCTCCAACGGCCGCAGCCATCAACAGCATATCCGAATCAACAAAAGCCCGTTTGAGCTCGTTCGACATCTCGGAAGCGGATCTGACTTCAATCATTCGCACCCCTCGAGGACACGGCGCGGAATATCTGCCGGCGATTACGGTAACCTCGGCACCGCGATCACGTGCGGCTTCGGCAAGCGCGAATCCCATCTTGCCGGACGAGCGATTGGAAATGAACCTGACTGCATCTATATCCTCTTCCGTTCTTCCGGCGCTCACAAGCACTTTGAGGCCTTTGAAATCGCCGCTGTATATGCTGATAATAAACTTCAATATCCTGTCAGGTTCCGCCATCCTTCCTTCTCCTTCGGTGCAGCAGGCGAGTTCTCCTTCGCCGGGGGGAACGACCCTGAATCCTCTATTGGACAGCGCGGCAAGGTTGGCTTCATTCGCCCGGCTCGTCCACATTTTGTCGTTCATGGCGGGGGCCAGAACAATGGTACATGAGCACGCAGAAATCACGGCGCTGAGCAAGTCATCGGTTCCGCCTCGCGCGAATTTCGAAATGGAATTCGCGGTGGTTGGCGCTATGACCGCTAAATCCGGCCACCGGGCGAGTTCGATATGTTCAACCGGCGACGTTCTGTCTTCGCCTGCAGGAGCGTTGAACATGTGAACGTGGACTTTGTTTTCGGACAGAGTTTCGAATGTAAGGGGAGAGATGAATTCACACGCGGCTTCAGTCATTATTACGCGGACGTCGGCGCCGGCGGTGCGAAGGAGCCGTAACAGGTAAACGGACTTGTAAGCGGCGATACCACCAGTAACCCCAAGAAGGATTTTTCTTCCCTGCAGTGCCGTTTCCGGATTCACCGCTTTTATCCTTTCCATAAGGACTCTGAATGATCAAATCGAATATCCCCGGGGTAATTCCCGTGAGCGGTCATTCATCAAAGGACATTTCGCCTGAAGGCGCACTGTCATCTTCTGCATAATCATACTTGATGCGGTCTTCCAACATGCGCTTCAACGCCAGTATGGTCGGCTTTTCATCCGTAGCCATGTTTTCCGAGCGGAGAATAATATTATTTATCCGTCTGGCTTCTTTTGCAATAACGCGAACCGCCTCGTATTTGTTTTCCACGATGTTGGTGAGTTTATCCATGACCACTACTTTTTTCATAAAAGCTCATCTCTCCTTTCAATTCCGCAGGTATCTAATTCGATAAATTTGATTATTCCGCTGATCAGAAAAAATCCCCGAGAAACCCACTGAGGCTTCTGCCTATCTTTTGCCTTTCGGCGTTGATTATGGCCAGGAGTCCTTCGGTCGCCTCATCGACTTTATCATTAACAACGATGTAATCGTAATTACGGGCTCTTTCTATCTCGGAGCGGGCGTTATCCAGCCGCAATTGCAAATCCCCGGAATCGCCGGCGCCGCGGAGTTCCATTCTCTTTGCCAGGACCGCGAATGATGGAGGTAAAATAAATACCATAACCGCGTCATCAAAGACTTTTTTCACCTGTTCAGCGCCCTGAACGTCGATATTGAGCATTACATCAAATCCAGCTTGGAGCTGATTCTCGACAAAAAGCTTTGGGGTTCCATAAAAACATTCATATACCTGCGCCCACTCCAGCAGGTCGTGCTTTTTCATTTTTTCGAATTCACCTGGAGAAACGAAAAAGTAGTCTTTTCCCTCAGCTTCACCCGGTCTCGGCGGCCGGGTTGTAGCCGACACCGATCTAATGAGCCGTTGATCCAGAGCGAGCACCTTGTCGACTATTGTAGTTTTGCCGGCGCCGGAAGGTCCGGAAACAACTATTAAAAATGTCCCTGGGTTACTCATTCTACGTTTTGAATTTGTTCGCGGAGCTTTTCCGCCTCTTCTTTCAGCACCACGATTTTTTCGATGATTCCTGCGCTCGACGCCTTCGACCCGATAGTCGTTACTTCCCTGTGAATTTCCTGGAGTATATATGTCAGCTTCTTCGAAACGGGTTCGTCCTTGTTCAGGCAACCGTTGAATTGAGCAACATGGCTTTTTAGCCGGGTTATTTCTTCAGTGAAATCCAGCCTGTCCGCCATAATCGATACTTCCGCCATCCAGCGGTCGTTATCCAGCCTGGTGCCTTCGAGGTTCTTTTCCAGACGCTCACGAAAAGCCTTTTTATTGGATTCGACGGCTTCCGGCGCCATGGCTTCTATTCTCTTGAGGGTTTTTTCAAAAGCCGCGAGCCGTTTCCTTATATCTTTTTCGAGGGCCCTTCCTTCCTTTACACGCATGATCGTACATGCATCCAAGGCCTTATCGATGGTCTTTCGTATCAAGCCCCACTGCCTGGGTGAAATAGAATCCTTTTCTTCGCGTATGAAAACATCCGGCAGGGATGCTATGGTGTTGACGTTTATGTCGCCGGATAAACCGTTTTTTCGCGAAAACCGACGCAGGGCTTTCAGGTAGCGTTCCATAAGGACCGTATTGATCTTCACCGCCTGATCGATTCCGCCCCCGTTAATCGAAATAGTAACGGAGATGCGCCCGCGGGATATCTTGCGTTTGACCGCCTCCCGGATATCCTGCTCTTTGCTGCTCAGGGCCTTGGGAACCTTTATTGAGAAGTCCAGGAAGCGATGATTGACGCTTCTGATTTCCGCTGATATTCTTGAGTTTTTGTCAGAGATCTCGTTCTGACCGAAACCGGTCATGCTAATGAGCATAAAATAAGCTCCCTGTTGATTTGGATTTTGTGAGATGAGATAATGAATATTATTGAAAAGCCGCCTGGTTGTCAATGGGTAAATCCTCAAAAAACAAGAACTTAATCTATTATTGATATGAACTCGTGGATGTTGTCGCTGATAATCGATTCCTTCCGCACCTCACTATGCGGGCGGCGGGTTGCGGAATGCCGATTGTTCGAGCGGATTTTTCTCATGGAATTTATGCCTTCCGACGGCTCCGGGGAGAAAACCCGTCCGGAATTCCTGACCGCGCTCCTCTCGGACAGCGATTCTTTTATCTTTTTATCCAATGAAGACGTTCTTGCCTCCTGCCCCTTTACGCCGGTGTTTACCGCTCTCAAAGGCGCCCTCTTGACTTCGCTGTCCCAACCGAAGGGGGATCGCACTGTTCTATTAACATTTGAGCGGAAAAATAAAACGAATTTGATTCTGCGTATTGCGTTATACGGGCGCAGGGTCCGAGCCCAAATCGAATCTTCCGGCAAAGTCATTGACGCCCTTTTTTCCAGGTCATCCGGGCCGGCACCGGATGCTAGACCGGAAAAGGCGGGTTTCGCAGATATCAATGAACAGGATTTAAGATCGTTGTTGGCATCGGGCGAAAAATGCCCCGGTTTGGATAAAAAGCTTATTGATTTCTTTACCCCTGAAACAGGCAAAACGGATCTCTCGAATTTGATCGTTTTCAGGGACACCGTACGGAAAGGAAACGCCTCCTTTAACGTAATCCATGCCGATAAGCCCGCCGCAGCTTCTCCCTTTCCTTATGAAAAAAAACCTCAAGCCGGTCGGCGGTCAATCGAAGCTGCGGCCGGATCTTTCACCGATCCCTGCTCCGCTGCGCTATCGATTGGCATAAACGCTGTAGGCCGGCGGATAAAGAAAATTATCGATAAAAGAATCTCTCCTTTTCGCGGCCGCTTGGAAGCCAGGAAAAAACTGCTTTTGTATCTCGACAGTGAATTGAAAACCGCCGCGGATCATGAAAAATTCAAGCGCCGGGCGGATGTGCTGGCGGCATACCAGGCCGGAATAAAACCCGGGTTGAAAAATGTCGATCTACCCGATCCATATCAAAACGGACAGATTATACGATTCGATTTGGAACCCGCTAAAAGTATTCAGGAGCAGGTTCGCCGGCTTTATGCTAAAGCTGCTAAGCTCAAGCGTGGCTTGAGATTCATATCGGAGCGGCGGCAAAAAGTCCTTGATGACATCAAGAACCTCGAATCCATGCTGAACGATGTTGCAGGAGCCGGACATCCCGGAGAAGCTATTGCAATTATTGACAGCTTCGCGCCGCCGTCCAGGCTCCGGTTCAATAAACCCTCATCGGCCCGCGAAGCCAAACGCAGCCGCAGATTCGATATCGATGCTACCTGGTACGTTCTCGTGGGAAGAAACAACAAGGAAAACGATGAGCTGACATTCAAGACGGCATCGCCGTCGGATATCTGGATGCACGCACAGCAGGCCGCGGGATCGCACGTGATTCTTAAATCCAGTCGATCATACGTCAATCCTCCGCGTTACATTCTCGAAGCGGCGGCCCGG
Organism: uncultured bacterium; assembly: GCA_964654695.1. Lineage (GTDB taxonomy): Bacteria > Krumholzibacteriota > Krumholzibacteriia > WVZY01 > WVZY01 > CAZZKJ01. The sequence goes on along the minus strand of CAZZKJ010000001.1, from coordinate 124,348 downwards.
GTTGCGGCATTTTATTCGAAAGCCCGAAATTCATCACTGGTTCCCGTTATTTATACCCTAAGGAAATATGTCAGAAAACCCAGGAAAGCCCCGCCGGGTCTGGTGGTGTGTTCGCGCGAGAAGACCCTCTTCGTCGAGCCGCAGCTGCCTGAAGAGCGCTTATAAAAAAACGGAGGAAGCACAAGTACTTCCCCCGTTGATTTCAAGAGGGCAACACCCAGCCCGGAATCATGCTAAGGGCAAGGGCTATGATTCGCTGGCATGATGAACCACAAAAGAACGTAGGCAGGCGTTTGAATGATAAACCGATCGGTGCAAACCTGGTTTATCCGCCCGAGTTACCCTCTACGATACCGCCTTGTCTCTCTTCCTGTGCTCCTCGTCCCATAGAGCACCGACTAGGGTTACTTTTATTAGGCATAAGCGGTAAAAGGGTGAACTGCAACAATCATACCAAAGCGCTTCGCTTCAAGAATATATCCGTGACTCTATTTTCATTAAAATCAAGAAGTTATACAAATCTTATGAAATATCTGAGAAATAATCCGGCAGGGAAAAAGGAGAATCGTCAAATATTTTTATAACAGTAAAATTATTTTACTTTTCTGTGTAACCGGACTCCGTATTAAGCATCCCCATCCATTCCTCGGCCGGAGGAGGACCCTCATATATGCCGGAGTTCCAATTCTGCCAGAATATGTTGACCTGGCTGTCGCCGCTTACCTGACCCGGCCCGCCCTGGCCGCCGGCGGAATGGCGCGCCTTAAACGAGAATTGAATGACGGATGCCCCCTTGGGGACCATCTTGATGTGGAGAGTGACGCTCGTAACAAAACGAAAGGTTTGACCGGCGTAATCAACGTAGGTGGTTCCGGGATAAATATCCTTCTCCATCATGGTCGGCAATTGATCGGCCAACGCCGATAGAGACAAACAAATACACAATACTATGAAAGCAATTAAAGCGCCTCTCGTGAACATGCGCATGGCATCTCCTCCTCGAAGAAGAGAATAAGAGTGGGTTGCAACCTTATCTCCCAAGCACAGATGCAGCACAAACGATCCGCGTAGCCATCCGAAATGCGGAACTCGTTGAAAACAGTGGGATATTTAATATTATAACATAATTTTCTTTCAATGAAAAGCCTCTATTTGGCTCAATACCTTAAAGAAGCTCAAAGCGCCGGACCTTTTTTGCGCGAATCCCCGGATCTCACTGTGATCTTTCGAGCATCCAAATACTCCAGAAGCGGGATTGCGTGCTTCCGGGTAAGCCCGAAAATATCCTTGAATTCCGCGACCGTCAAATCAGCCTTGCCGTTGTAAAAAGCTTTTAATTTTCGCGAACACTCATCCAGGCTGCTCGTATGAACAAAACTATTATCGCCAATTTTCACAATCCTGCCCTTTTCCTTGAGATGCTGCAGCGCGTCCATAATTGAATCGCCGCCCGCCCAGTGTTTTTCGAGGATCCGGGGAGTAACAAATCTCAAGCCCGTGTCTTTGATCTTTTGCTCGAGACGGCCTAATGCAGCCGCCAGTTTTTCCGGGATCTCTTCGTTATCTTTTCCCGCCCTCACCCGGCTTCCCTTAATTGATATCGTCTTGAACGCCGACAGTTCTTCGAGCAGTTTATTGAAAACGGCCGCGGGATGCGCAATATCGGCTTTCTGCTTTAGCTCTTCTTTGTCTATACCGTAAAGGAGCGGATGGCTCTTTTGGTATGCTGTCGCGGTATTAAAAATCGTGAATGCAAGCTTTTTCAGCACGTCCTTCGCGAACAATCTGCCCTCGATAAGTAGTATCTTGTCGGTATCGAGAACGGAATCCCTGTCTTTTTGATCCAAATCGCCGGATAGAATTCCCTGCAGGTCTGAATCCATGATTGTTTTCAATGTTTTTTCCGTCGAGCCGCCTTTTTCGAGCATTTCCAGATTACGGAGGATCGATTTGTCCGAGAGCTTGTGCTTGAGCGGCACCGGATCGATAACCACTCCGCCGGCAAATACTCGCTGAGGCGAATATTTTCTCAGAACAAAAAAATCTCCTTCATTTGCAATAAGGGGTTTTTCGAGCACTAACTGCACGACTACGCTGTCACCGGATTGGGCGGCTTCTCTGTCGAACAGCACCACTCTACCCAGAATTTCCCTGGCGCCGTGGTGCACGCGAATGCGCTCTCGGTGTTTAAGCACAAACTGTTTGTACTCTGCTATTTTTATTCTCGCATCTATGAGAGTGCTTATCTTGAATTTTCCCTGAGAGACCAGGACATCTCCGCGCTGAACCTCCCCGGTTTTAATCCCCTGCAAAGCTATCGCGAGCCGCTCCCCGGCTCCGCCGGATTTTTTTGTATCATTGAAGCTTTGAATTTCCCTGATGCGGACCTTTTTCTGGGAAGGTAGAAGATCCATCCGGTCGCCAATCTGAATAGATCCCGAATAGCAGCTGCCGGTTACAACTATGCCGATTCCTTCCTTGATGAAAACGCGATCGACAGGCATTCGAAACGGGCCATCTGCATCTCTTTCGGCAATCTCCGAACAGGCCTTGAGTAGCTGGGTTTTTAGTTCATCCAGGCCATATCCTGTTTTCGATGATGTTTCTATGATAGACGCTTTTTCAAGAAAAGTGCCGGCGACCAGATCAAGAATCTCGCTTCGGAGAATCTCGTGCATATCCCCTGATGCGAGATCAAACTTTGAAATCACCACCATGCCGCTGCTTATACCAAGGGCCTTGAGGACCTCCAGATGTTCGCGCGTCTGCAGCATTACGCCTTCATCGGCGGCTACCAATAACAGGGCCAGATCCAGTCCCCCCGCCCCTGCAACCATGTTCTTTATGAATCTCTCGTGCCCGGGGGCATCCACTATTCCCAGAAACGTATTCTCATCGAGCTCCAAAGGCGCGAATCCAAGCTCGATCGAAATCCCTCTTTCTTTTTCCTCGTTCAACCGGTCGGTATCCCGGCCTGTCAGGGCTTTGACGAGTTCGGTTTTGCCGTGATCGACATGGCCGGCCGTTCCAAGAATATAGTGGCGCATTTTGGTTCGCTTTCACCGCTCAACGCGAATGAAAAGGAAGGGTGTTCAACCGTTTACTCTTGTTATTTTCGCTCCCAGCAACAAAAGTTTTCGTTCGAGTTTTTCATAACCACGGTCAATGTGGTAAACACGCGATATCTCAGTCGTTCCCTCCGCCATCAAGCCTCCTATTACCAGTGCGGAGCTTGCGCGTATATCGGTGGCCATAACCTGCGCTCCGTCCAGGCGTTTTTTCCCGGTTATAACAGCACAGTTGCCATCCAGCCTTATATCCGCGCCGAGGCGGCGGAGTTCGGGCACGTGGGTAAATCTATCCGGGTATATAATATCTTTAACCGTGCTGGTTCCTTCCGCCGCGCAAAGCACCGCCATGACCTGGGCCTGCATGTCGGTGGGAAACTTGGGATACTCCCCGGTAACCACATGCGCGGGCTTCAGACTGCCGGGCCTTTCAATGCTGATGTTGTCATCGGCGGTATCGATTATCGCGCCGCAGGAACGGAATACATTTATCATGCTGTCCAGATGCTTGGGATCGCATCGTTTTATCACTATTTTGCCCCGCGCGCCGACGGCGGCCGCTATAAGCGTTCCGGCTTCAATCCTGTCGGGAATGACGGTGTGGGTGAAAGGCCGGAGTTCCCGCGCCCCTTTTATGGAAATGGTCGACAAACCGATTCCCTCTATTTCGATTCCTCCCGCCGAAAGCGCTTTGGCCAGTTCGCCGATTTCGGGCTCCATGGCGGCGTTCTTAATGGTAGTCTCGCCCCCGGCCAGGGAAGCAGCCATCAGCGCGTTCGCAGTTGCCCCCACACTCGAAAGGGGCATCACAATCTCTGCGCCCTCCAGCCTGGTGCAGGCCGCATGTATATACCCGTGTTTGAGATTGATGTTCGCTCCAAGCTGCTCCATAGCCATCAGGTGCAGATCCACCGGGCGAGGACCCCACGCGCAGCCGCCGGGAAGACTCACGCGTGCTTTGCCCCTGGAAGCCAGAAGGGGACCCAGCACGTAAATGGAAGCACGCATGGTTTTCACAAGGTCATAAGGAGCTTCGGTGCCATCGGCGCCGGAAGAATCGATCCTGAGAACGCCGTCTTCGAATACCGTTTTCGCACCCAGCATCTCGAGCAGTTTTATCATCGTGCGCACGTCCTGCAGATCCGGGACATTTTCTATCACGCACTCGCCGGATGCCAGAAGTGTGGAGGCAATAATCGGCAAAACGGCATTTTTTGCGCCGCTTACAGAGACTTCACCGTTCAGCGAACAAGGACCTTCGATTACGAATCTATCCATTTTTTCTCTTCCGTTATCCGGGCCTCCGGATCCGCAAAACAATCCGGACCGATCTTATGTGATTCTCCATGAGCAGGCGAGTGAAAAAACTTGCAGCTTATCCGGCGGCCTCCCCGGACGGAGAGCGCGATTTTGACAGTGCGGTTACGACCCTGTCATGCCGGTTGTAATCCTTGTGGATACAAATATCGCTGAATCCCTCCTTCCCGAGCATTACGGCAACCGCATCCCCCTGGTCCGCCCCCACTTCGAAGGCGGCCGTGCCCCCGGGGACCAGGCAGCGCGGCAGGCTCGATGCGGCACTGCGGTAAAAATCCAATCCGTCGCTCCCGCCATCCAACCCTGCCGCCGGCTCATGGTTCTTTATCTCCGGTGCCAGCATATCCATATCCGCAGTTGTTATATACGGAGGATTGCAAATAATCGCATGGAATATTTTTTCGGTTTTTTTTAAGAAGGATATCCCATCATCTACAAAATAATTTGTCCTCTCGCCGACACCGTTCAATGCAGCATTCTTCACAGAAAGCCTCACGGCTTTGTGGCTGATATCAACGCCTGTTGCAAAGATATTATGGTTTCTCGCGGCAATCGAAATTGCTATGATTCCCGAGCCGCAGCACATATCGAGAATCTCTATTCTGTGAGGCTGCGGTATTTTGTTTATCATCATTTCTGTAATTTCAACAAGTATCTCTGTTTCGAATCTGGGGATAACCACCCCCGGGCACGTAAAGAAATCAAGTGCCATGAACTCGGTTCTTCCCAAAATGTATTGAAGAGGCTCTCTGACCGCCCGGCGGCGCAGAAGGGCATCAAACGCGGCTACCGTTGTTTGATCTATGGTTTTGGAAGTATCGAGATAGAGTTCCGCCCTGCTGCATCCGTCCAAATACGCAAGCATCCATTCGGCATTGTGCCTGGAGTTCGGAACACCATGTCCACTCAAGAAGGCCTCGCCCTTTTTTATCAACTGCGCCGCTTTGATGCCGCCTGAATTCACTGCTTCTCCGCTTATTTCATTCTTGCCTGCATGTCCGCCCGAACCAGCGCGCCGGCAATCTCGGATAGATCGCCGTCCAGTATCTCGGACAGCCGATGAAGCGTAAGGCCGATTCGATGATCTGTTACGCGCTGCTGGGGAAAGTTGTAAGTTCGTATCTTCGCGCTTCTGTCACCGGAACCTATCTGGCTCTTTCTCTCTTGAGAAAGCTTCTCCTCGCGCTCTTTACGGGCGGTGTCGAGAAGACGGGCTTTCAGTACTTTCATGGCCTTGTCCTTGTTTTTATGCTGGGACTTCTCATCCTGGCATTGAACGACCAGGCCCGTGGGAATATGCGTGATTCTCACTGCGCTGTCGGTTGTATTAACGCTTTGCCCTCCGGGTCCGCTGGAGCGATAGACGTCTATTCTCAAGTCTTTGGGATCGATCGCAAGTTCGAGGTCTTCAGCTTCAGGGAGAATGGCAACGGACACAGCGGATGTATGTATTCTCCCGCTCGACTCGGTTACCGGAACCCGCTGCACTCGGTGAACTCCGCTTTCGTACTTGAGAATTCCATAGACATCCTTGCCGCTTATCAGGAAAATCACTTCCTTGAACCCGCCCAGATCGCTTGGGCTGCTGCTGAGGATTTCGATTTTCCATTCCATCTTTTCGGCAAAACGCGTATACATCCTCATTAAATCGGCGGCGAAAAGCGTGGCTTCCTCCCCGCCCGTACCTGCCCTGATCTCGATTATCGTATTCCTGGAATCATTCGGATCCCGGGGAACAAGAAGCATCTTGAGCTCTTCTTCAAGCGAAGCTTTTTGCGGAAGCAGTTCTTCTATTTCAGCCTGGGCGATTTCCGAGAGTTCAGCATCGCTTCCGCCCTGGACGATTTCTTTATTATCAGAAATGGTTTTATAAATACTCTTGAGCTTTTCTATGACTCTTACTTTTTCTTCGAGTTCCGATCTCTCTTTCGCGATTTTTTTTGTGCGCTGCGGATCTTTGAGTATTACACCGTCTGCGAGGAGCCGCGTCAACTCATCGTATCTTGCCAGAATCTGTTCAAATTGCTTCTGCATTTGCGTTTCCTTCATTCCATACAAGAGGCGCTGCAGCCCGAACGCTCTCCCAATAAATACTAACGAGCTAGCTGCTGGGAATTTCCAATTTCACCGATTGATAATCCAGGCACGCATCCAGAGCCGCTATGGCTACTTCCAGCATATCATCGGACGGCTCCTGAGTTGTGATTTTTTGGAGAGTCAGCCCCGGCCATATAGCAGGGCGGAAAATCTTCCCGAATCTTTCCTTGGCGGATAGTTTGATGAATTCGAAGGAGATTCCTCCGATGACCGGGATCATCGCGAATCTCATCAAGCGGTCGGATAACGTATGCGGTCTGCCCATAAAAACAAAAACTATAATGCTGACCATCATTACAACTATCAGGAAGCTGGTTCCGCATCGCGGATGAAGGGTGGAATAGTTTTTCGCTGCGCCCGGCGTAAGATCATCTCCGGATTCGAAAGCATAGATGGTTTTATGCTCGGCTCCGTGATATTGAAAAATTCTCCTCATTTCTTTCCACCGCGATATAGCATAGATATACAGCAGAAAAATCGCCAATCTAAAGAATCCGTCTATGAGATTGAACAAGATGCCGCTCGAAACGTCAAACAGATCGGTTAGAAAGAGGGGAAGGTAGAAAAACAGCGCAATGCCGAGGCCGAACGCGAGGAGTACCGATCCGAATATGGCCAGGCCCGAGGCGACGCTTTTCTTTTCTTTTTTTTCGCCTTCATCCATTGCCTGCTCCGCCGAATAAGACAGGGATTTTATGCCAACCACGAGGGTCTCGACCAGAGTTACCGCGCCCCTGATTATGGGAATGTTGAGCGGCTTGATCTTTTTAGTCAGCCCCACGTAAGGAATTTTCTGTATTACAATCCTGCCTTGAGGCGTTCTGACGGCGGTAGCGTAATAAGAAGGAGATCGCATCATGACTCCTTCTATTACCGCCTGACCTCCGACGCTGATTCTATTTTCAGCCATAATAACCAGCCTAAGAAGTATTTGAACCGGGGAAACGCCTATGTGCTTTCCTGGTCGGAACCGGCATCTTTATAGTTGTATTTCTTTCTGAATCTTTCCACGCGGCCGGTGGAGTCGATGAGCTTCTGCTTGCCGGTAAAGTAGGGATGGCAGTTGGAACAAATCTCAACATGTATATCTTGAGCGGTGGAACGCGTTTCGATCACATTGCCACAGTGACATACGATTTTTGTTGTTTTGTAATCAGGATGAATGCCTTTTTTCATATTATTCTCCGCTTCTTCTCTCTTTTATCGGTTCTATTTTCATAAAAGCCCGAATCTGTGGATACCGGGGTTATCAAGTATAATCAATGACGGAACTTAAAGCAATATCAATCTACTGAGTGTATTTGGGGTTCGAACCTCATGTATTCATCGATTTTAGAAACTGTGCGTTGCTCTTGGATTTTCCAAGTTTCTCCAGGAGAAATTCCATGGCTTCAATGATAGGCTTTTCGTTGAGAAATTTCCTCAGGATCCAGATCTTATCCAGCTCTTTCTTTTCAATGAGCAGCTCTTCCTTCCTGGTTCCGGACCTGAAAATATCAACCGAAGGAAATATCCTTTTATCTGTAAGTCTGCGGTCAAGAACGAGTTCCATATTACCAGTGCCCTTGAATTCCTCGAAGATTACCTCATCCATTCGACTCCCGGTATCGATGAGAGCGGTGGCAATAATCGTAAGGCTGCCGTTGCCTTCGATATTTCTCGCTGCTCCAAAAAACCTTTTGGGGCGCTGAAGAGCGTTTGAATCGACGCCTCCCGATAAAATCTTGCCGCTGTGAGGCACGACCGAGTTATGTGCCCTGGCGAGCCTGGTTATACTGTCGAGGAGAATAACGACATCCTTGCCGTGCTCTACCAGCCTCTTGGCTTTTTCGATAACCATGTCCGCGACCTGGACATGGCGCTCCGCCGGCTCGTCGAACGTAGAGCTTATTACTTCGCCATTTACAGAGCGCTCCATATCGGTAACTTCTTCGGGGCGCTCATCAATGAGAAGCACGATGAGAACGACTTCTTTATGATTGGCGGTTATCGCGTTGGCAATTTTTTGCAGGAGAATGGTTTTTCCCGTCCGGGGTTGGGCCACGATCAGACCTCTTTGTCCCTTGCCGATGGGGGTTAGCAGGTTTATCAGCCTGGTAGACAAATCCTTAGAATCGTACTCCATATTCAGGATTTCATCGGGATAAAGCGGAGTCAGGTTGTCAAAAAGGGGTTTGCCTTTGGCCACATCAGGATGTTCGAAGTTGACGGCTTCCACACGCAGCAGAGCAAAATAACGTTCCGAATCCTTGGGAGATCGAATCTGTCCTGAAATTGTATCGCCGGTTCTCAGAGCAAACTTTTTGATCTGTGAAGGCGAAACATAGATATCATCCGGGCCGGGAAGATAATTATAATCCGGCGACCTAAGGAATCCATATCCCTCCGGCAGCACTTGAAGAACACCTTCTGCAAAAATCAACCCGTTCTGCTGGGTCTGTGCCTCGAGAATCTTGAAAATCAGTTCCTGTTTGCGCATGCTGCTCGTGCCGTCGATCTTTAGATTGTTGGCGACTCCAAGCAGCTCCATGATTGTTTTACTTTTCAGTTCTCCAATGTCCATAAATCTTCTCCCGTGGTGATGCTGCCAGCCCCGATATCCGGTTCTAATTACCGGCCGTGGCCATCCCGGCCGATTGCCCATTGTTAAAGAGGAATTTCAATCCATCCCCCACAATCCCTGCTTTAAAGGAAATGCGGTTTTAATGAAACTTTATATGAAGTAAAACAGAGGATCTTCGCGGATTAAATTGCTCCCGGTTCAGACTAATTCTATAATTGGTCTTGATTAATTTTGATAAAAAAGATTCGATACACGGGATTGATAAAAATCGGATATAACGATAGTGCAATTATCGTTCCAAGAAGTCCGGCTTCTGCAAACTTTGGCGGTATTTCGCCCTCGTTTTCCAGGACCGGATCTGGTCCGCTTTTTACATTTTACCTTTCATCTTCATTATTTCTTCGTATTTGATCGAGCACGCCCTGGCTTTATCCTTGTCGCCCAACTCCGAGTAGCTGAGCGCGAGAATTTGCCATCCTTTTTCGCCGTCGGGAACTATAGCTACATATTTTTCAGCCCATATCGCGGCCTGCATCCAATCTTTCAAGCCAAAATAAGCATATACGATGTTGAGCATAGTCTGGGGCTCATCAGGATTCAATTCGAGGGCTTTTTTGTAGTAATCCACGGCTTTGCGCGCGGCCTCGGGATTCTCTTCGCGCATTTTGAAATTAACGACACCGAGATTATAATAGAGGTTGAAATCCTCCGCGTCGATCTTGGCCCTCGCCCTGGCGGCCAAATCAAAAAACACGGCGGCTCCTTTCCAATCGTCTTTTTTCATTTCTTCCACGCCGAGCGCTTCCACAACGTTGTAATTCGTGGGGTCTTCTTCGACAAGCCGGTTGAATTTGGACACGGCCTCGTCCACCCTTCCGATTTTCGCCAGCACGCGTCCGGTGGATCTCAATGCATCGATATAATGCTTTTCGGTGGGATTGGACAGCTCCAGAACTTTGTCCAGGGCGACGAGGGCTTTATTGTAATAAGTGGAGTCCTCTTCTCCGAGGCGCGAGTAGGATACTCCGAGATTATAAAAGCCTATTGACTGCCTTGGATCCGACATGGTCGACATCTTGAATTCTTTCGCGGATTCAGTGAAGTTTTCTTTGTTGAAAGCCTTCTGGGCAAGATTGTAATGCTTCGCATAATTATGCTTGATGTTGTCGTTGACCATTTTTTCTTTTTTGGGATCCAGTTCGACGGCTTTCATATATTTTTCAAAAGCCAGATCCACGCTGTCCAATTGACTGTAGGAAACGCCGAGCTGAAAGTAAGCCTCCGCGTCATTTGGATTTGACCGGAGGCCCTCATTGGCAAGTTCAATGGCTTTAAGGTAACTGCCTTCCTGATTTCTCAGCTTTGCACTGACAGTTGCGACGGATTGACAGCCCATGAAAGCCGATGCAGCCATCAAAACCAAACAAATTGAAACTAGTATTAATCTCATTGATTTTCCTCCCTTTGAACTGCCTTCAGCCTCTTATTCATCAACAGTTTTTTAATAACCACATCGAACGCTAAATTCCAAAAAAGAATGTTTCGGCTCACCCAAGTTCTTCCGGGAAGTTCCCGCAAAATCCGCAATCTCAAGGAAGACAGCTTGTATGAGATCGATGGTTTATCAAAAGTCACCAGAGTGGGTTTGTGAAATAGAGCTGCGAGGGTGTTTCCAAAAGGGTATATAAGCTCTTTTGCGGATCGTGTCAAGCCATTTTATGAGGGATCAGGAAAACGATTCGGGATCAACATCCCACCTGAGCTCGATTTGCCCTCCTCCTTTAATCCTGGTCTTTACCACTTGTAGAATATTCTGAGCTTCCTGCTTGGCACCACCCGTAAGCCGTCCCTTGAGAAGAACCTGCTGGCGGTAACGCCCTTTGAGCCGCTCTATAAGGGGAGGAACCGGACCCAGTATATTCACGCTTTTATCCATTGTCCCTCGGAGCTCGCCGGCCCATTTGGCCGCTGTCTCCTGAAGCACCCGACGATCTGTCCCGGAGCAGATCGCAGATATAAGACGGGTGTAGGGCGGATATCCGAGTTTTTTTCTCACCAAAAGCTCCTCGCGCATGAAGCCGGTGAAATCATGCCTTATGAGATAATTGAAAACATTATGCTCCGGAATATATGTCTGTATGATGACTTCCCCTCTGCGCCCCGACCGACCGGCCCGGCCGGATACCTGCATGAGCTGTTGAAATGCCCTTTCGGCAGATCGAAAATCGGGAAAATTCAATTCCTCCTCGGCCGACAGAACCCCTACCAAACCGACCCCGGGGAAATGGTGGCCCTTGGTGACCATTTGGGTCCCAAGGAGAATTGGATAGTTGCCTGTGCCGAATTTCTCGAGGATCCTTTGGTGCCCTTCTCTTCCCGATGTCGTATCCGCATCCATCCGAAGCATGCCTGCTCCCGGAAAGAGACCGGCAAGATCGATTTCAACACGCTGTGTGCCAGTGCCTGCAAAAAATATATCCGCCCCGCGGCACTCCGGACACTGCGCCGGAGCAGCGCGCGCAGCGCCGCAGTAATGGCATCTCAAACTTCTTCCCACTCTATGATATACAAGCGAAATATCGCAGTTTTCGCACCGTGCCGTCCAACCACAGGAATTGCACCGCATGAAGCGTGCGTGTCCGCGTTTATTATAAAAAAGAATGCACTGCCCCCCACCGCTAATGCACCGGTCGAGCTTGTCAAGAAGGAGGCGTGAAAAAAAACCGTTCTCCCTGTCTTCGCTGCGCATATCGACGACACGCAGTACGGGCAAGGAGGCGCCGCCGACGCGTTTTGGCAATGACAAGAGGGAATACCTGCCCCGAGATGCGTTATGGAAGCTTTCGGCCGACGGAGTCGCAGAGCCAAGAACTACGGCCAGATCTTCGAATTTCCCGCGCATCATCGCAACACTGCGGGCGTGGTACCTGGGTTTGTCATTTTGCTTGTAAGAGCCGTCCTGCTCCTCATCCACGATGATAAGACTTAAATTATTGACGGGGCTGAAAACAGCAGAGCGTGGACCCAGAACGAGTCTGCATTCGCCCGATTCCGCTTTTTTCCAAATCTCATATCTTTTTGCCCTGCTCAATCGGCTGTGAATAACCTCTAAAAAAACCCCGAAGACTTTTTTATACCTGGCAACGGCTTGGGGAAGGAGCCCTATTTCCGGAACCATAATTATGCATCCGCCGCCGCGTGATAAAACATGTTCGGCGGCTCTTATGTATATTTCGGTTTTTCCGCTGCCCGTGATGCCGTGCAGCAAAAAGGAGGCGAATCCTCCGCCGTCCAGTGCGGAAATGATTTCATTGACACATTTTTCCTGGTCGGGATTGAGCTTTATGTTTTCGGCATCGATTGCATCCAGGGCGGATTTCGAAAGACGGGGTTTCATGGCGGCAAATCCCTTGGATATAAGCTCTTTCAAGATATTTCTCGAAAAACCCCAGTTGTCAAGTACATCTTCGAGATCCGCGGCTCCCCCCGCTGCGACCAGCGCATGAAAAAGACCGAGCTGCCGGGGAGTTTTCTTCAACTGCATTTCTATACCGCCGGGATTTCTATTTATAACAGCTTCCACCCGGCCGGAGAGACGGGCGGGAGAGGACAACTTTTTCATACCCGCCGGAAGAACGGCCTGTGCCGCTTCACCGAGAGAACATCCGTAATAACCCGCCATCCATTCAGAGAGCTTCATTAAATTCCCGGATAATGCCGGGTCAACAATACGGCGGATTGCTTTTATTCCTTTGACCGAGGTCTTGTTGGAGACTTCCGCGACCATCCCAGTCAGAATCCTCCGGCCAAAGGGTACTTCGACCCTGCAGCCCGCGAAAATGAGGGATATCAACTCATGAGGAATGGAGTAGGTAAACAGGTTATTAACAGGAACCGGCAGCGCCACCTGGGCGTATAAAAGCTTCGGCTTAGTATGGAAGGATTGAATTGCGCTCATCGGGGAGATTATAAACCGCCGGATGCCGGCAGGCAAGCCCATCGCTTGCCGAAAATTTGAAGCAAACGGTTTCAGCCGCCATTTACTTCCTGCATCCTAAAATGTCCTGAATTCTGCCGATTAAACTGTTCGGACTGAACGGTTTCACAATATAATCTATGGCGCCCACTTCGAACCCCAATCTCTTGTCCACATCGCGGCCTTTTGCCGTCAGCAGCACAACCGGAATCTCTTTCGTTTCTGAAAGCCTCTTAAGCCGTCTGCATGTTTCGTATCCATCCAACACCGGCATCATTATGTCCAACACTATCAGATCCGGTTTTTCCTGTTTGGCCTTCTCGATTGCAAGTTCGCCGTTATTTGCGGTGATTACCTCGAATCCTTCCGCTCCAAGGCTGAAATCGAGGATATGAAGTATATAGACTTCATCATCCACGACCAGGATCTTTCCCTTATGCATATCATTCCTCCTTGAGCTTCAACATCTCGATTTTGTTCCCTGATAAATTATTGATTTTCTGTTTCGATCCTGGAAACTTAGCCGTCCGTCCGCCGTCGTTAACAGCTTCGATAAAGGCTTCTACGACTTCAGGATCAAAAAATGTTCCCTTTCGGTGTTTTAATACTTCAACGGCCTCGTTTGCGCTAAAGCGCTTCTGGTATGGCCTTTGCGATATCAATGCCCGAAAAGAATCGGCAACGCGAATAATCCTGGCGCCGACCGGAATGGTCTTGCCTGATAACCTTCCCGGGTAGCCCGATCCATCGAAGTTCTCGTGGTGATAGAGAACTATATCCTTGATTTTAGGCATCGCTTCGATGGCTTGCAGCAGTTCAATGCCGGCAATGGTGTGGTTTTCAATTTTGCTCCTGTCTTCATTCGTTAGTTCGCTCGGATTCTTGATAATGTGGCATCCAATCTCCGTCAGGCCGACATCATAGATATTGAGAGCGTACCGGAGCGTTGCCTGTTCTTCTTCACCTAGACCTAATTTTTCCGCTGTTTTGACAACCAACTCGGACAAATCGAATTCGTTTTGAACATCAATGTAACGTTTTGTATCCAGGATGGATTTCAAGGTGATTCTTATTTTTTCGAAATCTTCTGAAACATTATTGAATTCTTCGAGTTTTTGAATTGCATGAGAGATTCTTTCAACGAATAATTCCAACAGGTTTTTGTCTTCCTGCGTGAAATGTTCCTTCTTAATTGGGTTCGCTGCGTTAACCACGCCGATTATTTCACCGTTAATTTTTATCGGCACACTCAGGAAAGATTTGGATTCGTATACGAATTCATTATTGACTCTCCCCGTTCTGGGGTCATTCTCTATATCTTCCACCAGGTAGGTCTCGCCTTCTTCAACCACCTTGCCGGATATGGAATCGCCAATTTTGACGCGCACGTTTTCAACAATATCCTCGTCTATACCTATTGCACTTTCGATTTTTAATTCAGTCCTGGATAAGTCAAAAAGCATCAGTGAAGCTCTTTTCACCATGAGCAGTTCAGCTACCATCTCTATCAACAGTTCGAGATATCTCTCGATTTCCAATCTGCGCATGGGTCCCCTTTGAGAGTTATCCCTTCTCCTCACGACGGCTTGTTTCTTTGGAATAACGGCCACGAACCTTGCCCCCCCTCCATCGACGTTTTCAACCCAGATCCTTCCATCATGCCATTCTACTATGTTCTTGCAGAGCGCGAGTCCTAACCCGGATCCGCTATGCCGCCTTGTACTGGAATTGTCGGCCTGGTGGAAATGATCGAAAATTCTTTCCATTTGATTTTCAGGCACACCAATACCATTATCCTCAACGATAATTCGGGCCGAAACCATCTCGTCCTCCAAATAAATGAAGACTCTGCCTCCGTCTCGGGTAAATTTGGCAGCGTTATTAATCAGGTTAACCAACAGCTGCTTTATGAGATCCCGATCGGCTCGGATTTTCACATCTTTTTCCGGAAGATCGATTTGCAATGCAATGTTTTTCGTCTCAAAGTTCACTTTTTGTTCTTTACTGACGGTATTTACCAGTTCGTTCAGATTACATGAAGCTCTTTCAAACTTGATTGCCCCCGATTCCATCTGCGAGAAGCTCAAAATGTCCTCGATCAAAGTCATCAGACGGTCGCTCTCTTCATTAATAATCATCAGGAATTCTTTGAATATCTTCCGATCCATATTCTCCGAATTATTTATAAGTGTCTCGCAGTATGCTTTTATAGACGTAAGCGGCGTTTTGAATTCGTGCGACACGGTGGCGACAAAATCTGATTTCATCTTGTTGAGGCTTTTAAGCTTCTCCGTGTATACTCTGAGTTTCTCGTTTTTTTCTTCCATCTCCTTGAAAAGATTAGCATTTTTAATCGCAATAACCGCCAGTCCCGCAATATTTTCAAGATTCTCTATAACATCGGCCACGGGCACTTCGACATCGCGAGGATCTTCAACAGAGAGATAGCCGATTAGCTTGTTGTCCTCTCCGATCATGGGAACAATCAGCATGTCGACTTCCCGCCAGGTATCATTGACCAGGTATTTTTCTTTTTGCTCAATATCTTCTCCGTACCAGGGGGAACTGTTTTTTATAAAATAGCTTCTGCTTATTTTGAAACGCGGTTCGATTATCTTTTCGAATTCGGATTTCGGAATCCTGTAATTTAAAACCGTGTCCTTAACCTCTTCACTCAAACCTACAAAAGCTTTTGACTCGAAGCTTTGGGATTTTTCAATCAACAACCGCAGGATTACCGTATTGAAGCCCAGGTTTTCCCTGACGAGTTCCACTATCATTTGCAGCAGTTCTTTGAGATTTCGCTTTTTCTGGATGGCCTGTCCCATGCTCAGAAGTTTCTCGAGATTCTCAGATTTCTTGATCAGGAGCCTTGTTTGGGACCTCAGTTTTTTGACCATCTCGCTGTTGTCTTCAAAGATCTGCGATGTTATATTCTGGAGTCTTTGCAGTTCTTCCTTTGATTTCTCTACTTCTTCACTGCTCGTGGCCGCTTTGTCCCTGTATTTGAGTTTTTCCTCAACTCTTCCTCTTTGAAAACCGATGATCAGCGAGCTAACAAACAGCAGGTCGATCGTCCTTGAAAACAGCAGTAGATCCAGCGGAGCGTAAATAAGGAACGCATACATAGCATGAAACGCGATCCAGGAACATCCCAGAAGCAGGCTGGATACGATTACGGCTTTTTTTATATTTATGCGACATCTTTTAATCCTGGGAATCCATACAGAAAAGATCCGCAGCGCCGCCGCAAGACAGCCGAAACCGGCGATTTGCGAAATTGTTAAAGACAATGTTCCCACAGCCGCTAGCGTATAAGCGGACAACAATCCGGCACCGGCCGCATAGAGAGAGTGTCGAAGCAGGTAGCTTCCGTTGCAACTAGATCCTTCGGATTGATCTCCGGCAGCATCGTGCTCGCCGGCTCTGGTCTCGTTCAAAACTTTCAGGGAGAAGAGCGCTGTAAAAAATAATCCCGCCGTGTTCAGAATAAGCGCCGCAACCGTCCATATGCCTCCTTCTTCGAGCCTGCCCGTTCGCAGCATTACTCCCAGCATCCTGCTTATATACAGGGCTGATACGCTGGCAAAAGCGGCCTGCAGTTCCTTTCCGGAGCCCGAACTCCGGTCCAAGCGCGCCCCAATAAACCACAGCAGGGTAAAAACGCTCAGAAGTACGAAGTAATCCGCATTAAGCGTTCCCGTTGAATATATTCGTTCTATAAGGCTCATGGCGTTATTTCCGGTCATTCAATTCTAAAAAGACGTGGTGGCGATCTTGCTTTTCAGTTTCTTTTTCGAGCGGCGGCTCTGAGTGATAGACAGCTGTCCCTCGTTTTTCAGCACGTCAATAAATGCTTCGACTACTTCCCGGTCAAACTGCGTTCCTGAATTATCAATGAGTTCCTTGACCGCATCTTCTACGCTCATTTTATTTCGATAAGGCTTATCGCTAATCATCGATTCGTAAGCGTCTATCACGGCGAGGATTCTCGATCCTATGGGAATTTCGTCACCTCTCAATCCCATCGGGTATCCATTGCCGTCTACTTGCTCATGATGGTATAAAATTATGTTGCTTGCCAATTCGACGAACTCGAGCGGTCTCATGATCTCCGTACCCATTTCAGGGTGCTTATAAATTTCTTCCTTTTCTTGGGACGTAAGGTTGAGAGCTTTGTTTAATATCTCGTCGCTTACCTTTGTCATCCCAATATCATGAACGCTGGCGACATACTGGATGACTTTGACCTTTTTTTCGTCCAGCCCCAGTCGCCTGCACAATTTAACGGTCAGGTTGACGATTATTTCCAAGGATTTGCTTTTTTCCTGGCTTTCCAGCATTTTACGGAATCCTTCTACCGTATCTTCCAAAAATTCATTCGTGTCGGTTGCTTTTCTGACACGCTCTAAGGCGCGTGAAATCCGCTCGCCGAAAGAAATAAGCAGATTCATATCATCCTGGTTGAAGGCCTTGCCTGAAATCTTATTATTGACATTGATTACGCCTACAACCACGTTATTTACATATAGAGGAACGCTCAAAAGCGACATGGTTTCATACTGCGGATTATTGATGCATGTGTAGATCTCGTTTTGTTCGATATTATCTATCAACAGCGGAGCGCCGCTCTCGGCCACTTTGCCGGCTATTCCTTCTCCCAACTTCAAACGCGCCTGCTCGACCACCCAATCCTCCAAACCGTAGGATATTTTTATGAACAATTCAGCCCTGTTTTGATCTAAAAGCATCAGGGATACGATCTTCGCGGACAAAAGATCAGCGATCATTTTTGCAATCAATTCCAGCATTTCATGCAGTTCTTCCTTGGCACTTATCATTTCTGAGATATAGCCAAGCAGATCATTTACGCAGTGTTCTTTGGGTATCGAAAAAGTAAATTTGCTGCCTTTGTCTTTCTTGCTCTGCGCGCGAATGGAACCGCCGTGCTGCTCGACTATATTTTTTACTATTGCCAATCCCAACCCGGCGCCTTCGAACCTGGCGGTGTCCCCGGATTCAGACCGGAAATACTTTTCAAAAATATGTTCGAGCTCTTCCTCGGAAATCCCTATACCTTCGTCCTCGACGTTAATCGATAATTCCACCGGCTCTTCCTCGACATTTATTGTAATTGTCGAACCCTGAAGTGAATATTTGATTGCGTTATTTATCAGATTGATGAAAACCTGCTTTATCAAGTCGGGATCTGCCTCCACGTTGGGAACCCCGTCCGGTATCATCATTACCAGCTTCATTTTCTTTTCATTCAAGCCCGGCTGCATTATTGATACAACTTCACGGATCACATTTTCGATATTAAAACTCTTCTTATTAATAGGTCTTTCACCGAATTCGATTTTTGAAACATCAAGGATATCTTTTACTATTCTTATCAGCCTATCCGTCTCCTTCATTAGTATTTCAAGAAACTGTTTTTTCTGGTGAAAGGCGGGATCGTCTATATTCGTATAAAGCGTCTCAACATACGCCTTCATGGAAGTCAGCGGGGTTTTCAATTCATGAGAAACGTGCGAAACAAAATCCGATTTTAGATAGTTGGCTTTTTCAAGGCTTTTGATGGTTTTCTTGTAGCTGCTTATCTTTCTCTCGAGCGAGTCATAGAGGCGGCTTTTTTCTATAGCGATCGTCAACTGGTTGCTGAGAATTGCTAGAAGCCGAACCTGTTTCTTTTTGAACTTCTTTGCGACAAAATCACCAGTATAAATCACACCCATCACCTGGTCCCCGCTCAATAGGGGATATCCAATTAACGATCTGATTTTGCTGTTGTTGAGAAAATGGCTTTTACGCGTCCGCCTGTCTTTGAGAACATCTTCAATTACAATATTTGTTTTATTATTGAAAATCCATTCAGAGAGTCCTTCGTGCCTGATTTTCCTTCCCAACTTTAGTTGATCGTCCTGGTTCACACCCACGAAGGCAGAATCCGATATCTCATGCCTGCTGTTGAAAAGAACTATGCTCGCCCACGGTTGCGACAAAAGAAGCGTAGCTTCCTTTGCGACTATTTTTAAGAGAGTATCGAGGGAAATAACGGAATTGATACCTATACTTATATCAAAAAGCCGCGTCAGCTCAACCACGCGTCCATCCGCGTCGGCAGGCAGCGAGCACAGCTTGAACAGCAAACTCCTGATCCTTACTTGAAACAAGTTGGATATATAAAGAACCAGGCTCAAAAAAGCACCCAATACGAGCAGCGCCCCGATGTAGTAATGCGGATTGAGGTAAATATCATCCAGGAAGGAATAACAGTTATAATGCGGAATGATTTGAATCAGCTCAAGATAGCCCAGCGCCGCGATCATACCCATGGCGGGAACAAGGAAATACAGCACCGCGGTCCTCAAATTCATCAGATTCAGGGCGAAGAACAGAGAAGCGCTCAGAAGAAACAGAAATGGACTCTGCACGCTTCCGCTGAAATAAACCAGCGTCATTACGGCCAGAAGATCCACATAACATGAATTCAGGACGGTAATTTTATCCGTTCGCAGCGGCGGCCATGAATAACGCCTGCCGACACGCCTCCAAAAGATTTCGTTATAATACTGTAAAAAAGAAGCCGCCAGGAATATGCTCAAAAGAACATTTGTATCAAGCGCGAGCTCCGCCAGAGCTTGAGCGAAGAAGACTATGGCCAGCATGGCAAATAGCTCCATTATTCGCGCATGCGTAAGGTTAAAACCGCCTCCTCCAAGGGAGCCGCTCGAAATAAATGATCTGCCGTGTGGATATTCCATCAAAGCACCATCTGTTCTGAACTATCTCTTAAAAGCGGCACTATTATATGTACCGTCGTTCCTATATCTTTCTTGCTGATTAAGGATATTTGCCCTTGGTGAAGTTCGACGAGGCTGCGAACCAGTGTCAGACCTAGTCCCGTTCCTTCTATTTTATCTTTGTGAAGCCTGACGAACGGACTGAATATCTTTTCCAGGTATTCATCAGGGATGCCGACGCCTTTATCTATCACAGTAATCTTCAGCAGTTCCCTGTTGCGCATGCCTCTTTTATCCTGGACTTTTTCGATGTCAATCAAAACATCGCTCTTTTTGCCTGAATATATTAATGCGTTCTCTATCAGGTTCCCGACAATTAGGCGCAGCGCATCGGGATTGAACACGATTTCCTTAATTCCTGAAGTATTGTTAACGTGCACGCGCGAAGAAGCATTGTATTTCAACGGAAGATTGGCCAATACTTCATCTATAAGGACGATCAATGCAATTTTTTTCAGAGGCAGGACCTCCCGGTCTCGATCCAGTTTGAGCAGGGCCAAAAATATATTGTTGAGCTCGCTCAACGAGTCGCATTCCCGCCTGGCTTTTTGAAGATTGGCAGTTATTCCCACAAGTTCCTTTTTCCCACCGGGATCTGTTTTTTCTATTTCATCAATTATTAGATCCAGATATCCCGTTATTGCCGTAGCCGGTTTTTTTATCTCGTGCCCCATAACCAGCCTGCTGGATAACAGGATGTTTTCATATCTCTTCATTCGGCGGCGGAGCCTGTCTGCTTCTTCTCGTGCTTCATTGAGCAGGCTTGTTAAAACTTCCAGATTATTTTTTTCCGTTTGGGTCTTCATTTGCTCTGGTTTTCTCTAAATTCACCGGCATCTACTTTTGTTGTTGGATTTTATTGGGCAGCCCTTCATCCTGCCTTCGCTCTTTGACGATTACGCTTCCTTTTATTCTTTTCCCGTACTGCTTCAACTCGCTTGCGATGTCGTTAATCTCCGCAAAATGCTGGATCTTTTCATCGGTGCTTATCACCAGGGCGAGCGTAACCCCCATGTTGGGAATGCGGTGGATTTCTCCCTGTCGATTCTTGATTTCCATGTACCCGCGCTTTACATCCCTCTCATCCAGGAGAAAAAGCGCACTCTTGTCGAATTCATCAATGATGTACCTCGCCATAAACTCGGCTTTGGATGTATTTGTAATCATTACGAAGTCGTCGCCGCCCACATGGCCGATGAAATCTTCTTTGCTGCCTAGTTTTTCAACAGTTTTAACCAGGATTGCGGCCAGAAATGATATGGTTTCGTCGCCCTTTTGATAGCCGTAGTAGTCGTTGAATCCCTTGAAATTGTCTATGTCGATATAAAGAAACGCGAACGGCTTCCGGAGATTTATCTTGCGCTTTAATTCGCGTTCGATAGCGGTATTGCCGGGAAGACCCGTAAGCGGGTTTGCTTCTTTTTGTTTTATATTCCAATCAAGAACATTGCGCACGCGGAGAAGCAGTTCTTCATTAGAGTAAGGTTTTACCAAATAATCGTTTGCGCCGTCCTCCAGCCCTTTGACGCGTTCCGACAAATCACCTTTCGCCGTCAGCATGATCACGGGAATCTGGTTCAAACGATAATCTTCTCGCATTTTGCGACAAACTTCATAGCCGGTCATCTCCGGCATCATGATGTCCAGAAGAACCAGGTCGGGGCGAAGCACCGTAACACGTTCCAGCGCTTCTTTGCCGTTTCTGGCCGTCGCCACCTGATAGCCCGCTTTTTCAAGCGTGAACCGCAGGATCTGCAGAATATGAGGTTCGTCATCGCAAACCAGTATTCTGAACGATGACGCTTCGGAAACGTGCATGTTGACTCCAATTTCCAAAATCCCATTTAGTTACGGGCAAATTCGCAATAAATATGCCAAGGACAAGAGCTTCCACGGGCGGCGGAGGCGAGGAGGCGGCACACGGCAAAAGTCTTTAGTTCAATGAGTTCGGAGTCAACGCCTGCTTTGCAGCAGCGGCTTCCGGGAGGGACCACATCAAAAACTTTCGCATTTCAATAAGAACGAAGAATTTCCGGCATACGCAGGCGGATGGTATTCATGATGGTTACAGAGAATTCGAAAAGAATCGGAAGAAATAAACACTCGCTTACCGCCAGGACCGTATTGGTCCTCTGGCGAAAACGTCCAAGCCAAGATCGTCCCGCCGGCCGTAAGAAATGTGTTTATGAGCGGCGCAGGCAACCATTGCGCCGTTATCGGTGCAATACTCTATTGGAGGAGCATTAAAAATCAACTTGTTCAATTCGCAGAGTTCACGCATTCCATCCCGGAGGATGGTATTGGCCGCAACCCCTCCCGCCATGTATATGTTTTTTATGCGCAGGGTTTTTGCGCAGGAGATGGTTTTGCTGATCAGCGGATCCACGATCGCCTTCTGAGCGCTTGCCGCAATATCAGATATATCTCCGGGCGAGAGCTTGCCCGAACGTTCGACGTGCAGCCGCACCGCCGTTTTGAGACCGGAAAAACTGAAATCATAATCCCCGCTTGCCAGCATTGCGCGCGGAAAACCAGCGGCCGCCGAATCGCCCGCCTTCGCGGCGCGTTCGAGTGCGGGACCTCCGGGATAACCGAGATTCAGAAGTTTGGCGATCTTGTCAAACGCCTCCCCCGCGGCGTCATCTCGCGATGAGCCCATCATTTTGAAAATGCCTACGTTTTGCACTTCATAAATAACCGAGTGCCCCCCCGATACGATCAGCGCCAGGCAAGGAAGGACCAGGGGGTCCCCCTGCAGCTCATTCGCCATTATATGCGATTCAATATGATGAACTCCGGCGAGGGGTATATCGAGACCAAGAGCGAGGGCCTTGGCGAACGCCGCGCCAACCAGCAGTGAACCAATGAGCCCCGGGCCGTTGCTTACGCCCACGGCATCGATATCCCCCGCTTCGAGATGAGCGAGATCGAGGATTTCGTTGAAAACAGGCAATATCGTCTGGATATGTGCGCGCGATGCCAGTTCGGGCACAACACCGCCGAATGCTGCATGAACCAGCTGCGAAGAAGTGTAATGCGCTATTACACCTCGTTCGCCGGAGTAGAGGGCCAGCGAGGTGTCATCGCATGATGTTTCGATTCCCAGGACTATCATCAGTATATCCCGTGCGTGCGGTCCTAATATCAGCTCAGCCGGAAAAGAAGAAAGGTTAGAGAACGCTGTCGCCGCTCTCGCTGGTGCGTATGCGGACCGCGTCATCAACTGGGGATACGAAGATCTTGCCGTCGCCGACTTGTCCGGTGCGGGCTACCTTGGTTATAACTTCTATGACTTCTTCGACGATTTCATCGCGCACGACAATTTCAAGTTTGCTTTTGGGAAGAAAATCTACTTTATATTCGCTTCCACGGTAGAGTTCAGTATGCCCTTTCTGCCGTCCAAATCCCCTTACTTCCAGGACACTCAACCCCTTGACTCCGATTTCCATCAGGGCCGATTTGACATCATCCAGCTTAAAAGGTTTTATATATGCTTCTATTTTTTTCATCGCCGCTGCTTCGCAGGCTAATTCTCCGAAGCCGGTACCGGGATGGCGGAACATGCTTCCCGCAATGCTCCTTGCCGCACCGGGTTCAGCATAATATAGAATAGAGTAGTCACGGCCTCACGGCAAGTGTTATATGTAGATGGATTCATACCCTTTCAGCTCCGATATGAAGAGAAAACCTGAAAAAGAGCTAAAACGTTTCATACTGGACGCGGCCCGCGGCATCAAACTCGAAAATTCCCAAAGCCTGCTGCGGGATCTTGGATTCTCCCCGGATGAAGCCGCAGCGGAGCATTTCTCCCGGGTAATTAAAAGACTCGGGATCAATGAAAGTTCGCTGGATGATTTCTGCGTAGTGATTACCAGGTTCGCCCAAGCCCCCCAGCCGGATACCGCGCTGTTGAATCTTCTCAGATATCTCGATACCACGCGCTCTTACGGGACATTCCTTGATACCCTCGCCAGGGGCAGACCCATCCTCGATATCCTGTCGACGACATTCGGTTCGAGCCAATACATGGCGGATATTATAATACGGAGCCCCGGTTTGCTTTATTGGTTGATCGAAAAGAATGTATGGGAGTCCGAGGAAACTCTCGAAGATCATCTCATTGCAATTGCTGACGAAACATCCAGATTCGAAAGCATAAAGTCGCAATTGGATGCGCTCAAAAGATATCACCGAAAGATTCTTTTGAAAATCGGCGTTCATGATCTTATGGGAGACAGCAGCGTTGACAGAACCTCGGAGAAATTGAGCGGCCTGGCCGAGGCCATTGTAAGAGCGGCCCTTGAGATCGAATGGAAGGATGCCCTGGATAAACCTTTCGGCAAAAGCCCGGCCGCTCCCGAAATCCCAACCGGAGTTCCGTTCACGCCGGCCTCCTGTGGTTTTGCTGTAATCGCCATGGGCAAACTCGGAGGGTGCGAACTCAATTATAGTAGTGATATAGACCTTATTTATCTGTGCGGCAACGTGGATGATGCCGGCATCGCTTTCTACCGTGGATTGGCTGAAAAACTCACCGGCGCATTGTCCGAAATGACAGATGAAGGCTATCTTTACCGTGTGGATCTAAGACTTCGCCCCGACGGCGCCGTGGGACCGCTGGTCAATAGTTTTGAAGGCATGAGAATTTATTACGAAACCCGAGGCAAGCCCTGGGAATTCCAGGCCTTTCTCAAAGCCCGGGTAATTGCCGGAGACAGCGAGCTGGGCGGAAGGTTCCTGAATTTTATTTCCGGCTTAATATTCAACCCGTCCCTGCCCTATTCCCCAGTGGATGATATCTCCCTTCTGCGGGCGCAAATACAGGAAAACATCAGCCCCCGCGAGCGCTCGGCAAACATAAAGCTTATGGAAGGCGGCATCAGGGATATTGAATTCATCGTACAAACAGTACAGCTGCTTCACGGCTCCTCTCTGAAGGATATCCGATGCACAAAAACGATTGAAACCATCCAAAAACTGCTGGAGAACAAGCTGATAAAAAAATGGGAATTGGAGGCCCTCACAGGCGCTTACAATTTTTTCAGGCTGGTTGAACACAGGCTGCAGATGATGCACCAGATAAAGACCCACACACTTCCCGAATCAACCCGCGATATAGCGAACCTTGCCGCCAGGGTTTCTCAAGGCCCCCTGGGAACATTTGCCTTGAGGGAGTTCATTGAAGCTCTAACATCGCATCTGAACAAGATAAGAACTCTCGGCGACCGGTTCTTTTCGCGGGATACCCTGCGGGAGACATCGCTGCTTCTGGTTCTCCCGGATAGCGACGCAAGGGCCGTTTCTATACTGGCGGAGTACGGTCTCACGGATGCGCGGCA
The DNA here is from genome assembly GCA_964654695.1 of uncultured bacterium. Lineage (GTDB taxonomy): Bacteria > Krumholzibacteriota > Krumholzibacteriia > WVZY01 > WVZY01 > CAZZKJ01. Next base: position 99,182 of record CAZZKJ010000001.1, on the reverse strand, counting down.
GGCCTTGAGCCTGATTCGATCTCTGGCTTATGGTTCTTATCCAAGACTGTTTGACAGAAGGACGCGCTCGGCTTTCGATGAGCTTTTACCGCTGCTTTTGAAAGAAGCATCTCGAACGGGGAATCCCATACGGGCCCTGGCCGGCATCGCCGAGATATCGCAGGCGAGCGGGAACGAATACGCTTTTTATCGTTTTATGCGGGACGAAGAATATATGAGACGGCTTCTTCTCAGATTGGCGGGCGTTTCATCTATCATGTCCTTAAATCTGAGCGCGAACCCGGACTTAATATATAACCTGTTGGATGATCCCGACGGCTTCCTGGAATCGAGCGTAAAAACAATCCGTTCGATTAGCTTCGAACCTCTGGGAACCGTACGGCAAAACGGCGGCTCCGCTCCTTTCCTCAACTTGCTGCGCCGGGAAAAAACCAGGATCGAACTCGGGGCTCTTGCTGTAGACCTGAAAAACAAGATTTTCCCCGCAACGCTGGTTCGCGCCGTCTCCGATTTCGCATCGGTAACTATTTCCAGGGCCTTTAATTCATTTTCATGCAAAGACGACGCAGCACTGTTCGTAATGGGATCCTTTTGCGTAGGTGAACCCAGGCTGCGGAGTGATATTGATCTTCTGGTAGTTTCCAAAGCGAACCTGGAATCCGCGGGAAGGGAAAGGCTCATAAAAACCGTTCAAAATCTGAATGAATCCATCACCGAAGCCAATATTTTTAAACTCGATTTCAGGCTCAGGGGCGAAGGTGCCAATGCTCCGCTCGTGCACGATCTTTTATTTTATAAAAAGTATTTTCAAGAGCGGATAGCTCCATGGGAACGAATTGCATTTTCCAAATGCCGATTCCTTGCCGGAAGCCGGGATCTCGGTGGTGAATTCGAGAAGGAATTGTCCAAAACCCTGTCGGCGCCTTTTAGCCTTGATGAAACGGCAGCGCTCATTCAAACCAGGCAAAAACTGGTGCAAATGGTAAAACCGTCCGCCGAGCTCTGGGATACGAAAAGAGCGAAGGGAGGCAGGTATGATATAGAGTATATGTGCGGCTTGGGCGCGCCTGCTTCAAAAAAATCCGTCGATTTATCCGCAACCACCCCGGAACGTCTTCAAACGATAGCGGCCGCCGCTTCAATAACCGAAGAAGAATGCTCCAAATGCATAGAAGCTCTGAAACTCTACTCTCTCATTGATATCCTCATGGAGCTGCAAAATTTTTCGATTCCAAATACCGCTGAAAAACACGCTTTCATGGCTAAATACATATCGAGAACGCTGGATCTTGCCGGTGTTGATCCGATAGAGAATATCGAGGAGACTCTTAGGGAAACCAAACAATGTGTGCGCGGCGTTTATGATAAATTTACAAACAGGATTATTTAGCGGGGAGGATCAAGCGGTCCCAGAGCTGATTCCAGAATCTTCCTGATTTTCTTTATGCGCCGGGTGTTTTTTACTTTATTTCCATTTTGATCTTGAACATAAAAAGCATCTATGGCCCGGTTTGCTTCCGTGGATATTCTCGCTCGATAAATAATCAATTTTTCGGATGAAAGAGCGCTTGTTATACGGTATAGAAGCCCCGGGCCGTCGGGAGCGAAAATATCTATGATCGTAAAATCAGTCGAGAGCTCGTTGTCGAACTCGACCCGCACCGGCACGGGGATGGCCATGTTCCTCCTGCGTTTCCATTTGGATATGCGATTCTCGAAGGTTTTGCTCACGCTCATCTTTCCTTCGAGCACGGCACCTAGATCGCTGCGTATATCCTTTAAACGGGATTCTTCGATCGGGGAGGATTTCATGAGGTTTTCCACCTGAAACACATCTATTACCTTTCCGTCTTTCCTTGTAAAAGCAAAAGCGAAAAGAATATTGATATCATTGATCGCCAGAACTCCGCAGAGCTCCGAAAGACGGAAAGGCTTGTCATAAGTACAGAATGTTATCTCCGTCGACAGTCTTTTTCTGCCCATGGAGACCACGCCTCTCAATCCATCCAGCTGGGATATCAGCGCCAGGTGCGTTTTTACCTGCCGCGCGCTCATCGTAAGGAGATATCTTCCCGGCAAAAGATCGAGGTGCGCGAGGGCTTCCTGCCTGGCTTTGCCGGGAGCAAACGACTGCAGCAGGACTCTTTTCCGGGCCTTATAGGCGGCATCCGGTTTCTTGCGTTTTTGGGCCATGAATTGTGATGATTTCAAATACAGGCCCCACAGCAGATTGTCTTTCCACCTGGTCCATACGACCGGAGAGGTTGCTTTTAGATCCGCATAAGTAATCAGTGTAAGAAATTTAAGGTTGGTTCTATCCTTAACTTTCGAACAGAAAGCCTGAAGCGTTCCCAGGTCGGTTGGATCGCGCCTCTGGCTGAAATGGGACATGAGAAGGTGATGCTCGATTATGAAAGAAGTAAACGCAATGTCCCCCGGAGACAGCCCAAAGCGTTTCAAAATATTCCCGGAGAGATCCGCTCCCTTTCTAGCATGGCCCCGTCCCTTGATTTTTCCAATATCATGCAGAAGGGCGCCCAGGAAAAGAAGCCGCTTATCCGCAACTTCCGAATACAGCCGCGACAGCGGAGTCAGCTTGCTTTTTCTTCCTTCGGCAAGCTCCTCGATGTTCCTTATAACACGGAAACTATGCTCATCGGCCGTATAATGATGATAGAGATCATAGCGTTTCAAGCATGTCAACCGCTCGTATTCGGGGATAATTCTCGCCAGGAATCCGGTCTCGCTCATCGCTCGCAGCACCAGAGACAGGTTGCTGCCGTTTTGAAACAGGGCCGGAAAACGTCGTCTCATTTTGCGCGTATATGCAGCCCCTTTGAGCACATTGGCCAAAGCATATTCCAGCCTGCGCTTCACAGATCTACTCAATTTCAAACCACAGATTTTCTGGCGTTCGAAAATGTAAAGTGGATCTTTCTCAATCTTTCCACGGTTTAATCTAACCTGCAGAGTTTTGCCTTTGCGAATATGCTTTTTTCTACCGATAAATACACCAACGCTGCGCCCGCCTTCCAGCTCATCGATCATATCTTTCGTGATGTTATAAACACTCCTGGTGTGCATGTAATAATCCTTCATGAACAGCTCCACCGCCAAATGATCACCTTTTGCTCCGTAACCCATGCGGCCGGCGATCATTTGCTGCATTTTCACGGTCAGATGATCCTGTTTTGACCGGCTTGCCAGGTGCAGTTCCGTCCTTGCCCTGAGCAGGAATTCATAAGCTTTTCTGAGCACGGCGGCTTCGCCAGGCAAAAGCAGGCCGATCTTGCGCAGCGACTCCAAACCGCCCGGACGCCGTCCCAGCACAACCATGCTCAGCCAAACCAGGGTTTGGTAGTCCCGCAAACCTCCCGGGCTTAATTTGACATTCGGTTCCACCAGCTGATAGCTTTCCCCGTATTTACTGTGCCTTTTCAATGCATCGTTGATTTTTCTTTTCAAGAAAAGCTCCCTGTCCTCGCGCCGCAGCTTCGAAATTTGCGATTGTACCGCACTGCCGAGCTCTTTCGAACCGCACAACCACCTGCTTTCCATAAGTGCTGTCTTTGCATCTATATTTTTTGCAAGAACGCTTTGAGTTTCGACAAGGGACTGCATGCTGTGCCCTAACTCGAAGCCAACGTCCCACAGCAGCCTTATAAATGAACTCGCGGTTTTTTTCACCAATGGAGTTTTGCGTTTGCAAAGAATGAGAATATCGACATCGGAATAAGGAGCGAGCTCAGAGCGGCCATAACCTCCCATCGCGATGACCGCCATTCCCGTCTTGCGGGGTTCTGCGTTGTTTTCAATCGCGGCGCGGTTGAAAACGACATCAACAACCGCATCTACAGAAGCGCTGTATCTCCGGGCGAACTCCGATCCGCCGCCGCACGCACCGGCGTTTTGGAGCAGCTTTTTTTTCAAATGGGTGTGGTACTCTCTCGATTGGGCTATGAAGACCGCCCTCGGCCCGGACGGGTCCGGAAGTGGAACCCGCGTGTCGCCGCTCCGGCTAGGCATCATAATAGAGAAAGAATTCATAGGGATGAGGTCTTTGTGCCAATAACGCTATTTCCCGCTCTCTCTTATAGCTGATCCATGTCTGGATTACGTCTTCTGTGAACACATCCCCTTTTAGAAGAAAATCGTGGTCGTTTTCCAATAAGGTCAGGGCCTCGCCCAATGATTCCGGGGTTTTCGAGATGTCAGAGAGTTCCTCCGGAGGAAGGTCATAGATGTTCTTGTCCAGGGGCTCTCCGGGATGAATCCGGTTTTCTATGCCGTCAAGCCCAGCCATCAGCATTGCCGCGAAAGCGAGATAGGGATTGCACGTCGGATCGGGGCATCGGAATTCGACCCTTTTGGCTTGCGGAGACGGTGAATACATGGGAATGCGAACGGCTGCGCTTCGGTTTCTTTGCGAATAGGCCAGGTTCACCGGAGCCTCGAAGCCTGGCACCAGCCGTTTGTACGAGTTCGTTGTCGGATTGGAAAAAGCCAAAACCGCGCCGGCATGCTTCAACAGCCCGCCGATATAATAGAGGGCAGTATCGCTCAGCCCCGCGTATCCGTTGCCTGCGAACAACGGCTTGCCGTCTTTCCATAAACTCTGGTGGACATGCATTCCCGTCCCGTTGTCATTAAAAACGGGTTTGGGCATGAATGTTGCCGTTTTACCGTGTTTCCTCGCCACATTACGCACAATGTACTTGTAGAGCAGCAGCTTGTCACCCATCGTAGTCAGGCGGCCGAACTTCAGGTCAATCTCGGATTGACCGGCGGTGGCAACCTCGTGATGCTGTGCCTCGACTTCACATCCGCAGCTTATCAAGGTCAGCATCATCTCGGAACGTATATCCTGCAGCGAATCGGTGGGCGGCACTGGGAAGTATCCTTCCTTGAAGCGCGGCTTATACCCAAGATTGGGTTCTTCATTCCTACCTGAGTTCCAGCAGCCTTCTTCCGAATCTATAAAATAATAGCCCATGTTTTCTTTTTGCTCGAATCTCACATCGTCGAAAATAAAAAATTCCGCTTCCGGTCCGAAGTAGGAATCATCGGCGGTCCCCGTGCTTTTCAAATAACGTTCAGCCTTAATGGCAACAGCCCTTGGATCCCTGGAGTAACGCTCTTTGGTTATAGGATCGAATATATCGCCGATCAGGCTCAGCGTCGGATCCTTGGTAAATGGATCTATAACGGCGGTGTTCGGATCCGGGATTACAAGCATGTCGCTCTCGTTGATATTGCGCCAACCTCGAATACTAGATCCATCGAACCCGACACCATCCCGAAACAGCTTCTCGCTGAGAGACTCGACGGGAACGCTGAAGTGCTGCCATGTCCCTGGAAAATCCAAAAACTTGAAATCAACTACGGAAACGCTGTTCGCCTTCGCGAACTGGATCACTTCTTCGGGCGTTCTTTTTTTCATGAGGCAGTCCCTCCCGGAAGTCGGCAGGCGAGGTTTTGGCGCCGGCTTGGCAGCCGCGCTGTGGATTAAAAAAGCTATTTAATAGAATTCTATAGTGTTGTCAATAGCGATATTCACAATCCGGATTTTTTTTGAGCTTCTATGCAGGATCCGAGCCATCGGAGCGATTGACCGCTCCCTCTTCGATATCAGGGAACCCGAGCCTCCAGTTCAGACATTGCCGATCCCATATAAAGCAGAAGATCGCCGGCCACCACACCCCTGAGCCCCATGTCCATAGCCGCTATTTCCCCTGAGCGCCCCAGCAAAAAACAGGCACAGCAGGCCGCATCCAGGCAGGTGCCGCCCTGAGCCAGGATGCTTCCCGTAAGGCCGGTAAGAACATCGCCCGTTCCTCCTGTCGCCAGGGCTGAATTCCCGTGCAGGCTTACCAGCGCTTCTCCCTGCGGCGATGCCAGAATAGTGGGGGCTCCTTTATGCAAAAGAACCATATCGAGTTTTGACGCCGTCCTGCGTGCGGCTTCGATCCTATCTAAAGGGTTTGACGGGATTTCTTCATGGAGCAGTCTTTTAAGTTCGCCCGAATGGGGCGTTATAACCGTTGGGGCTTTTATGGCCCGGAGTAAATCTTCTTTTCCCGCGCATGCATTTATGCCGTCTGCATCGAGAACGGCCGGCTTTTCTATTCGGGCTAGCAGATCGCGAACTGCGGCACCGGTTTCCGGGTTTGCCCCGAGTCCCGGACCAATTGCGATGGCATCGGCTTTTTCCAGGGCGTTTTCAATTGCCTTTCCCGCCGCCGTCGATATTGATCCCTCTGAGGTTTCTGGAAGCGCGATGACCACCGCTTCTCTAACTTCTCCCTGGACAATCGGCTTTATACTTTCGGGAACCGCCGCGAATACCATTCCGCAGCCTCCCCTCAACGCCGCTTCGGCCGCAAGCATAGCGGCCCCTGTATATTGACGGCTTCCGGCCAGGAGAAGAAGTGATCCACACTGATACTTGTGCGCATCGCCCGGGCGGACGGGCAGGCGCCGCGCCGCTTCCCCGCCGTCGAGCATAAAAATCCCCGCTGAGTTTGCATCGACAACTTCCTGGGGAAAACCTATATCCGCGACAACCATTTCACCGGTATGTGCCCGTCCGGGATGAAATAATAGCCCCAGCTTGGGCCTGCCGACCGTGACAGTATAATCGGCCTTTACTGCTGTTCCCGGGATAGTGCCGTTGTCTCCGTCAACGCCCGAAGGCACGTCTATGCTGATAACGGGGGCCCAGGCTGAATTCATCATTTCTACCGCTTCTTTGGCCCTGCCTCTTAAAGGTCCTTTTACTCCGGTTCCAAACAATCCGTCTACGATCAGGGTCGCATCAGCCAGGTCTTTGGCAGCAATATCCGGCCAATCCGATCTTTCCGTTCCCACTTCCCTAAGATTACTTATTCTTTTCGACAGTTTTTCAAGGCGTTGGAGGTTTTTAAGCGCATCCATCGAGTGGTTTTTCAACGGCTTGAGCATATGCACGGAACATTCATACCCTTCTTCGGCCAGATAGCGGGCCGCAACCAGCGCATCACCGCCGTTATTTCCCGCTCCTGCAAAGATCACCGCTTTCTCATCACCGTTGTTGTTAAATGTCTCCAGAATGAACTCTGCGACTTTGCGCCCGGCTCTTTCCATGAGCTCAAGCCCGGGGCAGAAACGGTTAATCGTTTCCTCGTCCACTCTCTTCATCTGGGCGCTGGTCAGAATTTCCATCACGGCCTCATTATACGGTTCATCGATTCTCTCCGGAATTTATCGAATCAACAATACCAATCACTTCTATAATATCGTCTATTTCATACACAGCGTCGGTTTTTTCCGTTCCAAATGTATTGCCGTAGCGGGCGAACACGGTGGTTATACCCACTTTGGAAGCCCCCGTAATATCGCGTTCGGGCCAATCGCCGACCATGAGCGCTTCATCAGGTTTTATTTTGAAATTATCCAGCACACGGCGAAAAGGAACCGGGCTCGGTTTGAGTTCCCCGGTATCATCAAAAGTAATAACCAAATCAAAAATGTGATGAAGCTGCAGATAACACAATCTCAACCAGGCTTCCTTCCTGGGAGCATCGGACACCACAGCCAGACGGATGCTTCTCTTCATCAATTCGATCAAAGCGACTTTCACATGCGGATAGAGCACCAGGGACGCTTCGCGCGCTCGCCTGTATGCAACTATTCCTGCGGCTTGTATTTTGTAATCAACCCGGCCGAGAAGATCATTGAGAACTTCATCGAACACGTATTGGAACTCAATACCTTTTTCATCGTATACAATGTAAATCTTTTCTTTGATTTTTTCCGGCGAAAACACGAGCCCGGCATCTATCATCGCTTCTATAGCCGCATCTACAGCATTTTCTTTCATTCTCTTGAAATCGGTAAGTGTATTGTCGAGGTCGAATATTGCAGCTTTGATCATGATCAACTAACTGTTGGATAAGAGGAAATGCTGTTATACAATGAATGCGGCTTATTGGCCGTGAAATCGTGCAAAACCCAACAGAGGCAGCTTAATGGAAGATTATTCCCGACGCAACCCAGATTTTGAAAAACAAGATATTTTTACCGCGGTTAATCACTATTTACTTCTATTTTTCGGCTTGAGCTGTCTTTTGAGCAGTATTTTTCTTCAGGCGATTTTCTTCACGCTGGGTTACTACCGGGTCGGTATCAGCATAGCCGCCCTAATCGGCATCATCGCCCCAATTTACTTTCTCGCACGGCGGTTCCCCGGTGGATTCTGCGGGCAGCTGCGTATCCTGCGCCCGAACCCGGCCTTGATGTTTCGCGTTTGCGTTGCCAGCCTGATGATGGTGGTTGTAATCGACCATATCTACCTCCTTTCGCAGCGGATATTTCCCGTTCCCGAGGATTTCATGCAGAGTCTCGCGGCCTTGAAGCCCCATGGAATAGTTTCCTTCATAATTACCTACCTGGGCTTGTGCATTATAGTACCCTTCGCCGAAGAAACGCTCTTTCGTGGATTGATCCAGCAAGTATTCGAACTTAACATGAATCCCATCGCCGCATTTACACTGGCGGGCATTCTTTTCGGAATTGTGCATATAAGTGCCCACCTGCTGATTACCATCGCTCTGTTTGGGATTTTTTTGGGTTTTATTTTTTTCATAACCGGCAACATGGTTTACACGGCCGCCGCTCATGCAATTTTCAATACGGTTTCTTTCCTGCAGCTCGCCTTCATGCCCCAGGAGCTTTGGGATGAGCCTCCCTTTTACACCCGGCATTTCTGGATTCTGGTAGCCGCCGGGGTAATGCTGGGATTTTTGCTCGCGGGCATGAAAAAAGGAGCCCACCGGGCGGGGGCTCCCAAGGAATAGCAGCAATATTATTATCCGCAAGAATCACTTCACGGAAGTGCTTATATCCCTCCCCAGGCTGATCTCGCCGTTATCAATGCGGATGTTGAAACCGCAGCCGGGATTATTACAAACCCAGGCTTTATACATGATGGGAGCACCATCCCTGCCGTAATCCGACAACGGAAGCAAAACTCCATTCTTGCATTTAAGACACTCAGTAAAATTCTTGTCCATAATCCACGCCGGAAGCTGTTATCCGGCTTCTTCACCTCCATCTTCAACACAAGGCCGTGAGAATCAATCGGGGATCCCTAAAAAGGGCGAATAGCTGGAGACGGCTTCCGTCACCACCATGGCCCGCCAGCAACCCCGGAGAAAGCTGCCCAGACGGATCCCGCCGGCGTTTACGCTTTTACCACGCAGGGACGCGCCTCTGCGTGCGAGCCGCTCTTAACCGGGCAACATTCCCGATAACCGTTGAGCTATTATCAAAATAAATTCAGGACGTGTCAAGCCGTTTATATTCTTCGGCCCAAGAGGATTCCAAATGAGGATTATTTCATCAGCAGCAGCTTGCAGCGTTTCTGGGCACGCCCGGATTCAATTACACCAAAGTAAACTCCGCTGCCGGCCGGCGTCCCGTTGAGGGTTTTTCCATTCCAATAAGCGGTTCCCCATCCGGTTCCTTCGATATCTCCGGCGACCTCGGCAACGAGCCTGCCCCTGACATCATATACACGCACCTTCGCTCCCGGGTTTTGAATGAAATATCTAAGAGTGACTCCGCTCGAGAATGGATTCGGATAAGCAGATATAGCAGCTCCGTTCAGCGGCACCAGCGCCGTTACAGAGCTGACGGTAGTATCGGGAGGCGTTGTAAAACTGAACACGGATTGCGAGATATGGGTCAGGGAATATCCATCTTCAGCCTCGACTTTCCAAAAAAACCGGGTATCCGCCGGGAAGGGGGGGGTCATAACCCAGGAAGTGTCTGTGATCCCGCCGGCCGAATAAGGGCTGGAAAAAGATGAATCGGTATCATAATAGACCGTGTACGTGACGGGATCGTTGGGATCTATATCCAATGCTCTTTCCCAATAAAGTGTATCCTGGTTGGTAGCAGTGATCACGCCGTCGGCCGGACCCTGCAGGTCGAAGTCCAGAGGCGCTCTTGGGCCGTATGTAAAACTCATCTTGTTGAATACGGGCCTGATTATTACTTCTATTAAATGATCGTCGGGCCATAATTTAATTTTTGAATAAGTGCATATATCATCAATGCCGCCCCGTTCAATCGAATAGTACGCTATATTATTGTGGATCCAATCATACGTAACGTGAAGATGCCCCTCGAAAACGGCGATAACTTTGCCGGAATCCTCCAAAAGGTGGCGGATATGCCTTCTATCACGAACGTAATACGTTGTATCGACCCCCGCCTGGTTGTCGATATTGTGATGCAGGAATACTATTGTGTACTTATCGGCATTGGCCAGATCGTTGACGAGCCAGGATTCCTCGAAAGACGGAATATAGCCCTGGTGCCAGTTGGACGGCTGGCCGCTGGTATCATAAGCCGCGTTCAGTACGATAAAATGGTACCCGCCGCGATCGAATGAATAATACGATGAATCCGCCCCGAAAATGTTGAGGGCTTCGGCGAGACTGATATTGGTTTCGAGTTCGTGGTTTCCGATGACGTTGTAACGCGGAACGGAGAGACCGTCGAGAATACTGTCGGCGCTGAACATATCCGCCAGGTTTTGGTCATATGATGACCACCCCTGGATCAAATCCCCGTTTTGAACAACGAACGCGGGGCCCCAACCGGCCATCGTATCCACGTAATCCTGGAGCCTCAGCTTGGATACCGCCCGGTCCAGCTTTTGATAATGAAGATCTGTTACCAGGGAAAACTTGAAAAGGGTTCCTTGAGCGTAACCTGTTGCGGACGCAAGAGATAAAAGGACAATCGACAGGAGAATTTTCAGAGGCAGATGTTTCGGCAATTGGATGCTTTCCTTCTGTATGCTGCTGCCCGGGAATTGCCCCGGTTTTGAGAGCGATTTAGCTTCAGCTCATCCAGCCGCAAAACACGCCGATTCCCCAAAAGCGATGATTGCCGGACCAGCCTTGATGAACAAGTATACCAGAATACGGCCCGGTGGTCCAAGAAATTTCTCGCCTGAAGAGCTCAAAGGAAAAGATCCGGGATGGGATTTCTACGTCTTCTGTTTCTTTTTTTTTGCTGCGGGGAAAAGGATATTATTAAGGATCAAACGGTAACCGGGCGAATTCACGTGCAGGGACAGGTCGGTGGGCGGATCGCCCACGGCATGCTGATAATCCTCCGGATCGTGGCCGCCGAGAAAGGTCACCGTTCCGCGGCCGAGATTTCCATGCAGGTATTTTACTTCATTATGAACGGCATCTTCTCCCATGAGGACCATGCTTTTCTTGATGAGGGATTTCTTGAAGCCGGTCGTCTGGCCGAGAAAACCCTTGATCACATTTACGTGGTTCTGAGTGAGCATGGCGGGAACTGGATCATACTTAGCCGAAAAATCGAACAGCGTAAAATAATCGGCGTCGCTGCCTCGAGCTTTGACATAATCGCTGGTATCAATATCGGAGAACTCGTAAACGAGGGGATCTGTGATGAGCTTGAACCCGGTGAACGCGAAACAGCGATTATAATCGAGCCTGGATTGAAAACCGGCGGTTATTCCATCGTGATCGAATTCCGGCGGTACGATGTCAATACCGGCCGCGGCCAACGCGATATCAATCGTATCGCACGCCGAGCACATCGCAAAAAGAAATCCTCCATTCATCACATATTCGCGAATTTTCTCGGCGACTGCCTTTTTCTCATCAGACACTTTGCCAAATCCCAATTTCTGTGCGCGCGCTTCGAACTGCACCTGCTGAGTTCGGTACCATTCGGCGTATTGAAAAGAGCGGTAGAATTTACCGTATTGACCCGTGAAATCCTCGTGATGAAGGTGGAGCCAATCATACTCGGAGAGCCTGCTCGCAAGAACTTCCTCATCGAAGATCTTGTCAAAAGGGATTTCCGCAAAGGTTAAGGCAAGCGTAACCGCATCATCCCAAGGCTGCTTGTTGGGAGGAGTATAAATCGCAATTTTCGGCGCCTTCTCGAGCATTACGATTTCCATGTTCTCTTTTTCCATCAGCGCGTATATTTCCGCTATATTGCTCCCCTTCGGTTCTTCAAAAGAAATGTTCTTTATTTTCGCTTCCAGAACCAGCTTCTCGCTCATCGGCAGCAGGAAACTCCCCCCCCTGTAGTTTAGAAGCCATTTAACCGAAAACCCCCGCTCGAGCGCATGGTAGGCCAGCCCGTAAGCCTTGAGATGATTAGTCTGGCCCAGGTCCATGGGCACGAGCATCTCGGCCGCGCCTGAGGGACCCGCACATAGAAGCAGCAGCACAAGCAAGCGGCGAAGAATCATCAACGCTTGTAAAGAATATGAATTTGTCGAGATTATTGGCGGCCGCCTTTCAATTCGATTCGAAGACGCGATGCGTCGGAACGTACTTCATCCATAAAAATATATTCGGGGTATGTCATAAGAACATGCTCGTAGACATTAAGGGCGCGTTCTTTTTCGTCAAGTTCCGTTTCATAAATCAAAGCCTTGCCGCGTTCGGCCTCCGGAGCCAACGGGTGCAGAGGATAGTCCTCGAGAAACCCATCAAAACTGGCGAGGGCTCTGCCGTAATCCCCTCCACTTGCATAAAGCACCCCCAGCCTGTACAGCGCCCGCGGGCGAAGAGGAGTGCCGGGCGGCCCGGAGGTGAATTCAGATAGAAGTTCGCGGGCTCTGCCCGAATCGCCAAATATTTCGGCTTCAATCGTGGCGAGGTACTTTCTCATCATCTCCGGGTCCTTTCGGGTACCTTCCTCGATTATCCATGCCAGATCGATGGCATCGTTGGTATATTTGGAAGCGGGATTCATCTCGGCCAACACAGTCAACGTATCTTTGGCCGCTCCCTCCTGCCCGGAGAAAGCAAGCGAGATGCCCATATAATAATAACCCGCGTCCCGCATCGACTTGTCAACGGACCGTATCAGGGTTGAGCAGTGTTTGTTTGCTTCATTATTTCTTCCGAGGGCGATCATGGCCTTTGCCGTTCTTTCGGCAAATTCGACCTTTAGTTTTGAGGCTTTTCGGGCTCCACGGATATATGTATCGAGGGCCTTCTTGCGATCTTTAATCTTTGTAAAATAGAGGTCTCCCAGTCTCAATAAGGCCCGGTTGGCGAAAGTGGTGCCGGAGAAATTCAGAAGCACGAATTCGTATTCTTTTACGGCCTCGGCAAGCAGGTTTTTTCGCTCCCATTCGGCCGAAGCTCCCACTCCGGCTGATGCCGCTTCGCTGAGCAGGTTGGCTCGAACCAGATGAGCATTGGACGATTCGACCGAGCGGGGATGTCGCAGCAGATACCCATCCGCGGCCCGGATACATCTGTCCAGACATTCCGGCATGTCCCGGCGGGATCGTTTTTGGCAATCTTCGCACAATTTGCCCAAAAGGTCGTAGAGCTGCTTGCCCGATGATCCCGGCGCACGGTCCGCCCGCAGCGCCGCGTCCAAAGCTTTTTCCATCAATCCCTCTTCGAAATAAAACGCAGAAATAATATCCAGAAAAACATTGTTCGAGGCATTGCTTTCATCCAGAACTTCCTTCTCAATAATTTCATATACGACCGCGCGGTCCGCCTTGGGATCTCTTGCAATGTCTATTATTTTCTTTTCCGCCTGTTGGGCATTTAGGCGCGTGCGCTTTGCATAAGTGATGCACTCTTCAAGTGCCGCCGCCCAGTTGCCCAGCGCCAGTTCCAGGTGCGCGATTTCGAGAGCAAAAATCTGCTTTTCGCCCATCGCTTTTCTTGCTTCCCTGTATGTATTCAACGCGCCCGCGTAGAAACCCGCCCCGCTCTTCGCTTCTGCGACCGTTCTGTATGCTGCCAGCTTAACCGGCGATCTGCTCAGGATAACCTCGAAAATTCTTTCCGCATCTTCTCTCGTACCGTGATTCAAATACAGCCCGGCAAGCCGTTTTGCAGCTTCAAGATTTATAGGATCAAACCGGAGACGTTCCTCGTATACGGCTATAGCGGAATCTATTTTCCCGGCTGCGGTGTATGCATACCCCAACCTGTCGAGAACCAGCATTTTTTCGCCGGGAAATTCGTTTATGATTTTCTTCAGCCCATTTATCGCTTTTTGGGGATCTACACTCAAAACAGGTACAAACGCATTCATCCGCGCTCTGACCCGGCGCACCCTCTCCGAACGGCTTTTGGCGCCGGCGGCTCCATGGGTGGAGGAGGCGCAGATCGACAAAATCACCGCGGAAGAAATGAATAATAGTCGTTTGCAGATAAGAAACTTCATTGGCCCTGTAAGTTCTTACTAAATCAATCGATATAATATAAAACCGGCTTCAATTCAAACCGTCGACCGGGGTCGACTGCTCCTCGGCCAGTGCCCGAAAATAGCTCTTGATGAGTTTTTCGAATTCGCCCGGTGCCTTTAACTTCATTGCGCGCCTGATTTCCTCGCGCAGTTCCCTGCCGGTTTTTTCGCCGGATTCGCCGCCGGACCCTTTGGAAAAAACATTCCGGGCAGTTAAGCTCTCCCGCTTTCTTTCATAGTCACGGCTTCTGACCGAACGCTGTGCGTCGAGCAGGCGGCTGAGAATTCTTTCTTCGTGATGCAGTGTCTGCTCATTTAACTTGCCGCCTTCCAGGTCTTTCATGACCGCTTCCATTTCTTCCAGGATTTTGTCCATTCGGCCCGGTGAGCTTTTATCTTCTTCGAGCTGCTTTTCTATCTGCTCGGCGAGATCCTTGAGAGAACGCTGGGCGGCGGAGAGACGTTTCATTTCGGCCTGCCTCTGCATGCGCATCTTTTCCTTCAACATTTCCAACGACAGCATTTCCTTCGACTGTTCCAGCATATCCTGCTGCCCCATGAGAAGCTGATCCATGAGTTCCTGCATACCCATCTTTGAGCCCGAACCGGAAGAACAGCTCTTGGCCGCGCGCAGCATCTCGATCGCGGCCTGATTGAGCGCCTCCAGAGCTTTGGATGCGCTCGGAATCGAATACAGGATCCTGTTGTTTTCCAGATTGAATATGGATTGCTTCATAGCGCTGAGGGCCCGGCCGTAAGCCTGTAGAATCAAAGGGGAAACCGTCATTGTCTGTTTCGATATTTCGAATACCTGGTCTGCTACTTTTTCTGCGGCCTTCAAGTTGGCGAGCTGATCCTCAGCCAAAGGTCGTGCTTTGGCAATGCTTGTTGCCGATCCGATGCGGGTTTGAAGATCATCCATAAGTGATTCCTGCTTAAAAGAAATATCGAGGGTCTGCCTGGCATACTTTTGCAGGTGCGCGGCCTGCTGCCTGCCGGTAGAAAATCCCATGCTTGATTTGCATGACGACATTTTAGAGAACAAGCTGACAAGGTCTTCCAGGGCCTCTTTCTCTTTTTGCTCCGCCTGTTTCTTATCGCCGGAACTGAGATTTTTCGCCGCCTGGTTCATTTTTTCAGAAACGGCTTTATCCGATAGTTTTTTTGCGGATGAATTCAGATTCTTTGCAATATCCTGTTCGTTTTTATCGAGTTTTTTGGCGAATTTTCGCACCGCTTTTTCTATATCAGATGTCTTTTTTGCCAGGTTCTTTTCCCTCTCGGCCAGCCCGCTCATCTTTTTTTTATCGCCGGATTGGGCTTTGCCGGTCTCATCCAGCAGTTCTTTCTGTTTCTCCATCAGCTCCCGGCTTTTTCTAACCAGATCCTCCATTTCCTGCTCCTTGCGTATGGCCTTTAGGAGCTCCGCCGTGCGCTCCAGTTTTTTCAACATCTCCTGGGCGCTTACATCCAGGTTTTGCAGGGCCTTTTGTATATCCTTCGGAGTCAGATCGGACGAGGCTTTTTGTAAATCCTCTATGTATTTCTTTAAGACCTCACTGTTGATATCCTGGACCAGCTCGCTTATTTCCTCGAGCTTTCTTCCGATTTCCTGAGAAGTCATTTTATTCTCCGATAAATTTTCCAAAGTTTTATCGAGTGAAGATTTCACCTCATCCAGCTTTTTCCCGATTTTTTCCTGAGCATCGTTGGCCTTATCGATTTCTTTTTTTTGACTCCAATCAAAGTGCTCGGTTTTTTTGAATTCACGCGATAGTTTTTCTATGCGTTCCTTGAATTCTTTTCCCTCCAACAGTGACTGCTCCAGGAGATCGTTGCGCCTGGAATCCTCTTCGGCAACGCTGTCATAGAGATCCGACATGGTGGGTACGGATACCCTGTAAATTCTGCTCCTGGCGCTGCCGGGACCCGTTACTATGTTGTTATCTTCGACCTGGAGGTAATATTCTACATAATTCCCCGGGAATAAGGACATGCCGGCGAGGTTCCATGAGTAGCTTTTCGTTATTTCGCTTTTGCCCTGTTGTTCGTCAAGGGGAATCGGTTTGGTTTGAAATTTCCCTTTGCTGCCCCTGCGGTAAAAAATGGCGGCTTTGCTCACGCCGTAATCGTCGGCGGCGGCGAAGCCGATTTCAACCCGGCGTCCCCCCGGCAGCTGCGAATCAGCGCCAGGCCTCATAACGTCGATAGAAGGCGGATGATCCTTGAAAACTTCCGATGAATAAATCAGCGGATCATCATTCTTGTAACCGGAACTGTCTTCGAGGAGAATCATGTAGAAATTATCGCGAACGGCGCGAAATCCGAACTCGAAATTTTTTCCGGCGTGTCTGACAGGTGCTTTCCCGTCAAAACTGCCGTCTCGATCGGTATGTTTCTCCGCCCTTCCGGTCAGGGCATCTTTATCACTTTCGAAAATCACGCCCGCGCGCGCTAGCATGTTATTACTGGTGCCGAGTATCTTCACACTGGTTCCTTCCAGAGCCTGTACGTTGCCGCCGCCGTCATCCAAAGTGTCCACTGGCTCCCCGGTATAATCAGGCGGAGTACGAATGATCTTGAGGGCGGTAACGATCGGCTTGTTTACAACCGCTATATGATAGACGGGGCTTTTTCTTCCTTCCGATTCGAAGTAATAATCAACCGGACCTCTCAAAACGCTGAAGGTGTGATTATATCGTTTGAGAACTTCACTGCCGTAATGCGCTTTTGCGCCTCCGGCCGTTTCACTCTTCCAAAAACCGCGCGAGCGGCTGTAATGTATATTAACGGGAGCATCGGATCTGCCGAAATCCACGCCTGTTACTTTCACGCTGCTTCCCGCCAAAACGGTGATATCGCCGGGAACGGCCAAAATATTGGCCGCAGCTTCCGGCGCGGATGACTCTTGCGGCTCGAAAACAATCCTCCCTGCGGTGATAAGGGTGGAAGGGCTGAATATTGAAAGCAGCATCATAATGATAAGCCCTCCGTATGCTAACGGAACAAAAATCAATTGATTGCCGCCCAGAAAAAGCGTGCGCGCCTGCAACGGCAAAATAGACTGCACCGCCCGTTGAATAACTTCTTTTATCAGTGCCGGGTTGTACTTTGTCCCGGCTTTTCGGTCATGGGAGAACTCGTAGGCCGCCGTCAAGATGTCTTTAAAATCGCGTTTATGTTCAACCTGTGATGCCAGCTCTCCGGGACCGGGCAGCCTTACAAGCGGCGCGGCAATGAATATAACGAACGCCAGGAAAAGCGTTGCCAGAACACCGGCACTAATAGAAGAGGTCGTTCCCGGCGACGGCTCCTGTATGAGGACCGACGCTATTGATAACGCTGCGAAAACCCATGCCGCCACGGCGGCGAAAGACAATAATCCGGAGAAAAATCGCAGGGCTGCGTTTTTCAACAGAATCTTTCTCAGAATCTCGTTTAGTTCATCTCGATTTATATTGCCGCTCATTCCATCGAGCTCCCGGCGCAGGCCTCCGCGTTTCAAGGCAGGGCGTTTTGTACTATTGAGTACATTAATATATTTACCGCCATTTTGACTGCAAGTTCCCTTTTCTCCGGAGAATCGCGGTGTACCCTTTCATCTTCCAGTCCGTCTCCTATGTCCGTTTCATACGTGTAAAAAAGCGCCAACCGCCCGTCCACTTTGATTCCGAATCCCTGAGGCGGCATATCATTATGCTTGTGTATCTTCGGCAGTCCTGGCAGGTCGTAATAAACTTTGTATATCGGATGAGAATTGGGAAGCTCTACAAGATCTTTTTCGGGGAAGATTTTCTTAACCATCGCGCGAAAGCTTTTATCCATACCGTAGCAATCATCCGCATATAGAAAACCTCCCTGCTCCATGTAATCCCTGAGAGCTGATATCTCTTCATCGGTAAACCTCACGGTTCC
Source organism: uncultured bacterium (assembly GCA_964654695.1). Lineage (GTDB taxonomy): Bacteria > Krumholzibacteriota > Krumholzibacteriia > WVZY01 > WVZY01 > CAZZKJ01. Next base: position 81,002 of record CAZZKJ010000001.1, on the reverse strand, counting down.
ATGTCCGGTCATGTAAAGAAATGGATACGCCCTGATATTTTCATCAATTGCCGTGACCACCTTTTCCTCGCCGAATGTCTTTATGCCGGTCCTTTTCTCGAATTCCGCAAGCCAATTGGGAATTGACGATGGATCCGCGTACCAGTCTCCCCCGCCTCCGTATTTGAGCCGGGCTATACGTAGCCAGTACTCTTCGCGGGGATTACGGGTTGTTTCCAGGGCGCCGGCGGCCTGGGCGGAAAATGCGATTAAGGCCACCGCCATAAGCGCCGGTTTTATTTTCAAGCCCGGGCGGCTTCTTTGCCGTCCTTGGAACCGGAGGATCGATGAATTTTTTATATTGCTGATTTTCATTTAATTTTCCGCCGCGAATGGGTCGTAATCCCACCGCCTGGGGCGGCCCCGAGGATATGCCTCTTATCAATTATAGGGAATAGCCTGTCTAAAAGCAATCAGCGACCTGCAGCCGGCGAATTCCGGATTGGAAAAAACCTTTAAAAAGACCGGGGAAGAAGCTAGAATCTATCCGTCATTCACGTTCGAGAACGCGTATCTTCCGAAAAACATGTCTGCAAAAACCGACTCCAAGAATCCCCGCCCGATGAGAGGCGCACGTTCCCAAGTTCCGGAATCCCGGGTGCGGAGGTTTTTCTCGCGTCCACTTTGGCCGGCCCTTTTTATTTTTGCTTTCGCGTTTTTATTATTTGCCAATACGCTTAATAATGATTTCGTGTGGGATGACCGGGAATTGATCATAGAGAATCCCACTATCCGGTCCCTTAATGCTTCAACCATCAATTCAATTTTCACGAAAAATTTCTGGGAACATAAAAGAAGAATAGGCGGATATTACCGCCCCCTCGTCCTCCTGTCTTACAATATGAATTACAGGTTATACAAATTGAAACCTCGAGGTTTTCATCTTACAAATGTAATCGTCAACGCGGCCGTCTGCCTGGCTGTTTTTATGTTTATTTTTTTGCTTTTCAAGAACATGCTGCTGGCTTTTTTAACCGCACTCATCTTTGCATCCCTTCCACTCCACACCGAAAACGTAGCCTGGATATCCGGGCGTACAGACGTTTTTGCATCATTTTGGATGTTCCTGTCGTTATCCGTCTATACATGCGCAAGGCGGCGCGAGAGCCCGCCTTTGCTGGCACTGGCGCTTCTGAGTTTCGTGCCGGCTCTTTTTTGTAAAGAGATAGCCGCAGTTTTCTTTTTAATCATATTGCTTCTGGATCTGACGTTCTTTCGCTCTTCTGGACGGGGCGTCTCCGATTCTAAAATGCCTGAACATAAGAAGGCACGCAATGTTCTGCTGGCCTTGTCACCGCTGTATTATCTCGTCCTTACCGGCATTTATTTTGCTTTCAGGATTTTTTTATCCGGAACCAACATGTCCATATATGAACGCTACGTTCCGGGGGTTCTAAAAAGTATCGCCCTGGTCTTGACCATTTTTTCAGGATACATTTATAAGATCGTTTTTCCTTTTATGCTCAACGCCGAGTACGACGCGCCCGTACCCAAGAGCGCTTTGAACCCGCACGCAATCGCCGGATTAGCCATTCTGCTCCTGGCAGCGTACGGTATTTTCAAATACAGGGATAAAAAGGAATACGCGCTTGGGGCGGGATTTTTCTTAATCGCATTAGCTCCTGTTTTGAATATCATTCCCCTGGGCGAGATTTCGGCTGAGAGGTTTCTTTATTTTCCTTCTTTCGGGTATGCGCTCGTTTTGGGTTCTCTCTTTACCACCGCGTTTTCGAGAAATATTTCCTGGATTAACCCCCCCACGGCCCCAAACAACAAGAAGCTGAGTCTTCCGGCCGAAAAGACCGCGGCCGGTTCCGGCGGCATTTTATTGGTTTTGGTGATCCTTTTGGCGGCGTACTCCGCCAGAACATTCATGCGGAACATGGATTGGAAAAACGAAGAAACCCTTTTCACCGCAACCGCGCATGCGGCACCGCAAAGCGCCAGGGCGCATCTCAACCTCGCCAACGTACACATTCGCGGAGGCAGGCCCCGAAAGGCCATACCCGAAATCGAAAAAGCCCTCGAAATAAACCCCGACTACGTCGAAGCGATGGGGAACCTGGCGGGGGTGTATAAAAACTTGGGATACAACGAAAAGGCCCGGGTATTAATATTGCGGGCCCTGAAGCTGGCCCCGACCGAACCCGAACTCTACAACAACCTGGGAACACTGTATGTCGGTGAGAATAATTTTGCCCAGGCCGAAAAGCAATTTGAAAAAGCCCTCGCGTTTAATCCTTCCTACAACGAGGCCCGTTTCAATCTGGCGATGGTGAAAATGAAAAAAGGCGATTACGATTCGGCCTTGCAGTATATGGAAACCGTTAAAGACCTGGGCAGGCAGTTCGAAATGGCCTACTATTATATAGGTTTAATCTCTGCAGCTAAGGGGAACGCCGCGTATGCGGCGAACCAGCTAAAACATTTTGTCTCCATTCACCAAAGCGAAGACTCCTTCTTGCTGCGCGCAAAACAAACACTCGCCGATCTGCAGAAGAATTCGGGAAAGCCCGCGCAGTAGAAACCGGCTTCCTAGGAGACGCATTCACAAGGTGATTGCCTGAACCCAACAGCAAGACCCGGAATTCATTCTCAGGAGGTTCCTAATGAAAATGCGCATTTTAACATTCATCATTATCATCTTGGCAGGCATGCCCCAAGCGGTGTGCCGTGTCAATGCAGCTGCCGCCGCTCCGGGAGATGTAATATTATCCTTCGATATTCCATGCCGCTATCCTTCCGGCCTGGCTTCGGACGGCCGGAGTTTCTACCTCGCCGATTGGCGAAGCGGAGCTATCTTCAAACTTTCATCTGAAACCGGGTCCGTGGAGAACCAATTCCGGGCTCCAACGCTAAAACCCCACGGGATGACCTTTGGAGAAAATCTACTTTACGTAGCCGACGATCATACCGGATATGTTTACGCGTTCAATCCGGCTTCCGGAATTACGGAACGAAACTTCCAAGCCCCCGGATCAAAGCCGACGGGATTGGCATGGGCCGACGGCCTTATCTACATTCTCGAAAGGCGAAGCGGCAAAATATATAAAGTCCTCCCCGAGGACGGAACCATCCTTTCATATTTTGATGTGCCGGATAAGAACTGCGAGTCCCTCGCTTTTGACGGCACGTATTTATGGGTTTCGAACCGGGTCGCCGATGAAATCTACATGGTCGATCCTGATTCCGGGATGGTCCTGGGTATCATAGACGCGCCCGGGCCGTATGCCGCGGGCGTGGCATGGCTCGGCGGCGACTTGTGGAACGTAGATTTTCAAAACCGGAAACTCTACCGCCTGGCGGTTAGGAGCGATCGAATGTACCGCCTGGGCGATACCCGGGAAGCAAGGGTTGAGTATCTTTGGGCCCTCAACAATTACGGGCCGGGAGAAGTAAAAGATCTGGTTTTGAATATCGCCGTTCCTGAAAATCTGCCCAATCAGGAAATGTTATCTGAAATACATTTTTCCGATAAACCCGTTAAGACAGCCGCCGACAGATGGGGGCAGACCTGCGCCGTTTTCGAGCTTGGAGATGCCGCCCCGGGCAATAAAATAGCTTTTACCTTCGATGTAAACGTCAAAGTATCTTCAATACGCTATCTCATCATCCCGGAGAAAACCGGAACCTTATCGGACATTCCCAGAGAGATACGCAAGCTTTATCTGGCGGATGGTTCGCGCTACCGCATCGACAGCCCTTACATACAAGAGCTTGTTAAAAAGATTGTGGGACCGGAGAAGAATCCTTATTGGATCGCCAGAAAAATTTATAATTATGTGATCGGCAGCCTTCACTATGAAATGATAGGCGGATGGGATGTTCCTGAAGTTGTTTTGAAAAGAGGAAGCGGATCATGTTCCGAATACACTTTCTCTTTTGTTTCCTTGTGCAGGGCGGCGGGATTGCCGGCGCGGTACCAGGGAAGCATAGTCGTCAGGGGAGATGACGCCAGCATCGACGAGGCCTTTCACCGCTGGGCCCAGGTTTACCTGCCAAATTATGGATGGGTTCCCGTTGACGCCAACCGCGGAGATAAGCCGACCGCAGTGGGGCAGGCCCGAGGTATAGGCGAGCTTGCAAATAAATTTTTGATTACCACTCAAAGCGGCGGAGGATCCGCTTTTATAGGATGGAGCTATAACTCCCTCGCTTCGTACAAGGAAAAGGGATACTGCAAAGTGGAAGAAGATAATTTCGGTTTTTGGGAACCGCTCCAAAGCACCGGGCCTGCACCGTCGGTCGTGAAAACCAAGATCAATGAAGAATGCCGTCCTTGATGCCCGCGCCGACCGGCGATCCCGGCTTGAAAGCGGTGAAGTTTTGATTTAATAGTCACAGGAGAATGCCTGATATCATATTTTGTAAGAGACGAATGCCGTTGAAACATCGAACCCGGGTAAAGGAGACGTAAGTTTTGGCGCTATTTTTCGCTTCGGCAATAATCGTGTTCATCATAGGTTATCGTTTCTATGGGGCCTTTTTGGACAAGCGGTTTAACATAAACCTTCGGCAAAAAACCCCCGCCTTCACCAATTACGACGGTCTGGATTATGTTCCCGCCAAAACTCCGGTTCTCATGGGCCACCATTTTTCTTCCATCGCCGGAGCGGGACCCATTGTCGGTCCCATTATCGCGGCGGCGCTTTTCGGTTGGCTTCCGGCCGTCATCTGGATCGTTCTGGGTTCAATTTTTATCGGCGGCGTTCATGATTATTCTTCACTGGTCATTTCCATCCGGAACAACGCCCGCTCGATCGCACAGGTAGCCAAAGAGCTTATGAGCCCCAGGGCTCATAAGCTCTATCTTATTTTCATATGGTTCGCTCTCGTTTATGTTCTCGCAGTCTTCGTCGATCTTACCGCCATAACTTTCACAACCAACGGAGGAGTAGCAACTTCTTCGTTTCTCTATATCATGCTGGCCGTTCTTCTCGGCCTCGCTTTTTATCGTTTTAAAATTTCCTTGGTGATTGCCAGCCTGGTCTTCGTTCCACTGGTATTTTTATCTATATACATCGGGCAGCTTTTCCCGATAGGCTCTCCTGCTGCGGTTGCCCACGGCGATCCCAAAACAACATGGACGATTATTCTGCTGGCCTATTGTTTCATTGCATCAATCACTCCCGTTTGGATTCTCCTGCAGCCTCGAGATTACTTATCCTCTTACCTGCTTTTCTCATGTATCATCGGGGGCATTGGCGGAATTTTCATTGGAAGACCTTCTTTTGAAACACAGCCGTTCCTGGGTTTTCATTCGAATATCGGATATCTTTTTCCGGCTCTTTTCATTACCATAGCCTGCGGGGCATGCTCGGGATTCCACTCGATTGTAGCTTCGGGTACTACAGCAAAACAATTAAACAGTGAAGGCTCCGCTCGGCCGGTGGCATACGGTTCGATGCTCGTTGAAGGCCTGCTGGCCTTGATAGCCGTAGCTGCCATCGTGGTCGCGGGGGGCTCGCTAAAAGGAAACGCTCCAACGCAAGTGTTTGCAGACGGGATGGGCAGGTTTTTAGGCGTTTTTGGCATCCCGAGCAAAATTGCCGTATCCTTCGGCCTGCTCGCTCTCAGCACTTTCCTCTTAACAACCCTCGATACCGCAACCAGGCTTGCACGCTATATTTTCGAAGAGCTGTTCAACATCAGGGGTTTCAAAGCGCATATCGGGGCGACCGCGGCTACCCTGGTCCTGCCTCTTTGGTTTGCGCTCGCCGAGATCAAAGACTCCGGCGGCGCCGTCATCCCGGCGTGGAAGGCAATTTGGCCGGTGTTCGGGGCTACCAACCAACTGCTGGGAGGGCTGGCGCTTCTTACGGTTGGAGTTTGGCTGAAGCGAACGGGCCGCAAAACCGGTTTCGTCATTGTCCCCATGATTTTCATGTTGGCGGTTACGCTTCTTGCCCTGGCCCAGTTGGTCGTCCACAACGGATTCACTGCTATAGGCGTGATAGCAGCGCTTTTATTCGTTCTCGCTGTTATCTTGATAGTCGAAGCATCGAAGGCATTCTCGGGGAAAAAAACGCCGGACACCATGGGCAAACCCGGTGAGAAATCAAGACTGGGCATGACCGGGGGCCGAGTGTGCTGATTGAACATCATCAGCCGAGGCCCTGTCTCCCGCCGGAAGAGGTTTTGAGAGTCAAGACCGCCTCTGCGCCGCCGCCCGGCAGATCTTCAACGGAAACATCGCCGCCCATTTCCCTCGAAAGCGTTCGGCATATCGCCAATCCCAATCCCGTTCCCGTGGTTTTAGTCGAAAAATACGGTTCAAAAAGCCTGTCCCTGGCTTCAATATCGAGCCCCTGGCCTGTATCGCAGAAAGATATCCTAACAAAATCTACGCTATCAATCACCGTCCTACTGACTGATATTCGGAGTTCCCCTCCTCCAGGCATGGCTTCGAATGCGTTTTCAATCAAGTTGGAACAAATCTTCCTGAACGCTTCCGGCTCCATAATCACCTCGATGTCCAAAGAACTAACATGAAGAGACACTTTTATCCCGGAGGAATTGTTCCGGTAAGGTCTTACGGTTGATTCTATAAGTGGAGCAAGCTCATGGGGCTTCAGAATCAGTTTCTGCATTTTGCCGAAGCTCGAAAATTCCGCAGCTATCTTTTTCAAAACATCCACCTGCTGGATTATAGTATCCGTACTCTCTTTGAATATCTTGTCGAATTTTGGAGATTGCTCATTATATGCTTTGCTCATGAACTGAGCCGAAAGTCTGATGGGAGTCAGAGGATTTTTTATTTCGTGTGCTATCTGCCTGGACATTTCGATCCAAGCCGACAGTTTTTTGGAATTTATAAGCTCCGTCAAATCTTCGAACACAAAAATTATTCCAAGGTAAGAATCGTTATAAGTCAGCTTGGTGCACATATATTTTATCGTGCACCTGCTCCCGCTCTTGTCCAGGTTCATTTCTGACGACAGAAAAGCCTCGTCCGATCGTGCGCTTTTTTCCAGGATGGTAAAAAATTCGGGGAGCAGACCGGAGGCGGCAACTTCGGATGGCTTGCTGCCGGCGGCATCGCCGGCGGTAATACCGAGAATCGCCTCGGAGGCGCGGTTGAAAGTAATTATTCTGTTATCTGCATCCGTGCTGATCACTCCCGTACCTATACTTGCCAGGATCGTCTCAAGATAGCGTCTTCTTTGCTCCAGCGCCGTTTGCGATTTGGCCAGCTGATCAGTCATTTCGTTGAATGCCGCTATAACGGTGCCGATTTCATCAGCGCTTCCGGCAGAAAGCTTCACGGATAGATCTCCACGGGCGATACGTTTGGTTCCTTCGAGAAGGGTTTTTAACGGTCTGAAAATTCCCCTTGCCAATATCAAACCCAACCCGATCGTAGCCGCGAACAGAAGGGCAAATATGCCCAGCACCACCGAAGTCGCTCTTTGTGCTTCGAGATGATATGATTCCGGGCGAAAAAGCAGCGGCAGGCTCAAGGCCGCGCGGCGGGATCCGCTTTCTCCTACCGCAGCCAAAGGCAGGTAGGCGACCTGGTATCGATAATCGCCGGCGCGTTCGGTCGCCAGTGAATTAGCAGCTCCCAGCAGCGATACTTTTACAAACGCACCCATATCCATAATCGGGCTGATAAGACCGCTGGCAAGAAGTCCCATCCGGCTTGAAGCCGCCAGGCTGCCCGACTCGTAAATGTTTACATCGGCTCCCACCTGGTCGGCAACTGCGCCCAGCAGGTCGGAAGTAAGTTTCTTTCCGTAATATATCCGGTAAGTTTTCGGAATTCCGTCTGCATCAACGGTAAAAGACGGGCTGAACAGGCCGGCATATTCATCGCCTTCATCGCGCATCAGGATTATTTCCTTGCCTCCGCCGGAATATTCGCTTTCATCGAATACTATAATCAGGCAGTCATCAGGAATATTTATACTTTCTCCGATTTCTCCTTTTCCAAGAGCCTCAACATCAAGATTACCGGACACCAACTTGAATTCTTCTTCGAGTATATTGGTAAGAGCTTTTCGCGCGCTGAATGCTTTGGCCAGAGCTTCTTCCCTGCTGGCCTGTATGAAACGTTCCTTAATCATATGAACCGAAAATATCCCCAGGATAATGGCAGGTACGATAGCGACAACGAAAAATGAAGCCAAGAGCTTTTGCTGGAATCCCATGCGTCTTCCGGGAGTCAAAGTGGGCAGCAGGTTTCGAAAAGGAGGCAGGCGTTTGAGAGCTACAACGGCGATCAGCAGACCGAAAGCGATGATCATGTATAAAGACAGAAGCATCGACAATCTTAATCCGTGAGACAGGAGCGAGGGCAGCTTGAAGCCGGCTAGCAGCGTGGTCCCGGGACTTTCCGTTTTTTCTATTATGATACGATACGAAGCGCCGGACAAAATCAATATCGGCCATTTTCCGGCGGCGGCGGTTTCGAGCTTCTCCTTATCCACTACGGAACCCGCGGGAAGATTTTCAAGAGAAGATTCACGAACAAAAGAACCTTTTAATCTCGCAAGCAAAAGCGCCTCCGGCTCTTCGAGTCTGGGTTCGATCCCTCCCGCCTGGATATTACGCAGTATTTCCGGAGTTCTAGGGCCCGTTTGTGAGGCGAGAGTTATATTCTCGAAAAAGTAGGGAACGTCGATTATCACCTTGCCTATGGATATTCTTTCAACCCTTCCATCAGGTGTTACCTGGAAATCTTCAAGGTTTTCTATACCGCGGTAAAACCTTACCATTCCCTCGACCGTATTCCTGGATAAATCCAACACCGCTCTTTTCTTGCCGGCCGGCGCATCAACTCGTTCGCTCCCGTCTGATAAATCCAGGCGAAAAGGCATATCAACCGCGAAACTGCTTACGAGACTATCTCCCCTGTCTAAGACGTACACGGCACTGCTGTATCCGAAAAGGCTCAGAGAACTGCCGGCCCAGCAGTCGAAACTTAACCTGCGAACACTATTTGATTCCGGCCGGTGAAATGCCCTGCGGAAGGACGGGTCCTGCCCTGCATTTTCAAGGATATCTTCGATCACGAACGATTTCCAATTATCCGATGGATTGGCAATTTCGCTTGCCTTCTCATGTATGAAAATCATTCTCAATTTCTGGTAATCATTATTGAAGTGAAGATATGAGATCCCGGATATGATTATCACGATATATAACGACGCCGTTACTATCGACACAAGATCTTCCCTGCGAACGGATCGGGGAGCAAAATATATGAATGTAAGTATCAATAAAGATGCGGCGCCCATGATCACGCCCCAATGCCATACGGACGCGGCAAAAAGCAATATGGAAGTCAGCAGCAGGGCTTGTCCTTCGTTCCCTCTTCCTCTCAGTCTTAGTATTCCCCATACTGCGAGGATACCTCCGACGAATAAACCCGTCAGCATCAGAAATACTCCCAAATGCAGTATAATAACCTTGGAATCGAGAAGATTAACCGTAGTTCCTATTAGCCTGGGGTTGGCGTTGACAACGACGGCGTTGATGAAGGTGTCCGTGATTTGCAGAAGAAGCATGAGTATCGCCGCCGCGGTGACTGCTTTGAGGATACTAGCCCAAACACCGCGCGCCCTCTGGGGATTGAGAACTCTTTCCCGCTGAGTATTCCTGGCGATTTTAAGAATTCCATATATCAACACCACGAGAAATATCGAAGTAATCAACATATCTCCCGCGCTTCTCATTATTCCATGCAGAAGAGGTGTAGCGAAAATTGCGGGATCGAATATTGTCATTCCGCGCGTGAGAGAAGTAAGGTCGATGGAAAGCAGAGAATATCTGAACAACACCATGAATGCGGCCAGCAGCGAGGCCTTTGCAGCGCCGGATCTGCGGCTCCCTCCAAAGAGAAGTCTGCCGTACATAAGCACGAAAACTATCAACAGTGCGGCAAGGACGAGGGCTTTGGATGCCAGCACATATCTTTCCCGGTATCGTTCCATAAAATGGTTCAGTGTGCGGCCCTTCACCGAAACGGACAACATGACATCGCCCAGCGTACTTTTAATGGAGGCGCGGGCCGCGAGCCCAGATGCTTCGTTTCCGGAAATAACCGACAGCATCTCCATGCCTGGCGGAAGATCGCTCTTAATCGCATCTCCCGCGCCGCTTTCTCCGTCTTCCCGGCGAGGATTTATTTTCCCGGCTTCGGGAATCAAATAATAATCCAGCTTTATCGACCCGGGAAAAAGCTCGGCAAGTTCATCGGTAAGACTCGTGCTTTTAAGGAATTTGTTGTTGACCTTGTAATTGGCTTCGAGGGGAATGTCGATTATTATGCTTGCAATATCCAGTCTGTTCGATGTGGATACAGGGATTATGTGCGTTAAAATTCTGTAGAGCGATACCCGGCGCGTGTAAATTAATTCTCTTTTCGCGCGAACCTGGGATTGATCCGAACCCAGGAGCATCTGGGGCCACCCCGCCCATGCGATCCTCTTACCCTGGGAATCGAGTATTTGAACTCCCATCTCGGATCCCCTTTGCAGCTCGTCGCCGGTTTCCGCTTGTTTTACCACGCTATCCAAAAATTCGAACAGCTTCACCCTCGCTGCAATTGAGTCCGGTGGTATCTCGCGAATTTCGCCGAGAAAATATTTTTTAACTTTGTCTCCGGTTTCCGCGGATAGTTTTTCCAGCAGTTCGATACGACGACCGGTAGAAATCAAGGCTTTTGTAATTGATTCAGTTTCTTGCGTTCGCCAGAGTTTCAGCAGTTTATCTGAATTCGTATTCGCCTTCATTGAAAAGATCGCCGAAGCAAATAGAAGCATTGACGCTCCGAGGAACATATAGCGCCGTTGGGGAGCAGCCGCGGACGCCATCACGGCAACGATTATAATGACTATTATTGGCAGCAGAGGAACGGGAGCATTCAGAACTTCCCGCAAATAAAGAAGGATAAGGGAGATGCCGCACAGCAAGAACGCCATATCGGTTCTCAAGTCGCTTCCTTGTGCATATCGGACGCTTTTTAGCCTCATGCGCAGATTACCTTCAGGGATCCGGCACAATTATAGCCTCAGCCTTGGAATATTAAAATTGGAATGTTCCCAGGAAAAGACATCAGTGGATGGATTTTATCTCGCTTATCACCCAACGGCCGTTTTCGAGCTGGAGAGATACATATACCTTGTCTTTGAACAATCTTCCATCCCGCCTGCGTTGATAATGGCGTTCCGCCACTGCGTAGATTTTTTTGCCGCTATTGATATTGCTGTATTGAATAAACTTGAATTTCTTGGTGATCGTATACTTGAAAAGGTCCTTGAACAGGTAGAAGCTCTGATCCCTGCTGAAATGCCCACCGGATGGGCCGACACCCCTCAGCGATATGGCGACTTTTCCTCTGCCGAAATGTCTGGTGATTCTGTTCGCGCTGCGTTCATGCCAGCCTCTTTCAACGTCCGCGAAAACGTTCTTGGAAGCTGATGTTTTACCGTCCTTTTGCATGACCTGCGGCGGCTTCTGCTTTGCGCGGTCGCCGCCGAGGCCGATGCCGTAATCGGCTTCAGAGGTGGGAACTGCCGCGGCCGCAGGTGTTCCGTTCATGAATCCTGTGATGGAAACTGCGAATATGATGATCCAATATGTATACTTCATAGTCCTTTCCAATATTTACAATAAGCGGTAATAAAATAGCAATCATCATGCCACATATATCTTATTGTATTCTAATAACTTAACCCGGCAAGTGGAAATAAAAAATGTCTCTGAAAGAGACACGGTGTCCATTAAAAAGGACAGCGACGGGCGGGTTCGCGCGGTTATTTTTCGGGAATCACGGCCACGTCCGCGTAATAATTATCCATAGAATCACTCCACCCATACATATTTTAACGAACACGGCGCCCAGGCGTCCCACGAAGGCCCAGAACCCGATTCGAAGGGCCGAATCCAGGCTCCGGTACGAGATGAATTCTCCGATAACCGCTCCCAAAAAAGCACCCAGAAAACCAAAAACTATGCTTCCTATAGGAAAAAAATGCGGCGCCCCGAGTATGACGCCCGCGAACCCTCCGAGCATCGTACCTGCTATGCCTATCCTGCTGCCACCCCTGTTAGCTATAACCACCGATCCCAGAAAGGTCTCTGTGATTTCTCCCGCGGAAGCCAGCGCGAGGCACACCAACAGCAGTCCCAATGTAATGGAGGAAAAATGAGACACGACGGCCACTATCAAAGCGGTTCCAAAAAGAATCCAAGTACCGGGGATACCAACGGCCGTGGAGACAAGAATAATCGAAAGAACCAGGTAAAGCAGGACGAGGAGAGTTCTGTAAAGGTAATCCACCGCTCCCCCCGGCGTTAGAGGTTCAGGTTTTTCACTTCTTTTTCTTGACCCGCTTGCTCATAGCAGCATGCCATTCAACCAGAAGAGGGCTGGCAATAAAAATGGATGAATAAGTACCGACCATTACTCCGATCAGCAGAGTTAATGCGAAGTCGCGAATCATTTCCCCACCGAGAATCGTCAAACAAATCACCACAACGAGAGTTGTCACGGACGTAATTACAGTTCTGGATAAAGTTTCGTTTATGGAGGCATTAACGACGGCAGGGAAGCTCTCTCTTTTTCTCATTCGCAGATTTTCCCTTATACGGTCAAAAACCACGATTGTATCATTGAGGGAGTACCCCACTATCGTCAAAATGGCGGCTATCACGGGCAAAGATATCTCCTTATCTGTCACGGCGAAGAAGCCCAGGGTTATCATTACGTCATGGATAAGGGCCAGAATTGCCCCTACTGCAAACTTGAATTCGAACCGCCATGAAATATAAACAATGATTCCGAACAATGAATAAATGATCGCCCATAAAGCAGCCGTCTTCAGCTCGTTTCCTATTTTAGGTCCAACCGTTTCGCTCCGGCGTATATCGATTTGCTGATCGGCGATCTCGCCTTGAATCGCGGAGACTATCTTCCTGGCAGCTTCCGCTGCTTCGCCCACCTGTTTAACCTTAATAAGAACTTCCTCCGGCTTTCCGAAATTTGTGACCTCCACGCCGGCAAACTCGGAACCCGCCATAATATCCCTGATCATTTGCAGCGGCACTGGTTTTTCCAGTTTTATTTCCACGAGTGTTCCGCCGGCAAAATCTATGCTCGGATTATAACCCCCGCGCAGAACGGCAAAGACTATACCCGTCAGTATAGCTGCGGCCGAAATAATCATTGCCTTTCTACGGGCCTGGATAAAACCTATTCTGGGATTTTTGAAAAACTGCATCGATCCGGTCCTCTATATCTAGATGCTCAGCTTCTTGAGAAGCCATCTGGAAGTAATGAATTCAAAAACCGCGCGCGTACACATCAGTGCAGTAAACATACTGGCGATAATGCCGATACTCAACGTGGTCGCGAAGCCCTTTATGGGGCCTGTTCCAAACTGCCACAGCACGAATGCTGTAATCAACGTCGTGAAATTCGCATCGAAGATAGTAGTAAAAGCTCTGGCGTAACCGCTGTCTATGGCGCTTCTTACTGTTTTTGCCTTTGCCAGCTCTTCGCGTATTCTTTCGAAAATCAGAACATTGGCATCGACCGCCATACCAATGGTCAAGATCAATCCGGCAATTCCCGGCAAAGTCAACGCCGCGTGCAGGCGGGCCAGCGTGGCCAGTACTATTATGAGATTCAACAACAGCGCCGAACACGCAAGAAAGCCCGAAGCCCGGTAATACAATATCATGAATAACATCACCAATATAAATCCATAGATCGCCGCACGAACACCAAGTACTATCGAGTCGTGTCCAAGCGAAGGACCGACCGAACGCTCTTCTTTTATTTCAACCGGGGCGGGCAGAGCGCCGGCCCTCAGCACGATTGAAAGATCATTGGCTTCAATGTCGCTGAACCTGCCGGTGATTCGCCCTTCTCCATTTGGTATCTTGGTTATAACGGTAGGAGCGGATCTTACCTTGTTATCGAGCACTATCGCTATCTGTTTGCCTATGTTTTCACCTGTAAAACGGGCGAATTTTACCGCCCCTTCCTTGTTGAGATTGAACGCGACATTTAAATTGGCAGGATTCTTCGGGTCGGGCTGCGTGTAGGCATTAACGAGTGTTCTGCCTGTAAGCAGGGGCTTTTTATCGAGCAGGTACAGCACGCGTCCTCTTCCGCCTCCCTCAATAGCCTTGTCCTCGGTATTCCATAAAAACTCCAGGTTGCCGGGGATAACAGACTTGGCCTGGGGAGTACTCAAAAGAATATCCACCTTCTCCATATTTTTCACATCGGCAACGGCGCCTCCTCCATAAAAATTCAAAAGGTATGATGTAAAAGGGTTTTCCCTCGAAATTGCTTCGATAGGCATTTCCACCTCGACACCCGGAATAGAGGGAATAGTAGAATCGATCTCGGTTGTAACAGGTTCCTGCTGCGAAGAGGTCTGCGCCGCCAGTCCGGTATCTTCCCCGGGCGGTTTTGCTTTGCCGGCACTTTCGGCTTCGGTATCCGATGCGGCGGAAGAATCCACGACCGTCCCTTCGATCTTTATTCCCTTCAGGGCTTTATCGAGCTCTCTCAATATCCGGGTCATATCCCGGCTTTCCTTGACCAGTTTGAATTCGAGGAGGGCGGTCTGGCCGATCAAGCCTTTAGCCCTGCTTACATTTTGCAATCCGGGCATTTCGACGATGATTCGTTTCTCGCCCTGCTTCTGAATCACGGGTTCGGACACGCCGAATTGGTCTACTCGGTTTCGAATGATCTTTATCGCGCGGTCCAGCGCATCTTTCTTGGCATTTTCGTCGAGTTCGGAATCATCGACTTCGAGCACCAGATGCATGCCTCCCTGGAGATCCAACCCCAGCTTGATAATGGACTGAATGTACTTATCCCTTTCGTCATACGAGAGTCTGGCTTTTTCGTCCTCAGACATGCCGTAGAATCTCAGACTGGGAATAAGCGAGTAAAAGCTGACAGCTATTACAACGAAGATAAAAACAGGTTTCCACTTACGCATAATTGCCTCTGGAACATCACCTGGCACCGGCGGGTTGAATCCCTCCGGCGCAAAAGCCTCCCTAGATTACTAAAGCCTGGACGGCCGCTGCCGTCCGGGCCTGAACTCTATTCCCTAATTGAGATTGCTCAAATCGAGGGAGGAAATCATGCAAAGCTAGAATTATACAAATTAGCACCCCGGAGTCAAGCAGTTTATGTACAGGCATGCCTTCAAAGACGGCTGCAAAGAGCTTTTTCACCCGCGGTTCGACCAACAGGCTTTTGAACGGTTCCTGAATTCGATTATTTATCTATGGTATACTGGCAATGATCCGGACAACTGCTTATCCGGAATTGGATGGACAGGCCCCAGAGCAAAAGTGGAGAATAAAGAGCGGGGGGCTCCGGCAGTCCCTGAATAAGAATCAATGGATTTTACAATGCAATCTTTGTATTTTTTCGTGATGATTTCATGATTTTTCAGCCCTCGAAAGACCTGCTGCGGCGCCTGTGTCTGACGGCCGGGCTTTCACTAATCTCCCTGCTATTTTTTCTGATCCACATCATGAATGCTCCGGGATGCTCCAGGTTGCCAAACGCCCCTGCGCGAACGCCGGAAATGACTTTAAGAGGAATTACATTGGCGGAGTGGTCTGCATGGGGATACGGATCTCAGCCGGCCTTCGACGCCATTGATGAAATCCATGCGGCAGGGGCGAATACTATCACTTTTATCATCACGGCTTATCAGAGCACTTGCGTCTCCAGCCGGGTTCGAATCGACGCCAAGCTGACACCCAGAATGCCTTCTGTGGCCGCCGCCGTATCGCGGTGGCGAACTCATGAGGGACGGGCAGGCATAATGATAAAACCCCATGTCGATCTCGATGATGAAGATTGGCGTGGTTTCATCTGTCCGGATAATCCCGATGAATGGTTTCGATCTTACAGGGCTTTTGTTCTTCCCTGGGCGGCGTTCGCCGAAACAACCCTTGCCGCCCAACAGTTCGTCATCGGAACGGAACTCGCGGGAACGTTGAAATACGAGTCTCAATGGAGACTCTTGATCGCCGACATCAGACAGATATTTTTCGGCGAGCTTATTTATGCCGCATCATGGGATGAATACAGACAGGTTCCTTTCTGGGATGCTCTCGATGCGATTGGAATCGACTTTTACGCTCCTATTACAAAGCGCGAGACCGCTTCCCGCATGGAAATGCTCGCAGGCTGGCAGTTTTGGCTCAATCGCCTGCAGATATGCCGAAGACTGGTCAAACACGATATCATTTTCACGGAAATCGGTTATCCGAGCACCAACGGAGCCGGAATGCACCCGGAAATCTGCAATTTGAATGACGCCTCGGATTATGGCGAACAGGCCGATCTTTACTGGGCAGCTCTCCAGACCCTTGGAGACAAAGATTGGATCAGGGGTGTATCCTGGTGGAACTGGACTCCAACGGGCTCGGCCGGCACCCATGATAAGAATTACACGCCCCGCGGCAAGCCCGCAGAGAGAGAATTGGCCGAAGCCTGGAAATAACCTGAATCATGAATATGAATATGAATTTAATATATGCATATGCTGGAATCGCCCTTTTGGTTCTCGCCGCAGGGCCGCTGCAGGCATCGCAGGTGGCGGACAACGATTCCGGGCCGCAGAAATCATTTATCCGCCCGGGGGTAATCGAGACCGGCGCTGCCGGTTCGCTGGTCAGTGTCGAAGGCGTCTCGGCCGGAGATATATCACTGCGCGGGGGCATATTTACCGGCCTGTTACCGGGACTTATTGAAGTCGAGTTCAGCGCTTCTTTTATGCACGTCAGCTCGCTCGATGAATTTTCACTTGAAGGATTCTTGGGCCTGCACAGGCAAATCGGAAAAAGCAGGAATTATTTTTTTGCATCCTTCGGGGGCGGCCTTCGCTATGAAGATATCGGCAGCTTCGATCATACGCGCTATACGCTGGGTATCGGAACCGGATTCAAATGCAATCTCGTAGAAAGAGCCGGGATCAGAGTTGAATATCAAATGCGCAGAATATTAAATGATCCTATTGCAAATTATTCGGAACACAAAATCATGGCGGGATTGTCCATATTTTTCAGGAATTAGCCCCTTCGCCGCTCAAATCCTTCCCATGAGTTTGAGCATATCCCTGACGGCCCTATCAAGCCCGGTAAAAACGGCCCTGGCAATAATGGCATGGCCGATATTCAGTTCTTCTATCTCGGAAATCGCGAGCACGGTCCCGGTATTATGATAGTTCAGACCGTGTCCGGCATGCACGGCCATGCCCAATCTGCGGACGGCCGCAGCGGTTTCCCGGATTTTATGCAGTTCCGCGGCCGCCGTGGAAGAAGAGGCGTTTGCATATCGGCCGGTATGAATCTCGACGGCATCGAACTGCATGCGCGCGGCCTCTTTTATCTGGTCCAAATCAGGATCGACAAACGCGGCAGTTTTTATTCGTGCTTCTTTCAAAGTCTTGACGACTTCCGCAGCGTAAGACCCGGCCTTGACCAGATCGAGTCCGCCCTCCGTCGTTACCTCCTGCCTTTTTTCGGGAACGAGCGTGACCGAATCCGGATGCAGGGCCATCGCTATCTCCTGCATTTCCGCTGTCGCGGCCATTTCGAGATTCAGGGAGGTTTTTACGACTTCCCTGATGAGTCTCGCGTCGCGGTTCTGTATGTGGCGCCTGTCTTCGCGAAGATGGATCGTTATTTGATCCGCGCCCGCCATCTCCACGGCGGCGGCGGCGCTCACGGGATCGGGCTCATATGTTTTTCTTGCCTCCCGTATTGTTGCAACATGATCAACATTCACGCCTAATCTGACCATAGCCGCTCCTCCTTAATCGCTGCTTCTCGTTTCAACCAGCCGGGACAAAAAAACCAGGTGAATTCCCGAATTCTTCAATAATGCTTCGCTGTTTTTCAAAGCTTCCAATGTCCACGGTCTTGGATGGCCGATGCCGACCGCGTGCCCCTTGATTTTTGCAATATCTATCAATCGTTGCAGTCTTTTTTCGATGACCGACGGATCTTCGGTGCCGGCATCGATGAACAGGTCGTTTCTTTCCGCGGGCACGCCTGCATCTACGGCGGTATTATATGCCACCGAACGCGGAGAAGTCAAAGAATCGAGAAAGAACAGCCTCCGATCCTTGAGAACCTTCATAACCGCTTTCATCACCCTTGTATCCGTAGTCGCCTTCGACCCCATGTGATTGTTGACCCCCTTGATGCCCGGAAGTTCGGACACGTATTCCTCCACCATCCGCCCTATATCACGGCCCGACATCGCCGTCGTAACCGGAGGCACATCGTATTCCACTTTATTTTCAGGTTCCATCGGCAGATGCAAAATAACTTCCTTCCCCCTTTCCTCCGCACGCTCCAATGAATAAGAGGAAAAGAGGAGTGATGGAATGACCGACAAGGTCAGCGGCAGGTCCAGCGACATGAAAGCATTGACAATACCGTTTCTTGAATAACCGAAATCATCAATCACCAGCGACAGCATTGCGAATTCGGAAGTTCCCACGGCATCCCGCTGCTTCTCAAGCGAGATTGCGCCGGACCTTCTAATGACGATTCGCTGTGTGGGCGCCTTTCGGCTTCCCGCTTCGAAAAACAGGGTTTCCCCGTCGTCGCTTTCCCTGCTCGAACGCACGGCCGCACCCAGACGACGCACGGCCCCGGTCAAAGCCAGGTTGATCTTAATGAGATCGCATTCACCAACGCATTCGATGTTCCATATGATTACCTTGCGTTCAGCACCGCGAATTCGTGCCCGCTCGGCACCCGGTTTTACATTTTTCCCCAGTCCTTGCCCGCTTATCTCGGCCCCCAGCGCCTGTTCTATGATATGCTGGACACGCGGGTAGTAGCTGCCGAATCCATGGTCCAACAGGAAAACCATTCCTCTCGTCGACTGCAAATACTTGACGCCTCCTACTCCCAACACCAGCATAAGAATCAAAATGCCGGCGAATATTCTCAATCGCAGCGATTCGTTTTTTCGCGAACGTTTTCTTTTTTTCTTAGCCAATAGAACGGCCCATTTTTATGAAAGCAATCAACATTTGCAATACCGGCCGCGTACTGAATATTTCTTTTAGAGCATGCGGCAGATCTCTTAGAGGCAAGACAGTTTTTGGACTATATGAAGGGCACCGGCGGGTGTCAAGAACGGCGTAGACAATTCGTATCTGCGGCAAAAAGAAACCGGCGGCGGCACCGCCGGTTCGAGAGAAAAAGGAAAAACTATCTGTTTTTACTGCACGCCCAAATCGCTCCAGCGAACTATGCGCCACAGCGTATCATTGGCCGAGGCGACAAATGCCCTGCGGATTTGGAAAAGGGCCTGTGATTCGAGCGCAAAATAAGTTACGTCCGTGGTGGTTGTAATCGTAAGATCATAATTCGCCGTTTTCTGGAACCACGTTTCATTATCATAGCCCTGTCCCTGCGGAGGGGTGGTTTCGACCCAGCTCAAATCCCCCGGAGTGTATGTAAGTGTAAGCGAAATCGTACGGACGGGATCTTCCTTGCCGCTGTAGTTTCTGTCGAAAAGATGCTGCGTAGCTGTTATATCCTGAAGCCTATCCCATTGATCCGGAGTTTTCCCGCTTGAAAAATCTTCCTGCGTAAACAGGAAAATAAATCCATCATCCAGAAGCTTGTCATATTGAGTGAAGTTCCGTTCGTTGTAACACAATTCGAGGTTGTGCAGAACATCATCCTTTTCCAAAAGGGACTTGTACGTTCCTCCCTTTTTGCCGCTGTCGGACAGCTCCTTCTTCGGGTCGAGTATGCAGGACGAAGCCAGAAAGATAACGAATACAGTCAAAATTGATGGGACGAAAAACCGTTTCATGGCAGACCTCTCTTTTTCTCTCATGCTTAAAGATACTATAACCACAGAACTTCGTCAAGGCCCTGCGAAGTTAACACTCTATTATTTATTAAGTTATGAAATATATCCATTTCAAAGATTATTCCCTCTTATGAGCCCTGGCTATAATTGAGCCCTCAAGAATCCCCATGATGGATACTGGGCGTCGGATTCGATATCCTCCCATTGCATAAGTTCCCATCCCTTGCTGCCTTCCTTCAGGCTGAAACGGGCTTTTCCCCTGTAGATACTCGTATCTGCGACCGCCTTGCTGACAACCATCAGATCGTACCGGCCTTCGAATTGGGCGGCGCTAATATCCTGGGTTATAATGGTCAGGTTCTTGAAATCCAGGTTTATTTCTTTTGCATCGCTTATGAGGCGGTTCATGGCTTCTACTTCCCTGGTCTTGTTCCACAAGTCGAAGACGCCCGGATATTGATCCTTATCCCCGGGCAGCGGAATGAAAAGAAATGTCTCGCCCAGGCTTTTTTCATAGTTGGCTCCACTTAAATCCTCCAGGCCGGTGGTCATATTATCGAAAACCTTCTCGGGAAAATCCGGAACCACCCATGAAGTCCCTTCACCCCCCGGATCCTCTGCGTTACGGGGCGAGAATAGGCACCCGCCAAAGACTAGAAGAACCATCGGCAGCAATGCGGAAAAAAATATAAGATTCAATTTTATTCTCATTTTAAAATGCGTATTTAATGTTGGTCGACATCAGCCAGTAGCTGTTCTGCTCCTCGGTGTTGAAGCTGCCGAACCGGTTAACCTTCAGGAGCGAAAAAGATAATTCTTTGCCTTCCTCCCATACGTATTTGCCTTCGAGCCCTCCTTCGATCTTGCCCTCGGGAAAAGTGGTTTCGCTGCCGCTTATTACAATCCGGTCCCGCCTTTGCGCATATTCCTGGCGGGTCAAGACGTTCAGATGCGGAGTCAGCGCGTAACGCATTTTCAGACTCAACTGATCTTTCCTGTCTTCCTGGCTGATATTAAGCGTCCGTTCGGTCGCGCTTGCATTCAGGCGGTAGCTGCCCCGGTCATGCAGGAGAAGCCCGTAATGAAAAGTCGCCGCAAGCGCGCCGGTCAGCCTGGCCTCAATCGTATTCGAGAAAGTGATGTTCCTGTCGAGAAAATTATCCGTTTCTGAAAATACAAAGTCGCTGAACTCGATATTGAGTCCGTATTTCTGCGTAATACCGATACGATCATTGAGATGATACGTAAACTCCGGGCGAAAATCGTACGTGGTCTCGCGGCGGTTATCGCCGGACAGGCTTCTGTCGATATTGATATAATCAACGCTTGAAACGGCCAGAAAAACCCCCGCATCGAACTTTGGAAAAGGTTTCGAGCTAAGTTTGGCCTGCATGAACTGGTTCAGCTGATCGCGGTCCCTGGGATTGATATCAAAATTGACGTAGAAGAACTGCGATAAAGTCGCTCCTGCCTGGGCGCTGATCGACAAGGTCTGGTGGAAACTGTGGTTAAGAAGTAGTGTCGCGCTTTTCTGCTTCTGGTTGTAGCTGCTCACCGATAACGGCCCCAGGTCGCGGAGCATGTTTTGTTTTTCGCTTTTGAATACCAGGGTATTATTCGGATTCGAGCTGTATTTATAAGTCAGCTCGCCTCTCAGAATATCGGTGGTGGATTTTGTAAACCTTTTTTTTGCAACTTCGTAATCATCGAGATCAACGCTGTGCTCCGCGTACATTTTCAAACTCACCGGCTTCAGGGGATGAGTTGTCGCATCCATGTACAAGATATTGTGATCGCTTACATGCTTTTCCTTGATCAGATCCTCTTCATCGAGCTTCTGCTGGAAAAATATCCCCCTGGGAAGATCGACATAATCCGTAGTCGTTGTCGCCCGGCTGTAGTGAATCTTCATATCGGCATCGGCAGGAAGTTTCAGAATAACCTGGGACACCAGGCTGTCTCCCGCCTCTCCCAGGCCGGGCAGTTTTTGAAACGAAGTTTCGCTTTGATCCCTGGCATTTGCATAATATGCCCGGCCCATAAAATTAATGCGTTTGCCGAATTTATAAATAATGCCGCCGCCCGCCGATCCCTGCAGCCGGCTGTCGACCTTGAATACTTTTTCGCTTTTCGATAAGGAAATTGCAGACCTCGCATCTAATTTCGTGCCGCCGGAAAAGAATTTAAAATATTGAAGGGTTGAACTTCCGGTCTTCGTATTCACTATGAAATCCTGCAGGCCTCCGGACAACGATATTATCCGGTTGAAAACACGGCTGTCGGAATAGAGTGTGTTCCATAAAAGCCCGGGCCTTAAGGACATTATGATGGAATTGGACCAGCTCTTGTTGTTATCCGAACGGTTCTGAAGGCGGTACTTGAATTCGCTGATATTGAACGAGCTGACGAACTTCGTCCCGCTTTTATGAGTAAACGTATTCGTAAAATTCTGGGCCATAGATACCTTTGTCACGTCGCCTTTTATTGAACCGTCATAGTTGGGAGCAGTTATCCATGTTCGTACTGTATCCACAACTGCTTGTCCCTCCCCCCTGGCTGTTGCTATTAAGGTTAGGGGGAGTAATAGCATTAACACGAGAGCGATGATACCTCTCTGCATCACCTCGCTAAGCCGGGGAGAGGGACTTAATCTAAATCTTGGCAACTTCATCCAATTTATAAAAAAGTTTTAACAGTTGTTCTTTTCCTAGAGCTTCGGGCCGTTCGGATAAGCTGATGCCGGTTGCCGTTTGCAGTTCCTCGAGCATCGGTTCCGTAAATGTATAAAAGGCCTTTATAGAATTGTGTAGGGTCTTCCTCCTTTGTTGAAAAACATTCTTTACGAATCTTATGAACGCCCCCAGTTCCGCAACCGGCACGAGCGGCTCCTTCTTGGGAACGAACTCGAGCACAACCGAATCGACTTTAGGAGGCGGGAAAAAGCTTCCCGCCGCAATCCTGGCCACGAGCTTTATCTCGTACAGACACTGAAGTATAACGCTGGTGATTCCGTATACACGGCTCCCGGGCCCGGATGCGACTCTATCGCCGACCTCTTTTTGGAGCATAAGATATGCGCTGTCAATCACCTCGATCTCATCCACGAGAAAAGCGAAAAGCACGTGGCGCGTTAAATTATAGGGAATGTTGCCAAAAAGCACGCACTTTTCAAATCCCCTGGAAACCAACAACCCGGTCAATGAAAGTTTCGTAAAATCTGCATTTATGATCTCCGGACTCTCAGCGCCGCCGCTCACTGCTGAGGATCCACGGTCCTCGATATCATCCGCTGCCGGCTTTTTCCGGGCGCCCCCGGTTGAAACCGTCTTCAAGAATTTTTTCCCATGCAAAAAAGCAGCCAGCTCTACCGACAGTTTCCTGTCTATTTCCAGGGCTATGAGGCGGATTTGCTTCTCGGCCAGGGCCTTTGTCAAGATTCCCCGCCCGGCCCCCAATTCTATCACGGGGGTTTCCGGCTCCAGCGCGGCGGCATCAACAATCCTGGCGGCAATAGCCGGATCATAGAGAAAATGCTGCCCGAGGCTTTTATTAGGCCGTAACTTGCTATTTTTCAACAGGCAAACACTTTCGTTGGCAGCCGCAGCAGCGATACCCTTTTATTTTTTTCTCTTAGGCTTTTTCTTCAAGGACGAAGGATAATTAGTAGCAGTAAATAGGTAGGAACCTCCCGATTTTGCTCTATTATATACCAGAAAGCCGCAGAAGTCAAGGGGCCCCGCCGGGGGGTCTGCTGAAGCCTGTAAAAAATTTGATCAGCCAAATAAACACCGCTGCCGTATAGGCGCCCATGAGCATCCACATTTGCGCTGAGGGGAGCCGCGCCTGGGGCGACAGGTTGGCCTGTATTACCAGCTGAAATGCACAAATCTCCATCAGCAGCGTTAGGCTGCCCATGAACAACATCTGTCCTCCGCAGTATTCCTTTGTCTCTTCAATACGTTCGGGCGCCAGCCAATAATCTCTGTTGGGCAGATTGATCATCGATTTGGGAACTTTCCATATTATATACGGCAGGGAAAGAAAAATTGCCGCCATTAAGGCTGTGGTTCCCAGATAGACGGCCACGAATCCCTGTTTGGACTGCCATCCATTGGGGCGGCCGGAGCCGCCGAAGTGTGTAGCCACGGTATCGGGGAGTTGAGAGTAATAGTAGAGTATCTGAGCGACGGCGCCTATAAGAAGGATTATGAAAACTGCGCGCCTGCTAGGCATGTGATCTCCTTCAATTGATTATTTTTATCCACCCGCGCTGGTTAGAATTCGTCGACCCTGCTCAATCGAGCATACGCCCGTACGAACCCGCTAGTACAACCAGCGCAATCCCATATTCATCGTTCCGCCCGCGCCGTTCATCTTGCCCACGGGGAAAATCGAGAAAAGCGTCTCCAATTCCAAATGAGGAGTCACCTGGTATTTCGCCCCCAGACCCACCTGCGTATAATAAGAATTCCAATTCGCTCCGTCCCATGTGGGTCCGAGCTCGCCCAGGACATATACAATAGACGTCCGTGTCGGATAAATATTGAAGATTGTTTTTACAGGCGTCAGCAAATCCGTCCTCGAATCGAAAAAACGCGCGAGCAGTCCGCCTTCGATATACACCATCAGGTTTTCCCGCAGCGTCAGATCATAAAACACCTGTGTCCACCATTGATACGCATCATAATCCAGAAACGGCTTATCGATTTTTGGCCTGCCCTCCATGTTGGACGCAGCGGGAATGAGAAACGAGGTCTGCACCGATAAGGCGGGAATACGCGCGAACGGCGCCGCTTTTATCTTGGGGGCGATCGAGCTTATAGACGTTCGCGCTCCGCTTCCTCCGGAAAACTTGAAAACAGAAAATGCGCTGCCCGATTCCTTGTCTGTGTGTACGGATTTCAAATACACATCCACGCCCGCATTCCACCTCGGCGACACTCCATAAGAAAAATAGGCGATGCCCGTGAAAAAAGTGGACCTTTGGCCGTCCGGGATCTTGGATCCGGAAGTGTTAAAGCTTTTTGTCTGGGTATAGAGGTTGTTAAAAACTTTCAGTTCGACCTGGCCGGGGTGCAGCAGTGATGACGGTGTATAGTCTATGACGTCAAAACCGGCAGCGGCCGGGGCGCAGCAGCAGAGAAGCCAAATAATTATTATCGATAAGAACCGTTTCAAGAGCCGCTCCCAATAGCTTCCGCGCGGGCGGCCCGGGCGCGGTAATCCGTTTTTGCGCTGATCTGAGATACGAGCATTCCGGCAAGCATTAGCGCGCATCCAACCAGCCCCCGCAGCGGAATGATTTCATGCAGGATTATAAAACCGCCGATCGCACCGAAAACCGATTCCAAACTCAATATTATTGCCGTGTGCGCGGGAGGAGTATGTATCTGCGCAATAATTTGAAGCGTGTATGCCAGCCCGACCGACATCAATCCTCCATAGATAATAGGGGCCGCCGCCTGCCTGATCGCGGTAAGTGAAATACTCTCAAAAAGCAGCGCGACGGCAAGGCTGAATATCGACGTGACCGAGTACTGGATTAAAGCAAGCTTGATCGGAAATATCTTCGCGGATAACCATCCTATCATCAGCACGTGCGCGGCAAAGAAAAAAGCGCTCATGAGCACCAGTAAATCGCCTTTCGCGATGGCCGCACCCCGTACCGCGCTCAGAAGATACAGGCCGGCGGCGGCGCTAAGCGCTCCGACCCATGTCAATGCGCCCGCGCGCTGTCCCAACATCAAGCCCAGCACGGGAACGATTACTACGTAGAGTCCGGTTATGAATCCGGCCTTGCCGGCGGTTGTATAGACAATACCCATCTGTTGGAGGGAAGCGCCCGCAAAGAGGATCGATCCCGTCATGATTCCAAGCAGTAACATCTTGGTTGTAGAAATGCTTCGCTGCCGTTCGGCATCAGCGCGGCGTCCGCCCCACGCAAGCATCGGCAGGAGCGCAGCCCCTCCCAGTGCAAAACGGATCCCGTTGAATGTAAACGGCCCTACATATTCCATCCCCACTCTTTGGGCCACGAAGGCGAATCCCCACACGGCCGAAGCGAGAAGGAGGAGCATCTCATATTTGATAATCTTCCCGGTCATGATCCTCCGTCCTTCCCAAACCTCAACTCCGCAGGCACTGGGACCGTTTATTAAAACCTGTCATTTATAACAACTTCATCCATCGGCAGCTGCCCCGCCCGCGGCCAGGCTTCCTTGGTGCCCTTGCCGACGGCTACGAACATGGCGATGGCATGATCCTCCGGCAGGTTGATGAGCTCGGCCACCTTGCCGAAATCAAACCCATCCATTGGACACGAATCGTAGCCCATGGCTTTCGCGGCAAGCATCAAAGTCTGCGCCGCTATACCGCAAGAACGCATGCCTTCGTCGCGTTGAACATCTTCGCGATTTTCATAATACTGCCGGATTGCGGGAACGATGTAATCCTGTGCTTCCTTGGGAGCATCTTTCCAATAGCGCCCGGCATCCTTTTCCCACGCCTTGAGATCCGCACAAAATATAACCAGAAGCGACGCGTCGGTTACCTGCGATTGTTCCCATGAAACGGCGCGGATCTTTTTGCGCAGTTCGGGATCCC
This sequence comes from uncultured bacterium, assembly GCA_964654695.1. GTDB lineage: Bacteria > Krumholzibacteriota > Krumholzibacteriia > WVZY01 > WVZY01 > CAZZKJ01. The sequence continues at coordinate 54,523 of CAZZKJ010000001.1, read as the reverse complement.
TGACCAGAACGAAACGCCAATTTTGAATGTTGAAGGCCGTGGGGGCTAAAAGAACGAGGGACATTAGTTTGTTTATTTCTGCATCCGCCATCTTATGTTCGGGATCGTAATGTTTTACGGCCCTTCTTGTTTCTATTGCGGTAAAAGTATCCATTCCGGCTCCTTTCCATAAACATCAGCCGCGGAGCGCGTCCGCGGTTAAAAAAATCTCCATGAGACAGCTTTAAAAATGGAAAATAGATAGAGTCCAGTCAAGGGGTCTTTGCACATTTATCCGGCTTTGAGAGCTTTTTCAATCTTGGCCCACGTATCGCGAAGCGTTACCGTGCGGTTAAAGACGAGGGCATCCGGAGAAGAATCCTTTGAATCTATACAGAAATATCCCAGTCTTTCGAATTGAAACCTGTCCCCGGGAGATGCGGCGGCGAGTTCCGGCTCCACGAAACAGGTTTTGACAATTTCCTTTGAGGATTCGTTCAAATAATCGATAAAAACCGTTCCTTCTGGAATATCGCCGGGATCCTCCCTTGTAAACAGCTTGTCGTAGAGGCGCACTTCGGCTTTAAGAGCATGATCCATCGATACCCAATGGATCGTTCCTCTTATTTTGCGCCCATCGGGTGTAGAGCCTCCCCGGGTGTCAGGATCGTAAGTGCAGCGCAGCTCGGTAATTTCCCCGGAATCGTTTTTTATTACATCAACGCATTTTATGATATAGCCGTACCTTAATCTCACTTCCCTTCCCGGCGCGAGCCGAAAGAATTTTTTTGGAGGATCTTCGCGGAAATCCTCGCGTTCGATAAAGAGATTCCGCGAAAAAGGCACCTTCCGCATCCCCCGGGTCGGATCTTCCGGATTGTTCACGGCGTCTATCTCTTCGGTTTGATCTTCGGGGTAATTTTCAATCACGATTTTAAGCGGATGGAGGACGGCCATAACGCGCGGAGAATGCGCATTCAAGTTCTCGCGTACGGTATGCTCCAAAAGAGCCAGATCGACAACGCTGTCGCGCTTGGCCACACCTATTCGCTCGCAGAATTTTCTTATGGCCTCCGGCGTATATCCGCGTCTGCGAAGTCCCGAAATCGTCGGCATACGCGGGTCATCCCAACCGCTCACATAACCCCCCTGAACGAGATCAATGAGTTTGCGTTTGCTGAGTACGGTATAGTTCAAATTGAGCCGCGCGAATTCTATTTGCTGCGGCCGGTATGTTTCGAGCTCTTGCAAAAACCAGTCGTACAACGGCCGGTGGGCCTCGAATTCCAACGTGCAAATAGAATGGGTTATGTTTTCTATCGAATCCGACAGGCAGTGTGTGAAATCATACATCGGATATATGCACCATTTATCCCCGGTGCGGTGATGGTCCGCATGTATTATCCGGTACACGACGGGATCGCGCATGTTGAGATTGCCCGAAGACATATCGATCTTGGCGCGGAGCACCCGGGCCCCGTCCGGGAATTCTCCCGCGCGCATCCGTTTGAACAAATCCAGGTTTTCATCGACCGGCCTGTTTCTGTAAGGGCTTTCCCTGCCCGGCTCGGTCAAGGTGCCTCTGTATTCACGAATTTCATCCGGGCTCAGGTCGCATATGTAGGCCCTGCCCCTTTTTATGAGCTCCACCGCGAATTCGTAAAGCGATTCGAAATAATCCGATGCATAAAACAGCCTGTCTTCCCAATCGAAGCCCAGCCACCGGATATCTTCAATTATGGAGTCTACGTACTCCACTTCCTCCCTGGTCGGGTTGGTATCATCGAATCTTAGATTGCACGGCCCGCCGAACTCCGCGGCTATGCCGAAGTTGAGACAAATCGATTTTGCGTGGCCTATATGAAGATACCCGTTGGGCTCCGGAGGAAAACGCGTGTGCACGCGCCCGTCATACTTACCGGTTTTCAGGTCTTCTTTTACGATCGCACGTATAAAATCGACCGAGGCTGCGGGTTCTTTTGCAGACATTCTTGCCTTCCCTTTTATCCGCTTCTGAAAAACACCGGTGAGTGCAGGAGGATACTATACTAGACCGGCGGCGGCAGGTCAAGCCGCCGAAAAAATCCGGCTTTTGGAGGATTCGTAATCGAAAATCGGGGTTTGGCGTGCGCTGCGCGGGGCCGCGCACCAGCTAAAGTTGAAGGATAAATGTTCTAAGTACTCGATAATTCGGCCTATCTAAAACTCTGCATGCTCAAAAGAAACACCTGCTATCGCAGCAGCACCATCTTGTTGGTCTTGGTAAACCCGTGCGTAACCAGCCGGTAGAAATACACGCCGCTTGCCGCCGGCATCCCGCTGTTATTGGTGCCGTCCCATGTCCTGCGGTAAATGTCGGCGTTCTTTATCGAGTTTTCCAGCGTTTTGACCAGGCGCCCGGTCGAGTCGTATATCTTGAGGCTCACCAGGGCTCGATCGGAAATTGCATACTCGATTACGGTCGAAGGGTTGAATGGGTTCGGATAATTCTGCTTGAGGCTGTTTTGAAAAACCGGCTTGTCCGCCGATCCGGTTACATAAGCATTCTGGCCGAACCAAACCAGGATATCGGACATATGATCGAAACGATCCATTATGCCCAAATGATCGCTGCGGATGTCATCATAGCTGAAGCCCGAAAGAACCACGCGCGCGGTTCTGCCGTAACCGTTTAGAGTTTCCTGCGTCAACACCGCACCGTCGCCGGAACCGCTCTGGTAATTCATCGCAATAATCGACGATCCCAAAGATGACATCACATCGAATGCTTTAATCCCCGGACATCCTCCAAATGCAATCATCGTATCAGGCACACCCGAATGCTGAAAAATCGTTCCGGGCGCCGGGCCCATTACCAGGGGAGAAATACCTCCTCCCAGAAAGGAATGATCGGTCTGAATGAGATTAAAACCTATATAAGTCATCAAGTTGACCAGGGCGGGGGAGCCGATGAGTTTCATCTCGGACGCTATTCCATCGCCGGATAGGTAAAGACCGGGGTCCCAAATACTGGACTGGTCTATGAAATCGAATAAAAGCTGCGCGTCCGGAGATTTTTCATTGTTTATTCCATCGCCGATCGTACCGTTGGAAAGATCTCCCGAGTTCCATATTATGCTGCGGTACACATTGAGAATCTGCGTGATGCCGGCCCGCGAACCCAGCCCGTTTCCGACCGCGGCGGAGGGGATTCTTACATCGAAACGATCGGGTGGTGCATGCGACAAATACCAGAACGCGGTATCGAAGTAGGGCTGCGCCCCCCATTGATCGTAATCATCAACGTATAAGATATCCGTAGTGCCTGTCGGGAGGCACTGCATCTCCATAGGAACCGCCTGCACCGCGGCTTCAGAGCTTGTCGTTCCCAGTTTACGCGACCAGTAAGTAGTTCTGCCGTTATTATCCTCGGCTGAAAAATAGAAATCTATCCTGTCTGGCGGCACAAAATAAGAATCGTTCAAGTCCGCGCAATAACTTCCTGAAGACGGCATGGTCCGGGCCGCATCAATAAACACGGTATCCATGCGGATGCGGGTCCAGCCGCCTCCTACTGATACGACCGGCCATCTCGACAAGTCTCCCGAGAGGGCCGGGCCCGTCTGCCCGCCCGTGGAACGCACATGAATATAAGCCGCCGCCCCTCCGTAGGTCGCATCGAGCGCAAGACCGTAATTGGGCTCCGATACCGAAACCACCGCAGAATCCCCGGGATGAATCGGCATGGAATACTCATAGTAATTGATATCGTATGCCATGTCGCATCGGACTTTGCCCGTCGTAGTGCCGTCGGCGGGGAAATTGTCCTGGAACATATATGCGGATGTCGCATTCCAAATCGGTCCACCGTTATCCAGGCGGTAGAGCTTGATCCTATCAAACAAAGGCCCGTGGCTGTGGCATATCCCCGAACCGTAATAACCGCACCAATAATTGCAAAAATCCATACAGGCCAGTCCTATGCGCAGGCTGATGGTGCCGGGAGGAATTAAATCGCCCATCTCGACCCGCATGTGTTTCCATTTCTTATCCGGTCCATAGAACGCAAATGAGCGTTCCTCCCACTGCTGTGGACAAGGGGCGCCGGTAAACGGCTGTATCTTGAAATTATAAAAAACCAGGTTATCAAGAGGAAGATCCTCGTAAACCATGAATTCATAGATGAGCCCGCCGGCGGTTGGAGGCACCGCGCCTCCGGGATTCCAGTCTATCATGGGAGACCATATTTCATTCCAGATATACTGGTTCCTTTCATTATGGAAAGGAACCGATTTCTGCTCGAAATGGCCGCCGCAGGCATAATTATCCGTGGAACCTTCGAAGAATCCCCATAAGAACGATGAGTTGGTGGAGCAAATATCTTCCTGCAGGACCTGCGCTCCCCTGAACATACCGGAAAAATCTCCAAAGCCCGGCCCCGAATATGCGAACCACCGGCCGTCCAGTGTCTGCTGGTCTCCATAGGATTCGGTTTCGAAATCCTGCATGTCCACCTGGCCGCCGCCGTCTGAAATGGATATGTCATCCACATAGCACGCGCCGAAAGAATCGTATAAGCCGTCTTCGTCGGACCAGACTTCATCAGAAAAGAAATGAACACGCACTTTTACCGAATCGGGCGAGGGAATAAGCGTCGTAACCGTGGAATCGCCTGAGCCTGTAAAAGTAATTACGTTCACCCAATTCAGTCCACCGTCGGTGGAATAATCCATATATGTGTAATCATATGCCGGTTCGCAATCATACTTGATATTCATTGACAGCGTTACATTTCCCTGTGTATTGAAAACCACCGACTCGAAGTAATCATCCCAGCGGTTGCCGTAGCCGGGCAGTGTGGCGTATCCGCAAAAGGGCGGTCCGGGCGCGGGCTCGCCGCCGCACCACAGCGATTGAACCCCGCTTATGGCGCCGAACGAGTCCACGTGGAAAAAAGGGCCCGGGGGTTTGGTCACATCAACGCCGTACCATCCTTGTGAAACGGGCGTGTTCAAAGAATCGAACTCGAACTCTGCAAGCATATATGTATCGACCTGCGCCGGCACGTACAGGTTCTCTTCCTCTCTCGGAATATCCGAAGAATAATTGGCTTTTTTAATGAATTTCGGCAGATGTGTTTTTGATGAGGATGCTTGGCGGGTTTGCGCCATAGAAGGAATTAAGATCAAGAACAGAGAGGTTAGAACCAGGCTCTGAGAAGGTTTTATAGACATATCATCCCCCTTTCATGCGAAAACCAATTCGCGTGGGGCGGAGATTATTGAAATTTTAGCATATCGAGCCGCAAAATGCAACAGACGAGGAAAGAAGGCTTTTGACATGCAAAACTCTTTTAATTATTATTGCTTAACAAGGCCGCGCCCCGGCGCGGCCTGTGAATAAAGGAGGTTCAAATGAAACGCACGTTGATAACCATGTTGGCATTATCACTGTTCGCGATCCTCGCCGCAGGTCCGTCCCCGGCGGCTTCAGTCAGTTGGGAGAAGGGTTCGTTCGGGGAAATACTAAAAAAGGCCGCGGCCGAAAAAAAGAATGTTTTTATAGACTTTTATGCGGTATGGTGCGGCCCCTGTAAAATGCTCGAAAAAACCACTTACAAGAACGAGAATGTTATCCGGTTTCTGAACGATATTATTCCCGTAAAATTCGACGCCGAAAAGGGGGAAGGCAAGAAGCTGGCCAAGAAATTCAAAATAAGGGCCTACCCAACCCTTGTTCTTCTCGATTCCAACGGAAAAGAGATAGACCGCTATATCGGGTATATCGACGGCAAGAATTTTCTGAAAACCATGAAGAATTTTTCCAGAGGCATCGGCACCATTCAATATTACGAGAATATGCTAAAAGAAAATCCGCTGGATATTCCCACGCTTTTTGCGCTTGGAGAAAAATATGTGAATATCTCCAACGAAGAGAAAGGGGTTGCCCGGCTGGAAAAAATCATATCGCTCGATCCCGAAAACGAAAAAGGATACACCGACAAATCCTACCTTTATCTCGGCGATCTTTTTGCGGCCAACAAGAAATATGAAAAAGCTGCCGCCAGTTTTCAATCACTTCTCGATAAGTATCCGGACAGCGATAACTACAACTACACGCTGCAAATGCTGGCCAAGTTGTATGAGAAAATGGACAAACCCAATAAATGTATTGAAACCTTCAGGCTTCTTATTGCGAAAAACCCTGAAGATCCCAAATCCTTGAACGCCTTTGCCTGGTTTTGCGCTTCGCATAAAATGGTAGTGGACGAAGCCATCCCGGTTGCCAAAAAGGCCGTGGAGTTGACTAAAGGATCCCCGGGGATCATGGATACGCTGGCGGAGCTGTACTACGCCAAAGGCGATTATAAAAAAGCAATTGAAATTGAAGAGGAAGCTTCCGGCAAAGATCCCGAGGATTCATACTTAAAGGACCAGATCATCAAGTATTTGAAAGCGGCCCTGGCAGAGGCGGATAAAAACAACAGCTAAGACAGTATCCTCTGGGACGGTTTTAATTGCAATATTCCTTTAAAAGCCAGTTCAGCGCTCCAATAAACGACGCGGGACGGAATCCGAAAACGTTTTCCACTTCTTGTGTATCGCAAACATTATCTTCCAGCAGCATCGTCAATTGATCCGATGTCAGCGGGAAGTTCGGAAATCTGTCCATGATCCGAACCAGCGGTTTCATTATAAATGATGGCGCGGGAAAAGTTACGGGTTTAACACCCAGGATCGCGCCGATCATGCTGGTCATTTCGGCGAAAGTTATCTTCTCCGGGCCGCCTAATTCGAAAACTCTCATTCTTGTTTCAGCCATTCGTAAAGACGCGGTCACGCACCCGCATACATCATCAATAGACACGGGTTGAAGCCTCGATTTGCCGCCGCCGATCAACGGCACAATCCTGCGCCTGATCATTTGCACCATCGCCGGAATGAATTCGCCTCCCCGGCCGAAGATAACCGACGGTCTGAAGATCGTCCAGGCCAGCGGAGATCTCTTTAGGATCTTTTCGGAGGCAAACTTGGTCCGGTGGTAATCGGATACCGCGGTTTCCCGTGCGCCGAGGGCGCTCATGTAAATGAATCTTTTAACACCCTGGCGCCCGGCCGCGTCGGCCATGTTTGCCGTTGCGGCCGTATGAAGTTGGTCGAATGTTATACCGTCTCCGGGGCGCTCTCTGATTATGCCGACGAGATGAATTACCGCCTCCCGGCCGTCGCACGCCCGGAGACAGCAGTTCGTGTCGAGCACGTCACCGCGGACTATATCGTCCAGGTTCGAATCGGATGGAGGCGGAGAGGGCGGCCTTCTGAGTAGGAGCCTGACATCATGGCCGTTTCCGGCAAGGGAACGCCTGAGCGCTTTGCCCACAAAGCCGGTTCCTCCGGTGAGGAGCAGTTTCACGACCATCCCTCCCGGCTTTGGGCCGGCGGCGCAAAAGCTGTTACGTTTGCGCGGCCGCGGTTCCACATAGGGGGCACAAGATTATATCGGATGAAAACTGTATTTTGCACTCGGCGCACAAATTTGAATTCGTTGGCGAAGACTGGTAGATTTCCCATGCTCCTTCCTTGTCTTCGGATGGAATGTAAAGTTCAACGGTATCCGCATCAACTTCGACTTTTAATGAAGTTATTTGTTGTTCATCCAGGAGAAAGGTCACTTCATCCAGAGAATCGGCATTATTGTAGCAGCCCGCGATGACCCACGCGGTTTCGTCTTCCAGTTCCGGATGCAGCTCGCAGATCATCTGGTTGAATAGACTCCTAAAGCATTCGTCGCAAACCATATTCCCGCATATGGAACACTTGCCGGCAAGATTGCCGTCGGGATGTTCGCAGTTAGATGTCATGGTGCGTGCTTTCTTTCAGGCCGAGGCCGCCCGCTTGATGTTCCAAATTTCCTGCGGTTCCGTGTCATGAATCAACCAAGCACATTATACTTCCTGGCTCTGAATGCCGCCCCAAGGGATTCTGCCAGTTTCCTGCAGGCTTCGATATCTACGGCCGGGTACTGCACGGCGGTACATATGGTTTTCATCCCGGCCTGTACGCTCTTTCGCACAAAATCAATAAGAGCTTCGTACGATGCTTCTCCGAAAACGGGGCGGCATATTTCTTCATATTGGTTTGAATCGCTGGTGTTCAAACTTATGGAGATGACATCTATAAGACCCGAAAGTTCCGGAATAATATTTCTCTTCCAAAATAAATTGCCGAGCCCGTTGGTGTTTAGCCTTACTGCTGCACCGGCATTCTTCAAGCTCCGCGCAATCTCCAGGAGCTCCGGAAGCCGCACTACCGGCTCGCCGTAACCACAGAATACTACTTCGTCAAATCCGGATACATCGCCGGCCGCTTTTATTATGTCCCGCGCGCCGGGTTCTTTTTCGAGCCCGAGATTATAACCCCGCACCACCGGATCTTCCTCGCGAGAACAGAAAACGCATCTGTTGGTGCAGCGGTTGGTCATATTAATATAGAGACTATTTCTGATTTTGTAAACAACGGCCGGCCCTCCCGCGGGTTCTATATTCATGGATTCTGCAAAAGACCTGTTGGTGGTCCTGAAAACATCCTCCAGATCGGCGTTTTGGGCTTCGGCCACAGCCTTGGCTATCAAAACGAGATTTGCCGGTTCATTTCTTTTACCCCTGTAAGGATGAGGAGTCAAATAGGGGCAGTCGGTCTCGAGAACCACCGCTTCGGGCGGAAGACCTGACACGACTCCGCCGAGCCGGCTGTTCTTGAACGTTATCACCCCTCCGATGCCCAGCTTGAACCCGAGCGAAAGAACTTTTCGGGCCATCTCAGAATCACCTGAAAAAGCGTGGAAGATGCCTTTGTGAGGGCCGGATTCTTGCAAAATCTCAATAACATCGTCGAACGCATCGCGGCAGTGAATGATCGCAGGTTTGTTTTTTTTGCGGGCCATGTCCAATTGGAGCTTGAATACTTCCCTCTGCTTGCCGCGAGGGGATAGATCGCGGTAGTAATCCAGACCGATTTCCCCGATCGCGAGAATCTTGGGTTCGCCGAGAAGCTTTTCGATTTCATCCTGGACAGCAGAGGTGTATTTCGAGGCATCGTGAGGATGCACGCCGACCGCTCCATATATATAATCATAGCGCGATGCCAGCTGTGCTGTTTCACGAGACGATGCCGGATCAAACCCGATATTGAGCATGCCGGTAACGCCGCTTTCCACGGCCCGGGCTATCACTTCTTCCCTGTCATTACGATAATCGCGAAGGTTCAAATGCACGTGTGAGTCTATCATATAAGTTATCCGTGCCTCCGGCGAAGCCGTCGAAAAAGAATTTCGCCCTCCATTATTCTCCGGACGGAGGATCGAGTTTTGGAAACAGAGGCACGAACTCGCCGATTTTTGTCCACTGCGGATTTCCGGGTTCGCCTGCTTCTTTCAGACGAATTTTAGATAAGTCCGAAGATAAAGCCAGCTGATGTCTCATATCCTCGGATTTTCGAGGCATGAAAGGAATGCAAAGTATTGATGACAAAGCCAGTACTTCCAATAAAACCCGGAGCATATCATCCAGTACTTTGTCTTCGGCGGACCGGGCCAGCTCCCACGGCTTTTTATCTTCAATATATTTGTTGGAAGCCTGGATCACGGTCCATAAAGCCCCCATGGCTTCATCGAATGCCAATTCATCCATAAATCCCGTATACCGCTCAAGTGCGCCCCCTTCCAAACGCTCGAATTCGGCCGCGCACTCATTTGAGTAAGCCGGAACCACCCCTCCGCGGTAGCGCTTTACCATAGACAAGGTTCTCGAAAAGAGATTGCCCAGTTCGTTCGCGAGTTCGGCGTTGTATTTCACAACCGCCTTTTCAACCGAAAAATCCCCATCCCTGCTGAAAGCGATTTCCCGAAGCAGAAGATATCTCAATCCATCGGGATGAAAAAACTCCGCCATATCCATCGGATCTATTATATTTCCGAGCGTTTTGCTCATTTTTTCGCCCTTTAGGTAGACGAAACCATGCCCGAATATGCATGCGGGCAGCGGAATTTCGGCGGCCATGAGCATGGCCGGCCATATAAGACAATGGAACCGCGTTATATCTTTTCCGATAATGTGACAGTCGGCGGGCCAATACTTTTTGAACTTCGCATCATCATTGCCGCCGAACCCGACTGCGGAAATATAATTTATCAACGCATCGAACCAGACATAGACAACCTGGTCTTCGGCGCACGGGAGGGGCACCCCCCAGCTCTTTCCCGCCCTGGATATGCTTATGTCCTCGAGCCCCCTTTCTATTACTTTTAAAATCTCATTCCTGCGGCTTTCAGGCCGTATGAAACCCGGGGTTTTACGAATGTGTTCCTCCAGGGCGCCGCTGAACCGTGAAAGCGCGAAAAAATAATTGGTCTCTTTTATCTGTTGGGGGGACTGCTTGTGTCTCTCGCATTTGCCGTCGACGAGATCTTTTTCTACGAGGAATTCCTCGCAGGACACGCAGTACAAACCTTTGTACTCACCTTTGTAAATATGCCCGTTTTCATTGATTCTGTTGAAAACCTCTTTGACCGCGTTTATATGTTCGGGATCGGTCGTACGAATGAATCGGTCATGGGATATTCCCAGCTTCTCCCAAACCTCCGTGAACGAGGAAGCCATTTCGTCGCAATATGTCTTGGGATCCTTGCCCAGCCGCTTCGCTTCCTTTTCAACATTAGAGCTGTGTTCATCGGTTCCCATCGAAAAACAGGTATCCCATCCCGCGAGGCGTTTGTAGCGGGCAAGGCAGTCGGCCCCTATTTTTTCATACGCGGTCCCGAGGTGAGGTTTTGCATTTACGTAGTCTATTGCGGTTGTAAGATAAAATTTCTTCATCAGGCATCGATTCCATAATCTCAGGTCATTTACCAATCGTCCTCTTGTATCAAGTCTTCCTTTATATCTTCCTCATCCTCGTTTACCGCGCCGCCTTTTTGTATTTCATTTATTATCTCGTCGAAAGTCATGGTGCTGTACATTCTGTCTTTGTCGACCAGCAGAATTTCCTCCCTGAAAATATCCACTTTTTCAACCCTTGACATCCTGCCGCAACAGCATACTTTCTGGCCCACGGAAGGAATATTCTTGGCAATATCTTTGTATATGGGCAGTTCGTATCCCAGGCAGCACATCAGTCTCCCGCATGCTCCCGATATCTTTGAGGGTGTAAGCGGCAGGTTTTGATCTTTGGCCATTCTGAGAGAAACCGGCTCGAATTCTTTGAGCCAAGTAGTGCAGCACAGGGATTTGCCGCAAACACCGTACCCGGGGAACCGCCTGGCTTCATCCCGCGCGCCGATCTGGCGCAGCTCTATGCGTGTTCTAAAAGTGGCGGCCAGGTCTTTGACTAGTTTTCTGAAATCAATTCTTTGGTCCGCGGTGAAAAAGAAGGTGATTTTGTTGCCGTCCAACTGGTTTTCTACATCTACGATCTTCATGGGAAGGCCGTGCTTTTCCACTTTTTCTTTGCAGATCGCTAGAGATTCCTTTTCTTTCCTGCGGTTTTCGCGGAATTTAGAGATCTCTTCTTCGCTTGCCAGCCGCAGGATATCCCGAAGCCTGGCTTTGGATTTGCCCAAACGCTGATCGTTAACTCCCACGACCATGCCGAGATCCTCTCCCCTTTCCGCCTGAACAATGCAGTACATGCCCGGCACCAGATCGAGGTTGCCGGGATTCCTGAAATAGTCCCTGCGGGGGAGCTTGAATATCACTTCTACGAAAGTCATCGAGGTCCCTTGAAATTTAAGAGTTGACCAAGTAAATGTATCATCCAAGGCGTCTTATAGCAAGAAAGAGATGGGCGAGAGTGGAATCGATGTTCATGTTGGAATGCAGTATTTGGCTCCTGGCGCGGTCGATCATTGCAACGATGCCGGGCAGTTCTTTCAGCGGCCATTTATTTTTGAGAACCATTATTTCATTCAGTTTGTCCTTATTGAAAATCAAGTCTTCTTCCCCGGCCATTGCATCCCGAAACAAGAGTTCCATTTCCTGGAGCAGAAGGGCGGTCTGATCGCGATTCGAACCCCTGGAAAGATCCATCGCCCGGCTGATGAGCCATGCCTCGGGGGCGTCCACAAGGGCGGCGGCCATCAGGCGGGCGGCTTCCCTGCCCCTGTCGTCGGAGTCCAACGCTTTGTCGCGCGCGTACTTGATACTGCCGCGGGAGCGCGCGGCCGTTCGGCAGGCCTCTCGGGTATCCAATCCATAATATTCCATCAGGATTTTTTCAATAACGCCCGGCTTCAGCGGATTGAATCGCAGCCGCTGGCATCTCGAGCGGACGGTGTAGAGCAATGCATCATTATTGGAAGTCACCAGGACTATCACGCACCGATCGGGGGGCTCTTCGATGAGCTTTAGCAGCGCGTTCTGGGCTTCCACGCGCATTGCATGGGCGTCCGCGATGATGAAGATATTGAATCCATCTCCCAAGGGCCGTGTATGGGCGCGTTTTAGAATCAGCCTGGCCTTGGCAATCCTTATCGATGTTTTTTTGGGGAAACGATGAACCGAAAACATATCTTCCCGTTTGGCTTCGAGAATCTTATTCATGTCATTCAGATCATCTTCTTCGCTTTCGTTTCCTCCCCTTGAAGGCGTAGGGTATACCAGGTTCAGTGCGGGATGCTCGAGCCTCATGACCCGCCGGCAGTCATCGCATGCGTCCTGTTCAGAGATGCATGCCGGCCGCTTCGAGCAGCACAGGCGCCTCGCGAAGTCGAGGGCCGTGTATTCCTTGCCGATTCCTTCGGGGCCGGTGAAAATAAGGGGAGGCGCACCGCTCTCGATACATTTATCGAGAAACGCATTTATCCCCGGCCGGCCCATATCGAGGATCATAAAACGACTTGTTTTGGATTCCATCCGTCTTGCGCTCATTGATTCACCACTGCTTCTTCCCGGAACGGACCGGCCGCCGAATGCTGCATCGTCATTTGGCGAACCACCGCGCCGGGTCCAAGGCTTTTTTCGATTTCCTGATTTCAAAATGGCATACAGGTCCTTCTATTGATCCTGTATCGCCTACCTCTGCAATTACTTCGCCCTTGGAAACCCCTTGAGCCGATTCTACAAATACATCGGATACGTGGGCGTACAAAGTGTAATAACCCCGGCCGTGATTTACTATGATGCATCTTCCATAACCGGCGATCCAATCAACAAACTCGACCGTACCTGCGGCCACCGATCTTATGGGAGTTCCAGTCGACGCTTTTATGTCTATGCCGCTGTTGAATGTAACTGTGCCGTAAGTGGGGTGCTTGTTCTTTCCGAACCGTTTTATCACTTTGCCTTTGACCGGCTTCATCAGCTTGCCGCGAAGCGATGCAAAATCAGTTGTCCCGCCGTCGAATTTTTCCTTCTCCGTTCTTTTATCCTCCAGCGATCCGATTAAATCCATAATCTTCTGCTGGGATTTGCTCAGTTCATTCAATGCCTGCTTGTGCCTTCTCTTTTCGGTCTTAATCTTTTTCAGCATTGCCAGTCGCTGCTTTTTCGCACGCTGCAGGTTCCCTTTCTCTTCTTCGCGCATCTTCCGTACTTCGCTTACGTCAACCAGGGCTTCGGTCAGCTCAGCTTTCTCGGTTTCCAGCAACCGCTTTCTTCCGGTTACCTCTTTCAGCAGCGATGCGTCCCGTTTTGCTATCAATTCCAGAAATTTGTGCTTTCTATACATAGACTGCAGGCTTTCGCATCCGAGAAGCGCCGCCCATGTAAAATTAGGCTCGCGCATATAGAGCTGCTTCAGTCTCAACTTCAACCTGTCCTGCTGGAATATCAGTTTTTCACCTTCTATGGATATTCTTATGCTCAAACTGTCGATCTTTTCTTCGAACAGCTCTTCCTGCTTGAGGGATTCCGAGACAAGTTTTTTAGTAAGGGATTCTTCCTTTTCGAGGTTGGATATTTTAGCGAGAAGGTTCTTTTGCTCTTTATCGAGCTCTCTTGATTTACTCTTGTGTTCGTTTATCTTATTTTTTATTTTTTCCAGCTTTTTCCTCTGGGCATCTATCTTGTCATTTAAGGAACCGCCTGCCCGAGCCGGCTGATCGAGCGGACCCATCCAAACCAGGGCCAATACAAGAATCGCCGCCGAGGCGGCGACGCTCCGCGCCCGGGAGATTCTCCGTACTTTCGGAATCCTATTTGAAATAACTTTTTTCATTGAACATGAGCCCTCGCCGTTCAAACCGCCAGAGAGCAGATTAAATTTTTAAGAATTTTCGCAGAGCTGCAAAGCTTCCCGCGGCTCCCATTAACAGGCACACAACGATGTACAGAAGCGCCTTTTCCATAGAAAAGAAAGCGAGGGAGGGCAGGAAATTTCGACTGGCCATGTATATGGCGATTAGGAGCAGCAAAGAAAGAAGCGCGGCCACAGCACCTTGAAACGCGCCTTCGATTAGAAAAGGCATTGTTATGAACCTGTTGGTCGCGCCGACGAGTTTTAATATTTCTATAGTCGCTTTTCGGCTGACAACGGCCAGCCGGACCGTGTTGGAGATTATGAATATTGAAGACAGGATTACTATAAATCCGAGCACAGCGTCCATGTAAAGAAACGCGCGCGTAACCGAAGAGAATTTTTCGATAAACTCTTTGCCGTAGCTCACCTCTTCCACGCCGTCCAATGCGCCTATTGTAGAGGAAACGCCGGACATCGACACTATATCCTTGAACTCGTTTTTAAGCGTGATTCGGAATGAAGCGGGAAGCGGGTTGCTTTCCATGGCCTCCAGCATCGTCCGGTCTTCTCCCATTTGCCTTCTGAAATCATCAAGCGCTTCCTCAGGAGAAATGAAAATCACCTGCTCCACCTGATCCATAGAAAGTATCTTTTTATAAAGCCTGTCCACATAGCCGCTCTCGAGATCATCGCTGAGATAAGAGTAAATCCGCATTTCTTCCCGGCTCTTTTCCATGAACATAAACATGTTATCGGTAATCAGCAGAAAAACCGCCAGGATTAACAGGGACAGGCTCATTATAACAATGGATACGAACGTGACCCCCCTGTGCCGGTTCAAGGTGCGAAACGCTTCCCTAACGAGATATGCGGCTTTAGAAAAATTCATCATTCATCCCGATTCCAGCTCGGGCCGAAACGCTCCCGGTCTTTTTGCATTTGTTCCAGTTTTTCGCTCAAGTTGCCTGTCAATCCCGTAGTTTTATCGGATTCCAATTTTGCATCTCTCAGCATAAGAATTCGCTGTCCGAATTTTTCTACAAGCGAGAAGTCATGCGTAGCCATCAAAACAGCCGTACCTCCGGAATTAATCTTGAACAGGAGTTTGAGTATTTCTTCCGTAACTTCCGGATCCAAATTGCCCGTCGGTTCGTCGGCCAGGAGGATCGCGGGGCTGTTGACAACGGCCCTGGCTATTGCGATTCTCTGCTGTTCGCCTCCGGAAAGCATCTGAGGGTATTCGTTGCGTTTATGATATAGTCCCACCTGGGTGAGAACTTGCATTGTTTTTCTTTTAATATCATAGTTCTTTTCGCCCGTTACCCTCATGGCTATAGCAACATTTTCAGAAACGTTTCGATCGTTCAGCAAGCGGAAATTCTGGAATACTACTCCGATTTTTCGCCTCAAAAAGGGAATTTTACTTCGATTCATTCTTGTTGAAACAAACGATCCGACCACAACCTGCCCTTCGGTCGGAAATTCATCCATATATATCAGCCTCAGCAGCGTGCTTTTGCCGGCGCCGCTTGGGCCGACGAGAAAGACAAACTCGCCGTTGGCTACATGAAGATTGAGGTCGCGAAGAGCGTATTTATCCCCATATTTTTGAGAAAGGTGATAGATATTGATCGCGTTTCTTTTTTCCAAGCGTCCCCCGGATTTCATACGGTCTTTGCGCGTCCTGCAAGCCTGGGCGCGAGTTTTTCCGCCAGCAGATATGCTTCTTTCAAACTTCCGGCATCCGCCCCACCACGCCCCGCTATATCAAAAGCCGTTCCATGATCGACGGAGGTTCTGATTACCGGCAGGCCGACGCTCAAGTTCACACCTTTTTTACCGGCGATCATTTTAAAAGGGATAAGCCCTTGATCATGGTATGCCGCTATGTAGGCATCATACCGCTTGATGCCGATGGATTGAAAGACCACATCACCGGGGATAGGACCGTCGATATTTATACCGCAAGAGCGAATTTCCGCCAAAGCCGGTTCGCCGGTTTTGATTTCCTCAACTCCCAAAAGACCCCTGTCGCCAGCATGCGGATTGAGCGCCGCGAACGCTATGCGCGGATGCGGAATTTCAAACAGTTCGCGCAAAGATTTGTCCACCGTTTTAACACATTCAATAATTCTTGCCTTGTTTATGTTGGAGCAAACCTCTTTCAAGGGCATGTGCCTCGTCAGCGGCACTATTCTAAGATCGTCATGGACCATCATCATCTCAACCGAAGAACCGTCAAAATGTTCTGCAAGCATCTCCGTGTGCCCGGTAAAAGAGTATCCGGCCAGATTGAGCGATTTCTTTGATAAAGGAGCGGTCACGATCGCACCGGCCATGCCGGTATCGATAAGACCAAGGGCTGCCTCTACCGCCAGGGCGCCATGCAGGCCTCCTCCCCTGCTGTCTCTGCCGACTGTGTATTTTTCTTCGCACCCGGTGGAACAAAACAGAGCTTTGCCGGGCCCGCATTCGAGCGCGGCCGCCAATTTTTTTTGAGTCATAAAACGATCAATATTACAATCGAACTTCTCTGCCCACGGACGAATAACTTCAGGAGCGCCGAGGATCACGGCTGTAGATCGCGAGGGTGTAAATTCCGAAAAAAAACGACAAACGATTTCCGGTCCTATGCCTCCAGGATCTCCGGATGTCACGGCTATAACCGGTTTTTTTTCTGAAGGGTTCATGCTTCCCGGTCCATATTGAATTCCTTTTCGCAGTCTTCGAGCAGGACTTAGTCCATGGTTTTATAATACAGGTAAACATCTTTTTTGCCCACCTGGCCGGAAGGCAGTTTAATTATCTCCACGGTCTGCGTCCCGCTTTCCTTTTCCAGTGATATCCGATCCCCCTCCCTGACTTCCGAGGAGGGTTTCGTCCGCCGAGCATTAAGGATGACTTTTCCACTTTGGCACAGAGCGCCGGCGCTCGATCTGCTCTTGAGAAGACAAATATATTTCAATAGAAGGTCGATGCGCATGAATAGATACTCAGCCCGCGGGCAGCCGAGCTTGAAAACGCCGCTTAAATGTTCTATCATATCAACCCGAAGCTAATTTCGAATGTCGACGTAATGCTTTTTTCTCAGGTCTTTTATATAATCGTCGTAGAGAGCCCGCATTTTCTCCTGCTCCAGGTTTCTCCGCAGCTCGTCTTTTACTTCATTAAAAGTATATTCCCTTTCCTCCTCCCTACCCAACAACCTGACAATGCGAAATCCCGCGCTTTCACGTAGCACGGGGCTTATATCGTTGATTTTCAGCTCCTTCAAAACATCCCGGAAAAAATCCGGCAGGTCCGCAACTTTTATCCAGCCCAAATCCCCTCCGGATGATGCGGAGGAAGTTTCATCGCTGTAACGGACAGCCATAGAATCGAACTCTGCTCCTGCAAGCAGGCTGTCATGAACCGCCCGCGCCCTGGAGAATACCGCTTCGATATCTTTCTCCCCGGGTTTTACCCTTATTAATATATGCTGAATATGGGCTTCGCTCCCATTCGGGGATTTCTCAACCATCTTGATGAGGTGGTATCCGAATGATGTCCTGACAGGGGGGCTCACTTCCCCGGGTTTTATATCTCTTGCGGCCGTTATGAAATTATGATCCTGGATATCTTCGAGTTTCATAAACCCCAGGTCCCCTCCCATTTGGGCGCTGGGATCTTCCGAGAATTTCTTTGCCGCTTTGGTAAAATCCAGTCCTCCGGCTATATCGCTCCGGATTTTTTCTATCCTGTTCCGCGCTTCATCCTCGGCCGCCAGGGATGATTTAAACGCGAAAAGAATGGTCGCGAGCCGCACCACTTCCGGACGCCTGGCTAAATCGTTCTTCCTCGTCTCATACGTTCGGTTTAGTTCCTGCTCGCTGACATTGATTTTGCTCTTATCTATCTCGCTTGCCAGTACTCTTTCAATGAGCATCCTTTCCCGCATTTGTTCCCTGTAGAGATTCTCGAGTTCCTGAAGTGACAGGCCTTCAAGCTCTAATTGGCGTTTGAATGCATCTTCTCCGCCCATCAGCTTCTTGTTTTCCTCCAAAGCGTTCGCGACATTCTTCTCGACTTCGGAATAAGGAACTTTTATACCCAGTTTGCCGGCCTGCAAAACTATCAGTTTGTTATTGATAAGATCTTCAAGGGCCTGTTTTTCTAAAATCCTTCTGTCCGCCGGGCTTATCTGCTGCGCTCCGCGCTGCATCATGTACTGTTTAACCATTTGATCTAGATCTCCATAGAATACCGCTTCATCCTCGACAACGGCGATAACCCCGTCCACAAATTCCTTCTGCCCCATCGCTGCCGGGCCCGCGTAAAGAAGCGTCAGAATAATTATGATCAGTTTTTTTGCCATAAAGAATCTCCCGGGATCCCATTATTGACGGCAAGGGAGTCCAGGCTGTCTGCGAAGGTTTGCATGTTGAGTTCCCTGTCCAAGATTTCGATATCCGTATTTTTTTTCAATGAGGTTACGAGACTGTCATAGACATCGGTTCTTTTTTCCATCAAGAGTTTGTTGGCAATTTCGTCTTTTACATCATCATACTCCAACTTGTTTCTCGCGGGGCGGATATCGGTTAGCTTGATAATATGATATCCGAATTCCGACTCGATAACATCGCTGATATCGCCAACGCTCATTTGGAACACCGCCCCTTCGAACTCCGGCATCATGTTGCCTTTGGATAAAAAGCCTAGATCTCCACCCCTGCGGGTATGTTTGTCCATGGAATATTTTTTTGCCACCCAATAAAAGCTGCTTTTCTTGAGAAGCTTGTAAATCTTTTCGGCATCGTCGGCCGAATTCATGAGTATGTGGCTCACCCTGAATTCCTGTGTGTATTCTTTCTCATGCTCAAGATAATACGACCGGACTTCTTCATCGCTCACTACAGCGTGTTTCTGAATAACCTGTTGAACCAGGCGGTCGGCCAGCAAGTCTTTCTTGTACTGGTTTAGTTTTATCCTTATATCAGGAGAAACTCCCATCCCCCTGCGCTGGGCCTCCTTGTAGAGAAGCTCGGTTGTTATCCATCTTTGCAGGTATGCCTGTTTTTCTTCGACTGTAACCAGACTCTGGTAATCTTCGGGTATCAGCAGCTCGAACTCTTCCTGGGAGAGCGCCTCGCCGTCTATTCGAGCCACGATCGGTTGCTCGTCCTTTGGAGACAAGTCTCTTCTTTCTATACAGCCGGTAATAAGATAAAAAAAAGCGATAGGGAGCAGGACGCTCCCTATCAGGAGTGAACCGATCTTGGATACTGAAGATCCCGCCGGCATGGTCTTTACTTTCTTTTTGGTCTTGCTGGTGTGATTTCTTCCGAATCCTTGGAACGTTCCTGCAGATCCGCTTTTCTCAAGTTATCTTCGAACACCTCGACGTGGAGTTCTTTCTTCCAGCTTTCGAGCTTTTTATTGAACAGGGCCTCGAGCTTCATGTTTTTTACTGCTTTTTGTGCCGCCGGTCCGGCTTCGGACAACGGCAGAACCCTCGGTTTCTGTCTTTCTATCAACTTGAGTATGACCCATCCTCTCGAAGTTTGAAACGGCTGGGAAATTTCGCCGATTTTTTTAAGACCAAACCCGACTTGGTCTAATTCCGGCTGCGATCCTTGGGTAAGAAAATCCGTCTGGCCCCTGTTCCGCTTGGTCGATTCGTCAATCGAGTAAGCATCGACAACGGAGATGAAGCTTTCCCCCGAGCTCATTTTGGAAAACGCTTCCTCGGCCGTGCCCTTATCCCCCGTCAAAACAACTCCAAAACTGCGCCTCTCCGGTACGCTAAAAAAATCTATATTGTTCTCATAATAATCATTAGTTTCCCGATCGGTAACGCTCACCTGGCTTTGGATCAGCTCATCATACATTTTGTTGATCATCAGCTCTTCTGTCTTCGAGTCGAGCACTTTCTTCACTTCAGGCATTTCTTCCATGTTTGAAGCTTCCATCTCGTCCATAACCAGCTCGTTCATCATTATTTCAACCAGGAATCTTTTTATTCCCCCCAGACGAAATTCTCTTCTGGGCCTGTTGAAGAAAGAAGCTTTGTTGTATAAATCGGCAAAGTCTTGAAGACTTATGGTTTTTTTCTTGTAAGTTACTACCGGATCATTCTGGATTGATGTTGGAAACTTCAATTGTTTATCATCGCTGGATCCCTTGGCGGGCGGATTTGTGAGCGGCCTGTCGGGAGGAAGGGCATCAAAAATGATTTTTACATTTTCCAAGTGCCATTGAACACCCGCTTTGCGCTGGATTTCCTCGCTCGCAAGATTCAACTGCACCATTTGCGCATAACCGCGAACCATCTCTTCGAGGCTTTCTTTGATTTCCTCGTACGGTCTGGGTTTTTGCCGCTGCTTACCCAATACTTTTACAATAAAATATCCATATGGGCTCGATACGGGCCTGCTGAACTCTCCAATCGACAGGGAAAACACTTCGTTCTGGAATTCCGGAGCAAAATTGCCAAAAGCCGCCGTAAGGACCTTTCCACCTGAAACCGCATCGGGAGCCTTGGAATAGCGCTTGAGGAGCGTATCGAAATCATTGCCGTCCTTGAGCATTTGATAAACATTCTCAGCTTCA
Organism: uncultured bacterium; assembly: GCA_964654695.1. Taxonomy (GTDB): domain Bacteria; phylum Krumholzibacteriota; class Krumholzibacteriia; order WVZY01; family WVZY01; genus CAZZKJ01. The sequence goes on along the minus strand of CAZZKJ010000001.1, from coordinate 33,746 downwards.
TCCTCGGTATCCAACAGCATTTGCTTGATTGACAGCATGACCCCCATCCTGCTGTAGAATGTTTTAAGATCATCCTCAGTCACTTTGACTTTGTCCGCAACTTTGAATTTCAGATAGGCCGCCTGCAACCCCATATTCTTGAACAGTTTCATTCCCTGGACTACAACAGGGTCCTTGTCATAGCCGAGCTCGTCGGCCTTTACGGCCATCACTTCTTTGTTTATCATGGTGTCCAAAAACTCCCTCAAACCCTCGAACCCGCTTTTTGTGGGAAGAAACTGGACATCAACGTTCTTGTAAGCGGTTTCATACCTTTTCAAGGTTATTTCCCTATCGGCGATTTTAGCGACAATTATTTTATCCTTACTTTTTGAGCATGAAAAGAAGATAGGAATCACCAGTAAAAACAACGTGATCAAACGCATTGATTTCATTTCTTTGAAACTCCTTTCAATCCGGCTTAGGTTTGCCCTCCGTTATAGCTTCGATATCAATATTGAGCAAACTTATTATTTATCACAATCATAAACCGACATCAACAGCTTTCTTATCTGCCGCGCGGGGGAAGTCCGCGGCCCCGGTGCAAATATCACCTCGAAAGGGGTATGTGACTTGAACATCAAGCGCCCGGGAAAAGTTTCAACAAGGGACGCGCACTGTTCACGTGCCAGGGTCCTCCCTTCAAGCATTTCCATGGCAATTTTACCATCTCGAACCTGTATTCTGCTCATCCCCAGATGAGTGCCCAATATCTTTATTCGCGTCATTTCTAACAGGTTGCCGGCTTCCTGCGGTATTTTCCCAAACCTGTCTTCGATTTCCATTTCAAGCGAGTCCACTTCATCGACAACGGTAAATCCGGCTATTCTTTTATAAATCCCCATCCTTTCGTCCTGTTCTTCCACGTACCACCGCGGCAGCGCATTTCCACCCAGTGCTTCTACTTTGCATACGGCCGGAGGTTTATCGGATGCTCCGCGCGCTCTTTCCACTGCATTTTTCAGCATCTTACAATACATATCGAATCCGACTGCAGCTATATGTCCGTGCTGCTCGACACCCAGCACATTTCCGGCTCCCCTTATCTCCAGATCCCTCATGGCCAACCTGTAGCCGCTCCCCAGCTCTTCGAATTCCTCCATGGCCCGCAGCCTCTTGTCGGCATTTCCGGCCAGACTCATAAAACGCGGAACGAACAGGTATGCATACGCCTGGCGTTCTCTCCTACCCACGCGGCCCCTGAGCTGGTAGAGCTGGGCCAGGCCCAGACGGTCCGCCCGGTTGACGATTATTGTATTCACGTCCGGAAAATCCAGACCCGATTCGATAATCATCGTGGATACCAGAACATCATATTCTTTGTCGAGAAACGCCAGGATCGCCTTTTCCAGATCGATTTCATTCATCTGTCCGTGTGCCGCGCAAAACCGAATGCCCGGAAGTAGTTTTTCAAGGAAAGCCTGCATGGAATAAATGGACGCAACCCGATTGTGAACGAAAAAAACCTGCCCTCCTCGGGAGACTTCGTACTTGATCGCATTGGTAATCTTTTCTTCATCAAACGGCACGATTTCGGTTTTCACCGGATGCCGGTTGCGGGGAGGGGTTTCGATAAGGGAAACTCCCCTCAATCCTGACAAGGCCATATACAACGTCCGGGGAATCGGAGTCGCTGTCAGAGCCAACACATCGACACCTTTTTTCAGCCGTTTCAGCTTTTCCTTGCTTTTCACTCCGAAGCGGTGTTCCTCATCAATTACGAGCAGCCCCAGGTCGCGGAAGGAGACATCCACCGACAACAGTCTGTGGGTGCCGATAACTATATCCACACCTCCGGTTTTCATATCTTCTATGATTTTTTTTTGCTCGCCGTGGGTTTTGAAACGGCTCAGCATTTCAATTCGAACCGGGTAAGGCGACAATCTCTCCTCGAAAGTTTTGAAATGCTGCAGCGCAAGTATTGTTGTGGGAACGAGAATCGCAACCTGTTTGCCGCCGACCACCGCCTTAAAAGCGGCCCGTATGGCCACTTCGGTTTTCCCGTATCCGACATCTCCGCATACGACCCTGTCCATCGGTCTTGATGATTCCATGTCGCATTTTATTTCGTCCGTGGCTTTGAGCTGATGGGGTGTTTCTTCGTATGGAAATGATGCTTCGAGGCCTCTCTGCCACTGCGCGTCCGGTTCGAAAGCGAAACCGTCGGCAATTTCTCTCTCGGCATAGAGTTGGAGCAAATCCTGTGCGGCATTTTCAATCGCTTTCTTGGTTTTTTCCCTGGTTTTCAACCATTTCCCACTGCCCAACCGGTCCATTTGAGGTGCTGCGCCTTCAGCACCTATATATTTTTCAACAAGATCCATCTGCTCAACCGGAACAAAAATCTTATCTCCTCCCAGATACCTGATCGACAGGCATTCTTCTCCGGCGCCCCCGGCGGTCACCTCTTCCAGACCTATGAACCTGCCGATTCCAAAATCGACATGAACTACATAGTCCCCCGGTTTTAGATGTTCCCGGCCGGCCGGTAAGGGTTCCCTTCTTTTTCCCCTCCTAATCGGCCTCGGTAGAATACGGTGAAAAATCTCATGATCGGTAAGTACCGCCGTTTTGATTTCATCCCAAACGAACCCCGATGTTATCCACCCTACCGGGAGATGAACCAGGCGTTCGTCCTCGTCCAACATATCCGCGAGCCGCTCGCGCTGCGCACTTCCTTCTGAGAACAAATAGATGTCCAGACCGCGGCCGCGGAGCTTGTGGAGATTTTTAATAAGCTCATCCAGTTTTCCGGCAAAACTCGGATGCGATCCCGTCCTGAACTCGACTTTTTCTTTGCTTTCTGCGCCGCAGCCGCTGCAGGAGGAACCGATCCTGACCGACTGCTGTTTATAACCTTCATAAAAAGCAAATGGATGCACGTATGAACCGAAATCCAAAACGGGATATTCATCGCCGTCCGCCGAGGAATCCCGGGACGGCGCCGCCGCCATTTCATCATATGAGTTCTTCATCTGGGCCATGTTCAAAAAAACTATAACCGGCGGTTCCGTAAAGTAATCCAGAAGCGACCCGTTCATTCCGACAGCCGGGGCGTATTTTCTCAGGAGGCGGGGGTTTCTGCTGTGCTCCATACCGGTCTTTATATGGTCGATCACGCTGCCGGCGAAATCCAAATCACGAAGACAGCGTTCCAGTTCATCGATATATCCCCCGCTGAGAAGCACGCCGGTAGCAGGAAGAATGGTTCCGGCTTCAATAATTTTAATCGAGCGCTGTGTGTCGATATCGAACAACCGCAGCGATTCAATCCGGCTGCCGGACAGCTCCATCCTGAGCGGCGATTCCCACGCGGGATCGAAGACATCCACGATGCCTCCCCTGACTGCGAACTGTCCCGCTTCTTCCACCAGCGGAGATGCATCATAACCGATAGCGCTCAGCGCGGCGCGAAATTCCTCCAAATCAATACTTCCACCTACGGTCACATGGAGTTTGCTATGCTGGAGGGATCCGGCGGGAATGGTTTTTTCAACGAAACCGAGGAGGCTGGTTACGACTATATCCACCCGGTTTTGCTGTATGAGATCGAGACAGCGATTTCTGTCTCCTCGCAATGAAGCTTTTTCCTTGTATTCATACTTATACAGATGCACTTCCTTTTCAGGGAAGATGCTTGATCTTGCTTTAGAAATGGTTTTCAGATCGGACAGAAAATCTTCGGCCTGCTCTTGTTCAGGAACACACACCACTATCGTGCGCTTCACGCATTCGTGCAGCGCGGCGGCAAACAGGGATACCGACGATCCGCGCAGGCCGGTGATATCCACCGCATCGTCGCCCCGCCGGATGGCGGCGGCCACTTCTTTGAAGCCCGGATGAGTGCTCAGCCTGTCGACCAGAGTTCCCGTTCCGGTAAAGATTTTTTCTTGTTCCATTATTCCCATGTGTCGCCGCTTACGAGGAATCTTATGCCGCCGAACCCTGTTGTATACACTCGAATTTAGCAAATCGAAGGGGAAATTTCATGCTTTGCGCGCAAGAACCGCCTCGCCGATGAGGGCGGCAACGGCAAGGGCCAGGAAGAGGGTATAGATTTCCCTTCCTTCCCGCGCCGCTTTGAGTGAGTCGGCGAAATTGCGGTCCCTGCTTACTACCCGATACGCCCCATCGAAGATATCAAGATCCAGCGGGTTCAGAATGGATTCGCGCGTGTCAACATTGACGACGGCCTCGGCCAGTACGGTTGTATCCCGCAGGAGAGTATAGAATCCCCTGGTCTGGGAACCATCGAAAAAAAGTGCGGATTCCTCCACACCACCGCGCGAGGCCGGCCTGCCTGCATATTCATCATTCACTTCAACTTTTAGATCCTCAATTGCATTCTCGGGCATTTTGGCAAGATCAAAACGAACCGATTCGCCGATCAGAATCTCCCGCTGCAGCCCGCCCAGGGCCGCGTCCGCCAGGTATGACGCAGCGGTGTGTATCAGGGGCAGAAACATCGGCGACAGGGGCAGATTTCCGCCGTTCATATCGGGAGAGGAGGCAAACACCAGCACCCGTCCTCTTCCCCGTGTACATTCCCACAGGAACGGAGTTCCCCCTTCGATATACGCCATGACCGAATCCGGGTGGACGCCGGAAACCGCAATGTAGCGCTTAACACCAGAATGCGACAGGATTTCCAGCTCATCTTCGCTGAAAATGTTGAACACCTGATGGCCGCCCTTGAAAAGACCAATATTCCTGGGTGAGGCCGCGGTTATCTTTTTATACCCTTTTATGCCCACAAAAGCTGAGAATCTCCGGTCTTCCAGCGCATCTTCGTTTCCCAGAAATACGGCCAGAGCGCCGCCTCTTTTTACATAATTTCTGAGCGCGTCGAACCTTCTTTTGGCCAACCTCCCCGGATTAACCCAGAAAACACCCCCGCCACGGGGCAGATCGGACATTGTAAGAGATGATTCCTTTTGGGGAGTTACCGTAAATTCTCCCTCTTCCTGTTTCCAAGGATTCAGGGCCTTGGACAGATAAAAATAATCAGGAGGTCCTTTTAGCGTTCCCCCCGACGCGGCGCCTTTAACCAGGAGCACCGGCACGCTCGGAAAAAGCCGCAGGAGGAAATAACGCTTATCATCGATGTGAAGCCTGTCCCTGCTTTTTCGCACCGAGCATCGGTGCAGCCCGTGCTGCCTGAGAGACAGGGGAAAGGACAAGGTTGCCGATGATGCGGCGGAAAGACTGACCCGCTGTTCCCCCTTGCGCTTGCCGTCAATAATAATCTCGACGGGAAAGTCCGCTCTCTCCTCTGTGGAATGGTTGGTCAGCACAACACCGATCTTGAATACTTCGCCCGGTCTTATGAGTTTTCTGGGAATATAGATTTTGTCTATACTTACGTTTTCTATGGCATCCTTGTACACGGGGATCAGGAACAGGCGGGCCGGCCCCAGGTCTTCCGGAATCAGCGATGAATCGGATGCCTCCCTGAAATCCGAAATGACATATATTTCGCCTTCGGCTTCTCCGGATTCTTTTACCAATTCGACTGCGGCGGTAATCGCCTCGCGAAAGCCAGTCGCTTTTTGGGTCAGCTTCAGACCGGCCACTGCTTTTTTTGCCACGGTCTTGCTGCGGGTACCGCCGTCAAAGGCGGCCCTGGATGACGTCGAGAATCCAACCACGTTTATGCGGTCCCATTTGCCGCATTGATCTATAATCTTTCCGGCTATTGCTTTTGCCTCGCTAAAAGCGGTTCCTTTCTCTCTTTCCACGCCCATGCTGTAGCTTTCATCCATGCAGATGATTACAGCAGCCGCCGCTCCGCCGGGCAGGGCAAAATTCTTCCACTTCTTGATAGTTGGCCGGGCAAAGACGAGAACCAGAAAAAGTATTGCCAAAGTACGGAGAAGCAGTACGAGAAGGCGGCGCAGGTTGATCTTGCGCATTTTTCTTCTGCTGGTGTCCTCTATGAATCTGAGGGTGCTGAATGGTATTTTCCTGGCACGCTTGCGGGTTAGCAGGTGGATTATCACAGGCAGGAGCGCGGCCGCCGCTGCAAAAAGAAAAATATTATTGAGAAAACCTATACCGAACATGCCCGCCTCTTTTATCCCATTCTCTGGCGTTTGCCCAGATATGCGGCCAGGGCCATATCGAAGGGTGTAGTTGTCAGCAGAAGGTTATAATCAATTTGGTGTTCCCTGCACCCTTTGCTCAGACCTTCAATCCAGCGACGTATGGCGTTTGCATAATTCTGCCTCAGAAACGCCGGCTCTGCTTTCAGGGTTCTGCCGGTTTCGAGGTCTTCGAATTCAACTTCATCCCTGTAATCCATATCAAGCTCCTGGGGATCGAGCACATGAAAAACGATTACTTCATTCTGCCGGTGTCTGAAATGCTTCAATCCCATAAGTACATCGGAGGGATCGTCCATGAGATCGGATATGAGTACGATGAGACCACGCCTTTTAATCTGTTCGGCAATTGTATGCAGTGTGGGACTGATTGCGGTTTTTTCCCCGGGTGTGGCTTTTTCTACGGCCGACAGCATATAGAACAAATGCTTTCTGGCCGATCTGTGAGGTATCAAAGTTTTTATTTTTTCATCGAAAAGACAAAGCCCCGCCGCATCATGCTGCCTTATCATCAGGTAGGACAAGCTTGCCGCGAGAAGCCCCCCATATGTGAGCTTCGCAAGCCCACCTTCCAACTTTTGCCCTCCACCGGGCACGGATGCGAACCCCATGGAACCGCTGCGGTCGAGCAGGATTGTGGCTTTCAGGTTTGTCTCTTCCTCGAATTCCTTTATGTAAAACCGGTCGGTTTTTCCGTAAACTTTCCAATCCACATTTTTGATATTATCCCCCTGCATATACTGTCTGTATTCCGCGAACTCGACCGAAAAACCGTGATAGGGACTCCTGTGCATTCCTGCGATGAATCCTTCGACAATAAGGCGGGCCTTTAGCTCCATCCGGTCGAGCCGGCTGACAACGGCGGGATCGAGAAATTGTGTAATAGAGCTCTTTCTATCGGGGATGGGCAATATTCGGTTCCTGTAAATGTGTTCGCCGGCCGGGTATTGACACGGGCGCCCGAACGGGCATCAACGAAAGCTCCGCATCCAAAGGGGCGGAATCTATTCAGTAATATCCTTGAGAAGGCTGCTGATAATTTCTTCGGTGGTTACTCCGTCGGCATCAGCATTAAAATTGGTAACGATTCGATGCCTTAACACCGGCGCCGCGATTTCGCGGACATCTTCGCATCCGGGAGTAGGTCTGCCTTCCATGAGGGCTCTTACTTTGCTTCCCAGTATCAGGTGTTGTCCGGCCCTGGGACCGGCCCCCCAGTTTACATAATCCTTTATTCCGGGAACAGTTCCGTCGCGGGTAGCCCTGACGAGCCTTATGGCATACTCCAGCACATGCTTGGATACCGGCACCTCCATGACCAATTCTTGAATTCGTTTTATATCGGACGCGGTCAGAATCGGCCTGGTTTCCACCGGGCGGCTGGACGTGGTTTTTTCCACTATTTCTATTTCTTCATTTTCTCTGGGGTAATCGACATTTATATGAAACATGAACCGGTCCAGCTGAGCTTCGGGAAGTGGATATGTTCCCTCCTGTTCGATCGGGTTCTGCGTGGCCAGCACAAAAAACGGCAGCTCGAGTTCAAATGTTTCGCCCCCTGCAGTAACCTGCTTCTCCTGCATGGCTTGTAAAAGAGCTGCCTGTGTTTTTGGCGGCGTTCTGTTTATTTCATCGGCCAGAATGATGTTTGCAAAAATAGGCCCTTTAATAAACCGAAACGACCTGCGGCCGGTCCCGGTTTCCTCTTCCAGAATCTCCGTGCCCGTGATATCCGAAGGCATAAGATCGGGAGTAAACTGAATGCGTGAAAACTTGAGATCCATCGCGCTCGCCACCGTCGAAATGAGCAGCGTTTTCGCCAATCCCGGAACCCCCACCAGCAGGCAATGGCCTCCCGCAAAAAGAGCAAGGAGCAGTTCCTCGATCACTTTTCCCTGGCCGACGATTACTTTAGCGATTTCTGCCCTGAGAGAGCCGTACGCTTCATGAATTTTATTCATCTCCTCCAAGGAGCCGAATTCCTTGTGTTTTCCTTCCATGGCATATCCTCGGTTTAATCTTTAATGCTCAAAAACCGGAACCTCTATAATTTGTTTTTCTTCCGGGTTCTTATTATAACACTTTCAACTTGAAAATGTTGCAGCAAAGTGTTCGCCGAAGGGATAATTCGCCAGTCCGGCACTTCTCTCCATGCGAGCTCCATAATCAATGGAATTCCTTGATAAAATCTCCTTCACGCTATTATTATTCTATGAAGGGCTTGGGAATGGCTCGAGATTGGCTTTTTCTCTCAGCTTATTTTGAAAGGAGTGGGATAGCATGTCGGACAAAGTCATTATTTTTGGCAAGGACACCTGACCCTACACGCAGGCTGCCCGTGAGGATTATGCCAAGCGTAATATCGATTTTGAGTACAAGAACGTAAAAACGGACGACGCGGCGCTGGACGAAATGCTCGGCCACAGCAAGGGATCAAGAGAAGTTCCCGTGATCGTTGAAGGCGGCAATGTGACCATCGGCTTCGGCGGAACTTGAGGAGTTTAAAATCTTGCCGGCGGCAGGACTAAAACCCACGATGTAAATAATAATCTTTTATGGGGAATGAGACATACCCTATTCTTCGCGGAACTTTCTCGGCGAAATAAACGCGCATTTCATTGCTATTCACAAGGTTTTTGCCGTGATCTGGACTGAATTTTAAAGAGAATTGCATTACCTCTTGAGCGTTTTTAGAATACGTTGATAATCCGCTCGAAATTGTGGAAAAACCCCCCGGGGCAACCCGAAAAACCGGCCCAGCTTGTTTCAATGAAAAGAATTGCGCGTTTTCCACAAAACAGTTTTACTTATCAACAGTTTGCCCTGCACTTGTGGATATTTGCAGGAAGGTTCTTTGAGGCCGGCAAAAAGGGCCTCCCCCGTCGCTTCAGCGCGGCGGGTTCCGGCCCTCTATGCAGTTCTTATTATTTTTGATGGGTGCGTGTTTACTTAATAGTAACTTTGGGGCCTTCCTTCTTCGCCCAAGGCTTTTCTTCCATTTTTGGCTCAGGCTTCAGCTGCGTACCCATCTTGCAGCTTCCTTCGAAGAAAACTCCTTCGTCTATAACCAGCCGGGCGGTCTGAATATCGCCCTCAACATGCGAGCCGGTCTGCAGCTCGATTTTATTGGTGCCCTGAATATTGCCAACCAGTTTGCCGCCTATTATCGCATTCTTGACATTTACGTTTGCTTTGACCACACCGGATTTGCCGATGATGAGTGTTTCCGGGCATTTGATCTGGCCTTCAAAATCCCCATCGATCCTGATCGTGCCTTTGAGTTCGATATCGCCTTTTACTTTGCATCCCTGTCCGAGAATGGAGTTGAGACTCCCCTGCCCGGTTGGGTTTTCGGCTTCTTTTCCAAACATTTTAGTATCCTCCTCTGGAAAGCTTTGTATCCTCTGCCGGACGCCGAATGATTATACACAAAAAGCCGTCCGGTTAAAGCCCTTTTTCAGCCGGCGGCCCCGGGGTTACTTGAGCAGGTACTCCCTGGGGTTTACCGGGATGCCGTTTTTCTTTATCTCGAAATGAAGATGGGGGGCGGTGCTTTTACCGCTATTTCCCACGTAGCCTATTGTTTGTCCTTTCGCCACCCTTTCGCCGGCTTTGGCGAGGTTGCGGGCGTTGTGACCGTACAGGGTATAGATGCCGAAACCGTGATCGATAACAATCATGTATCCGTATGTATCATCCCACGTGCTTGTTACCGCCACCCCCTCGGCCGGCGCGATTATGGGTGTATTTCTTTTGGCTGCAATATCTATGCCCGGGTGATACTCGGCGCTTTTCTCCCCGCCGGTCGTGTAAAACTCTTTTGTTACATAACCTCTTAGCGGCCACATCGACGGTACGGCCTTTAGCATGTTCTTCTGTTCGTCCTTGCCTACATCCATTGGATTTTCGACATCGTTTATGGCTGGAGATTTAACAACTGCCGATAATTTTGCCACCAGCAGGCTGTCGGTCGGGCTGAGATCCACGCCCATCATTTTCTTGATTTGAATACCCAAAGCCTGCAAACCCAGCAGCTCCTGCCTGAGCGAATCGATCTGGGCCACCTCGCCGAGCAACGCAGCTTTTTCTTGTTCGAGCCTGCGCGCATTGTGAGCTTTGACCGCAAAGCCCCCGTACGTAGCCAGGAAGAAAATCATCGCCCCCAGGAAAACGACCGTGATAGCGCATAGTGTATAGAGAAGCCTGTAGGAGACACGGTAATTCCTGGTCTTGGCATTGTCATGAGGCACGATTATGACCGAGAGATTGCGTTCCATGTCATCTGGGAAGCGGAATATGCAGTGTTTCCGCCAGTCTTTCGAAATCATCGTGGCTGTAAAACTCGATTGTCATTTTCCCCTTGCCGCCCCTTTTTTCATCGATCGTTACTCTTGTGCCGAGGTGTTTGGAAATAGCATTTTCCAGGTAGGATATGTGGGCCGGCTTTTTAATCTTTTCCGTTTCATGCCGCCTGGCATGTTTACCCAACCCCGCTTCGGTCTCGGCCACGCGGACATTCATCTTTGTATTCACGATTCTTGCGGCAAAAAGCTTCTGCTCCTCTGGATCCGGCAGCGCCAGGACCGCCCGGGCATGGCCCTCGGTAAGCCGCCCCTGCCTTATCAATTCCTTGACTTCGTTCGGCAAACCCAGAAGTCTCATTGTATTGGAAACGGTGCTGGATCCCTTACCCATAAAAGAAGCCAATTCGCCGGTGGACAGACCAAAAGAGTCCATAAGAATTTTATACGCATCGGCGATTTCCAACGGATTAAGGTTTTCCCTTTGCAGATTTTCGACCAGGGCGAGGCGCAGTGCGTCGGCATCTTCGGCGTCTTTGAAAATAGCGGGAATGGTGGAAAGTCCGGCCATTCGAGCGGCCTGCAGCCTGCGTTCTCCCATGATCAACTCATAGTCTTCACCCGCCCTGCGAACGACTACGGGCTGAAGTATACCGTCTTTCTTTATGCTTAGAGACAGTGATTCCAGTTTTTCCTTATCGAATTTTTTGCGCGGCTGGTAGGGATTTGCTTTTATTCGGTCTATATCGAGCTCTGTTATCTTCTCGGTCTGCAGGGAGTCGATCACATTCTGCGGAATCAATGCTTCCAGCCCTCTTCCTAATACTTTCTTACCCACTTTGTATCACCTCTCTTGCTAGCTGCAGGTAGCTCTTGGCCCCTTGGCATTGCACGTCATATAAAAGGATAGGTTTTCCGAAACTCGGAGATTCGCTGAGTTTTACATTTCGTGGAATAATCGTATCGTAGACTTTGTCTCCAAAAAACGATATTGTCTCCTGCGCAACCTGGCTGGCAAGATTGAGCCTCCGGTCGAACATCGTCAGAAGAACTCCTTCCACACGCAGGTTCGGATTGAGACTGGACTGAACCAGCTTTATCGTACCGAGGAGCTGCCCCAATCCTTCCAGGGCGTAATATTCACATTGAACCGGGATAAGTATCGAATCAGCCGCCGTAAGCGTGTTTAAAGTCAGCAGCCCCAGGCTGGGCGGACAGTCGATTATTATATAATCGAAATCTCCCCGCACCCCTTCCAGTGCCTGCTTTAATCTGGTCTCTCTCGCCAGCTGGGGAACCAATTCGACTTCCGCTCCTGTAAGCCTGTCGTTCGATGGAGCCAGGAAGAGAAAAGGCAGCGTCGTATCAACTATAGCGCTTTTCATAAGAGATGGCTCAAAAAGAACCTCATACACGGTGGTATCATAAGAACTCTTGTTAAATCCCAAGCCGGAAACAGCGTTAGCCTGAGGATCTATATCCACAAGCAGCGTTTTTTTCTCCGCGGCGGCGAGGCTTGCGCTGAGATTGACCGCAGTCGTGGTTTTACCCACTCCGCCCTTTTGATTGGCGATTGCTATTATTTTACTCATTTTCTCTTTCCCTATCCGGCCGAGGTAGGCGATGTAATTAGCTCAAGGACAAACAGATGGGAAATTATCTATCCATGGAATGAAGCGAACCCATGCCGAAATATCCGCCCTGTCTCTGCCGTCCAATATCATATTCGATATAAGAGTGGAATCCGCCAGTAAAAACGCTCCTCCCCAATAATTGCACCTGGCATCTATAAAATCGTTCGGCGGCAGCCGTTCGCCGGAAAATCCGGGATCAAGATAGACCGCCTGTCCGCCGTTGACTCCACTTAAATCATTGAAAAAGATCGCATTATGGTTGATTACAGGGTAAGTTTTGTATATCAATTTTATGCCGTGAAAAGAATTATACGATATACTGTCCCCTTGTACAAGAAAAGGGACATCTCCCATACTGTCCTGTAAGCTGACCACCAGCCCCGACCCGAGATTGTACCTGAGATTGCTGTCTATTATATGAATGGAATCAGGCAGATTGTTATTGGTGAAAAGCTCTATTTTGATCCCATCGGCCCTGTTGGCGGATATATCGCTGTTTTTTACGATTAGAGCATTTACGGATCTGAAGAGCACTCCCTCCGCAAGTCCATGGGAGATTTTGCAGTTCCTGAGACGGACATATGAATCTGCATCAGCCCTTATATTCCACTTGGCATATTCAATGTGTGCGTGCTGCAAGTCCAGCTTCCCCGATTTATTATTGGCATCGGCATGAATACCAAACCAATAACCAGACGGCGGGGAAGGCACATTTGGTGTAATAACCACGGGCGAATCGGCGGTCCCTTCAATCCTGAGTTCCCCGTTAACCAGTATCTCCGTAGCAGGAGCATCAATATAAACCGAGACTCCGGCATTGATAGTGAGTATGCTGGTGGTTGTAATCGTAAATTTATCCGAAGATGTCGGGGTAACGAGATACGGCGAATTTGCCGTCGTCCACGTTTGCAATCCGGTTATGTCGCCTAACCACGCGGATCCTGTTTCAATCGTCAACGTATCCGAACGCGTTGTTTTGCCGTCAGTTACCTCTGCGATGATGGTGTCCGTGCCGACGGAGAGGGGAGCCGTCCACCTCATCGAAGCCTTGCCCTGATCGGCCGGATTCAACGAGCCTCTGCTTTTACTCCATTGAACGTATAGAGTGTCTTTATCCCTGTCATCCACGACCGCAGAAAATGTATAATTCAATCCCTTTGGAATGGCTTTTGGCGCCGAGAGAATTGCAATGGTAGGAGCTTTATTCGTTTTCTCTGGCTCGGTAGTGCTGCTGCATGCAAGATTCGCGCAAATAGAGGCAAACATAAGCCATTTAAGAAGTTTCATCGAACTTCCCCCTTCTTTTTTTGAAAACGTGGGGTTGTGTCGTTGTTAGAGAGACTATGTCGTTTTATCTAAAAAAATCAAGCGGTTTCTTGGTTCGGGGGAATTTCAGAGGGCGAGCCAGTTTCACATGAAAATACAACGAGTTACACGACTGCAGTAAAAAAACTTAATCAGAAGACGCCGGGCCGGTTTTTTTATATAGAAGTAAAGTGCCCCGATCCGACGCCTCGGCATTCTGCAGGCAAAGAGATCTGCCTATAATATCTGGATGCTTCTTCTCATTACTTCCTCTCATAGTACAAAATGCTCCAGTCGGAGAAATCAATCGTTCCAGGGCTTTGGCCATGTTTTCAGGAGGGGCCACCGCAAGCATGATTGCCGTGTCGAATTGCCCCCGCCAGGGCTCTTCCCTGGAGACGATGGCTGCATCGGAGGCAAGGACACGGGCGCCTTTAACACCCAAAAGCGCAAGCGTTTTCTCAATAAAGAAGGCCTTGCGTTCCCTGCGCTCTATAAAAGTAACATCCAGTCCCGGATCTATAAATTTCCATATCATTCCTGGAAACCCACCGCCCGATCCGATATCAACCACCCTGAAGAGCTTTGCTTTTCTCGCTAATTTGTTATTTTTCATGTGAAAGTCCCACATAGCGGCACTGACCCCTATCAAATCTGTTACGACCGAACTGGTGTTTTTTCTGGAGACAAGACCGATACGCCCGTTCCATTCGAGGAGTTCGCACAGAAATATTCCGAGCATCTTTTTATCCATAGAGATGCCGATATTGTCTACGGAGCCAATGATCCGGTCCGCATCATCCGATATTTTTCTGGGCATTTTGCTTTCCTGGGGACTGCCGACTTGCAGACAGTTTTTCGATATGGACGGCCAGTATCGACAGATCAGCCGCCCTGACACCCGCAATCCTGGATGCCTGGCCCATTGTTTCCGGCTTTTTGGCCGAAAGCTTCAGCCTGGCTTCGGTGGACAGACCGGGGATATCGGCATAAGGAAAATTCGTGGGCAAAACGCGTCTTTCGAGGCCGCGCATCTGATTGATCTGCCGATCCTGCTTTTCGATATAACCGGAGTATTTGATCTTATATTCCACGGCTGCCGCCACTCCGCGATCGACCCGGGACATATTGTTGAGCAGCTTAACGATATGTTCCATATGGACTTGAGGTCTTTTAAGCACCTGCGCCATCGTCGATGGTTTGTCCACCGGGTCCAGTCCCATCGATGCGAAAAGCTCGTTGCCAATGATCGACGGAAATACGCATTTCTCTAAAGCTTCGACGAGATTTTTCGTTTCATTTGATTTTCTTTCAACCGCTTCCAAGGCTTTGCCCGGCACCAGCCCCAGGGCCGCTCCGTGATGCATCAGCCGGTCGAGGGCATTATCCTGACGGAGCAGGAGCCTGAATTCCGCGCGAGAAGTGAACATTCTATAAGGCTCGTCTATCTCTTTTGTGGTCAGATCATCGATAAGAACACCTATATAGGCCTCATCCCGGCCGAGAATAAGCGGTTTTTCACAACTGAACGATAATACGGCGTTGATCCCGGCCATGAAACCCTGGGCGGCGGCTTCTTCATAACCCGAAGTCCCATTCACCTGGCCCGCGAAGTATAAACCGTTCACTTCATTGGACTCGAGCGTTCGGCCGATCTGGTCCGGTGGAAAATAATCATACTCGACCGCGTACCCCGGCCGTGCCAGGATCGCGTCTTCCATACCCGGAACGGTATGCAGTACATCGATCTGCACATCCACAGGCATGCTCGTAGACATGCCGTTAACATAAACCTCCGGGTGATAGCGTCCTTCGGGTTCGATGAAAATCTGATGACCCGTCCTGGCGGCGAACCTGACCACCTTGTCCTCGATCGAAGGGCAGTATCGAGGTCCAATTCCTTTTATTTCACCCGAATACATAGGGGACCTGTGGAGGTTATTTCTCAAAATATCGTGACTTCGTTCATTCGTACTCGTTAGATGGCAGTCGATTTGAGTCTGTTCGATGGCGCCCGTGCGCCATGAAAACGGCACGGGATCGGCATCCCCCGGTTGCGGCCGCATTTTATCAAAATTCAATGACTTAGCGAAAACCCTGGGCGGAGTTCCGGTTTTCAACCTGCCTAATCTGAAACCGTGTGCTTCCATGGACTCGGACAAACCGGCAGATGCCGGGTCCCCTTCGCGGCCGCCGCGGGTCTTTTTATCTCCAACATGAAGCAGGCCGCGCATAAATGTACCGGCCGTAATGATACATTTTGATGCGTAAACGACACCTCCACAACCGAGCTCGACGCCTTTGAACTTATTATGATCTATTGATATGGTTTTCACTTCCGCTTCGATGATTGTCAAATGATCTAATTCCGACAGGGTTGCGATCATTGCCCTATGATACAGATCCTTATCGACCTGGGCCCGCGGCGACCACACGGCGGGACCTTTTCCGCGGTTCAACATCCTGAATTGTATACCCGCGACATCGGTTATATAAGCCATCTGCCCACCCAGAGCATCTATTTCTTTTACGAGATGGCCCTTGGCCAATCCGCCGACCGCAGGGTTACAGGGGGTATGAGCGATCCGGGACCTCTGCATCGTCAACATCAACGTACGCAACCCTTTGCGGGCACAGACCGCAGCTGCCTCGCACCCCGCGTGGCCTCCGCCGATAACAATTATGTCGTATGATTCTGCCATTTTATCATGAATCTTCCGGTCACAAGCTTTTGTTTGTTACTTTCCAATACAAAACCGCGAAAAAATATTATCCAGAAGGCTTTCTGTGTACTTTCGTCCTGTGGCTTCTTCATAACAGGCCAGGGCGTCGCCAACCTCAACAGCTAGTATTTCCAGCGATTCGCCGGATTCCATAAGTTCCTTTGCACTCGAACAGCTCCTCTGGGCGCGCCGCAAAAGGCTTATCAACCGTGAGTTTAGTACAATTCTTTCTTTCGATATTCGGTTTATATAATCCCTGCCGGCAATATCGAGAAGACAGGATTTGAGCCGATCCAGGCCTTCGCCGGTCAAGGCGGACATTTGCATACATTTGTATGCAGAAAGCCTTTCGCTCAAATACCCGCCATCCACGGATGGGCGCAGGTCTATTTTGTTTAAAACCAAAAGCGTGCGCTTAGAATCCAAGCTCTCGATCACCGCGCCCTCGTCCTTTGAAATCGGCAGGGACGAGTCGTGAACATACATGATTATGTCGGCACTGCCGGCTGCGGATGCGGCCTTATCCGCACCTATCGATTCAATTTTATCTTTCGAGCCGTCTCTGTGACCCGCCGTATCATGGCAAATAAACACCAGACCATCTATAACCAGGTACTCTCTTAGTACATCCCGTGTTGTTCCGGGTATTTCGGTTACTATCGCCCGGTTTTCGCCTAGCAGCTTATTGAAAATACTGCTTTTACCCGAATTGGCGGGGCCGGTAAGCGCGAGCCGGCAGCCATCCCTGAATGGCCGACTGAACTCGGATCCTTCCATCAGGCCCTCTAATCTGGAAATATGCTCTTTGAGAAGCTCCGCCCCTTTTGATTTGTCAAGATGCTCTATATCTTCTTCGATGAAATCAATACCGGCTTCTATGTTCCCGAGCAAGTCGAGCATTTCTCCGGCGAGCGAATTGATTTGCAAAGATAATGTACCCGACATCTGTTCTGCCGCAACTTTTCTTTGAAGTTCGCTCCTGGCGTGGATCAAATCGCATACCGCTTCGGCTTGAATCAAATCCATTTTGCCGTTTAGAAACGCTCTTTTCGTAAACTCGCCGGCCTCCGCTTCGGCCGCCCCGCTTGTGTACAGCAGATCGAGTATCGCTCCGGCAACCGGCATGCTGCCGTGTGAGCTGATTTCGACAACGTCTTCACCCGTATAAGAATCCGGGCCGCGCATTGTGCTGACGACAACCCGGTCCAGCACCTCGCCGTTAGGAGCGGTGATGTCGCCCACGTAAACACGTCTGTGTTCGATCGACCGCGGTTCGAGCTTGCGCCCGGCGGCCGGCACGAATGTTTTTAGAAGAATTGGGAATGCTTCATGTCCCGACAGGCGGATTACGGCTATGCCGGATTCACCCGGCGGGGTGGATAGAGCGGCGATAGTATATCCAAATCTTTCCATCGCATGAGGAGCCGCATTTATTGATCGGCGCCGGTGGCGCTGTCCGCGGTGTCGGGCGTCTTAGGCGTCACAACGACTTTTCGCAGCAGACCGTCGCCAATAGTGTAGGTCGTTACGTTATCGATATCCGATACGGCCAGATGGATTATCCTGCGTTCGGCGGCTTTCAAGGGCTCAAAATCCAGTTCTTTCCCCGTCTCCCTTACCTTTTCGGCGATTTTCCTGGCCTTTTCCACGAGCAGCCGGTGCTTGCGGCGTACATATCCCCCCACATCGACCGTTACCTTGCTGTGTTCGCCGGTCCGGCTGGTGAACACGCGGTTGATCACGTGCTGGAGCGAAGCCAGGGTTTCACCCCGCCTGCCGATCAGGAGCCCGTCGAGTCCCGTGGACTCTATGTTGACGAACGTCGTATCGGGGACATCTTCGAATGACAGTTTGTAATCGACGCCCATCAGGGACAGCGTTTTGTTGATAATTTCTTTCAAAATTTCCATCGAATCCTGCTTCGCCCCGGTACCGCGAAGCGATACCCGTATTGCCACGGATTTCGATCCGAACAATCCCAGAAATCCTTTGTTCGAATCGGGCAGAATCTCTATATCCACATCTTCAGGTTTTGCCTTGAGTTCTTTAAGTGCTTTATCAAGAGCCTGTTCGATGGTTTTGCCGGTTGTTTCAATGGAATTGGCCATGGATGTATCACCTTTCTTTTCTTTTTACCGGAGATTTGCCGGATTTTTTGCCGGGCTCTTTTTTCCCCATGTTATCGGTTTTTTCTTCTCCGGTGTCCTTATTAATATAATACTGCTGGGCGATCGACAGAATATTATTTACAAACCAGTATAAAACCAGTCCGGACGGCATTTTGTAAAAAATGAACGTGAACACAACCGGCATCATGTATGAAAATGCCTTGGATTGTGACGCGCCCGGCGAGCTTCCCGTTATCGAACCTCCTATTTTGGTTTGGACCAGCATAGCGACGCCCATCAAAATAGGAAGAAGGCTGACCTCGCTGCCGATGGCCGGCAGCGCTACCGGGAGGGTCGCCAGCACGTCCTGCTGGGAAAGATCCCGTATCCAGAGCATGAAATGCGCTCCGCGCACTTCGATGGTGAATTTTAATACGCTAAAGAGCGCGATGAATACCGGGGCCTGCAGCAGCATCGGCAGACACCCCCCCAACGGGTTGACCCCGTGCTCTTTGTACATCTTCATTGTCTCGGCGCTGATCTTCTGTTTGTCGTCTTTATATTTTTCCTTTAAGGCCTGCAGCTTCGGTTGGAGATTCTGCATTTCCTTCATCGACTTGAAGCTTTTATGCGTCAACCGGTAGAAAAGAATCTTTGTAAAAACCGACAGAATAATAATTACAATCCCGTAGTTGGGAATAACTTTGTACAGGGCTATCAAGCTCCACAAAATCAGCCAGCTTACGGGCCTTATGAACTTGTAGCCCATGTTGATATTCTTTTCCAGACCGGCATCCAGGGCTTTGAGCCTCTTGAAATCCAGCGGGCCTATATAAACGGCTATGTTCTGTCTTACACGGTCCCTGCCGGCCGGAGCGGGCAGTTTCATTCGGCCGGTTATGTAATTGCTTCCCTTGTCGCCTCTGAATTCGTATTCAGCGTCCACCACCGGCACCGGAGGTATCATGCAGGCGGTAAAATACTTGGTTTGAAGGGTGATCCACCCCAGAGTTCCGGCGTGGCTTTTGGTTTTCGTTTTGGAAAAGTTCTTGGGCTTGACGCGGGAGATGGTTTCGCCGAGTCTGGCCGAGCCTTGGAAGTTCATAAAGTCGTCTCTTATATTTTTTTCAGTGGGCAGAAGGCCTCTTCCCATACCCCACGATATTTTTTCCGCAAATGGAAAATCCGCGGGATTATACGATATGCCGGTTTCGAAAACATAGCTGTCGGCGCGGAAACTGAATGACCGTTCCATCAGCGCGCCGTTTGCCGCACGCGCGCGCATGACCAGCGAACCTTCCGGTTTGTTCTCGTCGAGGGCGATTTCGGTACCGCCGGCCAGGGCTTCCGAATACCCCGGCAAAAAGGCATCGAAAAGAACCCCCGACAGGGGAAGCGAAGAGGTCTTGCCGATAAGCTCCATGTCGCCAATGCCTTTGGGGCCAATAGACGAATCGGGCATGTGGACCAGCAGTTCTACCGGTTTTCCGTCGGTTAGATATTTTTTGAGTTCGAACGTGACAATCTCCGCGCCGGCCGTCGAGATTTCAGCGCGGTAGAGAGGCGTATCGATGATTATGACCTCGGCTTTCCCCGCGTCTGCGGCGGGAAGAATACCGGTGAGGCCGCCCCCTGACGAATCGCGCGGTGGCGGCTGCGGGACAGGGGTGGAAGCGGTGTTCACGGGGGGACGCCCGGCCGCTGCCGAATCGGCCGCTTGTTCCACGGCTGCTTCTTTTTTTGCCAGTTTTTGCCGCTTTGACACCCTGGGGGCGTAATACCAGTAAAAACCGGCGAAGAGCATCATCGATAGTATAAAAGCCAAAAAGGATCTTCTGTCCATATTGTTCATAATACCAATCCCGGTTCACCGACAAGCACTACGGCACCGGATCCTCTCCGCCCGGATGCCAGGGATGACACTTTACGAGCCTGAGAAAACTGTATGCGCCGCCTTTCCAGGCGCCGTGCTTCTCCACGGCCCGAACGGCATATTCCGAACAGCTGGGGTGGAATCGGCAGCGCGGTGGAAGGAAAGGGGAAATCAATTTTTGGTACAGCCTGATAGCTGCCGATGGTAATTTTTGCCCAATGCTCATGTAATTCAATCTCTTTTTATTTAATGAGGCCCGCTTCCGTCAGTTTGCGCCGCAGGTCTTTCTCGACTTCTTCGCTGCTGAGCGCCGGTATTCCTCTTCTCGCGACGAGCACAATCCATAAATCTTCGCACGCTATGTAATGCTCCAGCGACCGGGCGGCTTCGCGCATTAGCCTCTTGGCCCGGTTTCTTTTGACGGCGTTTCCCACCTTTTTGCTGGCAACAAAACCAAACTGCGTGCCCTTTGTAATTGCCTCGTCGCAGAGGTAGAAAACGATAACGTTATCGCTTACGATCTTTTTGCCCCGCTCATAAACGCGGTTGAACTGCCAGCTTCCTTGAAGGGTTTCCACTTCACAAGCTCCCGCGGAAGAACGGCGGTAGATCGCCTCACGGATATGGTCAGGACGAAACCGTAAGACTTTTGCGGCCTTTCTTGCGCCTGCGTTTCAGGATGAGCCGACCGGCCTTGGTGCTCATTCTTTTTCTGAAACCGTGGTCGCGCAGCCGTTTGATATTCCTGGGTTGAAATGTTCTTTTCATAGCAGCTCCTTTAAAGAAGCACCCTTGGATACTTCAACGAGGAAAGGTATATGGAAACTTGTTAAAGAGTATTGTTCCAGTCGGCGTCGGGGCGCTTATTTGCGAGTTCTTCTTAGGCCCGGATTCGTTTCCCCGCTATTATTATTTATGAAACCATGATTAAATTAGATTTTCGATATACAGAGGATGCAAACCGGCATCATATGCTATCTAAGAGGTTAAAACTATATTACCCGGCCTCCAATGTCAAGACGAGAAATGCCCTTGAGGAAAAAAGTAATCCACGGTTTTTTCGACACTATCTTGTTGCGGCGGTTTTGGTTTTCTCGTTTCTGTTAATAACTTTTTTTTGGACTTGAACAGTGGGGCCCGTTTTTGATAGTTTCATGCCTGTCTTTATGAGTATTTCTTCTTTCGTTTTTTCCCTAATGGCAATTGTTCTGTTCAGGAGCCCGCTGTGGACAACTTTTCTCAAAACGCGCTTACTCGCCGCCCAACCCACACTCTTACATCGACTTGCGCTGTTGTCCACATTTGTGGATAAGCTGTAAAGTGTTGTTTTTTAAAGACCGGGGGAGCCGGCGGCGTCCGGATTTTTGGCGCCTATATGGATTCGTTTCGGAAAAGCCCGGGGGCAGGAGTTCGGCGGTTTTTTTGGTTTTGCGCTCGGACAAAAATAATAAGAAAGGTAGCTCGCATGTCTACATCTTGCCCGGATGCCCAGGAAAGGAAGCGTGTCTGGTCCGATTTTCTTACGAACATAAGCACGATGGTCAACAAGCAGACCATCGAAACCTGGTTCAAGCCCATGCGAATCGTTTCAATAAACGGGCGGCACATCATTATCGAATGTCCCAGCAAATTTTTCATGGACTGGGTCACCGAACATCACCGCGACAACATAACATACACCTTCAGGCAGGTTCTCGGGTTCGAGCCGGCCGTCAAGTTTACCAACAGCAACGACTCGACCAACGAACTGTTGTCGAGAAGAGTAAGCCTGGCGGTTCCGCAGTCTTTTCAGCCGTCAAAAAGAAAAACCGTTTATGACGGCGATCAGCTCAACCCGAAATACACATTCGACGAATTCGTAGTGGGAAGCAACAGTCGCATGACCTACGCCGCGTGCCTGGCTGCTTCGGAAAAACCGGCCGTCGTCTACAACCCGCTTTTCATATACGGCGGTGTTGGTTTGGGGAAAACCCACCTGATGCAGGCCATAGGGCATTTCGTTCTCGAAGAGAACTGCGGGCTCAAGGTGCACTACAGCTCTGCGGAAACATTCATGAACGAATTGATCACGGCCATCCGCCTGGGAAACAGCCACGAATTCAGAGAGAAGTACCGCAGCGTCGATATCCTGTTAATCGACGACGTACAGTTTCTCGCTGGAAAGGAGAGCACTCAGGAAGAATTCTTTCACACGTTTAACTCGCTGCACGGGTCGCGCAAACAAATTGTTGTAACCAGCGACCGGCCTCCGAAAGAGATTCCAACCCTCGAGGAACGCCTCGTTTCCAGATTCGAGTGGGGCCTCATTACTGATATCCAGCCTCCGGATTATGAAACCCGCCTGGCCATATTGAGGAAAAAGGTTGAGAAGGACGGTGTTTTCATTCCCGACGACGTACTCGCGCTTATCGCCGACAGCGTTAAGAGCAACATCCGCGAACTCGAGGGAAGCCTTGTCAAACTCCTCGTGCATGCAAGTGTATACAAAAAAGACGTCGACCTCGAAACGGCGAAGGAAGTTTTAAAAGACTTCATAAAGAACTCCAAAAAGAAAATCAATATCGCAACAATTCAGAAGGTGACCGCCCAACATTACCGCGTCCCGGTTGAAGCCATGAAATCCAAAATCAGAACTGCAAAGTACGCATTTCCCAGACAGGTTGCCATTTTTCTCGCGCGGAATCTCACCAATTGTTCTCTCACACAGATAGGGCAGCGCTTCGGAGGTAGGGACCACACAACCGTCATCCACGCCTGCCAGAAGATATCCGAATTGTCAGAGCGCGATGTCGCATTGAAATCCGAGCTTCGCGAGATAAGAAAGGATCTGCTTTGAAACTTTTCAACAAATGTGGAAACCCGTCGTGGAACGACAGTGGACGGCGCGCCGAGTGTGGACAAGAAGGCTGTTACTCACGTTTTGTCGACACAATTTCAACAGGCCTTCGGCCGCTTAAACCTTTGAAAAATTTCAAATAGCTTTGCGTTTTCAACATAATAACAGCACCTACTGCTACTACTTATTAAGTATTTAAAAGAGTAGTAGTTTATATCTTGAATATAACGCCTCTGCGGGGTATAGTATCGTTACTAAAAAGATTAAAATTTAGAAGCGGATCACAGGAGGTTCAAAGTGAAATTAACATTAGATCAAGATAAGCTGGTAAAAAAAATAACCAGCATATCAGCGGTCATCCCCGCAAAAACTTCCCTTCCCATTTTATCGACGTTTCTTCTTGAAGCCAAGGACGGCCGCGCGAGCTTTACCGCCAACGATCTGGATGTGTCCCTGACAACCGTTATCGAATGCGAGATGGAAGGCGGTGGCGAGGTAGCGGTTCCGGGCAAGAAGTTCTTTGAAATAATAAGGGCCCTTCCCGCCGACAAGGTGCAAATAAGTTCGGAGGGTGACAAGCTGGCCGTTAAATGCAGGAAAAGCCGCTTTAAAATCGTCGGCAAGAACGCCTCAGAGTTTCCGAAGCTTCCTGAACAGAAAGAGCTCGCGCATTTCACGATGAAAACCGAAGTTCTAAACGATATGATTTCAAAGACGATCTATGCGGTGTCCAACGATCTGACGCGTCCGTCACTATGCGGCGTGCTGTGGGAGATCAAACCTGGAAGTTTCTCCATGGTGGCGACGGACGGACACAGACTGGGGCGAGTGGTTTACAAAGGCGATTTCCCGGGCGTCGGCGATGTGGGCGATAAGGAATTCATCGTTTCTCCAAAGGCGCTCAATATTCTGCGGTCGCTCATGGATGGAAAAGAAGAAGTGGAAGTAACTTTTGCCGATAACCATATCACATTCTCCGTCGGGGATAGCACGATTTACTCCCGGCTGCTGGAAGGGCCGTTTCCTGACTACGACCAGGTAATTCCGAAAAACAACAAAAAAGAGATGCTCGTCAACCGCGATGAATTTTCGCAAGCCTGCAAAAGAGTGGCAATTTTATCCAGCGTTATTACGCACCAAATAAAACTATCCATCCAAAGCGATGCGGTCACGCTGAGTGTCAGCACTCCCGACCTGGGCGAAGCGGTCGAAGAGGTTCATTGTTCATTCAATGAGGATCCGATGGAAATAGGATACAACGCGAAATACCTCCTGGATATGCTCAGAACAATGAACAGCGACGATGTGACGTTTCTGCTCGACAAGAACGACAGCGCGGGTATGCTCGTTCCGGCCGGAGACACGGAACATCTGGATTACCAATGCCTGTTGATGCCACTACGGTTGAGCGATAACGATTGACATCTTTAAACCAATACCGAAGACATCAGGGATAATCATCAAGACACAGCGGCGGTGACGGCTTAAGTGCGTCTTCTCTATCTTACTCCCCAAAATTTTCGAAATCTCTCCGAGCAAAAAATCCTTTTTTCTTCCGGGGTCAATATCATATCGGGCGATAACGGACAAGGCAAAACCAACATCCTGGAAGCCGTTCACTTTTTCAAATTCGCCGGATCGTTCAGAACCAGAAGAGAAAAGGAGCTTATTCGCTTCGGAAGCCCTTTTTGCAGGGTTGAAGTCGGCGTGGAGTATTCGAGTGGGGATACGGAGGAGTACTCGATGTCCATAGATGAATTCGGAGCGAAAAAAGTAATGTCCGGCGGCGGCGCTCTCGACAAGCTGTCCGATCTCGTGGGCCTGTACCCGAGTGTACTTTTTGGGCCTTCGGACCTGCATGTGGTTAGCGGCTTTCCCGCCGAAAGGCGAAAATTTTTGGACATGGCCGGGTGCATGGGCGACAGCTGCTACCTGGAAGATTTAAGAAAATTCAAGCGCGTGCTCGCGCAAAGAAACGCGGCGCTGAAGGATGAATGCGGCGATGGTGAACTGAAAGCCTGGAACGAAGAGCTTATAAAGAGCGGCGTAGCTGTTATAAAAGGAAGAGCGAAAATAGCGGCGGATCTCGATGCGGTTTTACAAAAATGGACGCAGACAATTATGAGCGGTAATGACCTCGAGCTTTTATACCGGTGTGCCGTAACGGACGACCTGAGCGGAGTCGAAGAAAAGTACAGGGAAGAGATCGGCATTCAAAAAAACGAAGAGCGCAGACGCAGAACCACGCTGGTCGGTCCGCACCGGGATAATGTGGAACTGGCGCTGGACGGAAAAAATGCCAGGATATACGGATCGCAAGGGCAAAAACGGCTGATCGCTGTTTTGCTCAGGCTCTCGGAGATGGATTACATCGAAGCCAAACTCAAAGAGCCCAGCATTCTTCTTCTTGACGACGTTTTTTCCGAACTCGACCGGGCCAACTGCGGCCGGCTGATGGACGCGCTCGGCGGCGGCCGCCAGCTCTTTATTACATCGCCGGTAGCGCTGCGGCTGCCCGGAATGGAAAATATGCGCGCGCTGCAAATCAACGACGGCAGAACGTCATCATAATGTGATCAGGCACAACCATTTGCGAGCGCCAAAAACTTGAAAAACCTTAAAAAAACCCTTTAAAAAAGCATTAAAAGCAAGTATCTTTTTTAAGTATGCACAACCGCGATTTTACCAGAGTCGCTGAGATCCTCCCTAATATTCTCAAGAAAATCGGCCTCAAGCAGAAGATCGACGAACAGGAGGTCATCAGCACATGGGCCGAGGCGGCAGGTGAGGAGATCGCCTCGAAGGCTAAAGCAGTCAAGTTCAGCCGCGGGGTGTTATATGTTCATGTCGAACACGGCGCCTGGATGCAAGAACTTCGCTTTATGGAAAGAGAATTAATAGGTAAAATAAGAGACAGAATTCCGAACGTAAATATCAAGGGAATAAGCTTCAGAAACATGAAACGTCGTTCTGAATGAGAGGCGGAACATGACACAAGAATACACGGCAAAAAAAATCCAGGTCTTAAAAGGTCTCGAAGCCGTACGCAAACGGCCGGCCATGTATATCGGTTCGACCGATATCCACGGTCTTCACCATCTTATTTACGAAGTCGTCGATAACAGCATCGACGAGGCCATGGCGGGCCACTGCACGAGCATAGAAGTTGTCATTCGCGAGGACAATTCGGTGAGCGTCGTGGACGACGGCAGGGGAATTCCCGTGGATATGCATCCGACCCAGAACAAACCCGCGGTGGAGGTCGTTCTTACTATGCTTCATGCCGGGGGCAAGTTCGATCACAAAGCCTACAAAGTCTCGGGCGGTCTTCACGGCGTCGGGGTTTCGGTGGTGAACGCGCTGACCGAATACCTGGAAGTCGAGATCCGCAGGGACGGCAAGAAATACTTCCAGCGGTATAAAAAGGGGATCCCCGAAGGGCCCCTCGAAGAACGGGGGGCTTCCGAAGGCCGGGGAACCAGCATACTGTTTAAGCCCGACGCTTCGATATTCGGAGATATCAATTACCAATTCGAAACCCTGGGACAGCGCCTGCGGGAGCTGGCCTTTTTGAACCGAGGCCTCGAGATAATTCTTGAAGACAGGCGGGGTGGGGGCAAAAAGCAGGTTTATGCATACGAAGGCGGCATCGTGTCCTTCGTTAAATATTTGGACGAAAGCAAGCGCTCGCTTATAAACGACCCCATTTACATTCATGCCGAAAAAGACGGCGTGGATGTCGAAATAGCCATGCAGTACACGGACGGGTACGTAGAGAACGTCTTCTCGTTCGCCAACAATATAAACACCTTGGACGGCGGAACCCACATGATCGGTTTCAAGACCGCGCTGACACGAACGCTGAACAACCACGCGCAGGCGGCAAACCTTTTCAAGAAGGACAAATTTACCCTCTCGGGCGATGATGTGCGCGAAGGCCTGACCGCAATAATAAGCGTAAAACTCAGGGAACCGCAGTTCGAAGGCCAAACGAAAACCAAGCTGGGCAACAGCGAGATCAAGGGGATTGTCGAGGTGGTCATAGGAGATTATCTCAAGGAGTATCTCGAAGAGAATCCGTCGAACTCGAAACAAATTATAGAAAAATGCCTGTCGGCCCACAGGGCAAGGGAGGCCGCGCGCAAAGCCCGCGACCTGACCCGGCGCAAATCCGCACTCGAGTCCAATTCTCTTCCGGGAAAACTGGCCGACTGCTCGATAAGCGATGCGGATAAATGCGAGATCTACCTGGTGGAGGGCGATTCCGCGGGGGGGTCGGCCAAGCAGGCGAGGGACAGGAGCTTCCAGGCGATTCTTCCCTTGAGAGGAAAGATACTGAATGTCGAGAAATCGAGATTGGACAAGATACTATCGAACGAAGAGATCAAAACCATAATCAGCGCCACTGGAACCGGCGTCGAAGGCGAAGAATTCGACATATCGAAAATCAGGTACAAGAAAATAATAATCATGACCGACGCCGACGTGGATGGATCGCATATCCGGACCTTGCTTTTGACCTTGTTTTACAGATATATGAAGCGGCTGGTGGAGTCCGGATATGTTTACATCGCGCAGCCGCCGCTTTATCGATTGAAAAAAGGCAAAAAAGAAGTCTACGCGTTCAACGACCAGGAAATGCAGAACATACTCAAGGACTGGGGTGGAGGACAGGGCGTATACATTCAGCGCTATAAAGGACTCGGCGAGATGAATCCCGAGCAGCTGTGGGAAACCACGATGGATCCGGAAACGAGAATGATGCTCCAGGTCAAAATCGAGGATGCGGTTGAAGCAAACAGAATGTTCAGTGTCTTGATGGGAGACGAAGTGGAACCCAGAAGACAGTTCATACAGGAAAATGCGCTCAGTGTTAAGAATCTCGATATTTAATACGCGATCGGGTGCGGTATGCGCGCCGGCTTTTTAGCATAATAATCGAACATCAATAGACAAGGAGATATTCATGGCCGTCGACCGAGAAAAAATAATACCGGTTTTCATCGAAGAGGAAATGCGAAACTCGTACCTCGACTACTCGATGAGCGTGATAATTTCGCGCGCTCTTCCCGACGTCAGGGACGGGCTCAAACCCGTTCACCGCCGGGTGCTGACCGCGATGAACGATCTCAATCTCGCGCACAACCGGCCGTACAGAAAATCCGCCAAGGTAACCGGCGATGTCAACGGCAACTACCATCCCCACGGCACGGCCGCCATATACGAGACCATGGTGCGCATGGCCCAGGATTTTTCGCTGCGCTATCCGCTGGTAGACGGGCAGGGTAACTTCGGATCGGTCGACGGCGACCCGGCCGCCGCCGAAAGGTACACCGAAGTCAGGATGCAGGAACTGGCCGAAGAGATGCTGGCCGACATCGACAAGGAAACAGTCGAATTCGGACCCAATTACGACGGCTCCAGGATGATGCCGCTGGTGCTGCCCTCGAAGGCGCCCAACCTGCTGATAAACGGCTCGGCGGGAATAGCCGTCGGCATGGCGACAAACATTCCTCCCCATAATATAGGCGAAATCATAGATGCCCTCGTCGCCCTGATTGATGATCCGGAGCTGGCCGATGAGAGCCTTCTGGATTATGTCAAAGGACCCGATTTCCCAACCGCCGGAATAGTGCTCGGCAGGCTCGGTATCCAACAGGCTTACAGGACCGGCCGGGGCCGCGTTATAATCCGGGCGCGCACGAATGTCGAAGAGATGAAAAACGGCAGGGAGGCTATAATTGCAACCGAACTTCCGTACCAGGTGAACAAAGCCGCGCTTCTGGAACGCATCGCCGAGCTGGTAAAAGCCGGAACGATAGAGGACATCGCCGATCTTCGCGACGAGTCCGATCGCGAAGGCATGCGCGTAGTGATCATACTCAAGAGGGACGCCGACGCGCGCATAGTCGAGAATCAGCTTTTCAAACACACCCAAATGCAGGTTACGTTCGGCATAATCATGCTGGCCCTGGCCGACAACCGCCCCATGGTGATGAACCTGAAGCAGCTGATGGCGCATTTCCTCGCCCACCGCGAAGATGTCGTAGTCAAAAGAACCGGATTCGAACTCAAGAAGGCCGAAGAGCGCGCTCATATACTCGAAGGATTCCGCATCGCGCTGGATCATATTGACGAGATCGTCGCGCTGATAAAAGCGTCGGATACGCCGGACACCGCCAGAAAAGGTCTCATGAACCAATTCAATCTCAGCCAGATCCAGGCGCAGGCGATCCTGGATATGCGTCTCCAGCGCCTGACCGGGCTCGAAAGACAGAAGATCGAGGATGAATACCAGGCGATCATAAAAACCATAGCAAAGCTAAAAGCTATTCTCGGAGACAGGACTCTGGTATTGAAAATCATCAAGGAAGAACTCGATGAAATAAAGAAGCGCTACGGCGATGAGCGCCGCACCGAAATAGTAGACCAGAATGTCGCCGATTTTGCGGCGGAAGACCTGATAGCCGAGGAGGACATGGCCATTACCGTTAGCCATAACGGTTATATAAAGAGGCTTCCGCTCGAATCCTACCGCAAGCAGAGACGCGGCGGGCGGGGCGTTACCGGGATAAAAGTCAAGGACGAGGACTTCGTCGAACATCTTTTCATCGCGTCGACGCACAGCTACATACTCTTCTTCACCGACAAAGGCAAGTGCCATTGGCTGAAAGTTCATGCCATTCCGGTCGCCGGCCGGCAGGCGCGCGGCAAGGCCATCGTCAACCTGCTGGGCCTGGCCGAAGGCGAGCGGATAACGGGACGCGTGCAGGTGCCCGAGTTCAGCGAGGACAAGTTCCTGGTGACGGCAACAAGAAACGGGCGCATAAAGAAAACCAATCTCAGCAAATACAGCCGGCCGCGCCGCGGCGGCATCGTAGCGATGACGCTGAAGGGCGACGACGTTCTTATTGCCGCGGCCGTGACAACCGGCGACCAGAACATAGTGTTGGCCAAACGCGGCGGCAGGGCGGTCCGTTTCAGCGAGGCCGACGTCAGACCCATGGGAAGAACCGCGGCCGGGGTGCGCGGGGTCAAAGTCGACAAAGACGATGAAGTCGTGGGTATGGTTGTCGTCAGGGAAGACGCGACGCTTCTTACCGTAACCGCCAACGGGTACGGCAAACGTTCGCCCCTTGAGGATTATTCCGCCAAACACAGGGGCGGCAAAGGCGTAATCAATATCAAGACCACCGAAAGAAACGGCGAAGTCGTGTCTATAAAAGAAGTCCAGGACCAGGACGAGCTGATGCTGATTACGAAAAAAGGTATCGTTATAAGGTGCCCGATATCGCAGCTGTCGGTAATCGGACGAAACACGCAGGGAGTTCGTCTGATCAATCTCGACGAAGGCGACAACGTTACCGATGTCGCCCATCTTGTGAAAGATAATGGGAATGGCGGAGAAACCGGGGAATAACTAAAAGGCGCCGCACAAGGATGGGACCCTCCTTCAGGAACCCGGGAGGACAGCAGCACCGATCTCGATTGAATCCGGGTGAATAAACATGGAAAAAATATCGGAATTCACCGTAAGAAGGTTATCGAGCTACTATCGGATCTTGAACGACCTGCAGCGGGGAGCGGTAAAGACGGTGTCTTCGTCCACGCTTGCCGATCTCGGGGGAATCACGCCCGCGCAGGTGCGAAAGGACCTGTCTTATTTCGGCAGCTTCGGAACGCGCGGCCTTGGGTACAAGGTCGAAGATCTGTGCGATAAGATCAAGAGCATCCTGGGTCTCGACCGCAAATGGACGATGGCGCTGTTTGGCGCCGGCAGCCTCGGTCATGCGCTTTTTTTCTTCCAGGGGTTCAGGGATGACGGTTTTGTTTTCAAGCATATTATCGATGTCGATAAGAAAAAAATCGGCAAAAAATGGGAGAATGTGGAAATAGCCCCCTTCGAGCGCGCCCGGGCTTTGCTAAAGAAGAGACCCGTGGATATAGGCGTATTAGCCGTTCCCGCCGAGGAAGCGCAGGCAATAGTGGATCTTCTCGCCAAGCTCGATATACGCGGAATTCTCAACTTTTCGCCGAAGAAACTCCAAGTCCCTGCACATGTTATGCCTCGAAATGTAAATCTTGCCGTAGCCCTCGAAAGTCTCAGCTTTTTTCTTTCCAGTTGATTCCCGGAAGCGGTTTATATACTCTTTATGGGTTGTGATCGGGTACGAGGAGGATATTTTGAAAACAACGGTTTCATATAGATTAAAAAAATTCTTGGTGAATATGCCCGCGGGCCTTTCGGCCCCTTGCCGGGTCGGCGCCGTTTTGCTTTTCACGGCCGCAGCGGCCGCTTTCGGCGCATTGCCCAACGCAGCCCCTGCCCGGGACGGAGCCGGCGCTGCGCAAAATCTCCATGAGCCCCGGCGCGCCACCATAAATCCCGGGCGCGTCAAACTCGTACTCTCCGAAAAAGGTCAATGGCTGGGATTCTACCCGTCGTGGATGAAAGGTAAAAGCCTGTTCGAACGCGGCGGATTCATCATCACCGCGGTCGTGGGCGGCAAAAGGCAGGTGCTTTCGCCCGGGTTTTCCGAAGATCCCGCATATCCGGTCACGAACCGGTTCCTGGGACAGAATTATTCCGAGGGCTGCAGGGGCGGCAGCCGCTGGCCGGCCCCCCATCCCGACGACGACAAAGACGGCCTGGTAGACGAAGATCCCCTCGATGGCGTGGATAACGATAACGACGGCCGGATTGACGAGGATTTTTGCGCCATGGGAGATGATATGGCCGTGCTCGATTGCCTGCTCGGTTCCCGGGGTCCGGTACGGCTCGAAGTGCACGAAGAATGCTTCGGGTGGTCGCTGCAGCATATCGACGACCTGGCGGTGATCAGCATGACTATAAGGAATGCCGGCGGGGAGCCGGTTGCCGACGTCCGTCTCGGCGCGTACTTTCTCGTTGAGGGTCCGCGTTCGTGCTCGCAAAGATCCATTGCCGGTTCGAACAACCAGGAATTCTCCGAAACCCGCGTGCTCGTATGCACGGACGAATGGGGTGCGGGGTTCGCGATGGCGTTTTTTGATAATTATGATAAAAAAGAAAATTCATGGCTCTTCGGCGGAATCGAAGACGGCCTCCCACTCCCCGCGCTGCTCGACGAGCGCATCGAAAAAGAAAAACTCATGGATGGCTCCTCCGCGGCGAAATCCGCTTTTGGAAACGAGAGAATCGCCGAGGGACAAAAAAGAATCATTTACGGCGTGACGCCCGGACTGGGCACGCTGGAAGCCGGCGCGGAAATGAAGATCAGCGTGGCGCTGATGGCCGCGCAAAAACCGGAGCAAATGGAAAACACGATAATCGACGCGCACAAAACCTATATCGGCGACGGAGAGCACAGGTTTCTGCCGCCTCCCATGGCCGCGGCCAGAAAATTTATGTGGGGGAGCTATTCCGCCCGGCCGCAGGCGGATGCGGCGCGGCGAAGCGACGGGTCTCCAAAAAAGGAATGGCTCATAACTATTGATAACGCGCGGGCGGAAGGCCTCGATCCTGCGCACATAACACTTCTCAGCAATATGTCTTTGCGGGATGTGGAAGTTATCGATTTTAGCGGCGGCGATCTTCACATGGTTTACCGCGGAGATATGCCCGGCGCGCTTTTAGACGATATGGACCGGCTCTCTATAAGAGGAAGATTGGATTCGGGTGATATCTTCGAAGTGCTTCTGCGGCCCCTGGGCCCCGCCGAACGCGGCGGAACCGGCATGAAAGCCGGGCTCGATGCCGAGAGGTTCTGGAACAGGCCGGGAAAACTCGATGAGAAGCTGCTCGAAATCTCTCCCAATCCTTTTCATGAAACCACGTCGATCATGTACGAGATTCCGCCGGAAGTTGCAGATGAAAACGACAATATGATCAGGTCCGGCGAGCCGCTCGACACCAGTCTGAAGATATATAATGTCAGGGGACGCCTGGTCCGCGTGCTGAACGAAGACTTGCTCGGCCCCGGCCGCTACGGCGCCGGCTGGTCCGGAACAGACGAGAACGGCGGTCCCGCTGCCAGCGGCGTTTATTATCTTAAGCTCCAGATCGGCAAAAAGCATATTACGAAGAGGCTAATCCTTCTCAAATAAATGACCATTCCTTCTCCGTCAGATTCCGCTTTGTCATATGTTGAAGAATCAGGCATGAAGCGCCGGCTGCTGGCGCTTTTTGCGGCCGCGGCTCTGTGGCGTGTTGCCATGCTCGCTTTCTACCGTATGGTCGAAACCGACAGCTCTTATTACGGCGCCGCCGCGCGTTTTTTTGCGGAGGGGTATTGGGCGAAGGCCCTCGATCCGTCGTGGCCGCCGCTGTTTCCGTTTTTTACTAGCCTGCCGTACCGCTTGGGCGTGCCGCTCGAGGCATCCGGCATCGCCGTGTCGCTCGTTGCCGGCGCGCTTGTGGTTTTTCCCGTCTATTATATAGCGAGGCGGATCGCCGGTGCGGGGGTTGGATTCACGGCGGCCGTAATCGCGGCTTTTCATCCGCGTTTGATAATTTTGTCGCAGAGTTATCTCGCCGAATCTGTTTATATTTTGTTTTCGATTTCGGCGCTCGCGGTGTTTTTGACGGGGCTTTTTGGCAGGGGAGGGCGGTTCGGGGCCCGGCGGGAGGCGTTTTCGGCCGGATCTTCCCGCCCGGCTTCCCCCCGCCCCGCGAAGAGCACGAGATCCGCGAAGTATCTCGGGGCGATGAGCCCGCGCCTCTTCAGTCCGAGCTTCTCCGCCGCCATGGACGTCATCTTCCTGATCGCCGTCGGCAGGTCGAAAAGCTTCTTCTCACGAACGTAATGCGCCAAGATACGCGGGAAGCTGCCGTATGCCCTCGGGTG